>CAMYLA010000229.1 GCA_947259095.1 uncultured Acidimicrobiaceae bacterium | reverse complement strand
AGCCGGACCGGCCTCACGAACGATGAGTTGCTCGATCAGCAGCAGCCTTCAGTTCCTCCGGCGTCCGACCATTCAAGGCATCGACCGCACCAGGCGGGAGCTGATCATCGGGACCGTAGAACTTCAGACCCGAGTTTGAGGGGTTGTTGGTAAAACTCCTGGTCACGGGGGCGCGGGTGAGGGTTTTTGGACTACGCGGCTCGGATCAGACCCTGGGGTTAGGTGATGGTGGCGGTGGCGGGCCAGGTGGTGGTGTCGACACCGATGGCGGCCAGGATCTGTTGTTGGTGACCGCTGGTGCGGGTGGTGAGCGTGATGGTGCGCTCTGCTGCGGTGAGGGTGACCTTACGGATCCGCTGCAGGTCTCGCAGTGCCCGGGCGGCGGTGAGGGTCTGGCCGGTGTTGTCGGGGTCGGCGATGCCGGCGGTGGCGAGGTTCTGGCTGATGACGGCTTCGATGACGGCGGCGAGCACACACAGGGCGACGTGGCCTCGGACCCTGGTTTCGGTCCAGTGGAAGACCGGTCGGAGAGCGAGGAAGTCTTTGAGGGTCCGGAACCGGGCTTCGATGTTGGTGAGTTGATGCCACATGGCACACACCCGAGTGGCCGACGCTTGTGACCAACACGTAGTGCCCGGCGAGGGTGTCTTCGTAGGCCATGGCCGGTTCGTTGTAGTGGTAGCGGAACTGGCCGTGGCCGATGTCCAAGTCGAACAGCCGTGCCACGCCGGAGGGGCCGACGATGCGTTGGGCGGCACGGCCGATCTCACCGGCATCGACCAGGTCTCCCCGGTCGACTCGGGCTTCGAGACCTAGCAACGCGGTTTCGGTGCGAGCGACAAGTTCGGCGGTGCGGGCCTGGTCACGGCGACGGCGAGCAGCTGAGTGCACGACCACGGCCCGGTGCCCATCGCCGGTGGTGGTGTCACAGACCCAGCGCCGCCAATCAGCGGTGTGCCACACCTTGTCGGGTTGGTGGGCGGCTTCGAGCGCGTCGGCGCAGGTCCGGTCTCGGTGCAGACGAGTGGCCAGGATGTGAGCAAACCCGGCAGTGGTGAGGGCGTCGATGTTGGCGGCCGAGATGAGGCCCCGGTCGGCGACTACGCAGATCCGGCCGATCCCGAACCGGTGTTGCAGGTCTCCCAGCACGGTGTCCAGGGTCGCGCCATCGGCGGTGTTGCCGGGCCAGACCCGATGAGCGATGGGGAGCCCGTCACCGGTGCACAGCAGGCCGATCACGATCTGGGGTCGATCGGATCGTTTGTCCCGGGAGTAGCCGAACGCCCGGGACGGGAACCGGTCTGTGGGCTTGGTGGAGCCTTCGAAATAGGTGGAGGTGAGGTCATAGCACGCGCTGAACCCGTCGGGCATGGCTTGGTCGGCATCCAGCCAGTCGATGACCCGCCGTTTCGACCCGGGGGCCACCAGCCGGTTGATGACCATGGCCAACACCGCGTCACCAAGGTCATAGCTCAACCGGCGCTGGTGGGCCCACCGGTCGAAGAACGTGTCCAAACCGAGGCGTTCCCACACCGCTGCGACTGCTGCGGTGCCACCCCATGCCGGGGCTGCTTCGGCTTCGACGGTCGCCGGGCCGGTGCCCGTCCCGGTGGCGGTTTCGGTGGCGGCGAATCGTTGCAGAGCGGTGATGATGCGGTCCAGGTCACCGTTGGCGGCCAGGGCACCGACCTCTCCTAGCCGGGCGATGGTTCGGTGCCGGTTCCGGCCCGTCTCGTCACGATAGGACTCGACCAGCGACAGATACTCGTAGGTGCGCTTGCCACTGCTCACCTTGGTGCGTTTCACGAACACGCCGACCATTGTGGAACAGCCAGCCACGGCACGCAAGCACTGTTTTGCCACTACAAAACGGGTCCGAACCACCCCTTCAAAACACGTATCGCCTGGTCACAGGCCTGCACCCACCCAAAACAAGCCCCACACCCCTCAAACTCGGGTCAGACCTCGACGCTCAGTTGTCTCGGTTTGATTCGCCGACTGTTCCATAGCGACGATACTACTCGGCGCGGCTGACAGACTCCGTCGAGTCGCATGGAAGCCAGCCTGCGACCCTGACCTCCGTTCGTTGGGGAAGGGCCGAACAGCGGTCATAGGCTTCCCCCATGACTCGACCAGGTCGCTGCCCGAGAACAACAAGACCCGCCAAATCTGGCGGGTCCCGAACGAGCCTCCTGAGGGAATCGAACTCTCGACCTTTTCCTTACCATGCCCGCCGGACCCGTGCAGGGGCGTGCGTGGCCGACATCATTGAACGTGGTTGCGTCGCTGAGGGCCGGCGGTGGTCGCTGGAGGCAGGTTGGCCCAGGCTTGCCGTAAAAGCTTCCTCGCAACGGACCGCCCTGGACAGAAGGACAGATAGCTTCCACGACTGGGCCGTAGCGCTGT
>CAMYLA010000228.1 GCA_947259095.1 uncultured Acidimicrobiaceae bacterium | reverse complement strand
CCTGGCCGTCCCCGAGAGGACAAACAGCAGGAACAGGTCCCGATCGTGGGCCAACGGCCGGGCTCCATCGGTGGCCCCGGTCGTGGCGGTCAGCACCCGGGCCGAGGCCAGACCGCCGGTGGCGGCCGAAATGCCGGTGTCGTCGATGTGGACCGCCCCCGACCGGCCCCGGTCGGCGCCGGCGACGTGGCGGACGAACCGCTGGCCCCCGAACTTCCGGTTGGGCTCCAGCCCGGCGTTTGGCAGCTCGAGGTTGTGGTCGAGGTTGGTTCGATGTGCTGCCGGACAGCTGATCTCCACCACGTAGAGGTCGTCTGAGGCCTCCAGCACCCGGTGGCGGATACCCGGCGGTTGGAGCACACAGTCGCCAGGTTCCATCACGAACGGTGGACCCTGATCCTGATACACCACCCGAACCCAGCCCCGGTGGCAGAAGATCATCTGGAACGCCACATCGTGGAAATGTACGTAGTCGGGGACGGGGCCACCGTCGGGGATGTGGATGTGGGAGGCGATGAAGGCGCCACCGTGGCGGTCGGGGAGCAGGTCGCGGTAGCGCATGCCGGCCCGGCCGGTGTTCCAGCCGGCCCCGGTCTCGTGTTGGATGACCAGGCGCTGGTCGACGTCGGGGACGCTGACCGCCTGTTTTGCCGCCGCCACCTGGACCTCGGGTGGGGTGTTGGCCGGCCGATGGCGGTCGAACACCCTGATATAGGGGGCGGACGCCGACGCCGGGGCTGCGCCGTCGAGGAGCAGGGTCACGCCCGGTATCGCCAGCTCGGCCCAGGTCGGGTCGTCTGTCTGCTCGGTCCGGCTCTGCTCGGTCCGGCTCTGCTCGGTCCGGCTCTGCTCGGTCCGGCTCTGCTCGGTCCGCTGCTCCACCGTTGGTCATCGACGGAGTCTACGGGGCCGGCGATCGCAGGCCAGGATCGGATCAGTGTTGCAGGGTCCGTTGGAACAGGGCGTGGAGTCGCTCCCAGTGCCGTTCCGACGCCGCAAGGTTGTACTGGGGGCGCTCGGCGAAGGCGAAGCCGTGCTCGGTACCGGGATACCACTCGACCTCACCGGCGATGCCGGAGGAGGCCAGGGCGGCGGCGAATTCCTCCACCATGTCGTTCGGGGCGTGTTCGTCGTGTTCGGCGCAGCCGACGTAGACCTCGCCGGCGATCGACCCCAAATGGCGGTGGGGCGAGTCGTCGGCGTCGGTGGCCAACCGGACCCCGTGGATCGAGGCCGCGGCCTTGACTTGATCGGGAATGGCCGCCGCCACCGCCAGGGTGAACGGTCCACTCATGCAGTAGCCGACGGTGCCGACCCGGTCGGCGTCGGCCGCCGGGTCGTCGGCCGCCACGGCCAGCATGGCCCGGCAGTCGTCGACCACCTTGGCGTTGCTGAGGTGGCCCATCAGTTCGGTCATGCGCTCCCGGTCGCCGGTTTCGAAGACGTTGAATTCCTCGACGTCCCGGTAGTAGAGCTGTGAGGTCATCACGTAATAGCCGGCCGAGGCCAGCCTGCGGGACATGTTGCGCAGCTCCTCCCTCATGCCGGGGGCGTCCATCAGGAACAGCACCACCGGGTGGGGGCCGCCTCGTTCGGGATACACGATGAAGGTCGACATCGCGCCGTCGCCGGTGGGGATGGGCATCGTCTTTTCGATCACGGCTGTTGCTCCTGGTGACGGACCGCCCGGCGGGGCCGACGGCGGCTGCGTGTCTGGCCCGGATTCGGGCCAGACCAATCGTGGCCGCTGCGCCGTTCGGCGGCAAACCGCCGGTTGGGTCATTGCGCCACCTGCCGCCCGGCCGGGGTCGCTCGGCCCGACCGCGGGCCCGTAGGCTGGCAGTGGAGGTCGGGCTTGGCCCGGCCGGTTCGTCGGACGATGGGAGTGCATATGAGCAGCACCAAGGTCAGCGATCTGCCTCTGTCCGTGCTCGACCTGGCCATGGTGGCGGACGGCCAGACCAGCGCCGAGGCATTGGCGGCCACCACCACCCTGGCCAAGCACGCCGAGGCCCACGGGTACCTGCGGATCTGGGTGGCCGAGCACCACAACATGGAG
>CAMYLA010000227.1 GCA_947259095.1 uncultured Acidimicrobiaceae bacterium | reverse complement strand
GGCTGATCCGGGCTCAGGCGCTGCGACGTCCACAGGGATCGTTGCATGGGTGAGAGCCGACGACTCGGTGTGAGCCGAACGGGGACCGTCTGTGGAGGTTCCATCTGCTGTGTTTGCTGTTCCCTCAGTCCCATTCCTCTGCCAGGATAGGTCACTGCACGTCCATAGCGACTGGTCCATCGACAGTGTTGTCAACGGGTAAAGAAGCCAATCGACCGGGAAGTAGTCTGGACCAAGCCCCATAACCGGGCTTGCCTCAACGAGCACGTCGACCCCTGTCGTTTTGCCCATCGGTATGGGCTTTGCCCCGGTTTTCGGGGTTTTCGTGACCGATTACCGACGCCTCTGTCCTATCGTCTACGGGATACCGATGGATGCACCCCCGCCTCGTCGACCACATTCATCGGTCGTCGAACCCGGTTCGGGGACCGAAAGGCGGAGTACATGACGAGGGCGGGAATCATGGAGGTGGGCCGCACGATGGGCGGATTGACGGGTAAGGAGAGGCATGACATGACGACCGACGCACATCGAGCCGACAGGCTCGGCTCGGGCGGTTCGATCCTTCGGTTGTCCCGGCGGCTGGTGGCGGTGTCGATGGCCGCCCTGGTGCTGGTGATGACCTTGGCCGGGGCGGCGTCGGCCCACACCGGCAATCAGACCTACGTCTACCTCGACGTGGCCCAGTCCTCGCTCGCCGGACGCATCGAAGCCCCCATGGCCGACCTGCTCGTCGCCCTGGATATCGACGGCATCGAGGAGGGCCAATGGTGGCCGACGCTGGAGCAGTCCCAGGACGACATTCGGCGATCAGGCCTGGCCCATCACCTTCGGCGACGTCAGCCTGTTCTTCTCCGAGGAGACCGAGGAGAACGACAACTACATCGTCATCCCCTTCGATGTGGCCGTCGGGGGCGATGTGCCTCGCCAATTCAATGTGAGTTTCGATCCCTTCGTCGACGAGATCCCGGGTCGGGACTCCCTGCTGTTGATCGCCAACGACTGGGAGACCGGCGTCGTCGACAACGGCTGGGAGTCGCTGACCACCTTCGGCGCCGACAGCCGGAGCCAGGAGGTCGATCTCGGTCAACCCAGCTGGTGGAAGAACTTCCGCTCCAGCATCGAACTGGGCGTGAACCACATACGCACCGGCCCCGACCACATCCTGTTCGTGCTGGTGCTACTGCTGCCGTCGGTGCTGGTGTTCACCACCCGGTGGCATCCCACCACCGGTTTCGTGGCCTCGCTGTGGCGGGTGCTGAAGATCGTCACCATGTTCACCATCGCCCACTCCATCACCTTCACCCTGGCCGGACTCGACCTACTGCCGCTGCCACCGTCGAAACTGGTGGAGTTCATCATCGCCCTGTCCATCGCCGCCGCCGCCCTCCACAACATCCGACCCCTCTTTCCCAACCGGGAGTGGCTGCTGTCGTTCTCGTTCGGGCTGTTCCACGGCATGGGCTTCGCCTCCCTCGTCGAGGGGCTCGACGTCTCCCGCAACACCCAGCTGGTGTCGCTGCTCGGTCGCAACGTCGGCATCGAGCTGGGCCAGGCTCTCGTTGTGCTGCTGCTGTTCCCCGCCCTGTTCATGTTGCGCCGGACCCGCTTCTACCGCCCGCTCTTCGTAGGCGCCTCGGTCATCATGTCGGTTGTGGCATTGGTGTGGATGGTGGAACGCATGGCCGAGACCGATCTCGGAATCAACGCCATCGTGGACCCCGTCTTCACCTTCCCCCGTGTCGTCTTCTACATCGCCGGTTTCACCACCTTGGCCGCCGCCACCTTCCTGGTGGAGCGAAACAACCACCGGCTGGTGCCGACCTATGACGTCATCGACGCCGACGCCGGTCTGGGCCGGGTCGACGAACACACGACCATGGTGGGATGACAATGGCCGACCACGGAACCGCCAAAGCAGCACTCGACGCCGAGTTCGAGATTCGGCTGCTCAAGTACATCAACACCGAGGTCTCACTGATCGATGACGACCTCGACTCCGACACCGATCTGCTGCTGACGGGCGCCGTCGACTCGCTGGGGGTCATCGGCATCACCCAGTGGTTGGAGGACGAAGCCGGGTTCTCGGTGGAACCGACCGACGTGACCCTCGACAACTTCCAGACCGTGGACCGCATGCTGGCCTACTGCCGGTCGAAACTGGGCTGAACACCGCC
>CAMYLA010000226.1 GCA_947259095.1 uncultured Acidimicrobiaceae bacterium | reverse complement strand
GAGCCGGGCCAGTTCTTCGCCCCCCATCAGGACTCGGAGAAATCCGACGACATGATCGCCTCACTGGTCGTGATGCTGCCGTCGAACGCCTCCGGTGGCGACCTCGTGGTCGGGTTGGGTGACCAGGCCGCCACCCATCGACCATCCCGCACCGCCCTCACCTTCGTCGCCTTCTACTCCGACACGCTGCACGAGATCCGCCCGGTCACCGCCGGCTACCGGGTCGTGCTGACCTACAACCTGTTGGCCCGGGGTTCGACCACGGCCCCGGCAGCCGAGGTCGATCTTGATGGTGCCACCATCGACGAGTTGGCCGGCCTGCTCGACACCCATTTCTCGCAACCGGCGGAGGTTCCGTCGTGGCGGCGCGACCGAAGCCCGGCACAGCCTCCGGACCGGCTCGTGTACCTTCTCGATCACCAGTACACCGAGCGAGCAATGAGCTGGAACACACTCAAGGGGGTTGACGCCCATCGAGCGGCGACGCTGCGGGCGGCAGCCGAGCATGCCGACTGCGAGGTGGCGCTGGCGCTGGCCGAGGTCCACGAGATCTGGCAGGCCGACGAGGACGACTGGCGCTATCGGGGCCCTCGGGGCCGCTACGAACCGCCGAGCGGGGCGACCAGCGTCGACGGCTACGAGCTACTTGACCTGATCGAGGACTCGGTCATGCTCACCAGCCCGGCGCAGGCGGCGGGCGATGGCGGCGAGGCCATCGAGGCCGAGGTCGACGACAGCGAACGATGCGAATCGACCCCGTCGCTCGAGCTCGAGTACGGCGAGGCGGTGCTCGCCGACCCGAGTTTGGCCTCCGGCCAAACGTCGCGGAAATCTGACTGAATCCTGAACATCCAAGCCACTAAGTGATACGACATGGGCAACTACGGCAACACCATGGATCGGTGGTATCACCGGGGTGCGGTGGTGGTGTGGCCCACGAGCCGGGCCTACGTGATCCGGGCCCGCGCCAATCCGGTGGCGGGCCTGCTCGAGCTGATCACCGACGCGGCCGACACGCCGGGCGATGCGTCGACAGCCCGGGCCAAGGCGGCCCAGTTGGCCCCGTTCTGGTCATCGATCATCACGTCCGATCTGCGACCGGTGATGGCCGGTGGGGCCCTGCTGGCGGCCCGGCTGGTCGACGACACCGACCTGGCCTCGATGCTGGTCGAGCCGTTCGCCCCTACCGATCTGCGGTCGACCGACGCCACCGCCCTGGTCGAGCTCATCGATCACTATGGCATCGACTGGGCCGATTCCTGGCTCACCGGGTGGGCGGCTGCGTCGGCGCCCACAACCGGAGGCTTCTCGTTCGCCGCGGGGCGCCGATTCGGCCATGGCAACGCCACGGTGGGTGACTGGGTCGGGTCGCTTCCCACCCTGTGCGCTGCGGTGTCGGCCACCGGAGGCCGGGCCGCCGCTCCCATCAACCGCTCACTGGTGGAGGCCGCCGCGGCCTGGCTGACCTATTCGATCGATTGGGCGGTGACCATCGCACCGCCATCGCTCCGACAGGAGGCGGTGTTGGAGGCGACCGCGGTGGCTGACGCCGCCGCCGTCCGCCGCTCGCTCACCAACCGGCTGTGCCATGCCGGTTCCGGGGCCGAGGCCGACCCGCCAACCCTGCCGGCCCTGGTGGCGGCGGTGCTGGGTGACGGCGAAACGCCGACCGAGGCCAACGGACTGGAGAGTGTTGGCCGGTACTGCATCGATCGGCTGGAGGTCCTGCTGGCCCAACCGTCCCGGACCGTCGATGACTGGTCGATCGATCGGCCCGACCCGGCCTGCGACTGCGACGACTGCCAGGTGCTGCACGCCTTTCTCGACGACGCCGATCAACGACAGCGTGTGTGGCCACTGGCCAAACCTCGCCGTCAACACATCCACCAGCAGATCGATGGGGCCGAGCTACCCGTCACCCACCGGACCCGCCGGGAGGGCAGCCCGCACAAGCTGGTCCTCACCAAGGCCGATGACCTCGTCAAGCGCGACCAGCAGACCCGCAGCCGGATCGAAACCGAGCTGGCCGGGCTTCGCCGGCGAATCGCCTGACGTACCAACATCTGAGCAGCAGCTCCGCAGTGTGAGATCTTGCCTCCCCTACCTGCTCATCATGATGTTGCGGTTCT
>CAMYLA010000225.1 GCA_947259095.1 uncultured Acidimicrobiaceae bacterium | reverse complement strand
CGGGTCGTCGGGATTGTCGTCACAGAACTCTTCGGCGGTGCCCCCGACGACAAGTTGTATGTTCGGGCTTTGATCGAAAGTTCCGTAGAAGTAGCCGACACCGAGCTCTGCCTCGATGTGGCCCTTCGGTTCGGCGCCGGCGGGAGCGGCAAGCCCCATCAGCATCGCAACTGCCGCGAGCATTGCTACCGCTACCGGCTTGCGCCGGGTGATCAGTTCATTCCTCGATCGGGTGATGGTCATTGTCTGTATCTCCTTCGTGGTCCACGTCCGCATTCGGTCCGTGCTGCTCTCCAACACGTCCAACGAACGGCCCGCACGAATCCCCTCACCCAGATCAGCCGATCTCGAGCGAGTCGGTGATTGCCTCGGTCTGGGTTGGTCTATGAGCCACATCCGACGCTGCGGCGGGACCGCCAGTCCTTGCTGACGGCGGTCAGGCCGGAACCGGGGAGCTACCGGCCTGTCGGTGCCCGATAACTGCGTCGTGCGATGTCAGGCTGCCTCTCCGCACTCGCTGATAAGGCCGCCGCATTGATCACGGCTCGGAACCCATAGGAGGCGTCGTCGACTCTCTTGAAACCGGGGTGTGCGTGTTCGCCGATCATGATCGAGCAGTCGCCGATGCGCCATATCACGGGCGCCCGGCGACGAGACGAAGTTGACTGACGGCGCCGGTCGGGCCGGTGACAAGAGTGTGGATCTCATCAGCTGTGAGTCCACGAGTGAAGATGTCGGCTGCCTCGGCGTTGTCATCGAGCGCGACCTCACCGAATCGGCCATTGAACGTGTCGAACACCTCGATGACAGAAGCGATGCCCTTGACGTCGTGGGCCGGGCATTCGGCTGGCAGCGCCCACTGGCTGCCGCCGAGGTCGCTCAGCGTTTCGATCAGGAGCGCTCGCTCCGGCGCATACACATCGAGAACGGTCCAGATCGAGGTCTGAATCAATATCGGACCTTTCGCTAGAAGCCGGGACAGGGTTCTGTCGGTGGCTTCTGGCGATGCGACGATCGTGAGCCTCGTCATGAACGCCGTGAGCCCGCCGGTCGCTATCCGCGGTGACACCGGCGGGGTCCGCCGCCCACATGTTCGGTCGAGGTCAGGACGTGAACGTCAAGGACTCGACGATGGCTTCGCCTAGCTCGTTGACCTGGGGGAGCATCTCGTCGACGTTCTCGAACGCGTGCGTGCTGATCATCATGAGACCGCGATCAGGATGCTCGATCAACCAGATCCGTCCCGCCGCGGGCGCATCCCACCCGAGGAAGTCTTCGTTGGTGTCGAGCGGGCTGTACCGGAGCAGGATGGCCCCGACATCGGTGCTCGTCACGTCGAAGACCCGAGTCTCGACGCCATCGATCGTGGTGGCCTCCAGCTCCGTGACCTCGGCGCCGCCCGCCGTGAGTTCGGACACGACGTCATCGGTGGTGGCGAGTGGGTTCCCGTCGAGGTCGTGGGGCCGCTCGGCGAAGAAGATCGCAGCGGGTTGCTCGGTGATGGGGATGAGCGAGAACAGCCGTCCCGTCCACCGACGCACCAGCCGGGAGCGCCCGTTGGTCAGCTCGGAGATGTTGTCGGGAAGGTCGACGTCCACGCCACCGAGCGCCTCGAGCGAGTTGGAGCCGGCGGCGAGTTGCGCGACCGGGTTGGGGGCGATGTCGCCGAAAGCGATCGTGTCCATGACCGCATCGGCGCGTTCGAACCATGGCGCATCGTCGTCCTTGGCGATACCGGCAACGATGGCGAGCGGATCCTCGGTCCCCTGGTCGACCACCCACACCCGGTACGACGCGCCCTTGTTCAGCGCCTTGATGTCCTGCCCGTTGTTCTCGAAAAACCCGACACAGGATCCGGGGAGCCAGCCGCACTCGATGTCATCGCTGAGTTCCAGGTCGACGCGGATGGCCGCCAAGCCGCTCACGGTCGTCTCGACCGGGTCGGTGGCGATGACCCCTTCGTGCAAGTTGTCGAGCCAACCGAGGAAGTCGTCGTTCGGCCAGAAGGTCTGCTCCTCGATCGGCGCATTCGGCGCCGCCGGATCGGAGAACGCACCCACGCGGAAGAACACGAGGTCGCGGTCATCGGGAGCCCGGCTCGAGATGTCGGTAAGCACGAATGCCCCGTCGCCGTTGACTTGCGTGCTGAGCGCCTCGGTTGTGGTGAACGACATCGGAGTGCCGAATGCGCCGGTGCGATACGTGCCCGGTTCGAACGCAGCGAACCACACCAGGATCGGCTCCGCGTCGGGCTCGTAGATAGCGTCGGCGGCGATCGGCGCCGCCGGGTCCTTCTCGTTGATGGCGCTGTCGGTCTCCTCGGCGGTGCTGTCCGACTCGGCCGAAACGTCGGGCGAGTCGGTCGTATCCACGACGCTGTCCTCGACGGTCGTCTCCTCGTCGCCGCCTGCCGTAGCCGAAGGATCGGACTCACCGCACGCCGCAAGAAGGAGCACCATGACACCCAGTGCTCCGAGCCCGTTCCGTAGTCGCTGCCTCATCTCGGTCTCCATTCCCTACCGAGCGACCTTCGTGTCGCTACATACGGTCCATCGAATAGCCATGTCGAATCCCTCATCGTTCTTCGAAGCGGAGGCTCTGGAGCAGGTCCTCGGTCCACGACCGCAGCGGTTCGAGGTTCTCCCGCTCGAAAGACACCTCGGCGCTCACGAGCAACAGGCCTGACTCCGGGTGCTCGACGACCCACAGGTGTCCCGCT
>CAMYLA010000224.1 GCA_947259095.1 uncultured Acidimicrobiaceae bacterium | reverse complement strand
CGGGCGACGTCGCGGCGCGGCGGGCCCTTGTCGACGGGCTCTCGGCCGCCACCGAATCGACCAGGCGAGCGGCCGGGCACGGTCTGGCCGAAGCCGGATCAGCGGGTCTCGGGCCGCTGGTCGACGCCCTCGCCGGGGCGGCCACCACCCGACGGCCGGCGGTGGCCGCCCTCGGCGCGGCGACGGGGGCTGCGGTCCCCGACGCGGTGGCGGTGCTGCTCGAAGTACTGCGGTCCGACCCGGACGACCTCGTTCGCTCCAACGCCGCCTACAGCCTGGGCCGGCTGGGCCGTCACCCCGAGACCGATGCCGCCACCGTGGCCGTCGCCCTGCTCGATCGGCTGGAACCGGGGGCCGAGGCGGACAACGCCTTCGGGGCCGGATTCTCCCGCTCGACGGTCCGCCAGTCGGCGGCGTTCGCCCTGGTGTCGACCCTGGCCAACCACCGGATCCCGGCCGAGGTGCTGGCCCGCATCGTCGACGGCCCGCTCGACGACGGCGACCGCTACGTCCAGGGTCTGGTCGTCGAAGGTCTGGCCCGGACCGAGGATCTCCCTTCGGACCTCCGTCGGCGCCTGCTGCGGTACCTGGCCGGCCGGCGGTGGAACCCGGCGCCGTCCCCCGCGTAAGGTTCGGGCACGACAAGTCAGGAACCCAGGAGGCAGGTATGAGGACCAGGGCAGCGGTGTTGCACGGCGTCGGGCAGGAGTGGCGGGTGGAGGAGATCGAGCTCGATCCCCCCGGCCCCGGCGAAGTACTGGTCAAGACGGCCTTCGCCGGGCTGTGCCACTCCGACGAGCACCTGGTGACCGGCGACATGGTGCCGCCCCAGGAACTGCTCGATACGATCCCCGGCGGCACGATCTTTCCCATCATCGGCGGCCACGAGGGCTCGGGGGTGGTGGTCGAGGTGGGGGCCAACGTGACCAAGGTCGCCCCCGGCGATCATGTGTCGTGCTCGTTCGTCCCGGCCTGCGGCATCTGCCCGCCGTGCGCCCAGGGAAAGCAGAATCTGTGTGACCTGGGGGCGAGGACCTTCGGCGGGGGCATGATCACCGATGGCACCTACCGCACCCATACCGCCGACGGTCGCGACCTGGGGGCGCTGGCCAAGTTGGGGACCTTCTCCGAGCACATGGTGCTGGCCGACGCATCGGTCATCAAGGTCGAACCCGACCTGCCGCTGGAGGTGGTGTGCCTGGTGAGCTGTGGTGTGGCCACCGGCTACGGCTCGGCGGTGAGCCGAGCCGAGGTGAAGGCCGGGGACACCGTGGTGGTGGTCGGCTGCGGAGGCATCGGATCGAATGCGGTGCAGGGGGCGGCGGCGGCCGGGGCGGCCAACGTCATCGCCGTCGACCCGGTGCAGTTCAAGCAGGAGAAGGCCATGGAGTTCGGCGCCACCCACGCCGTCGGCTCCATGGAGGAGGCCATGCCGTTGGTCAACGACCTGACCTGGGGCCGGATGGCCGACGCCACCATCCTCACCCCCGGGGTGCTCCACGGGGACCTGATCCAGCCGGCCATGGAACTGACCGCCAAGGGAGGCACGGTCGTGGCCACCGCAGTGGCCCCGATGGACCAGACCGACGTGAAACTCGACCTGGCCAGGATGACCCTGTCGCAAAAGGAGGCCAGTCCCAACTCCCGTATCCCCGAGCTGCTGATGCTGTACCGCCAGGGCAAGCTCAAGCTCGACGAGTTGATCACCCGCCGGTACCCGCTGGACGAGATCAACCAGGGGTACAAGGACATGAACGACGGCATCAACATCCGGGGTGTGATCGAGTTCGCTTGAGCCGACGTGCCGCTCGGCGGCTCGGCCGGTCACGACCTCCGGGGAGCCAATTGGGATCGGCGATCCGGCAATCGCTAACGTCGAAGGTGACCAACCAGGCGAACCTCGGAGGCCAAGCCAATGCCCTATGCCGAAGGTCGAACCTTTCTCGACGCAGACAGCCACATCATGGAACTGCCCGATTTCCTGCGGGACAATGCGGCGGCAAACGTCCGGGATCGGTTGCCCCGCCTCACCCTGTCCGGCGGCGGCAAGCTCCGGGACGCCCTCGATGAGATGGGCCAGCGTCGGGCCCACAGCGCCGAGACCGTGGCGGAGCTGCTGGCCCTCGGCGACGGCCTGATCGCCGGACCCAAGGGCTATCAGGCGCTGGGGGCGTTCAACGCCGAGGAGCGCTCCAAGGCTCTCGACCTGCTGGGCTTCGACCGTCAACTGGTGTTCGCCACCTTCAGCGCCGGCGAGGTGTTCTCCGCCATCGACGAGCCGGATCTGGTGGCGGCCGGTATCGCCGCCCACAACCGGGGTATCGCCGAATTCTGTGCCGACGACCGCCGGCTGCTGGGTGTCGGCGCGGCCTGCCTCGACGAC
>CAMYLA010000223.1 GCA_947259095.1 uncultured Acidimicrobiaceae bacterium | reverse complement strand
TGTGTTGCTGGTCCGGCTCGACTATGCGGCCGACGCCGGCCTCTACGCCGCGGCCCGACGGCTGCTGACGGTGTCGATCGCCCCGGTCATGGCCGGGCTCCATGCGGTGAGTGCCCGATTGTGGCGGGCCGGCGGCCAGTCCCGGAACCAGGTGGCCGATGCTCGCCGACTGGCCCTGCGGCTCTCGGCCCTGGGCTCGGTCTACGGCGTGATGGTGGCCGGGGCCTGGATTCTCCTGGGCGACACCGTGGCCGGCGTGCTCGGGCCGGAGTACGCCGAGGCGGCCGTCATCCTGCCGTGGCTCAGCGTCATCCCCCTGCTACTGGTGCTCGAGGTGTTCGCCGCCACCGCCCTCACCGGCGCCGGCTATCACGGTCACCGGGTGGTGCTGACCGTCATGGTCGGTGTGCTCAACATCGGACTCAACCTGTTGTGGATCCCCGGGCTCGGTTGGCGGGGTGCCGTCTACGCCTCACTGGTCAGCTCGGCCCTGTACGTGGCTCTGCTGTGGTTGACCCTGAACTGGGCTGCGGCCCGAGCCGACCGAACCGGCGGCGGACCACTCGAACGATCACCCGGAGGTGATGAGGTATGACCCTCCTCGATTCGACACGATCGGCGTCTCGATGGGATGAAACCGTGGCCGGGCTTCCCGACGCTTCGGTCTATCAGACGTCGGCCTGGGCCGAGGCCAAGGGGACTCGAACCACGGCCCGGCGGGTGGTGGTACCCGGCGCCGATGACGCTCCTGTGGCCGTGGCCCAACTCCTGGTCCGCCGCCTCGCCCCCGGTACCGTCGCCGCCTATGTGCCCTATGGCCCGGTGATGGCCGAGGACCGGTTGGACGATGCCGGCGCCGCCGCCCGGGCCGTTGCCGCCATCGAGGACGAAGCCCGGCGGGCCGGCTGTTCGATGGTCTTCATCCAACCCTCCCGCCAGGATCGGGTCACGGCCCCGGTGCTGGAATCGGGCGGCTATCGACCGTCCCGTTTCGAGGTGGCAACCTCGGCCACCCTGGCCGTCGAGCTGGGCCGTCCCGATGACGAGATCTTCGCCCGGATGACCAAGGCCCGCCGTCGTAATGTCCGGCGATCCCAACGTCGGGGGGCGGTGATCGAACAGGGCGGAGTCGACGGGTCGACGGCTCGGTGCGGGCGGCGGGAACCCTGCTGGCCTTCGGAGCCTGGGCCGAGTTCAAACTCACCGGTTGGGACGCCTCCGACGAGGCCCGCAACGCCTTCGTCAACGAAGCCCTCAACTGGGCCATGATGTCGTGGGCCAACGCCAACGGTTTCCGATGGTTCGACCTGGGCGGGCTGCCCCGGGATCTGGCCCGGCAGGCCCTGGTCGTCGGCGTGGACGAGACGATCAGGGGTACGGCATCGGAGTTCAAGCATGGATGGGGAGGGGACGTGATGGTGTTCCCCACCACCTACGAAAGGGTCATCCGGCCGCTTGGGCACCTGACCTACCGGCTGCCGTCGCGGCTGCTCGACCACAACGGCCCGGGCGGTCGGATCGTCAACTGGATCCGACGGACATGACCGGCGTCGAAGTGACCGCCGGCTCGATGGTCGACCCCTGCACCGATCCGGCGTGGGCCGAGCTGGCTTGCAGGGGTAGTGTCTTCCACTCACCGGCCTGGCTGCGGGTTCTCCGGGACGGCTATCGGATGGCCCCTCGTGCGGTGTTGATCGGCGACGGCGGCTTTGCCTGGGTCGAGGTCAATGATGTTCGGGGGGTGCGCCTGGTCTCGCTGCCGTTCACCGACTTCGCCGGTCCCATCGGTTCTTTCGACCCCGAGGTCATGGATGCAGCAGCGGCCGGTTGGCGGCCGTCGGCGCCGTTCACGGTCCGGCTCCTGGTGGCCGATGGGGTCGAGTTCGGCGCCGAACCCGATCGTCTGCAGGACCCACTGCGGTTGGAGGAGACCGGGCGCCTGGCCTGGCACTGGGCCGACCTCCAGCCCGGAAGGCCCGTTGATCCCGTGTCCGGTCATGGCGACCCGGGCGAGGACCGAATGTGGTCGGCGCTGGCGTCGGGAGCCCGCCAGAACATCAGACGTAGTCGCCGGTCCGGGGTCAGTGTGGCGGTGCGCCACGATCTCGACGCCGTTGGCCACTATCACCGACTGCACCAGGGTCTGCGCAAGACCAAGTATCGGCTGCTGGCCCAGCCGTGGTCGTTCTTCCTCGCCCTTCACCGCCAGTTCGGGCCCGACCGGTTGGCGGTGGTGCTGGCTCGACTCGAAGACCGGCCCGAACTGGGGCCCGTAGCCGGGGTGATCCTGCTCCGCCACGGAGAGTGGGGGTACTACAAACTGAACGCCTCCACCGAGGCCGGCTGGTCGGCCCGGGCCAACGACGCCGTCATGTGGGAGGCCATGGTCCAGGCCCGGCGATGGGGGTGCCGCTGGTTCGACTTCGGAGTCAGCGATCTCGATCAGCCGGGGCTGATCCGGTACAAGAACAAATACGCCTCGGGCCGGGGTGAGGTCGTGGTGCTGCGGGGTGGCGGTGGAGCCGAGCTCAAGCCGTGGTCGGCCCGTCTGGTCGACCGTTCCCTGCCGGTGCTGACCCGGGTCCTGACCGCCCCCCGGTGCCCCGACGCCGTCGGCGCTCAGGCCAGTCGGGTGCTGTATCGCCTGTTCTGCTGAGCCGTTTCGGGATCGGGCGCGGCGTCGGCCGAGTCTAGGGCTGGTGGTGGTGCGACTCTAGGGCCGGTGGTGGTGGATGTCGACCCCGCCCATCATGCCCCAGGCCCGGACGGTGACCCGCATGATCGGTGGATCGGCCGGAGGATCGACGTCGGCCCCCAGCCCGCCCATGAACATGAATCCGCCGTGGTCGACCTCGGCCCCCCGGGGCACGATGATCTCTGTTCCACCCATCATGGTGAAGGCCAGAATGTCGACGTGGTCGTCGTCGAGTTGGGTCAGGTCGATGGCCTGGCCGCCCATGAACGAGATGACGATGTTGTGGTCGGCGGGGCGC
>CAMYLA010000222.1 GCA_947259095.1 uncultured Acidimicrobiaceae bacterium | reverse complement strand
TAGCCGGTGACCGACATCTCCGACAGCAGGAGCTTGGAATCGACCCGGGGGCTCCATTCCATACGCTCACTGAGGCCGTAGATGTCCTCGTTGTTGATGAGCCAGACGAAGTAGGCCTGGTCGTAGGCCAACTGGACCGCATCCTGGTAGGTCTTGGCCCGCACGTCGGCATCGAGCTCGGACCGGGCGGCGTCGATCAGATCCGATAGTTCCTGGTCACTGTTGGAGCTGCCGATTCCACCGGCCTGGTAGTAGGTGCTGAGCTGGCGATCGGCGTCGAGGATGTCGTTGGAGCTGGAGACGAAGATGGCATCGGCCCGGTTCTCCCGGTCGAACAGCACGTCCAGGTACTCGCCGAACTCGGGGAGCTGGAGATCGACCACCAGGCCGGCCTCCTCCCAGTAGCCGGCCACGGCCTGGACCAGCTCGGCGTCCAGCAGCCACCGGCCGCTCGACTCGCCGACCAGGGTGATGGTCTCACCGGCCACGCCGGCGTCCTCGATCAGCTGTTTGGCCTGGTCGGGATCGTAGGGATAGGCCTCCAGGTCGGGGTTGTGACCGAGGATGGACGGGCTCAGGAGCTGACCGGGATCGACAACGGCGTAGCCGCCGAACAGGCTCTCGGCGATGGCGTCTTTGTCCACGGCCAGGTTGAGGGCCTTTCGCACATTGACATCGGAGGTGATGCCCTCGTCGGCATCGAGGATCAACACCGGGTGCTCCTGGCCCTGGGCCGTGGCCTCCTGGGGCGCCTGGGGCACATCGGACGGGTTGAGGTTGGTGATGACGTCGTAGTCACCGGACAGCAGACCGGCGAAGCGGCTGCCCGATTCGGTCACGAACCGGTACTCGACGTTCTGGACGGCCGGGGCGTCGCCCCAGTAGTCGGGGTAGGCCGCCAGCGTGGCGCTCTCGCCCCGGACCCACTCCACCAGCTGGTACGGTCCGGTGCCGGCGGAGGACTCACTCAGATCGTCGGAGTCCACTGCGCTGGCCGGAATCATCTTCAGCCAGTACATGCGCGACGGCAACACACCATCGGCAGCCTCGGTGGTGATGTTGACGGTGAGGTCGTCCACCGCTTCGGCTCCGGTCAGCACGCTGAAGAAGCCGTCGTTGTCGGTCACGCCCTCCTCGATGAGGCGGATCATACGCTCGACCGAGGCCACCACCGAGTCGGCGTTGAACGGCTCACCGTTGTGGAAAGTGATCCCATCCCGCAGCGTGAACTGCCAGGTGGTGTCGTCGATCTGCGTCGGCATCTCTGCGGCCAGACCGGGCCCCAACTCTCCGTCGGGGGTACGAGCCAGCAGGGTCTCGTAGATATTGTCGTTGACCGCACGCTCACCGCCGTCGTCGACCAATTGCGGATCGAGGCTGGTCGGCTCCGATCCGAGGGCGACGGTAAGGCTCGCCCCGTCGGCTGCGTCACCGTCGGCCTCTTCGCCCTCATCGGCCGGTTCCTCGGCCTCGGCCTCCTCGTCACCGGCGTCGGCCGCTTCCTCCGCCGCCGCCGTCTCTTCGGTGGATTCGGCGGTGTCGGTGCCGTCGTCGGCGTCGTCACCGCATGCCGCCAGTAGCAGCATCAATGGCAGCAACGCTGCGATCAGTAGCTTGCCTAGCTTCCCCATGGTCTCTCACCCTTTTCTCTCACCCTGTATCTGCAGGCGTGCCGCGACGAACCTTTCGCCGCGAGCAGGCCCAGTGTATACAATGGACATGAGGCACGGTCAATACACCGATGGCCGAATCGGACGATTGGAGCCGATCCGTAACCGGCCGATAGGTAGCGGACAGGATGGTGGCCCATGACGGGGCGACGAGACACAACGAATGGAGGGACGGCGAGCCGTAGGCCGACCGTAGCACGCCGAGCCGGCACGACCCTGGGCGACACCCACACGCCACTGCGGCTGGCCGTCACCGATGCCATCAGGGATCGCATCGCCGACGGTCGCTACCCGCCGGGCAGCCGACTGTACGAAGAGGCCATCGCCGACGAA
>CAMYLA010000221.1 GCA_947259095.1 uncultured Acidimicrobiaceae bacterium | reverse complement strand
CGCGGCATCAAGCTGCATTCGGTGAACGCCACGGTCGAGGCCGATATGGACCTCCAGGGGATCCTGGGGATCGACGGCGACGTGCGAAACGGCTTCGGCGGTATCACCGTCCGCTACGAGATCGATGCCGATGCCACCAAGCCCGAGATCGAGGCCGTCGTCGCCCAGTCACAGAAGCGGTCGGCGGTGTTCGACATCGTCACCAATCCGACCAACGTCACGGTCGAGGTCGCCTGAACGGCGGTCCAGAGCACCGAGAGCGGAGCCAGTTCGATGCAGACCACGACGGTCGTCATCATCGGAGCCGGCCAGGCAGGTTTGGCCATGAGTCGCTGCCTCACGGATCGTTCGATCGACCATGTATTGCTCGAGCGGGGCGTGACAGCGCACTCATGGCGAACCGAACGGTGGGACTCGCTCCGACTGCTCACCCCGAACTGGCTGAGCCGGCTCCCCGGTTGGACCTATCGGGGCGACGATCCCGACGGCTACATGTCGGCCAGCGAGGTCGTCCGCTATCTCGATGACTATCGAGCGTCGTTCGGCGCACCGGTGCAGACGGAGACCGCGGTCGAGTCGGTCACGTCGACGTCGACCGGCTTCATCGTCGACACCAACCAGAGGCCGTGGGGTTGCCGGTCGGTCGTCGTGGCGACCGGCGCCTGTAGTACGCCGAAGATCCCAGCGGTCAGCAACGAGCTCCCGAGCCGCATCTCCCAGCTCGCGCCGATTCACTATCGCAACCCTGAACACCTCGAGGACGGTCCGGTGCTCGTGGTCGGTGCCTCCGCGTCGGGCGCACAGATCGCCGATGAACTCACACGGGCGGGTCGAGACGTGACCCTGGCCGTCGGCGAACACGTGCGCCTGCCACGCACGTATCGGGGTCGAGACATCCACTGGTGGATGGATGCAGTTGGCCAACTCGACGAGCGCTACGACGAGATGGACGACATCGTCCGAGCCAGGCGGCTGCCGTCACTGCAACTCATCGGGTCACCCGAGAAGCGGACCCTCGACCTCAACGCGCTGGCCGAGTCGGGCGTGAGGCTGGTCGGTCGCCTTGCAGGAGTCGCCGGCGGCAAGGCACAGCTCTCCGGTTCGCTGGCCAACGTGTGCGCCGCCGCCGATCTCAAGCAAGCCCGACTATTGGACCTCATCGACGAGTGGGCCACCCGGAACCTCCCGGACGCCGATCTCGATACCCCGCACCGCCCCGAACCGACATCGGTCGGAACGCCCCCAACCGTCCTCGACCTCGATGCCTTCAACACGGTGATCTGGGCCACCGGGTTCAAGCCCGAGTATCCGTGGCTCGACCACCATCTTCTCGATCGCAAGGGAGCGATCCGCCACGATGGTGGGGTGATGGAAGAACCCGGCATGTACCTGCTCGGGATGCCGTTCACCCGACGCCGCAAGTCGAGCTTCCTCGACGGGGTCGGCCCCGACGCGCAATTCCTCAGTGCCCACCTGACCGGCTTCCTGAACCGCCAGGCCAAGCCACAGCGCGCTGCCGTCAGCGAGTAGCGGGCACCAGGGACTCCATCCAGTCGACCGCCTCGGCATAGACGTCCTGGATCTCCATCGAGTCGAGAGGGTTCTCATCCTGCAAGCCGACTTCGCTTCGAAGCCGCTGGTAGGTGATCGTCAGCTGGAACGTCTGTGTCGGCTTGGCCGAGTGACGGACCGCGGCGAGCCACTGGCGGGCCTTGTCGTGGTGGCCCAAGCTCATCGCCAACGCTGCCGGTGGGAGGAGCAGATCGGGAAGCCCGTCATCGTTGCTCGTGGATCGGATCATGTCCTCGGCCTGGGCCAGCCGCCACCGGGCTGCCTCGACGTCGCCATTGGCCGCGTGGGCCGACCCTGAAGAGATGTGGAACGTGGCACTACTGGATGACATCGCCAGGTCGAAGCCGTCGATGGCCTCCCACTCCCTGGCCAATCTCTCGATGACGAGGAGCGATGGTCCCGGTTCATTGACGATGAGGACCGCCGAAAGGAAGAGCCCATAGAG
>CAMYLA010000220.1 GCA_947259095.1 uncultured Acidimicrobiaceae bacterium | reverse complement strand
GGAGATGACGTATCGGCTTGTCGTCTCGCATCCCGAGCTCGGCCAACATCGGTTGATGCGACAGCCCGACCCCCAACGTCAGCGGGCCCCGCATCGCCGACTGGGCGGTCACGGCCTGGCCGGCCAGGACCATGGGGTGGCGAGGATAGGTCGGGACGACCGCGGTGCCGAGCTCCATCGTGTCCACGGACTGTCCGACGACGGTCAACACGGTGAGGGCGTCGAGACCTCCGGTCGGATGCTCGGCCACCCAGTAGCTGTCGAAACCGTCAGCGGCCGCAGTTCGGGCGTGCTCGACGAACGCCTCGACCGAAGCCTTCGCCACCTCGATCAACGCAGCTCGGGGCGGCGGCTTGCGACGGGACCAGCGCACCACGGGGATGCTCAGTCCGCCTCGTCGCCCCGAGGTGGGGTGGGCCAACCCGGCACCCCGTCATCGAGCTGCACCCCACACGAGTTCAACACACCGCTGACGAGCCGGTGGCAGCCGGCAGCCATGACCAGGTGGAGCATGTCCTCATCGCTGATCGGCTTGTTCCGGGCCAGCGTGGCCACCACGTTCGCCGCGTTCACCGGCGTGTTGCGCCGGCGTTCGCGGATCCTGTCCAGCAGATCTTCCCGTGGCTCGATACGCAGTGCTGTCGGTCGGGCGAAGTGCATGGGGGTCCCCAGGTCTCGGTTCTGGGCGGGAGGGCAGGGGTGGACCGGAGCTACTGGAAGGGCACCTCGCCCCGGGTGGTCACCCGGTAGCCGTGGCGGGTCTCGGGGAAGTAGTCCCAGCTGGCGTGGTGCTGGACGCAGCGGTTGTCCCAGATGGCCACCGAGTTCGGCTCCCACTGGAACCGGACCTGGAAGTTGATGCCGTAGGCGATGTGGTCGTAGAGCATGTCGAGCAGGGCCTGGCTCTCGCGGGCCCGGAGCCCCTTGATGTGGGAGGTGAAGCCCATGTTGACGTACAGGCCCTTGCGGCCGGAGACGGGGTGGGTTCGCACCACCGGGTGCTCGCTGACCGGGAACTCCCGATCGCCGGTGTAGCCGTAGCGGCCCCGGTAGGCCTTGTCACCGGCGTGGACCGCGGTCAGGGTGCAGAGGTAGTCCTGCATCGAGGTCGACAGCGTGTCGTACGCCTCGTACATCGAGGCCCAGACCGTGTCGCCCCCCGACGGCGGGGTCTGCTCGAGTCGCAGCATCGACAGGGCCGGTGGGCGCTCGTCGCAGGAGACGTCGGTGTGCCAGCCGTTGCCGGCGGTGTAGGCGCTCTCGGCGTCGGTGTGCACGAGGAGGACCTCGGGGAAGCCCTCCGGTGCCTTGGCCGCGGGGTGGATGTGGAGCTCGCCGAGGCGGCCGCCGAGCTCGACCTGCTGGGCCAGGGTCATCTCCTGGTCCCGGAAGAAGAGCACCCCCCGCTCGGCCACCAGTTCCTTGAGTTCGTCGACGCCGGCCTGGTCGAGGTCGAGGAGGGTGACGCCCTCGAGCTCGGTGCCGATCTTGGTGTTGACGTCCCGCCGGGTCGCGGTCATCACTGCTGCCATGGGTCCGTCCTGTTCGTCGCTGGCCTGATACCCGCTCCAACCAGGTCTAGCAGCTCGGGCACCGGTTCGACGAGTCTCGGATTGGCCGGCCGATCTGGTGCTGGTCACCCTCCACTGGGGCTTCGAGGGCGACCTGCTCCCCCGTCAGAACCAGCTCGATCTGGCCGCCGCCATGATCGAGGCCGGGGCCGACGCCATCTTCGGCCACCACGCCCACCGGCTCCAGCCCCTCGAACTGGTCGACGGGGTGCCGGCGGCCTGGGGCCTGGGTCATCCAGGACACCGCCCCCGAGACCGGCGGGACGTGGTACCCACCGGCGATGAGCACCGGGTGAGCATCGGGTGATCGTGGATCGCTTCGTCCGGTCCCTGTCCGGCGCTCACCCCTGGTCGGGGCCGAGCCGGGGGCGGTCGCCGGCGGCCTGCGGCCTCGGGGTGATGTCGGCGCCGTGGAAGAGTCGTCGACCCGGATCGGGCAGGCGCTCGT
>CAMYLA010000219.1 GCA_947259095.1 uncultured Acidimicrobiaceae bacterium | reverse complement strand
ACCTGGAGCTGGAGGGCCGGGAGGTAGCGGTCGGGCCGTTCTCGGCCGATCTGGTCTTCAAGACCACGGAGTCCGATCGGAGGGTGGTGGTCGAGAACCTGTTGGAAGCCTCCGATCATGACCACCTGGGCAAGATGATCACCTATGCCGCCGGCCTCGAGGCCGCCTACGTGGTGCTCATCACCCCACAGCTTCGACCCGAGCATCGTTCGGCGCTGCTGTGGCTCAACGACGTGACCAAACAGGACTCCGGTTTCTTCGGTATCGAGGTCCGAGCCGTCACCATCGCCGACTCGCCGCCGGGGGTGCTGCTCGACGTGGTGGTCGAACCCGACGACTGGGCCCGGTCGGTGGCGTCGGTGGTCAACCGCGAGTTGTCGGAAACGCAGCGCCGGTACATGGCGTGGTGGACGGAGTTCCTCGATGCCTTCCACCAACGATTCCCGGGATGGAGCCGAGCCGCCGGCCCGCCCAACGTCAACTGGATCAACTTCCCATCCGGCAAGTCCGGTATCGCCTACGGTGTGGCCGTCACCCGAAGTCCGGACGGCACAGTCAATAGTCTTCGTGCCGAGCTGTACCTGCACAAGGGCGACGAGCTGTGGGAGCTCTTCGTCCAGCATCGGGACGAGGTCGACGCCGTCGTCGGGCTGCCGGTGTCGTGGGAGCCGTTGCCCGAGCGGGGAGCGTCCCGAATCGCCGTCTATCGGCCCGATTCCGATCCCGCCGACACCGAGGCCTGGGAGGAGTACCGGCTCTGGTCGTCCGATGCCCTTGAACGGCTGCGCAAGGCCCTCCAACCAATCATTGACGAGCTGTAGAGCTTCGGTGGATCAACCTGGATCAACCATCGGGTCGTTTGCTGAGGCGGCTGCTCATGGCCGACCCGCCGAGGTGAGTTTCGTCCGTTACTGTCAGTGGCCGGTGGTACTGTTGATCCCAGGGCTCAGGAGGTGAGCCGTGAGCGACATTCGATTTGATCGCCGGCTCTACTTGGTTGCCGAAGCGGCCCGGTTCGTGGAATGAGCCCGGCAACACTACGAACCTGGGCCAAGGGTTATGAGCGGCGGCGGGATGGCGCAGTCACTGCCAAGGGGCCCATCATCACCGCGCTGGAACAGGACGAGCACGGCCTCACCATTCCCTTCATCGGCCTGGTCGAAGCCGTCGTTGTCCAGGCCTTCCGAGAAACCGGTTTGCCCATGCAGCGGATACGGAAGGCATTGGATGTCCTGGCCCGTGACGGCGAGCTGGAACACGCCCTGGCCCGAGACAAGCTCTACACCGATGGTGCCGAGGTGCTGTTCAACTACGCCGAGGCGCAAGGTGACAAGCAGCTCCGGTTGCTGGTGGTTCGAACCAATCAGCTCGTGTTCACCGACGTCATCCGGAAATACCTGAAACGGATCGAGTTCGTCGGCGACGATCCGTGGCCACGGGCTCTGGTTCTCCCGGTGACCGAGCGTGAACTGCTCCGAGTGGTGCCCACGGTCGACGACGGCGAGCCGTTGTTCATCAACGGCGGTGCGCCACTGTCGGCGGTGGCATCCAGAATCGCAGCCGGGGAGCCGGTCACCTCGGTGGCCGCAGACTACGGCGTGCCTGAACAGGACGTCCGAGAGGCCATCGATGCCATCTGGCCGAAACAGAAAGCGGCGTGACGATAGACCACCGGTCTTCTTCCTCGATCGTGGCCTGGGTCGACACCTCGTCGCCAACGCCATCCGGGAACGTGGTTTCGAGGCGCTCGCCATGGCCGATGTCTACCCCGACGGCGACGACGAGTTTGTCACCGACGACGAATGGATAGCCGAAGCCAATGCGCAAGGGTGGATTGCGCTGACCAGGGACGCGTCCATCGTCCGGCACCACACGGATGCTCTTGCAGCAAGCACCCCTTGTCAATGGCCATCTTGGTGTCCTCGCTGGTGGCCATGGGCGGTCCTCGCTGGTGGCCAACAAAAGTCCTCGCGTCTAGGTCGTGGTGTCACCTCCTGTGGTGCGGTGGGTGAGCCGGTAGCTGTCACCGGT
>CAMYLA010000218.1 GCA_947259095.1 uncultured Acidimicrobiaceae bacterium | reverse complement strand
TGGCCGGCCCCGGCGGCGGCCGTTCCGCTGGCTCCGGGGTTGAGCGATCCTGCGTTCCAACCCAAGTTCGTCAACCATGTGGCCAACGCCCTCGATCCGGGCTTCCGGTTCCGGGGCAACAACGACAAGTACCGCATCGACATCGGTCCCGGCATCCAGTACACAGGACTGGTCGATTCCGGCGGGTCACCGGTACCGACCCGGGTGTTCGGCTACGGCCAGAGCGGTTCGTACACCTGGCCCGCCAGGACGATCGAGGCCCAGTCGGACCGGCCCATCGAGGTTATGTGGCGGAACAAGCTGTTGGATGACGACGGTGGCTATCTGCCCCATCTGCTGCCGGTCGACACCTCCCTGCACTGGGCCTACAGCCTGGAGGGCTACAAGGACTACACCATCGAGAACGCCGGCATTCCGGTTGTGACCCACCTCCACGGCGGCCACACCGATTCACCGTTCGACGGCAACCCAGAGTATTTCTTCTCACCAGGTTGGGAGGTCCGGGGACCGCGCTGGGAGGCCAAGAAGTACGTCTACAGCAACGACCAGCCGGCCGGGAACCTTTGGTTCCACGACCATGCCCTCGGCATCACCCGGCTCAACGTGTACGCCGGTATGGCTGGGTTCTACTTCCTCCGGGACGAAGACGACACCGGCAAGGTCGACAACCCCCTCGGCCTGCCGGCCTATCCCTACGAGGTGGCCTATGCCATCCAGGACCGCATGTTCAAAGCCGACGGTGACCTTTTCTACCCCGCCTTCCCCGGTGATCCGTTCTACGACGACTTCATCACCGGCGAGGGTGTGGTGCTGCCTCCCGATCAGTTCCCCGGCGGTGGACCGACGGCGCTGGCCGAGTTCTTCGGCGATCACATGGTGGTCAACGGGACCATCTGGCCCAAGCAGGACGTCGAGCCTCGCAACTACCGCATGCGGCTGCTCAACGGCACCGACTCCCGCTTCATGGTCATCCGCTTCCGGGTGGCGGCATCACCGACGTCCACCGACCTGAACGGGGCCGGTGCCCCGGTGCCGTTCTGGGTTATCGGCAGCGACCAGGGTCTGGCCTCGACCGCCACCCAGGTCGACACTCTCGTCTCCGAGCCCGGCGGTCGCTACGACGTCGTCTTCGACTTCAGCCAGGTGCCGGCGGGTTACCGGGTCATCATGGAGAACATCGGCGGCGACGCCCCCTTCGGTGGTGCCTTCGGCGGCGATCTCGACCCAGAGGATCTGTTCCCCGACCGCCAGACGGATCGCATCATGGCCTTCGACGTCAACCAGCCGCTCGATGCGTCCGTGCCCGATGCCTTCGACCCGAACGCCATCAACGGTGAGGGCCCACCCACCGGTACGGTGACCAAGACCCGCAAGGTGGCGCTGTTCGAGGGCACTGACGAATACGGCCGGCTCCAGCCGCTACTGGGAACGGCCGAAACGGTCGAGGATGCCGACGGCAACTTTGTGAGCGGGGCCATCGCCTGGCACTCGCCCACCACCGAGAACCCCGCCCTCGACACCACCGAGATCTGGGAGATCTACAACGCCACCGGCGATGCCCACCCCGTTCACCTCCACCTGGTGGCGTTCGAGATCCTGGACCGGCAGGAGTTCACAGCCAACCTGATCGAGCAACCGGTGCTGCAGCACAACGGCACGTTCGGCGTTGGGTTCCGGCTGGAGAACATCACCCTGGGCAGTGAAGTGAATCTCTCCGAGTACGTGGAGAACGCCCCCAAGGACATGGTGACCGCCCTGCCGGAACAAGTGACCCGCATCAAGGTCAAATTCGACAAACCCGGCCGCTATGTCTGGCACTGCCACATCCTGTCCCACGAGGACCACGAGATGATGCGGGTCCTCCAGGTCGGCCCCGAGGCCTGACCCGGTCCGCCCTTCCGCCCCTCGAGCTTTCGTCCCTGCTCGGTGGAGCGGGGGTCAGGACGGTGGACGGGGGACCAGAACCGGGGTGCGCTCCTTGTAGCGCTGATAGTCGGGCTCGTCGCCCCACCGCTTGTCGGCCCGACGCTCCAGCAT
>CAMYLA010000217.1 GCA_947259095.1 uncultured Acidimicrobiaceae bacterium | reverse complement strand
GAAGTGTTGGATCGTGTCCATTTGCCACCAATCCGCTACTGCTTGAGGAGGTTGGTGTCGGTGTTGGTGATGGAGTGTTCGAGTTGGCCGCCGAGGAGGTGGGTGAGTTTGACTCGGACGTTGTCGCCGATGGCCCATAGGGATTGGCCCCGGCTGAGGCGCATGATTTGATGCTGTTCGGCTGGGGTCCAGCCGACCATGTCGCCGTATTTGCGGAGTTCGTCTGGGCGTTGGTTGTAGGAGACGACCACGTCGGTGTCGGTGAGGAGCCCGGCGGCGACGAGTCCGGCTGGGCTGTCGGGGGCGGCTTGGGACCACAGGTCTGAGGGCCGGTGCATTATGGCGATGTTGCCGAAGCCGTAGCTGCGGCCCAGCTTCCAGGTGCCTTGCATGAATCGGACGACTTCGAGGTTGTTGAACAGGTACCAGGCCTCGTCGAAGATCTGTAGCTTCTTGCAGGCCCCCCAGTCGGCTCGCATGAGCTCGTAGAGCCAGGCGGTCACGGCGACCAGGACGACGGGGAGAAGGTCGTCGTTGGCGTTGACATCGGACAGGTCGACCACGAGCCCCCGGTTGCGGGCCGGGTTGACATCGATGGTGGTCGGCCCGTCGAACCGGCCGGCCAGGACACCATTAAGGAGAGATTCGAGGGCGACCAGGACGGGCCCGATGACCTTGGTGATGTCACCGTCAGGGATTTGCACTGCGCTTCGCATGGCCGGGGTTGGCTGTCGGAGGAGTCGGACGACGACATCAAGGGTGGCTTGGGCGTTCTGGGCTGTTTCAAGTTCGGTGAGACCGAGCACGGCGGCGTAGAGCACGGCCCGTTCGGGCAGGGTGAGGGGCCGGTCGAGCAGGGCGCCGCACATGGCCGACAGCATGGTGACCCGGCGCTGGGTGCACTCCTGGGCCGATTCATCGGGGACACGCCGGCCGAGGGGGTTGAGGCGAAGTGTGCCGCCGCGTCGGAGGCCCATGACCTGCATGCCGGTGTGTTCGGCCAGAGGGACGTACTCGCCCTTGACGTCGATGATGACGGGGTAGCGGATGGTGCCGTAGGCGCCAAGGATCCTCAGGATGAGGGTTTTGATGAGCGCGCTCTTGCCTTTGCCGGGCCGGCCGAAGACCATCATGTTGGTGTTGTCGATCAGCCCGAGCTTCTTGGCTTCGAGGAGTTCGAAGTGGAAGGCACCGTCGCTGGTGAGTTCGTCGGTGCCGAGGTAGACGCCTTGGACTCCGAAGGCGGAGCTGCCCAGGCCGGGGTAGAGCAGCCCGGCATCGGCGGTGGTGACGTTCATGCCGGGCAGTTGGAGTCGGGGCCGGCCCCCGACCCGGATCGTGCCGCCTTTCCCCCGATCACCTCCGGCCTTCCTCCGGTTACTTCCAGGCTCCGGCGCCCCCCTCCCCCACCTCCGTGGGCGCCTGGGCTCCGGTTCGGCGGTCCCGGGATCGGGTTCGAGGACGGTGGTCATGGCGTCTAGCTCCAGACGGTTCGTAGTTTGACAGGGCTGAGGCCGAAGGGCAGGGAGTGGGCCCATGCCAGCTCTTGGGCGCCCTTCAGGTTGAACATGGTGATGCCGTGGCCGGTGGCGTGGGCCAGGAAGGCGTCGACATTGACCCGGAGCTGTTCGGGGGTGGAGGCCGACAGTGACACGAGGGCGCAGGCTTGGAGTTCACGGTGGCCCCGCACGAACTGGTCGCCCCGGTCGTGGGTTTCGGCCAGTGCGATCTGGGTGTCGATGGAGACCGGCCGGCCTTTCTCCTGGGCCAGGTGTTGTTCGGCGGTGTGTTTGGCCAGGTCGGCCCGGTAGCGGTCGAGGGAGTCGCCTCGGTCGACCGGGTGGTAGTAGACGGTGGTGCGACCGCTGCCTTGGTAGGTGCCCAGGAAGCGGATGAACCAGTCGGGGGGTAGGGATTCGCTCGGCCATCGGGACGCCCAGCCGGTCCAATGGCACACACCGTTGATGATGACGTAGTCCAGAGGCCGCACCACGTGGGTAGGAGGCGCCGGTTCCTGGGTGATGCCGGCGAAGGCATCAAGGGAACGGTCCCGGTGGGCGGCTCG
>CAMYLA010000216.1 GCA_947259095.1 uncultured Acidimicrobiaceae bacterium | reverse complement strand
CCGGCACCGGGTTCGTGTTTTCCAAACACGTCCTGCATTCGGGACCATCAACCGATCTCCCACTTCTCGGTCTGCGCTCCAGCTATTGTGGAGGGCGAAGTACCGCTCCGCCGCAACCCCCTGACCTCGGCTCGTCCCGCCGCGGCGAGACCGCATCATCTCGTCACCACCGGGTCGCCGAGGCGGGCCCCGCCGAATCCGAGGAGATCGCTGCTCGGTGAACCCTGCCCAGCTACTCGTGATCGTTGTCCTGGCCACCATGATCGCCGGTCTGCTCAGCCGACGGGTCTCCCCCACCGTGGCCGTGATCGGCGCCCTGCTCTCCCTCTATCTGCTCAACGTCGTCGACGCCGCGTCGGCATTCTCCGGATTCTCCAATCCGGCCCCCGTGACCATTGCCGCCCTCTACGTGGTGGCGGCCGGGATTGACCGGACCGCGGCCCTTGTCCCGACCATCGGCCGTGTCCTGGGTCGAGGCTCGCTCCGAGCGGCCAACCGCCGTTCGGTCCTGGCTTCGGCCGGGCTGTCGGCCTTCGTGGCCAACACTCCTGTGGTGGCCATGTTGCTGTCGCCGGTGCGGACCTGGGCCCGGAACCGCCGGGTGCCCGAATCCAAGCTGCTCCTGCCGATCTCCTATGCCACCATCATCGGCGGCAACCTGACACTCGTCGGAACATCCACAACCCTTCTAGCCTCGGGGCTGCTGTTGGAATCAGGCCATGAGCCGCTGTCGTTCTGGGAGCCGGCCCGACTTGGTTTGCCCTTCGTCGTGGTCGCCTTGGCGGTGTTGGTGGCCACCGCCCCCCTGCTGACCCCCCATCGGGGTGGCGATGACGGCGAACCGGCTGATCCGATCCGGCCCTACGTCGTGGCCCTCACCGTCGACGGCGGCGGACCGCTGGACGGGGTGACCGTGGCCGACGGTGGGCTCCGCGCCCTGCCTTCGATGTACCTGGTCGGGGTCGATCATGGCGGGGACACCACCGCCCCGGTCAGCCCCCAGACGGTGTTGCGGGGTGGCGACGTCCTCAACTTCGCCGGACGGCGCGACGATGTGGTCGACATCGACCACCGGCAGGGGCTGACCCTGAAGGAGGCGGAGCATCTCTGGGCCCTCGACGATCGGCACCATGCCTGGTACGAGGCGGTCATCGGGCCCAGTTCCCCCCTTGTGGGGCGAACCATCAAGGACGCCGGATTCCGCCAGCGCTACCAGGCTGCGGCCGTGGCCGTGACCCGCGACGGCGACAACGTGAACGCCAAGTTGGGTGATGTCCGGCTCCAGGTCGGAGACTCACTACTGCTGGTTTCCGACCTCGGCTTCGGTGAGCGATGGCACAACCGGGCCGACTTCCTGGTCATCGATCAGCGCCAGGAGCCACCGCCGACGGCTCGGTCCAAGGCTCGACTGGCGCTGGCCATCATGGCCGCCGTGGTTGCCCTGCCCATGCTCGGCCTCACCGACGTACTCCGGGCTGCGGTGGTGGGGGCGGTGGCCACCGTGCTGACCGGTGTGCTGACACCCCGACAGGCCCGGGACGCCGTCAACATCAACGTCGTGATCATGATCGGGGCCGCCATCGGCATCGGAGCGGCGGTGAATGGCACCGGTTTGGCCGACCGGGTGGCCAACGGTCTCGTCGACGCGCTCGCCTTCCTGGGCCCGATCGGGACGGCCGCCGCCGTGGTGGCCTCCACCATGGTTCTGACCGAGTTGATCTCCAATGCCGGGGCAATCGCCGTCATGATGCCACTGGCGTTGTCGACGGCGGCCCAGACCGACGGTGATCCCCGACGATTCGCCCTGGCCGTGACCCTGACCGCCTCGGCGTCGTTTCTCACCCCCATCGGTTACCAGACCAACACGATGGTGTTCGGACCGGGACGTTATGAGGCCACCGATTACCTCCGGCTCGGCCTACCCCTGGCCTCGGTCACGATGATCATGGCGACGCTGTTCATTGCCACGGACCTGGGCACGGTCGGCTGGTAGACGATCGACTCCGCCCGCCCCTCGCCCAGCCGGCGCCGGGGCCAGTCAGCTGCCGGCGTCTCGAATGGTGCCGAGAAT
>CAMYLA010000215.1 GCA_947259095.1 uncultured Acidimicrobiaceae bacterium | reverse complement strand
GTCGGCAGGGCACAACGCTGCGGCACGAGTGCCGCACGCGGTATCACCGGTGGTCAGCTCTCGCTCGCCACCGACTGTGGCGACTGAGCGGTCGTCGACCCCGAAGCGATTCAAGAGTCGGGTATCGGGGTGGTCGTTCTGGGCGCTGGGATTGGGGTCGGCGTCGCGGGTTGGTACCAGGGGCACCCGGCAGCCACCGTGTTGGTGTTCAGCCACCAGAACACGGTGAGAGCGACAAGGACCGTCCCAAGAACAGCGCCTGACGCAAGGCGAGTCGACGTGTGACCTGAACGGCTCCGGCCCAGGCGAGCCCGCTGGCGCATGCCCCGGCAAGTCTGAAGATGACCCCGATGGGTCCGACTGCAGCGTCGGTCGTGTTCGAGATAACACCGATGCCGATGAGGATGAGCCACAAACCGATCGCGACGATTACGGCGGCTACGAGCCCGACACCAACCAGGACGATCATCGCCACGAAGAGGAGCTGTCGAACGGTCGAGCTCACAGCGGGCGAACGTTCATGATTGGTTCCAGTTCAACCGCAGGGCGTGCGGACTGCCATCGACCGAAGTGTGGTTGGCACAACCCCACTCTGTCATGACCCAGGGACCGCCAGCAGCACAACAGTGCGGCACCTATCGAGCACGCGGGATCACCGGCGCCTGGACACCGCTCGCCACTGACCGTGACGACCAGGTGCTCGTCGAGCCGGGGAACGCTCTTCGCACCCTGCGTGGTCTCATTACCAGACGGTCGATCCGGGCCGGAACCGCCGGGAGTGGAGCGCCATCGTCGACCCGTGGCGCCTGGCGATACCGGACGTCCGTGAGCTTTGTTCTGGGTGATTCGTGATCTCTGTGCCGCCACAGGGCTGCGGGCAACCTCACCGAGCCCGATGCGAAGCTATGGCGACAAGGACCTTCTTCTCTGGCCACCCAACCATTGACGGGCTGGAGTGGTCGGTGGAACCCTGCCGAGTGGAGGAGCTGATGAAAGCGATCGTGGCCACCGGCTATGGGTCACCGGATGTACTGCGGTTGAAGGAGGTCGACAAGCCAACCCCAGACGCCCACGAGCTCCTGGTCCGAGTGCACACCACCACCGTGGTTGCCGGCGATTCCCGGATCCGGAGCTCGACCTATACCCGCTTCGGGCTCCTCATGCGGCTCGGACTCGGCATCCGACGACCCCGAAAGACGATTCCAGGGAACGAGTTCTCGGGCGTGGTCGAGGCGGTCGGGAGTGACGTCACACGCTTCCGAGTCGGGGACCATGTCTTCGGCGTTCTGTGGGGCATCGCCTTCGCCGGAGCCAACGCCGAGTATGTCTGTGTCCCCGACGATGGGATGGTCGTGATTCGACCTACCGGCATCAGCCACCAGCAAGCCGCGGCGCTTCCAGTCGGTGCGCTCTGCGCGCTCCACTTCCTTCGCCGGAGCGGTATCCACGGAGGCCAGCGAATCCTCATCCATGGCGCCTCCGGCAGTGTTGGCACCTACGCAGTACAGCTCGCTCGCCACTTCGGCGCCCATGTCACCGCAGTCTGCGGGCCCGACAGCGTCGAACTGGTTCAATCGCTGGGCGCCGAGCGGGTGCTCGACTACACCAAGGTGGACTACTCAATCGCTGGGCGCCGAGCGGGTCCTTGACTACACCAAGGTGGACTACACGACCACCGGCGACACCTATGACTTCGTGTTCGACGCCGCCATGAAGACGTCGTTCAGTGAGGCGAAAGCCGTCCTCAAACGGGGCGGCACCTACATAACCTTGGACTGGCCCATCCGCGAAGTGCTGCGAGGCGCTCTCGACCGCGACCTCAAGGTGGTGATCGGGACGGCCCGCAAGAACCCGGAGGATCTGCTCTTCCTGACGAAGCTCCTCGAGGACGGAACGATCCGGCCGGTGATCGACCGCTGCTACCCACTTGAACAGACCGCCGAGGCACACCGCTACGTCGATGCCGGCCACAAGCAGGGAAACGTCGTCATCAACGTCGGCGGCGAAGACGACACCGGGTCCGACACAGCCACTGGGCGCGTGGACGAGACACCGCACAAGCCTCTGAATCCATGATGAACCGGCGGCTGGCACTTGCCCCAGTCTGTGGTGACGACGCGGACACGGCGATGGATCAGCCACCGTGGTGGGTGAGCAACGAACGCCGGCAACGCCAGGCCAAACCGGGTCCACCGATCAGGTTGGCTGTCATCGGGGTCCTCGTGTTCGCCTTCGTCTCGGGTTGCAGTCAGCCACCTGGGCCGTCTCCCGAGACTGCGGCGCTGCCCTCGATAGCGATGATGAGATCGGTTTGGTCGAGATGCTTCGAGTTGGTGAACCCGGCGAGCTCGACGCCTTCTTTCCTGCGCTCAAGGCCGGCTATCAGACCTGCGCCGGGCGCGAGTGGAAGGACTACGGCGAGACCAAGACCGTCGAGCTCATGGCTGCACCCGACGTCGGTGATGACCGAATCGCGGTTCGCTCCGGTATTCCACCCTTCGATCGCCGGCAGGATTACGGACGGACCGTGTACGTGAGAACCGGGGACACCTTCGTCGAGATCAGCATCTGGGAGACACTCGAAGACGGAGAACAGGTATCGGTCACCGATGAGGAACTCGACCGGATCGTTCGAGCGGCCATCGCCAAGCTGACCAACTGAGAACCATCCGCCGAAAGCCGACCGAAACCCCGCTATCACGACCCGGTGCCCACCAATCCCCCGACCGTGTTGCCAGTCCAGAGCACTCCAGAACAACCCAAGCCAGAGCCACTAGATGACCGCCCGAGGACCGCACCACCGGCGCGGTGTTAAGCATTCGCCGTCGACGAGGCCGACGTTCTCGCTCGGCTTCCGGCGACGTTCCCAGACGGTCCGGCTGCTCGACTTCGCCGGTTCATCAGCGCGTCCGGCTGTCGTTCCGGACCGGTGATATCGAGCTGCCATGTCGACTCGGCCCCAGGAGTGGTGGGACAAGCCCGTCGGTGGATGCCTATCAGGGAGACCTATTCGGCGGCCGCGTCGATGGTCACTCAGGACCCAGCGAGCAATTCACGGATTGCGGCGACGCAGGCGTCTGGGTCGTCCTCCTGAATGTAATGGCCCGCATGTGGAAGCTCAACGCAGCCGGCATCGGGGAATTCTGCGCGCCAGCGGTCGATGATGGCGTCGCTAGCCAGCGCCGGGTCCTTCTTGCCGAACAAGAACGACGCCGGCTTGCCGAGCAAGGTGTCGGCGACCCGCTGCTCCAGCTCGGCGAGCCAGGGGCGGGAACCCAGGATCTCCTTGGGGAACACCGCAATGCCTTGCCTCGACTCGGGTGTTGGCACGACGTCGGTGTAGTGGGCGAACTCCATGTCGGACAGCTTGACCTGCAGGGAGCGCTTCATCAGCCCGGTAACGAAGAAGTTCCGCTGTTTGATCAGCCACTGCAGCGGCGGGCTTCCCATGGTCCTGCTGAAGATCTTCGTGATGCGGTCGTCGGAGGGCCAGAACCAGGTGTTGCCCATGACCAGGCCCTTCACCCGCTCGGGCTGGCGCGAGGCGACGTCCATGCCGATCGGGCCGCCCCAGTCCTGGCCCATCACCACCATGTCGGTGAGGTGGAGGTGATCGACGAGCTCGAGCACGACCTCGGCGTGCTCACCCGGCGTGTAGCCGTAGTGGTCGGGGTGGCCCGACAGCCCGAAGCCCGGGTAGTCGGGGGCGACGCAACGCACGTCGGGGCCGAGGGCGGTGATGATCT
>CAMYLA010000214.1 GCA_947259095.1 uncultured Acidimicrobiaceae bacterium | reverse complement strand
ATCGCACGGTGGCGGAACGTGCCGGCCGAATCCGTCGAGAGAGCGGCATCCGTCTCCCCGACGCCCTCATTGCGGCAACTGCGATCGAACACAGGCTGGTACTGGCTACCCGGAATCGATCCGACTTCGAACCAGTGCGGAGCCTCCGCCTGAGAGACCTGTAACAGCACTCGTCCGTGCCGATCCCGCGGACTTTGGCGATACCGGCGCCACGAGAGGTGGTCATGGGCCCACACGTGGTGATGGCCCAGTCGCTCGAGCCACTTCACCGTCTCGACAGCTTCAGGCCACGAATCCGTCGGCATCAGTAGCACGCCAATACGCATCACATCATGCTGGGAGCAGGCTCCGAGCCAAACCGACGAAGTCCCCAGGCCTCCCAGTGCCACCAGCCGCTCGATACTGCGCGTCCTCGACGCCGGCTGAGCGTAACTCACCCGGCACTCCTGGCCCGCTCGACAACACCGGCTGGCAGCCCCTCGCCGTCACCGACCGTGGCGACCTCCGCGTTATGCCGACCTCCGGGTGTCATGGCTGGTCAGCTGGGGTGTCCGGGTCTGTCGTGTCGGCATAATCAGAGGGCCTCGAGGAAAGCGAGCAGGGTGTCGGTGGGTTGGTAGCGGCCGGGTTTGGCGGCGAGTGGTTTGGTGCGGTCGATGGCGCGCAGCTTGTGGGTCATGTCGGCGTGGAGGTAGACGTTGGTTGTCTCGATCTGTTCGTGGCCGAGCCACAGAGCGATGACGGTCACGTCGTTGCCGGCGAGCAGCAGGCGCATGGTGTCCGCGTTCTTTCAACCGCTGGCGGTACTCGTCGGCGAACGGGGCCAACGGCCCCGTCATCAGGACCCTGCTGACCCTACGTGTCGGCCTCGACATGATTGTCTCCTTCTCTCAGAACAGAGAACAAGACAATGACCGCAGCAGCCCGCGTTATGCCGACCCCAACAGCCCGAACCCCCCACGACACAAAGGCCTCCACGCCGAGGTCGGCATAACGCGGACATCGGCATAATCATGCAGCCGGAACGACCGCAACCCGGCGCCGCGCACCGCCCGCCCGAAGGCTTTGGTCACCCAGTTCGGCTTCCACGCCGCCATCGCGTCGGCCGGTGAGGCGAACACGAACCCATCCCGACCCACATCCCCGCACCGGTCCCGGTGAGCAGCCAGAACCTCGACCGTGTGAATGTCCAGTTCGACGACGTGATGACGGCGGGTCTTGGTGTGGGCCAGTACCGGCCCGTTCGGGCCCTCGACCCACCCGGCGCTGAACGACACCCTCGCCGAGTCCAGGTCGACGTTCCGCCAGCGCAGGCCGAGAAGCTGAGCCCGCCTGGCACCGGTCGTGGCCGCCACCACGACAAAGGCATGCAAAGCAGGATCCCTCGCCTCCAGGTAGTCCAGCAGCGCCACGAGTTCTTCGACCGACGGGGGGTTGGGTTCGCGGTTGGGGGCCACGATCTTCGCCGCGTGGGCGGCCGGGTTGTCCCAGATCCACTCCCACCGCATCGCCTGTGCCAACGCCGAACGCAACACCACATGAACCCGCTGCACCGTCCCGCCGCTCAACCCCTTCACCCCATCCGAGCCGGTCAACAACTTGACGTAGAGAGCGTCGATGTCAGCGGTGGTCAACTCACCGACCGGGACCCGGCCGATGTGAGGGCGGAGATGTCGGTCCACGATCGAGCGGGTCTGACGAACCGTGGTCGGGGCCCACGACAACGACGCCAACGCGAACCAGCGGTCCAGCAACTCCCCCACCGTCGCCCGACCGCCGACCCCGAGCCCGTGGCCGACCCGGTCGGCGAAGTCCACCAACTCCCGCTCCGCGTCGGCCCGGTTCCCCCGAACGGTCTTCGACCGGTACCGGCGCCGACCCGTCCCGGGATCGACGCCCACATACACCCGGAGCTCCCACGAACCAACCGACCGTTGACGCATCGAACCCGACATGCCACAACCATCAGCACACCCGCCACTGAGTTGATGGACAAACCATGGGCCAGATGGGCAACCGAAAACGCTGTCAGCGGCCCTTCCGGGCCGCTGACCAGGCACTATGCGAGCGGACGACGAGATTTGAACCCGCGACCCTCACCTTGGCAAGGTGATGCTCTACCAGCTGAGCTACGTCCGCATGAGATGGAAAAGTATACCGTCCC
>CAMYLA010000213.1 GCA_947259095.1 uncultured Acidimicrobiaceae bacterium | reverse complement strand
CAAGGGCATCTACCGGTCGGCCACCGCCGATTCGCAGACCGTGCTCACCGGGGAGACACCGGCGGTGAAGATGGTGCTGGCGATCGGCGAGACCCCGGCCGTGGACTGAGCGCCGCCGCTTGGCGGAGAACCGTACGACAGGTGGGCAACCGTGCGACAGGCGCAAACCGTACGGCGCCCACCCCAGATCGGGCCGGCCGCCGCCCGGTCCGGTCGTTCAGCGGACCGGCTGTGGTCGCTGGCCGGTGCCGGTCAGCAGAGCACCGCTCGAGCCGCCGCCGAGCACCCCGGCGACGGTGACGATCAAACCGCCCAGTCCGGCCAGCAGCACGGACGTCTTCACGGTGTTCTTGAACACGTTCTTCTCAGTCCTCTCTCGAGATTGTCACAGGGGTCGGGGGTGCTGATCGGGAATCGGTTGGTTGGACCGGCCGTTCACGCCGACATCAGCTCATCGGCGTGGGTGGAGGGGGCCGGGCCGGGCTGCGGGCCACCATCGCAGGGGATCGAGACCACGGTGCACTGGACCAGGCCGGTCACCCGGTTGGTCGCCGACGGGCGAATCCGGCTGAGGAAGGTCCGCCTCGGCCTTGTACCCATCACGATCATCGACGCATCTCGCTGTTCGGCCAGCACCCACTCGATCGAACCGGCGGCGACGACGTGCTCCACTTCGTCGTGGCCGAGAACGTCGATGATCGCCGCCCTGGCCTGGGCTCGGGCTCCGTCCTCGATCATGTCCCAGTGCAGCGAAACCGGCGAAAGGAAGTCGACGTTTGCGGTCGGTGCACCGTGGGCGGTGACCACTCGGAGCTCGCAATGATCGGCGACCACTGCGGCCGCCCAACGCAGTGCGGCAGCCGACGCCGGACTGCCGTCGACAGCCACCACCACCGGAGAGTTCGCTTTCAGGTTGGTTCCCATCTTCTGGCCCCTTGGATTAGTTAGCTTCAAACAAGTATATCTGAAGAGGTGTGTTTGACAAGTTCCGAGTTGTCGAGGCCGGCACGGCGAGGTCCCGAGCCGAACCGATCCCGAACCCGAACCCGAACCGATATCCGGCCGGGCCCGGGCCATGGTCGCCAGCGGCTCAGGTCCGATACGTACTTGCTCGAAAAGGTCTTTACCATTAGGCTTATTGCAGGAGGTACTACCAGTGACCGCAATCCTGCACCCCCAGTCGCTGGGCGCCGGCAACCAGCGCCCAGCCTCGCCCGATCCCGACATCGCCAACCTCAGGCTCGACGAGCTCAGACAACAGACCCGCCATCTGTGGAACAACGATCCCCGGCTCAGCCCATCGGATCGGGAAGCGGTGATCGTCGAGCTGACCGACGTCGACCTCCGGCTGGAACGGCTCGCCATGCGGTCTCGGTGGACCGAGCTGGACCATGGAGACATGGAAGATCTGGTCGACTGTTCCCATCGCCTGATCGGTCTTCAGTCCCACTGGGTGGCCGACTGAGCCACTCAGGCTGACGGGCGGGCTTCACCCCTTCACCCTCACCTGCCGTCGATGATCCGTCGGGCAGGTGGGTGAAGCCCGCCTCAATCCGCTTCCGCCGTTCGTTCCCTGGTCACCCACCCCATCGGCCGAGCGGCTACAGGTCGAGTACCTCTTCGAGTACGTCGCCCAGTTTGTCGGCAAGACCCCGCTTCCGCTTCTTCCGCCGACGCTTGCCGCTGGAGCGATCGTCCCTGCGGTCCCGGCCCTTGCCACTGGAACGTGGCCGACGGTCATCGTCGTCGTCGTAGCGGTCATCATCGTCGTCGTCGTGGTCATCGTCGTCGTTCCGGACCTGCCCTGGGGCGATCTCCTCATGGGCGGCCGCCAGCGCAGTGACGTCGAGATGGAGCTGATCGAGCTCGGCGTCCATGGCCTCGTGGCTGCCACCGGCGGCGAACGAGGTGTGGGTGATGCGGGCGGCCAGGGTTTCGAGATCGGCCAGGGTCAGGGCGATCTGTTGGTCCACCTCTTCGAGCCGGTTGGACAGCGAGTGCACCATTTCGTGCCGGCGGCGGAGCGTCGTGATCAGCCGTTCCGGGGTGTCACCGCTGCGGAGGGCCGCTTTGAGCTCGGCCGACACCCGGGCCGGATCGAGCTGGCGGACGGCTGCCTCCAGCTTGGACCGATCCTGGTGCGCCATGGCCAGCGCCGCCTCGACCTGATCGAGGCGGGTTTCGGTGGTGGCATCGTTGCGGTGCCGACGGATCAGGCCCCGAGCGGCTTGCAGGCGCTGTTGCCACGGTGGGCCCGGTGGCGGCGGGTCCGGTTGCTTGCGGCGGATCATG
>CAMYLA010000212.1 GCA_947259095.1 uncultured Acidimicrobiaceae bacterium | reverse complement strand
GGGGCGAATGCCGGATCCAGGGCGTCCACATCGATGGTTACGTACACCGGGCCGTCGAGATCATCGGGCAGGCTGCGATTCCATGTCCGATACTCATGGACCTCGACCCCGAACCGCTCGGCCTGGTGACGCTGATGGCCGGTCAGGGTCCGGATACCGATCTGGATCAGGCGCTCGGCCAGACCCTCCTCCATGATTCGGGCAAACGGACTGGCGTGGGAGAACCGGTTGCCGTCCAGGTTGTCGTAGAGGTCGGGGTGGGCGTCGAAATGCACGATGGTCAACGTCGGCCAGTGGGTGCCGACACCTCGGACCAGGGGCCAGGTGACCATGTGGTCACCGCCGATCGCCAGCAACCGGTGGCCGTCGGACGCCGAGCGGGCCGCCTGCTCGATCACGGTCAGGGCCTGTTCGGCGTCGTCGGGGATATCCAGGTCGCCGAGGTCGTGCCATCGATCGGGGTGGACGTCGCCGCCCAGCTCGGTCTCATAGTTGGCCGATCCGCAGTGCAGGACCCGCCGGACGGCGGCCGGCGCCTCCGCCGGGCCCCGGAGAAACGACGACTGGGCGTCATAGGGAACACCGAGCACGCGAACGGACATGCCGGTCGAGTGTAGGGCCGGGTAAGCGGCGCGGTGGTTGCCGGACGGCCGGGCAATTGACATGCGTGGTGGGTACGTGACCGCCGGACATTGCACGTTCGGCACCACCAGTGCCGAGATCTGGTTCGAGACCGATCTCGAGGCCAGTCTCGTGGACTCCGGCTACCCCTTCACGGGCGAGACCTCAGGCACGACCTTCGCCCATCCCCTCTACGACGACAGCGTGTTCTTCTACTACGACCTGGGCCTGGTCATTCTCGACGAGCCGGTGTTCGTCGACGACTACGCCCGGCTGCCCGATATCGACGCCGTCGACGGACTGCTGGCCAACAAGGGCCGCAAGGGCAGCACGTTGACTGCGGTGGGCTACGGCCTGCAGCAGGTCAGCCCCCCATCCAACGGCATGGACATGATCCGGGCCGACAGGACGCGCTATCAGGTGATCTGAAGATCGTGACCAGCAAGGGCGTGGCCGGGATCGGGACTCCGAATTTCCCCGGTAGCCGCTCGTTGCTCGTGTCCGGTGATGCCAGTTCCGGCGGAACCTGTTTCGGCGACTCCGGTGGTCCGATGCTGGACGGTAACGTGATCATGGCTGTCACCTCGTTCGGGCTCAATCCGGTGTGCGCCGGCGTCGGCGGGGTGTTCCGCATCGACGGCGAGATCGAGCTGGGCTGGATCAACTCCTTCCCCGGCGTGTAAGTCGAGGTAGCCGCCGCAGTCGGCGGCACCGGTCTTCCACTTGACCGTGCCCCCGCTGCTGTGGGGGCACGGTTTTGCGTTCGTGGACACCTCATCGTCGGGTTGGATGCAGTGAGTACCAACTACGGTTACCAGGTGTGGCAGTTCCAGGGGGCCGATCCCGACCCACCCTTCATCCTTCCCCTGCCGGTGGGGGCCGAGGATCGACGACGGAAGGAAACCTGAGCGATCGGAGGGCCCACTGGGTCGATGAATCGACCATTGTCTGGTCGGCGGCCGACGACGGCTCGCTGAGCTATCAGCTCTGTGCCGCCGCCACCGGTGGTATGGAACTGAGCGAATCCGGCGTCAGGGGAGCAGACATCTGCCTCGACCTGACGGTGAGCTCCCCCTATCCCGAGGACATCGACGGCCGCCTCCACCTCGGTGGACTGCCGACGTTGACCATCGCCCAAGTCGACAGGGCCAAGGTGCCGGAGCTGCTCACCGGGCAGGTGGCTGTGGTCGCCGTGAACGACGACGAGGATCGGGTCGACGCCACCGGGCTGCAAATCGCCGGTGTGCTCGATGACCTGTACGCCACTGACGAGGCGCTGGGCGTGGTCTGGGACGGCAACGTCCCGACGCTGAAGCTGTGGGCGCCAACGGCCAGGTCGGCGTCGCTCCGGCTGTTCAGCGGCCCCCGATCCAACGACGCCGTCACGGTGGAGATGACCGGCGACGACGGGGTGTGGTCGGCCGTCGGCGACGAGTCGTGGAACGGCAAGTTCTACCTCTACCAGGTGGAGGTCTACGTGCCCTCCACCGATGCGGTGGTGACCAACCTGGTCACCGACCCCTACTCGGTGTCGCTGGCCCGCAACTCCGAGCGGAGTCAGATCGTGAACCTGACCGACGCCGCTCTGGCCCCCGCCGGCTGGGACACCGTGGCTAAACCGAAGGTGGAGAAGTTCGAGGACGCCGTCCCGGGGGGACTTCGACCGATCTACGAACTCCATGTGCGGGATTTCTCCGTCTGGGATGAGTCGGTG
>CAMYLA010000211.1 GCA_947259095.1 uncultured Acidimicrobiaceae bacterium | reverse complement strand
ACGAGCGCCTGCCCGATCCGGGTCGACGACTCTTCCACGGCGCCGACATCACCCCGAGGCCGCAGGCCGCCGGCGACCGCCCCCGGCTCGGCCCCGACCCGGCCTGAGCGCCGGACGGGGACCGGACGAAACGATCCACGATCACCCGATGCTCACCCGGTGCTCATCGCCGGCGGGCACCACGTTTCGCCGGCCTCGGGGGCGGTGTCCTGGATGACCGGGTGGCCGTGGCCCTCGATGATGACCGGGACCAGACAGGCTTCGGTGGTGCCGTCCGGCTCGACCGTGAGCCGGGCGATGGCCGAGCGGGCTCCCAGGTCCGACAGCCGGGGCCACACGAAGTTCCCCAGGCCCCAGGCCACCGGCACCCCGTCGACCAGCTCGAGGGGCTGGAGCCGGTGGGCGTGGTGGCCGAAGATGGCGTCGGCCCCGGCCTCGATCATGGCGTCGGCCAGATCGAGCTGGTTCCGACGGGGGAGGAGGTCGCCCTCGAACCCCCAGTGGAGGGTGACCAGCACCAGGTCGGCCCGGGCCCCGGCCGCGGCCACGGCGGCGGCCATGGTCTCGGCGATTCGACCGTCGGCCATCCCCGCCTTGTCGGGCCCGGCCGCCCACCACTCGCTGACCATGACCCCGTTGAATCCGAGGACGGCGATCGTCCACCCGCCAATGGTGAGGATGGCAGGCTCGTGGGCCTCGACCTCGTCCCGGCCAACCCCGACGGGGACCAGCCCGGCCGCGGTCACGTTGCCCTTCGTGTCGAGCAGGGCCTCCAGGCCGTAGTCGGCGCCGTGGTTGTTGGCCAGGTTGGCCACCTCGACCCCGGCCTCCCGGAGCACCGGGAGGGCGTCGAGATCGCAGTTGAAGTTGAACCGGGTCTTGGTCGGGGCCCCGATGTCGGTGGCGGCGCACTCCAGGTTGACGATGGTCAGGTCGTCGTCGAGGAAGGCCCCTCGGAGCCCGGAGAAGGCGTGCTCGAAGCCCTCGCTCCGCAGCGTCGGGATGTAGTCGGTGTCGACGTTGAGGTCACCGACGGCGCTGATGACGAGACGAGACCGCTCGGGCTCGGTCGACGTCGAGATCGACGTCGAGGGGGTCGCAGCGGTGGTCGGCGGGGGCTCGGCCGTGGTCGGGCCCGAGCCCGAGGTCGGCGGGGCCGGGCTCGACGCCGTGACCGCCCGTGGTTCGGCCGCCCCCGCACCCCCGCCGGAGGAGGTGGCGGTCGGGGTCGAGCAGGCGGCGAGCAGCAGCAGCGACGCCACCGCCAGGGTGCCCCACCGCCGGTTCCGGGCCTGCGCCATCATCGGCTTCGATCGGCGGGCCCGCCCGGCATCGGTCACGCGGTCACGGTGGCCAGCCACCGGCGGGCGTCGAGCATCATCTCGATCGTCTGGCTGTGCGCCATGTCGTAGCCGTCGACCCGGCAGTCCCACCCCGCCCCCTGCAGCGCAGTGGCGACGGCCTTCGTGCGCTCGGCCGGAATGATGGCGTCGCGCCGACCGTACTGGACCAGGGCCGGCCGGCCGTCACCGGGGGCGAAGTCGATCTCCACCCCGTCGACCTCGGCCAGCCCGCAGCACATGGCCCACAGGCCGCCATAGCGGGGGGCGCCGGGGGCGCCCACCACCGCTTGGGCCAGGAAGCCGCCCTGGGAGAATCCGCCGACGGCACACCGCTCGGGTGGGATCCCGGCCCGGTCGGCCTCGGTGGCGATGAGCTCGATCAGGGCGTCGCGGGCCCGGACGAACGACGTCGGGTCGGGCCCGCCCTCGGTCCGCTCGTACCACGAGGCCCCATCGCCGTCGGGCAGGTCGTGGATGCCCCGGGGGCAGATGGCGGTGAACCGCTCGTCGGGATCGACGAGGGGGACGTAGGCCGCGAGGTGGTGCTGCTCGGCGCTCCACCCGTGGACCAGGAACAGCAGCCGCTCGGCTCCCTCGCGGTCGAGACGGTAGGTGACCAGGCCCATGGCACGATACTGCCACCTACGAGGCCGGACCGCCCGCCGCGCCCGGCCACGGGGATCGACGACGGACGGGCGGCCAGCGAGGGGTCCGAGGGGGCAGGATCAGTCGGGCCAGTCGACCGTGCCCCGCTGGTTGAAGACCCGCCCACCCAGCTTGCGGTCCTCGGAGTTCATGACCCTGGTCTTCACGAGGTTCGTGACGTAATCGAGGGCGGCATGGTCGAGAGCCGCGCCGCGGACCACGACTCCTTCATCCCCTGCACGGCCCGAGGGCTCAGCTCGCAGAGCCGGCGATGCGGGGCCCGCTGACGTTGGGGGTCGGGCTGTCGCATCAACCGATGTTGGCCGAGCTCGGGATGCGAGACGACAAGCCGATACGTCATCTCC
>CAMYLA010000210.1 GCA_947259095.1 uncultured Acidimicrobiaceae bacterium | reverse complement strand
GCAGCCCCGGTATGCGGCGCAGCCCCGGTATGCGGCGCAGCCCCGGTATGCGGCGCAGCCCCGGTATGCGGCGCAGCCCCGGTATGCGGCGCAGCCCCGATGGTCCTTTCTGGTCGACGAGGTACCCGATGACTGCCGGCTGATCGAGCGGTATCCACCACGAGGTCTGCCACCGGTCGGCTCCTGGCGACAGCGAATAGATTGTGACGTCACAGAAACCGGCCAGCCGGAGCCGGTGCCGGAGCCTGCGAGTGGTTCCGTGGCGGGGCCACGGGGCTTCCAGATAGGCAACCCCGCCGGGCGCCAGGTGGTCGAATGCCCGCCCGATCGTTCCAGCGGTCAGCTCGTCGGCGACCACCAGGGTCGATCGGTGGCCGCCGGTGGCAATCGTTCCGGCGAAGATGGTCCGTGCCGTTGCCGACACCGCCCCGGATCCGAGAATCGTGACCGAGTCGGGATGCAGATCGGGCAGGAGCAGCCGCCAGGCCGCTGTCGGGAAGAGTTCGTTGTCCGCCGGCTGTGACCGGATGTCAACCATCGACCCCGAGCACCGCGTCACCATCGAGAGGAGGGCTCGGTGGTGGCGGACCGGGCGGAGCCTGCGCCGAAACTGCGGCCACCAGCTCGGCCGCCACGTCGTCCCAGGTCCGGCACGGTTGGTCGGCGGTGGAGGCCGGACGTTTGGCCGTCAGGTGCTCGGCGATGGCATCGACCCAACGATCGGGCGAGGCGAGATCGACGATGGTCGCCCTGCCATCGGCCGCCTCGACCTGGGCCGGATCCTGCGAGATGATCGTCGGGCAGCCGAGTGACAACGCTTCCAGCACCGGCAGACCGAATCCCTCAAGCAGGCTCGGACACAGTGTGACCTCGGCGTTGTCGTAGGCCCATCGCAGCTGACCGTCGGAGACCCGCCCCGGCTCGGAGAGGGCGCCGCTGTCGACCATGGCCTGCGTCCCCGGGATGTCCTCGTTGCGACCCCACCCCGGGGGCCCGACGAGCGCCAGATGGGCGTTCGGGACTCGGGCCCGAACCTCCGGCCACAGCCCGACGACGAAGCCCGCGTTCTTGCGACGTGAGCGGTCGCCGACGATCAATGCGAAGCGTCGATCGGCCAGCTCGGCGATCGGCTCCGGCTCGACTTCGGTCAGGGCCGAGGACATCGCATTGGCAACCACCATGGCCCGAGCGGCGACCTGGGGTTCGTGGGCGAGCAACCGGTCCTGGGCCGCGTTGCTGACACAGGCGATGATGTCGGCGTCGTTGATCGAACGCCGGTAGGCCGGGGGGAGGAGCACGCGCTTTGCCAAACCGAAGTCTCCCGGCCGGTCGAGCGGCAACATGTCGTGCAGGGTCAGCAGCCTGACGACGTCCCGGTCACGGCCCGATGCCCGGGGCAGAAGCTGTTTGGAGCCGAACACCACGTCGGCGTCGATCCGCTGCATCAGCCGCCCGATGGTGAACCGCTCGGCCAGCGAGGCGGCGACGGTCGACGATGGTGCGCTCGGATGGAGACGGTGAGGTGAGATGCCGAGGTCCCGCAGCAGGAACCGGACCGCCTCGGGCCGACAGTGGACGTGCACCTCCACGTCGCTGCGCTGCTGCAGTGACCGGGTGACCTCCACGGTGTAGCGGATCATCCCGCCGAGCCCGCCGTCCGGTGGGATGTGTGAGCCGAGGACCAGCCAGCGGGCCCGGCTCACCGTGCCAACCCCGCCCGGGCCGGCAGCCGGGCCTGATAGGTCTGCCACCGGAGTCGCCGTCTGGCCATGGCCGCCAGATAGGCCGCCATGGCCAACGCCACCACGATGGCCGGGGTGGCTCGCCCCTGAGACCAGTAGAGGTAGCGGGGCAGCTCCAACAGGCCGGTGAAGGCAATGGGGTACAGCAATACGCCCAACAACCGCCCATGGAGGAAGCTCAGGTGGATCGCTCCGATCAGGAGACCCGATGCGAAGCTGAACAGCGCCCCGCCGACCAGGCCAAAATCCGAGATCATGGCGGCCAGACCGCTTGGGCTGTTGAACTCCGGATTCCCGAAGTCGCGGAGGATCCGGCGTCGATCCTCCGATGCGTCATCGGCCAGGTCACCGCCGACCTGACTGCCGGGCGGGATCTCCCAGAAGAAGCTGGTCGTGTAGTACGGCACATCGCCGAACTCGGTGCCGTATTCGAGCAGCAGAGCACCATTGTTGTGTGATGTGGCGTAGTAGCCGAGCAGCCGCTCGGACGAGAACTCGACGAAGTTCTGATCGGAGTTGTTGGAGTACCAGTTCCAGCTGCGGGAGTACTCCGACACCGCAAAGCCGAGCAGGAGGATCGTCACCCCGGCCAGCGGTGCCAGCCCCAGCAGGACCCGG
>CAMYLA010000209.1 GCA_947259095.1 uncultured Acidimicrobiaceae bacterium | reverse complement strand
ATGATGCCAGGTGCCAGTGGTGACGGTGCCGCCGGACACCGTGACCTCACCGTCGCCCGTGGTGTTGACCGTGGCCGAGGGCGTGCCTCCGGCGGCGATCGAGAGTTCGAACCAGGTGGACGCCCCCCGCTTGGTCAGCACCGCCGAGTCGGCGGCCACCGAATCTGCCCGCACCCAGGCCGACAGGGTCAGGGCCCCACGACCTCCGAAATCGACGGTGTCGACCGAGGCCCAGTCGTCGGAGCCGTCGAAGTCCAGGCCCTGACCGATGCGCCCGGCCACCAGATCACCGGTGGTCATCGCCCCCTGGCTCAGGCCGTCGAGGTTGTTGGCGGTGGAGTCGTCGAGCTGGGGGGCGGTGCCGGCCGGATCTCGAGCCAGGTGCCACGCCCCGGTGACGTTTGACGACCAGGTGGCCCTCACGTCCTGCTGGTCGGGAGCGTCGGCCGCCCCGAAGAGAAGGTAGATGGTGTTGTCGACCGTCGAGGACAGCACCGGGATCCGAACCCAGGCCTGCAGCGTGCCGGTGCCGGCGTCAAAGCGCTCGATCTCATGGTCGAGGGGTGTCGTGCCGTCGGCGGCAACGAACCGGATGTCGGAGCCATCGGGCTGGGCCTGGACGGCGAGGGAGCCATCGGTAATGGACACCAACAGGGGGAAGTCGACCAGATCAGCTCCCACCTGGGCGGCGGCCACCGCAATGGGGATCCGTCGAGTCCAAGGATCGGCCGAATACCAAGCCGTGCCGGCGGTGCGATCCTCGAAGTCACCGAGGGTTCCGGTGTCGAAGTTCTCGGTCAGCAGGAACACGTTCTCGGGATCGTCGAGCACCGGCGCCGGCGACGGGTCGCCGAAGTAGAGCCAGTAGCTGCTGATGTCCTGGGCGGCGATGGCGGCCTCGGTCCGGAACAGGATGGTCGTGTTGGTCTGACCCCAGCTCGAACCATCCTGCAGAACCCGATCGAGCTCGACCCAGCTGCTCCCGTCCCAGCGCATCACCCGGATGTCGCTCCCGTCGCCGAGGGCGGCGCCGATGGCGACGAGGGCATCGTGGTCGAAGCTGACGGGAACCGTGTAGCCGTCGGGGGCGGCTGCGGTGGAGGTCTGCACGTCGATGCGCTGGCGGAACAGGTAGTTCGGGTCCCACCACCCGGGGCCGGCCCACTCGATGAGCTGCCAGCCGAAGGAGGCGTTCGACGCCGTCGCCGCCCGCTCGGCCGTGACCGTGGTGCCGTCGGTGATGGCGAAGGTGGCGGCCGCCTCGCCCACCACGTCGTCGGCCACGTGGTCGGTACGGCCACCGGCCACCGGACCGGGTACGGCGACGGTGGCGATGGCGGTGGACCTGGAGGGGTCGAACGGTTCGACGGCGATCGGCTTCGACGACTCACCCGTGGCGAAGTCGACCACGCCGTGACGGACGGTGGTGCCGTCGCGCAGATCGACGACCTGGACCCGGATATCGACCGGATCGCCGGCCACGGATCGGGTCACCTCGACGGTGTTGGAATCGCTGAGCCGGGCCCGGACCAGACGCTCGCCGACATCGGCTCCCGTCGACGCCGAGGTGACCGCGGCCAGCAGGAAGGTGTTGCCGGGTCGAACCGGGGAGCCCAGGACTCCGGAGTTGGCCGTGGCTCCCGAACCGAGTGAGATGTCGATGGTCTGGACCACGGCGTCGGCCGGATCGGCGAACGTGACGACCTGCCAGGCGAACGAGCGGTCGGCGCCGAGCGTGGCCCCAGCCGACTCGATGGTCAGATCGGATCCGGTGCCGAGGTCGGCCCGAACCAGGTCGTCCTCGTCGAACGCGGAGGCGGTCGCCGGTGCGGCGGCGCTGACGGTGACGAAGCTGGTGGTGGGGTCGACGGCGCTCAAGGGTACGGTCACCGAGGAGGCGCCGGTGCCGTTGACCACACCCCGCTGGACCGACACCCCACAGCCGTACTCGACCACCGACCAGGCCACGACCACCGGCGGCGGCGAACCATTGTCGGTGTTGCGAATGATCTCAACCGCCGAGCCGTCGGTGGCCAATCGAACCTGGGCCGTTGCGTCGGCCGGCTCGTTGCCGGCGCTGCGAACCGAGGCCAACACGAACGACGTGGAAGGATCGACGGCCGTGATGGGCACGGTAACCGTTCCGCTCACAGCATGGATCGATTCGCCGTCCTGGACCGAGGCCAGCTGCGGATCGAAACACTCGGCCGAGCCGAAGACGTTGTCGGGCACCGCTTCGGTGGAGGTGAACAGGGCCCACGCCACCCCCACGCCGGCGAGTGTCAGCATGGGAGCCATGCCGAGGGTGGCCAGGCGGCGACGCCGTCGGCCACGGGCGGAGGGACGACCGAGACGACGAC
>CAMYLA010000208.1 GCA_947259095.1 uncultured Acidimicrobiaceae bacterium | reverse complement strand
GTTCGGCGGTGGCGGCGATTACATCTTCGGTGGCGACGAGGACTTCTCGCCGTCGAGTTTCGCCATCAGCTATGACGGCGTCGAGTATGCGGCCGGAGTGGCCCTGTTCGGCGACGACCCCAACACGTTGGCGGGCAACGTCGAATACGTTGGCGGCGATGGCTGCGCCAGTGTCCCGGCACCGACCGTCGCCGAGCCGCAGATTGCCCTGATAGATCGAGGCGCGTGTTTCTTCTCGACCAAGGGATTCAATGCCCAGGCCGCCGGCTACGAGGGCTACATCATCACCAACAACGCCGGTGATGGCCTGATCAACATGTCCCCCGGCGATCCCCCACTACCCACCATCCCCGGAGTCTTCATCGGGCAGTCCGACGGCGACGCGATCAAGGCCAACCAGGGTCTCCCGGTGGCAGCCGACTCCATCTTCGACGGTTGGGGCTACTTGCACGTGATCAACAACACCGGGGGCGACAAGACGGTGCCCGTCGGTGGGCAGGCCAGTGGCAACACTGCGACTATTTCGCAGGGTGGAGAATTGGGCTACTACGCCCCGTACCAGACGGTCGAGGAGTTCGACGACAACGGCGATCCGTTCGGCACGGAATTCGGCGACCTGACCATGCACAACATCGAGGCCGACCCACTGACCCAGGACGTGACACCCAGTTCACTGAGGGGCCTCGGATGTTCGTCTCGTGGTACTCACTATATCGCCCCGGTCACTTCCACGACAACTCGAACGACGAAGGGAGCTACTCTCAGAACGTCCACGAGGTTGGTCGCTGGATTGCCGAAGACGGCTCCAATTTCTGGGGAGTGCACGTCGACGAAATGGAGGTCGAAGGCGAGGACACCCAGGTGATCCTGGCCTCGGACCGCAACCTCGGTCTGTACGTCTTCACCTTCAGCTGTGAGAACCCGGACGGTGCGTTGTACTGCGACAATCCGTAAACCCTCGAAGACGGTCTCCTGATCGTCTGACAGGAGATCAAACCTGACCGAGCAGCCGGGGCCGAGCGCCCCGGCTGCTTGCTTTTTGCCGCTGCCACCATCCCCCCGATTGTGTCACCGTCGCCGAAGGAACCCGTCGGAGACCGCCGGCGTATGGGCGACCACCGGATCAAGGGTGCAGCGCCTCTGCTCCGAGCACGGTATCGCCTCCCAAATCGGCGCAACCAAGCAGTAAACAGCCAAGAAGCCGGTCCCGCCGATCCATGACGATCTCGCGCAGCGGGACTTCACCGCGGGGTCCGAACGAGTTGTGGTTGACCGATATCACCGAGCACCCCACCGCCGAGGGGAAACTGTATTTGTGCGCCGTAAAGGACGTGTGGTCGAACCGGATCGTCGGCTATTCGATGGCCGCCCGCATGACCGCTGCGCTCGCAGTGAACGCTTTGGAGCACGCCATCATCCTACGCGGACCGGTCAACGCGGTGTTGCATTCAGGCCGCGGGTCGCAGTTCCGCTCTGATGATTTCACACAGGCATTGGTCGACAACGGGCTGCGAGGCTCGATGGGTAGGGTCGGCGCTGCCGGCGACAACGCAGCCATGGAATCGTGGTTCGGGTTGTTGCAGAACAACGTGTTAGACCGCCACGACTGGGACAGCCGGGCCGAGCTGCGAGCCCAGGTCGTGTACTGGACCGAGGGTGTTTGTGGTTCAGCGTCGCTCGTGGGGTTCGGGCTCGACCTGGGCCGGGCTCACGGTGCGGTTGGCCATGACCAGCTCGGCAGTGGTGACTGCGATCAGTCCGGGGATGATGATCCCGGGCTGGCCGGTGATCTCGGCCACGAACGCCACGGCGGTGAGTGGTGCGCCGTAGCCGGCAGCAAGGAAGGCGGCGCCACCGACGACCACGAAGAGCGCGGTCTCCTCGACGCTGGTGAGGTCGGCGAAGGCGCTGCCCAGGATGGTCCCCATGGCCAGAAGGGGGACGAACAGCCCGCCGACCATGCCACCACCCACGGCCACGGTGGTTGCCACCAGGCGCACGCCCAGCACCGCCAACAGCAGAGCCAGCGAGTGGCTCGGGTCGAGGGCCCACTCCGAGGCGTTGAAGCCGGCGGTGATGGCCACGTTCTCGCCGGTCAGCGCCCGCCCGAGTAGGAGCAGTCCGACGAGGGCGGCGCCGGCCACGAATCCCCGCGCCACTGCCGGTTCGCGACGGGCGACACGTTCGGCTCGGTGGATGAGGAAGACGAAGGCGCGGGCCCCGACGCCACAGAAGACCCCGAGCGCAGCGGCACCGAACATATGGCCCGTGTCGATGTCGACCGGACCGACCGGGAATTGGGGTTCCGTACCTTTGACCACGATCAGGGTCAGATAACCGACGGTCGATCCGACCAGACCGGGGATCACCGCCGAGTGCACCGAGCTACGCCGGTAGGGCGCCTCGAGGGCAAACAACACGCCAGCCAGTGGGGCCTTGAAGACGGCCGCAACGCCCGCGGCCGCCCCGGCGACCATCAGCAGGTGAAGATCGACATGCCGCAGCCATGGCACCGACCTCCTGAGCGCCGTCGCCACGGCCGATCCGGCGTAGACGGCGGGGCCTTCGAGGCCCATCGGGGCACCGGACGCGCCGGTGCTGATCGAGGCGGCGAGCCGACCGGGCGCGTGCATCGGATCGATCGCCGTCGTGTCGGGGTGGAACTGCTCGATGTAGCGATCGGTCGTCGAGGGCGACCGGCCCGCAACGTACCGGACGATGAGCACCGTTGCGACCGCCCCGGCCATGAGCACCACCGAGATGACCCAGGGTTGGGCCTTCAGCAGTTCCTTCTCGGATTCCTGCACGGCCACCTTGACGCCGAGGATGACCAGGCCGGTCACCAAACCGACAACAGCCGAACCGACCAGCATCGGGGCCCAATGCGCCGGGACCACCCCGCCTGTGTGATGCGTTTCCTCTGGTGTCATGGCCAGCCAGTGATCGAGTTCATGGCAGGATGCGGGTGACCTGCTTGATCGACCGGTCCATGCGCTCCATTCGAGCCACGCCGTTGTGCACCGCTTTGTAGGGCTCGAAGTTGTCGCCGAGTTGCTCTTTCAGCCGCTCCTCGGTGTCGGCGTCGAGGGGCTCACCCTTCTTCGTCATGGCCTTCAGCTGCTTGAAGTCGTCCTCGCCCATCTGGCCGGCGAGGAACCCG
>CAMYLA010000207.1 GCA_947259095.1 uncultured Acidimicrobiaceae bacterium | reverse complement strand
ACGCTTCGTACCAACCGATCATCGACACGTCGAGGCCGGTCCGCCGGCCGTAGCGGGCGGCCAACTCGGATCGGGTCGCCAGACCCATGAGCCCCATGCCGTCATGGCTGGCCCGGCGAACCTCTTCGGGGTCCGACGGATCGGGCCAGTAGTTGAGCAGCGTGCCGAGGTCGGCCAGCGGATCGCCGAGTGTGGTCATGTCCCAGTCGAAGAAGGCGATGACCCGGTCGGGGTCGTCGGGATCGAACATGCAGTTGTCGAGCTTGATGTCATTGTGGACGAATGACACCCGCTGAGCCGCCGGGGTCGTCGCCTCCAGCGCCTGGTGGATGGCCACCATCGCCTCATCGTGGCGGGGGTCGGCCACCAGGTCCCACCGCTTTCGCCAGCCGGCGACCTGGCGGGCCATGAAGCCGTCCGGCCGACCGAGATCGCCCAGGCCGCAGGCTCCGGGATCGAGCAGGTGGAATTGGGCCATGGCGTCGACCAGGGCCAGGCCGATGCGATGACCGACCCGATCATGGTGGCGCATCGACTCGGGCACGATCCCCCTGATGACCACACCGGTCCGCCGTTCCATGACGAAGAAATCCGCACCGGCAACCTCGTGGTCGTCGCAGAACAGGTAGGCCCGGGGCGCCAGCTCGAAGTGCTCCCACAGTCGCGACAGCACCTTGTACTCACGCTTCATGTCGTGGGCGCCGGGGGCCAGGGTGCCGAACGGTGGCCGCCGCAGCACGAGTTCAACGTCGCCGAAGGCGATCAGGTAGGTGAGATTGGCCGCCCCGTTCGGGAACTGGTTGACCGTGAACGGTCCGTCGCCGACGACATCGGGTGGCAGGTTGGCCCGCAGGTAGGCCTCGATCTTCGGCCAGTCGAGCCCTTCGCCCGGTCTGACCTCGGCCGTCTCCGGAGGCAACTCATCGGCAAACGGGTTGACGGGCGTCTCTTGTTCCATTCCGCTTCATCCATTCTGTGTACTCGGTGCCGGCGACTGGTCGCAGCGTTCAGCCCAGCGTCACCGACGTCAGATCCCGGGCCACGATCAGCTCGCCCTCGAAGCCTCCGGCTCGGACGTCATCGATGAAGGACTGCTCGTCCCGTTCGTCCCTGGGCGGCGGGATCAGATGGGTCAACACGAGGGTCGGGGTGCCGAGCATTGCGGCCTGCTGTCCGATCTTTGCCGTGTCGGCGTGATAGTCGAGGATGAACGCGTTCGGTGCGTCGGGCGCAATGGCGCTGAACCGCAGCGCCTCGTAGACCAGGATGTCGGCGCCGTCTGCCAGTTCGGCAACCTCGTCGCAGACCAGGGTGTCGCCGGTGATCGCCACCACACCATCGGGGGTCTCCACCCGGTACCCGACCGCGGGCCGGACCGGTTCGTGGCGGACCTGGCCGGCCTTGACCACAACATCGCCGTGGCGCCAGACCTCGGCCACGGTTGCGGGTTCGGGGAACGGTACGACCTCGATCCGGGGACCCTGTGAACGACCGCTGTGGTGCCGGCGAACCGCCAGATCGTCGGCCCAAACGTCGAGCAGCCGCTCGGCGAACGTAACCGCGGGGCCGTCCGGGGCCACGATCGGCAGGGGGGCGAGGCGATCGCCCCGGTCCATGACCCACCGGGTCAGCACCAGATCCTCGAGCCCGGTGGTGTGGTCGGAGTGGTGATGGGTGAGGAAGACAGCGGTGATCTGCCCCGGCGAGCTCCCGGCACCGACCAACCGCATCACCGTGGAACGACCGGCATCGAACTGCAGGTGCAGATCGCCGTGCCGGACCAGCACGCCGGGGCCGGCCCGGTCGGCCATGGGGATGGGACAGCCGGTCCCGGTCATCGTCAGGGTCGTCGTCATAGGAACCGATTGTCGGGCGCTCGATCAACCCGGCGCAAGCTCCGGCCCGAAAAGCCATATCGCCCACCGTCCTGCCTCCCCACCGTTCCCTCGGGCCCGGGCCGACCGTCCCGGGTCGATCGGGAACCCCGGCTCATGTGGCCAGGTGTCCTGACCCCTACACTTTCGTCAGGGATGGGCCCGTCGACGGCCCCCGATCGGTGGTCGCATCGAGGTGCGGGATCGGTCTCGCCGACCACCGCAACCAGCGGACTGAAAGACAGGTGCGATGAAGGTACTTCTGACCGGCGGCTGCGGGTTCATCGGCAGCCATCAGGCCGTGGTGCTGCTCGAAGACGGCCACGATGTCACCATCGTCGACGATCTGTCGAACTCACGGGCCTCGGTGATCGATCGGATCGGCGAGATCAGCGGCCGGACTCCGATGTTCGAAGCGCTCGATGTGCGAGACACCGAGGCACTGGCCAAGGTCATGACGCGCTCGGAATGCGACGCCATCATCCACTTCGCCGGTTTGAAGCATGTCGCCGAATCGATGGAGCGGCCGGTCAGCTACCTCGACGTGAACGTCGCCGGTTGCACCTCCGTCATCCGGGC
>CAMYLA010000206.1 GCA_947259095.1 uncultured Acidimicrobiaceae bacterium | reverse complement strand
TCGCTACCACAGGACGCGCTGTCGTGACGGGGTTCTCGGCGGGCTTGCGCACGTACGGTCTCTTGCCGATCGGCTTTCGCCGATGCTTGATCCTGTCCCACCAACCTTGGGAGCGAGTTTTGTCCCACCAACCTTGGGAGCGAGTTTTGTCCCACCAACCTTGGGAGCGAGTTTTGTCCCACCAACCTTTGGAACTCCAGCCCGCACTGTCACCTTTGGCGGCCGAGCTCGGGCTGACGTCGACAGCCAAACTCTTGACGGAGTCCTCCGAAGAACCGGCCCCACTCTCGGTCACAGACGCCGTCGAGGGCGTTGAAGCCTCGGCCGCAGCTGGCGCCTCGGCTGTCGTCGACGCGGCGGCATCGACTGCCGGAGGCGTGTCCGCCTGAGCGTGCTGACCAGCGCTGGGCTCCGAATCGGCCACTCGAGCAGTGGCGGCCGTCTCGTCACCCGCCGGCGCCGGAACGACAACCCGCTGGACCCGTACGTCCTTTCGACCGGTCGGCGCCAACCGATCTGGCCTGTGGCCAGGCTCGGCCACCTGACCGGTTTCGGAGTCCGACTCGATGGCGGGCACGGGATCTCCCGACCCCGATGTGACAAGCAGCCAGGCTGCGGCCGTCATCGTCGCCATGGCTAGAACAGCCAGCACGAAGATGCCATGACGATGACGATTCGATTGCGAGGGAGACGACAACGGCGATGGCAAAGGCCACTGCGAATCAGGCGGCGATGGCGTTTGCGATTGCGATTGCGTATCACTACCTCGTGATGGGGTGTGGAACATGGATTCGGACTATACGGCAGTTACACCCACGCCGGTCCGCGAACGATCGTTTTCTGCGAATCATCCTCTTCGCTCGACGAGGGTGGGTGATTTTGCCTATCCAGCCGGCGTCGACCGATGTCGATACAGGCACCGACGAAGCGGCGAAAGGCGTACCTTGGGCGCGCCGATCGGCCATGATCGCGGCGGACGTCGACCGGTTCGATCCGGACCGGGTCATCTCCGGCCCGTCGGCCAGCAGGACGAAACCGGTCCGAAGACCGACGGTCCCACGTGGCCCGACACGGGTAGAACGTCCTAGCTGCAGCTGGCTTCCTAGGCCGAAATCGGCTGAAAATGGGTCGTTTCGCTCCTTCGACATGCAACGCTATCCGGATACTCTGACCTCATCGGGCGGGTCGTGACCGCAAGGCGAGGGGCAGTCTGAAGATGACGGCAGGCAGTGGGCGAACTCCCTATCTCGGGATTCTGCTGGAACAAACGTTGGGGCATGTGACCCACGGACGCAATCTGCGTCGAACGCTGAACGAGACCAACCAAGCAACGGTGGTCTGCAGGGATCTGGCGTTCGACCCGGTTGGGTTCCTGGACCGGGTGCCACCGCGTTCGAATTGGACCCTCCGTTCGAGCCTCGCGGCCCGTGGCGCCATCGGCGAGATGGAGCGAAAGCGGCCGCTCGATGCGTTGTTCGTGCACACCCATGTGCCGGCCACGCTGCTCGGCTCGACGATGGACAGGGTGCCGACGGTCGTCTCGATAGACGCAACCCCCAAGCAGATCGACTCGCTCGGCGATTCCTACAAGCATCGGGTGCACGCCGGCTTCATCGAGTCGGCCAAGGAGCGCATGCACCTCAGCTGTTTCCAGCGGGCCACCTCGCTGGTGACCTGGTCGAAGTGGGCTGCCGACAGCCTCGTTGCCGACTACGGAGTGGAACGGGGCCGGATCGATGTCATTCCGCCCGGCGTGGTGGCGAACCAGTGGCGCCGGCCGGAACGTCGTGTCATCGGCGACGACACCGTGCGGATCCTGTTCGTCGGAGGGGACTTCGAGCGCAAGGGCGGCAACCTGCTGCTCGGAGCCCTCGAGCGGCTCCGAGCCGACCCCGAGGTCCTCCGGCTCGGCATCAACGTCGAGTTGCACCTCGTCACGACCAGCAACGTCGAGTCGCGGGCCGGAGTCGAAATCTATCGTGGTTTGCGACCCAACGATCAGGAACTGATCGACCTGTTCCATCGCTGCGACGTGTTCGCCCTCCCCACCCGAGGCGACTGTACGCCGCTGGTCCTCGCCGAGGCATCGACCGCAGGCATGCCGTCGGTGGCAACCGACGTTGGGGCCATCAGCGAGTCGGTACTGGACGGGATCACCGGTCATCTGGTGGAACCAACGGTCGAGTCGGTGACGGCCGGCCTCCGCCGGCTCGTGGTCGATCCCGAGTACCGGTTGCGGCTCGGCGCCAATGCCGCCGACCATGCGGCCAGAACCATGGATTCGGAGAAGAACGCACTCCGAATCCTTGACGGGCTCATCGAGCGGAGCGGCCCCCGAGAGGCCGGCCGGGTGGTGCTGACCGTGTCCGGCAACATCGCCCCGGAGGTCGAGGACGCCACCCGGGCCGGTATCCGCCCGCTGGCGGACTACATGGCCATCGCCGACACCACCGATGCGTCGCTGCTGGACTGGAACTGCCTTCGGGAGGAGGCGACACCGATCACCAATCTGATCCGCCGGAT
>CAMYLA010000205.1 GCA_947259095.1 uncultured Acidimicrobiaceae bacterium | reverse complement strand
TCTTCGTCTACCCAATGACCGTCGGAGACGTGGTCGAACGGAATCCGATCGAGCAACGCACCGGTCTCGGCGTCGATGATGTGGACAAAGCCGTCGGTGCCCCCCAGCATCAGCCGATCCCCTTTCGGGGACAGGGCCAAACCGCGCACAAACTGACCGGGGCTGTAGAGGAGGCGCGGTTCCCAGTCGTCGGTGTCGACCCGGTGAATGCTCGAGTCGAGGTGTCGCATGATCAGGAACGAGCCGTCGGGGGCAATCTCGGCGTTCAGCTCGATAGGGAACTCGAACCGAGCGATTGTGTCGAGGGTGGATCGATCGACCGCCAGGAATGCTTCGTCGGCCATTCTCCGAAGGAGCACCCAGTCGGCTCCGATCGCTTCGATCCACACTGGGCCTCCCGCCGCAGCACCAAGATCTAGCGTGTCGTTCTCGTCCAGAGTGAGTGTGTCCCAGACCAGCGCCGTACCGTCGAGGTCTGCAGCCATCACCTCCGTGCCGTCGGCCGAAAGCACCGGGGCTGCCGCGGTTATGAAGGGAGTTCCACCATCGAGACACGATGGGCCGGAGTCGGCCTTATGACTCCGGCCTCCGGGATCCGTGTTCCATGCATCCGAAGGGCTGACACACCCGATGAGATCAGTGGTTTCTCGCGTTGCCGAATCCCATATGACAAAGGGTCCGACGGTACCCGCCGCCAGGTCGGCGCGGAGAAACAGCACACGGCCATTGGGGAGTGCGTTCACGCAGTGGTGGCCAATCTCCTCCACAAGGGTGCTTTGCAGCGCGCCGGTGGCGGTGTCGAATACAGCGAACGCCTCGACGGGATTCTGCGGAATGCCCCAGTGCATGGCCACCCCCACCTCGCTCTGAGGATTCACGCTGAACCGATTCGCGTCGAACCAGTAGGGGGTAGAAACACTGTCGGGCAGGGCCTGCCCGCCCGGCGAGAAGTTCCAGATACTGACCACCCCGCTGGGACTGGCGGTGTAAAGAAGTTCGGCCGCTTTGTCGTAGCCGAAGGACCACACCACGCCCGTCGGCAGTGACCTGATGAGCCCGCCACTTTCAGCGTTCCAGATCCCGGTGGTTTGCCCACTCGTCCCGACGACGATTGCATATCCGTCGGGAAACTCGACGAAGTCGGTGGCATATGCAGACGGCCGGTCGTTCAGTCCGGTCACGCGATCCGTTATCCGGCCGGCATCGAGGTCGTAGATGTCGATCACTGGGGCACCGATCACCGACTGGCCGTCCGGATCGGCGGCGGCGAACGAGTGGCCGTCGGGATGCAAGTCGCCTACGGACGCGCCAAATTCGGCCACCATTTCGTATGTGCCCGTGTTGAAGACCACGGCCCGGCGGCCGGGCAGGCCGTCCGCGTAGTCGACGGCAGCCATTCGTGGAGCTTTCTCGGCGAACACCGCCTGCCCGAATACGGGGATCTCGGCCAACTCTTCCCACGTGGTTGTGTCCAGTATTCGCACCGAAGAGGTTGAGAAGGGTCTATCGCAGTCGGCCAGCAGCGACACACCTAGCTGAAGGCCGTCACCCGACCACGACTGCGGACCGGTGTGCGCTCGACAGATGTCGTCGAATTCGATCTCCCGGACCATAGTTCCGGTTGCTGCGTCGAGCACCAGCAGACGCGCCGGGGCTCCCATCGTCCCGATGGCCACCGATTCACCGTTCGGAGAAAAGACCGGAGTGCCTGCGTACCACGGCGTTCCAGGGTGAGGCACGAGATCCTCGTCCTCGTAGGTCCATTCGGTCTGCCAGGTCCTCGGATCTACCTGTTCGATCCGGCCGTGGGCCCAGAACGCGAGCCGGGATCCATCGGGAGCCAGATCAAGCCCGAGCAGCTCTCCTGGAGGCGCAACAATGTGACGCTCGACCAGGATGTCTGCGTCCATGGCGCGGCGCAGCGTCACCTTGTGGTCGAGCAGCACCTCAGGATCCGGGCTGGTGGCAATGGCCTGGAGCGAGAGGAGTAGACCCAACTCCGGATCCTGCTCGATCGCCGACAGTGCGGCCGCTTTGAGCTCGTTGGCGAAGGCTCGTTGTGCTTCGGTCTCGGCCAGCTCGGCGGCAGCGGCGGCCTGTGCCGATTCGCTTCGAGCCAGCTCAGCCTGCGACCGGGCGTCGTTGCGGGCAACTAGGGCAGCCGCAGCGAAGCCGAGCGCCACGACGGCGGCAGCGGCGAAACCAGCGAGGACAAGGCGGCGGCGGCGCTGTCGTTGCTTGTGGAACTCACCCTCTGCTTCGAGGCTGGCGGTCAGAAACGCCTGCTCATCGTCGCTGAACATCAGGTCTGAGTCGGACCAATCAGCGAGTCGTGCCAGCGCGGGACCAGTGAGCAGGTACTCGTCGCCTCTGTCGTGGGCGGCCCATTCGGCGGCAGCTTCAGTGAGCTGCCGATGGCGGCGGAGCGCTTCACGCGTCTCGTCGACCCACACGGTGAGGCGCGGCCACTCCCGGAGAAGGGCTTCGTGAGCCACCTCGACCGTGGGGACGCCATCCAGACCTCTGT
>CAMYLA010000204.1 GCA_947259095.1 uncultured Acidimicrobiaceae bacterium | reverse complement strand
GGAAATCCCGCCGTGTCGACACTCCGTGACCAAGATCGCTGAGCCTGGATTTTCCGAACGGTTCAGGCGTCCTACAACCGGCTACTTCGTGCGTCACGAGGGCCTGGAGCGCACCTTCTATTCAAGCTTGGGGAGCTTCCTGGCGTCTACTCGGGAGCATGACAGACGGCTTCGACATTGTTGCCATCGGGGTCTCGAACAAACGCACCGTAATAGTTGGGGTGATACTCGGGCCAGACCCTGGGCTCGTGCAGTACTTCGGCACCGGCCTCGACTGCGGCTTGCAGGAAGCGGTCGACAGCAGCCCGGTCAGGAGCGCTGAAGGCGATGTGCGACTCTTGGAAGCCTTCACCTGTCAATTTCGGCCCCAACCAGAAGTCGGGCATCGGCGGCACTCCATAACCGATGGTTGGACCGTCATACTCAAGGATTCGCTTGCCTCCGACGGTAGAGAGAACGGCGTCATAGAACGCCGCGCTCCTGTCCACGTCGGCACACTGGATGGCGAGATGATCGAGCATGCCGGCAACTGTTCTCGGCCCCGCCCCGAGTGTCAACCGTGGCGCACCGGAACGACACTACTGCTGTGATCGATATCACGCACTCCAGAAGACTTCGGCGCTCTCGTCTGCTGCTCGTCGGTCGGCCTTCGAGGAGACGTGTGCGTACAACTTGAGCACGAGGCGAGGGTCGGCGTGGCCAAGACGGTGCTGCACGGTGCGTGGGTCGAGACCTGCAGCGACCCACTGGGTGGCTGCCGAGTGCCGCAGGCCATGGAAGGTCAGCCCTGTTAGTCCGGCTTGGTCGACCGCTGGGCTGAAGATGCGTCGTGCGAAGTTGCTTCGACGGATCGGGCCGCCGTTCTCATCTCCGAACAACAAATCATCCGAGCTGGTCAGGGACCGAATGGTCAGGTGGTTCTGCAGTTCGTCCATGAGCGGAGCCGGCATTGCAAGAGTGCGCAGTCCGGCCGCTGTCTTTGGCGGCCCGTAGGAGAGTCGGCCATCGAGCTCGCTGATGGTCCTGGTGATCGTGACCACTCGTTCGGCGAAATGGACGTCCCCTACCCTGAGCGCCACAGCTTCACCGAAGCGCAAACCCGCCACGCCGGCAAGCAGGACAAGGCATCGCCAGTCGGGTCCGATGGCATCGGCCAGGCGGTGGAGCTCCGCCGGCGTCACGACTCGTTTGTCGTCTTGCACGAGCGCTGGCAGTTTGATCGACCGGCATGGCGAACGGCCGAGTAGGTCCAGGTCGACCGCATCACGGAACAGCGAACGGAGGGTGCCGTAGTAGGTCCGTAGGCTCGACGGCCGATAGGTCTTCGCCATTTGATTGATCGCCGCTTGGACCTGGCGAGGCTTGATCTCGGACAGCATCAGTGACCCGAAGCGAGGGACCCAATGGACTCGCAGCGCCATGGCGTGGCAGCCGGCGGTGCGAGGCCGCCAGCTTGGCTCCATGGTCTCGTACCACTCCCCTGCCCAGTCGGCGAACGACATCTGTCCCGCCGTCGGATCGATCCACGTCCCTCGTGACCGATCGGCTCGCTCCGTGGCCTGGTAGCGCTCTGCTTCCTTCTTGGAACGGAACGTTCGCGAGTGCTCGCGACCATCCGGTCGACGCAGCCGAACCTCGTAGCGCAGCTCGCCACGTTTGGTCTTGCGCCGTTCGATCACGAAGCCTCCAAGAGGCCGCTCACGAACTCATCGAGCGCAGTTCTGGGAATGAGCCGCCGTTTCCCGATTCGCACCGAGCTGATCTGGCCGTCGTCCATCAGGTAATACACGTTCGTCCGGCTGATGCCCAGCAGCTCGGCCGCTTTCGAGACCTTGTAGAGCAGCGGTGGCTCTGCTCCTGCTGTCGTTGTCTTGTCACTGTCCATAGCGACCACCTGAGGATTCGAACCTCAGTGCCCTACCGGTCCTTTCAATCCGGGGGCGGATCCACTGCCGTGGCCAGTTCTGCTCACGGGGTCAGGCCGCTGCTGCGGCCCGGGTCGTGATTGTCTCCGTCTCCTTCCTGCTGGGCGCCTTCGAGGCGGTGCCGCTGGCGGCGATGTCGAAGGTGTCGGCGTACCACCGGGCGGTGATGTTGCGCTCGGTCTTGCGGGAGTACATCTGCACCCGCAGGTTCGGGAGCAACACCTTCTCTTTGAAGCCGGCCATGGGTTGGTCCATGGCCGGCTTGGACTTCGAGGGTCTGTTCTTGTCGGTTGGTGGCATCTGATGCGGTGATGCGGACCATCCACAGCGGGTACCCGGTGTCGCGGTCTTTGTCTTGGGTTCGGTCGTCGCCGTAGACGCCTTGTTCGAACACGTAGACCGGCTCGGATTCCTGGAACAGGAGCTCGTAGGCCGTTTCGCTGATGACTAGGTTCTCAAACACAGGTTCTTCCTTCAGTTGGTTGGGTTGTTGTTGGTGCGGGTCGTTCCCGCGGTTCGCCAAGCGCCCGCAAACGTGGCGGGTCGCCTGGAGATCTCGTTTCGACCTGGACACCCAGGCCGTGGTCAAGCAGCAGCCCGATCGCTTGGTCGAGCCCGGCTCGGCCGTTGTCGAGAG
>CAMYLA010000203.1 GCA_947259095.1 uncultured Acidimicrobiaceae bacterium | reverse complement strand
GCCCGTGTCGACAACGTCGACCTCGGCGGCGAGCTGATAGCCGATCCCCCGAACGGTGCGGATCACCTCCTGGCGGTCGCCGCTGTCGCCAACGGCCCGGCGGGCGCTCTTGATCCGGCTGGTGAGCGTGGACTCGGTCACGAAGCGGTGGCCCCAGACGGCGTCGAGAAGCTCGGCCTTGGGCACGACCCGATCGCGGTGCTCGACGAGATGCACAAGCACGTCGAAGACCTGCCGCTCGACGTGCACGTTCGCGCCGTTGTCGTCGCGGAGCTGGCGCGCCGCGGGATCGAGTTCCAGGCCGGCGAACCGCATGATGGCACCCATGGCGCCATCATGTCACCAGTCGTCGCTTGCGATCTCTTCTGGGGGTCGAACACCGGCCATGACAGCTCATCGCGCAGCTCCTCGTAGCGAGGAAGGTCGCCGTCGATGACGGCGTCGGTCAACAGCTCCGCATTGCGCAAGGTGTCGGTGACGCCGTGAGCGGCGAAGGGGTCGTTGAAGTAGCCGGCATCACCCACGAGGGCCCAGCTCGGTCCGTAGGGTCGCCGTGCGAGGTCTACTTGGGTTGGGCGGCCGGCATCGCGCTCGCCATCGCAGTGAGACAGCTGGCAGCCATCAAGAGGCGTCGACCGACGCGCTCTGCAGCACGCAGTACGGCACTCCTGGCCTACTCGGAAACCCCGGACCCGGTCCCGCTGGCACCACCGAGGGTGGCGGCCAGGGCCTTGTCGAGCCGGTAGCGCCGATCGGTCCGGGGTGGTCGAGTTCATCCTGCTATCAGTTGGGGTCTGGCGCGCCTGAGGGAGACCGAGGAGGTTTGGCCCGGTTCACCTCGATGGCAAAGCGGCAGCCTCGGTGCGGCCTCGTCGTCGGCGGCCCGGCCGATACCCCCGAGATCAGGTCGGTTGGGCTCGCCTCGACCGGCAGCCGTCCCGCACTGTGCACGAGGTGCTCTCAACTCGGACGGGTCAACACGCGAAGTGGGGACTGGCCGGAGTCGGTTGGTGTCCTACGGTTCCCCGGTCAACTCGTCGAGTCGTCTGAGCGGGCGAGACGCAGTGCCATCGGAGATGGCTTTGAAGTGCTCGTGTTCGACCTCGCCATTGGCGTTGGTGTAGGCAAGCTCGGCATCGCCGCTGTCCCACACCCCGAGATCGATCTGGGTCGCGGATCCTCGCAGGGTGATCCAGATCGACCGCTTCGAACGGCCCCCCGGCCGGTGTTCTACCTCGACCTCCAACCCGTTCGCCGACCACGTCGGAAGCGCCTGGATGACGAGCTGCTCGAATCTCAACAGATCGACCACGCTCCCAGTCTGGCCTGGGTCGAGCATCGGGTGCTCCGGCGTGGCCGGTGCCGCACGGCTCGCGGCGTGTGGGTTGGACTTGATACCCGCCCCTCGGGGGGCTGGGTCACCAGGAGTACCGCCATGTCCACCTCTGAATTGTCCTCGTTTGACGAGCCGACCTTTCACCGCGAGTTGCTGGTCGTGGCCAGCTTCCTTGCCGGCTACGGCGCCTCGACACGAACCGGGTACGCCACCGACCTGCGTCTGTTTGCCGAGTGGTGTCGCACCAACGGGTTGGACCTGTTCGAGGTCCAGCGATCCCATCTCGAGCTGTTCGGCCGGTCGATGGAAGCCCGAGGGCTGATGGCCTCCACTGTCGCCCGCCGCCTGTCCGCGTTGGCCAGCTTCTACCGGTACTGCGAACAAGAAGGCCACGTCGACCGCAGCCCCGCCACCCATGTCCGCCGTCCCAGGGTCGACAACGAGTCCCGAACCCTCGGGCTGGACCGCACCGAGCTCAGCGCGTTCATGATCCAAGCCGGTATCGGTCCACCCCGTGAACACGCCCTGGCCTCGCTGCTGGCCCTGAACGGTCTGCGGGTTTCCGAAGCGTTGAACGCCGACATCGGCGATCTCGGCCTGGAGCGTGGGCATCACATCCTACGAATTGTCCGCAAGGGCGGTAAAGGGGCCATCGTCCCCCTCGCACCCCGTACCGCCCGGGCGGTCCGGCTGTATATCGGTGAACGCACGAACGGGCCGATCTTCTTGGGAGCCGAAGGCGGGCGGATGGACCGTCACGCCGCGGACCGGGCGGTGAAACGCATCGCCCGGCGGGCGGGGATCTCGAAACGGATCAGCCCCCACAGCCTGCGTCACAGTTTCATCACTGCCGCCCTTGACGCCGGCGTGGCGTTGCGGGACGTCCAGGATGCGGCCAGCCATTCCGACCCTCGGACCACGATGCGCTACGACCGGGCCCGCCACTCCCTCGACCGTCACGCTACCTACGTCGTGGCGACCTTCATCGCAGCGGCTCCCTGACTGCCCCGGGCGAGCTCATCGGCAAGCCCGTAGATTGGGTTCCGTGGCCGTCGACAGATAACCGACGAACACCGTGCCGATGCGAGGCGTCTGCTGGTGTCATGGCTGGCCGATGGCCACAGCGGTATCGGCCAGGTGACCTCGGCCGCCTTCGAGTTCCACATCCGCGATCACACGTTCCCCGGCGAGGACTTCATGGCCGTCGCCATCGATGTGCTCGATCTCGTCGG
>CAMYLA010000202.1 GCA_947259095.1 uncultured Acidimicrobiaceae bacterium | reverse complement strand
GACAACGGTGCCGCCGTGGGCGAGCGCGAACCGGTTCGCTCCCAACGGGTGGTCATTGTCGGCCAAGGCTACGTCGGTCTGCCGGTCGCCGTGGCTGCCGTCGACGCCGGCCACACGGTCGTCGGCTACGACGTGGACAAGAGGAAGATCTCGGGTCTGGTTACCGGTCGTTCCCACATCGACGACATCGACGACGACCGTCTGGCCGGAGTGTTGGCCACCGGCCGCTACATCCCTAGCGCCGACGACAGGGATCTTTCCGGGTTCGACGTCGCCGTCATCACCGTGCCCACACCGTTGCGGGAGGGGGCGCCCGATATCACGTTCATCGAGTCGGCCGCCACAACCATCGGTCGCTATCTCAGCCCCGGCGCCCTGGTGATCCTGGAGTCCACCACCTACCCCGGCACCACCGACGAGATCGTCGCCTCGATTCTCGAAGCCGAATCGGGACTGCGGCCCGGCTACGAGTTCCACCTCGGGTACTCGCCGGAACGAATCGACCCGGGCAATGCCACGTGGACCTTCGAACGCACCCCCAAGGTGGTGTCCGGCATCGACGACGAATCGCTGACCCGGGTCAAAGGGTTCTACGACGACCTGGTCGACGAGACGGTGCCGGTGGCCGGGACCAGAGAGGCGGAGCTGACCAAGCTGCTGGAGAACACCTTCCGCCATGTCAACATCGCCCTGGTCAACGAGCTGGCGGTCCATGCCAAGCAGCTCGACATCGATCTGTGGAGCGTGATCGACGCCGCCACCACCAAGCCGTTCGGGTTCATGCCGTTCTATCCCGGACCCGGCGTCGGTGGCCACTGCCTCCCGGTTGATCCGGCCTACCTGTCGTGGCAGTTCGAGCGACGGCTGGGCTCAGTGTCCCGCTTCGTAAAGGTGGCCAACAGCATCAACGACTCCATGCCAGACTACGTGGTCCAGCGGGTCCAGGCCGGGTTGAACGATCGGCTGAAGCCGGTGAAGGGGTCTAGGATCCTGGTGCTCGGACTGGCCTACAAGAAGAATTCGAACGATGCCAGGATGACGCCGGCCACCGGCGTGATCAACGGGCTGTTGCGATTGGGAGCGGACGTGCGGGTGCACGATGACCACGTCGGCGAGTTCGAACTCGATGACGTGGCACTCCGGGTGGCGTTGACGGCCGAGGAGCTGGAGTCGGCCGATGCCGTGGTCCTTCTGGCCGACCACGACGACATCGACTACCAGCTCGTGCTGGACCGGGCCGACTACGTCTTCGACACTCGCCGCCGGTTGGCCGGAACCGGCGCCGAGCAGCTCTAGGCATCGTCGATGGCTGATCGAGTCCTACTCTCGGGGCCCGATGTCGGTGAGGCCGAGCGGACCGCCCTGTTGCGGGCCTTCGACAGTGGCTGGATCGCCCCGGTCGGTCCCGAGCTTGAGTTGTTCGAACAGGAGCTGGCCGACTACGTCGGCGTTGAGGCCTGCGTGGCCTTGAGCTCGGGAACGGCCGCCCTCCACCTCGCCCTGCTCGACCTTGGTGTCGGACCCGGCGATGAGGTTGTGGTGCAGACTGCGACGTTCGCCGCTAGTGCCTTTGCCGTCACCTACACCGGGGCCACGCCGGTGTTCTGCGACATCGACGAGGCGACCTGGACACTGTGCCCCCAGCGGCTGGAGGAGCTGCTGGCGGCCAAGGCCCGTGTCGGTTCGTTGCCCAAGGCGGTGATGCCGGTCGACCTGTACGGGAGCTGCGCCGACTATGAGGCGCTTGGTGCAGTGTGTGCCCGCTACGGGGTACCCATGGTGGAGGATGCGGCCGAGGCCCTCGGGTCGGTTGGCGTGGGTGGCAAGGCCGGCAGCTTCGGTCATGCCGCGGCGGTCAGTTTCAATGGCAACAAGATCATGACCACCAGCGGTGGTGGGGCCCTGCTCGGCCCCCCGGAGGTCGTGGACCGAGCCCGCTACCTGGCCATCCAGGCTCGCCAGCCAGTGCTCCACTACCAGCATCACGACATCGGCTTCAACTACCGGATGTCGAACCTGCTGGCCGCTTTGGGTAGGGCCCAGCTGGGCCGGTTGGAAGCGGGGATCGAGCGACGTCGGCAGGTTGCCGAACGGTATCGGGCCGCTCCCGATCTGGCTGCGCTGGAGTGGCCGAGGTATGCGGCCACCGTGCGACCGAACCACTGGCTGAGCGTGGCCCTCTTGCCCGAGGTGGTCCATCCGCTGGAGGTGTGCCGTGAGTTGAACCGGCGTGACATCGAGGTTCGGCCGGCGTGGGCGCCGATGCATGTGCAGCCGGTCTTCGCATCGTCCGAGTGTTTCGGTGGTGACGTCGCCGACCGGTTGTTTACCCGGGGCCTGTGTCTGCCCTCGGGGTCGGCCCTGACCGATGAGCAGGTCGACCATGTGATCGCCGCCCTGTCGGAGCTGTTGGAGCCCGGGCGTGCGACCGCTGCGTCGGATAGGGGGGTTTGCTCATGGTCTACTCGGTGACCAAACGTGGCCTCGATATCGCAGTGGCCGTGATCGGGTTGATGGTGCTGCTACCGGTCCTGATCCTGATAGCGGTTCTTATTCGGACCACGATGGGATCCCCGGTGCTGTACCGCCAGGTTCGGCCGGGGCGGGACGGGGTGCCCTTCGA
>CAMYLA010000201.1 GCA_947259095.1 uncultured Acidimicrobiaceae bacterium | reverse complement strand
TTCCCCACCGGCACCTCCAAGTGGGAGAAGCGGGCCATCGCCTCCGAGATCCCGATCTGGGACCCCGACATCTGCATCGACTGCGGCCGCTGTGCCCTGGTCTGCCCCCATGCTGCCATCCGGATGAAGGTGGCAACGGACGCCGATCTTGACCCGCAACCCCCGGGCTATCGGTCGAAGAACTGGAAGGGACCGGAGGGCGACCGGATGACCATTCAGGTCGCGCCAGACGACTGCACCGGATGTGGGGTCTGCGTCGACATCTGCCCGGCCCACAGCAAGGCCGAGGTCAAGCACAAGGCGATCAACATGGAGCCGGTCGCCGACCATGCCGACCGGGAGCGGGAGAATTTCGAATTCTTCCTCCGGCTGGCCGAGGCCGACCGTGGTGGCCTCAGGCTGGGATCGGTCAAGGGCTCGCAGCTGGCCCAGCCGCTGTTCGAGTTCTCCGGTGCCTGCGCCGGCTGCGGCGAGACACCCTACCTGAAGCTGCTGACCCAGCTGTTCGGTGACCGACTGGTGGTGGCAAACGCCACCGGCTGCTCGTCGATCTACGGTGGCAACCTGCCGACGACACCCTGGAGCACCGATGGGTCCGGCCGGGGCCCGGCCTGGGCCAACTCGCTGTTCGAGGACAACGCCGAATTCGGGCTCGGGATGCGCCTGGCCCTCGACAAGCTCGAGGGTCGGGCCAGGCAGCTGTTGCAAGCGCTGGCTCCCCGGCTCGGTTCGCCGGCCACCGAGCTCCTCGGCGACGGCGGCCCCGAGCACGGTGGCCGCCGACTCGGAGAAGCCGAGCTCCGCCGGCAGCGAGAACTGGTCGTTGCCCTGAAGGCGGCGTTGGCCGACATCGACGACCCACGGGCGACCGAACTGCTGGGGCTGGCCGATCAGCTGGTCCGGACCACCACCTGGATCGTGGGCGGGGACGGCTGGGCCTACGACATCGGCTTCGGCGGACTCGACCATGTGTTGGCCTCGGGGCTCGACGTGAACGTGCTGGTGCTCGATACCGAGGTCTATTCCAACACCGGCGGCCAGACATCGAAGGCCACGCCGAGGGCCGCCATCGCCAAATTCTCGGCCGGCGGCAAGACCACCGCCAAGAAGGACCTCGGGATGTTGGCCATGGCATACGGCGATGTCTTTGTGGCCCAGGTGGCGATGGGGGCCAACATGACCCAGACCGTCAAGGCGTTCAACGAGGCCGAGGCCCATCCCGGGCCGTCGCTGATCATCGCCTACAGCCCCTGTATCGCCCATGGCATCGACATGACCAAGATGATGCAGCACCAGCGGGATGCGGCCGAGACCGGCTACTGGCCCCTCTACCGCTACGACCCGCGGCGACACGTCGACAACGACCACGCCCTGCATCTCGATTCCCGGCCGCCGACCCGACCGTTCCGTGAGTTCGCCGCCACCGAGGGCCGGTTCGCCATGCTGGCCAGAACCAATCCCGGCGCGGCCGACGAACTGTACGCTGCGGCCCAGACCGACATCCGATCTCGACAACGATCTCGACAACGAGGCCGAGGCCGACTCGGCCGGCAGCGGGGCCACGGCGCCATCACGGATGCAGGATCGATGAGCCACGCCGATCTGACAACCACCTACCTCGGGCTGACCTTGGCCAATCCGGTCGTGGCCTCGGCGTCACCGGCCAACGCCGACCTGGACCATCTCCATCGGCTGCAGGCGGCCGGCGTCGGGGCGGTCGTGCTGCCGTCGCTTTTCGAGGAACAGATCGAACACGAAGCGATGCTCATGGATCAGGAGCTCGGCCTGGGGGCTGCAGTGTTCTCCGAGGCATCGACCGGGCTCTTTCCCGATCTCGAGGGTTACAACACCGGGCCGGACCGGTACCTGACCCTGGTGGAGCGGGCGGTGGCCGAGCTCGACGTCCCGGTCATCGCCAGCCTCAACGGCATCAGCCAAGGCGGTTGGACAACCTACGCCTCGCTGATCGAGGAGGCGGGTGCGGGGGCGCTGGAGCTCAACGTCTACCTCGTCGCCGCCGACCCGGAGGTCTCGGGGCAGGCCATCGAGGACCAGGTGCTGCGACTGGTGGAAGAGGTACGGCGGGCGGTGTCGATTCCGCTGGCGGTGAAGCTCAGCCCGTTCTTCAGCTCGCCGGCCAACATGGCGAAGCGGCTGGACGACGCCGGGGCCGACGGCCTGGTGCTGTTCAACCGCTTCTACCAGCCCGACATCGACCTCGAGGCCATGTCCGTCACCCCCAACCTGGTGCTGAGCACCAGGGCCGAGCTGCGCCTCGTCCTGCGATGGACGGCCATCCTCCACGGCCGGATCGGTGCCGACCTGGCCGCCACCACCGGGGTCCACGAAGCCGAAGACGTCGTGAAACTCCTCCTGGCCGGAGCCGACGTTGCCATGATGGCATCGGCCATTCTCCGAAACGGCCCGGACCATGTCGCCACCGTCGTGGCCGGCGTCCAGCAATGGTTCGACGACCGGGGCTACCAGTCGGTTGCCGAGGGTCGGGGCAGCCTGAGCCAGCGGTCGGCCCCCGATCCGACCGCGTTCGAGCGGGCCAACTACGCCGAGACGATCACCTCGTTCCCCACCCCGACCAGGTGACCGGTCCGGTCCCGACGTCGCGTCGAGCACCGGCCAGAGCAATCGGGACCTCCGTCCCTGATGATCGAACCGCCGATCCCCCACGCTGAATCGGTTGTACGCGGCAGGGAGCCACATCTCGAGAGGATCGGCTCGACACCTCCATCGACCACGTCGACGAGGGCCGAGGGTCGGGCTGGACGGTGGCCGCGGCTCCGGGAAGACTGAACCGATGAGTGAACACCCCCTTGACCTGTCGACGAGGCTGATCGATTCCGGGGTGGTTGACGCGGCCCCGAATCGAATCACCGAGGAGCTGAGCGAGCTGGCCGACGGGGTCGCACTCATCGAATCGTTCAGCCACGTCGTGGTGGTCGACACCGGCGACGGTCTGGTGACCTTCGATGCCAGCGGCTTCCGGTCCGGCCCGAAGGTGGTCGAGTCGCTGCGGCGGTGGACCGACGACCCGGTCCACAGCATCATCTACACCCACGGCCACCTCGATCACGTCGGCGGCTCCCCCGCCTTCGCCGCCGACGCCGCCGACCGGGGCCGGCCGGCACCACGGGTGCTGGCCCACGAACGGCTGGTCGATCGTTTCGACCGGTACCAGCAGACATCGGGGTACAACCAGGTCATCAACATGCGACAGTTCGGCGGGGCGGCCACCGCAGCCGCCAAGCGGACCGAGCGGCCGTTCCTCCACCCGGACACGCTCCGGCCCGACATGACCTACCGGGACCGGGTCACCGACCGGGTCGGCGACACCGAGCTGGAGCTCAACCACTGTAAGGGCGAGACCGACGACCACACCTGGACCTGGATCCCGGCCCACAAGATGATCTGCGCCGGCGACCAGTTCATCTGGAATTTCCCGAACTGTGGAAACCCCCAGAAGGTCCAGCGCTACCCCATCGAGTGGGCCCGATCGCTTCGGGCCATGGCGGCCATGCAACCGGAGTTGTTCGTCCCGGCCCACGGACTGCCGATCACCGGTCGAGCGCGCATCGAGCAGTGCCTGGACACCGTGGCGTCGACCCTGGAGACGCTGGTGGCCCAGGTGCTCGATGCCATGAACGCCGGCACGGTGCTCGACGAGATCCTCAACACCGTTTCGGTCCCCGACGATGTGCTCGAGCTGCCATACCTCCGCCCGCTGTACGACGAGCCGGAGTTCGTGATCCGCAACATCTGGCGACTGTTCGGCGGCTGGTGGGACGGCAACCCGGCCCGGCTCAAGCCTCCGTCGGATGGTGCGATCGGAGCCGAGGTGGCCCGGCTGGCCGGCGGGGCCGAGGTGCTGGTCGATCGGGCCATGACGCTGTCGGCCGACGGTGATCATCGCTTGGCCTGTCAGCTCATCGAGTACGCCGCGGCTGCCGAGCCGGAATCCCACACCGTCCACGAAGCGAGGGCGAAGGTCTACGAGATCCGGCGAGGCGCCGAGTCATCGCTGATGGCCAAGGGCATCTACCGGTCGGCCACCGCCGATTCGCAGACCGTGCTCACCGGGGAGACACCGGCGGTGAAGATGGTGCTGGCGATCGGCGAGACCCCGGC
>CAMYLA010000200.1 GCA_947259095.1 uncultured Acidimicrobiaceae bacterium | reverse complement strand
GGCCTCCAGGGCCTCGGGCGAGAACGGGTCACGATTCAACAGGCCGCTCAACATCCAGTGATCGGAGAAGTACGACAGCAGGGCCCCGTAGCCCGTGACCACCAAGTTCTCGGGATCGTGATGGCGAAAGCGTCCCGCCTCCATTTCCCTTTCGAAGAAGGCCACCGCCCGAAGGAAATATGGCCGCAATGCCGTTCCGAGATCGAAGCCCAGGTGCCCCTTCTCGGTCAACGCCTCGCGTCGAACGATACGAACGATGTCGGGATTCATGCGGAAGAACTCGAAGCTGGCCTCCAGCACCCGGTCGACCATTTCCCACCCGTCGACGTCGCCCGAGCGAATGGCCTCGACCCGATGGCCCCAATCGCCCAGAGCCTCCTGCATCACGTGCTGGTAGATGGCCTCCTTGGACGGGAAGTAGTGCAACAGGCTCGGCCGGCGAATCCCTACTCCGGCTGCGATGTCGTTCAGCGACGTTCCCTCATAGCCCTGATTGGCAAAGCACGCCCGTGCCTCCTGGACGATAAGGTCCTTCGTCGATGGATCGGACACGGACTCACGATAGTTTGCCGTCTCACCGGCCCCACTCGACCCCGCACCATCGACCGCCACAGCCTCCGTGTCATGTCACCGGCCGCGTACCACTAGATTGACGCTCATGGAGATCATTGCCGCGCTGTTCATGGACGACATCGAGTTGCGGTCAGTGCCCGGACCGTCGACCCGCATTGATCTCGGAGGGGTTCAGTTCTCGGCCCCGGCCCCGGGGCCGGTGCCGGTGACCGTGGCACCCCATCTTGTGGTGCTGGTGTGGAATCCCCCGGGAGGCAAGGAGCTGGGGGCCCTGGAAGTGGTCTTCGAGCTGCTGCCCGACGACTATGTTGATCGGCCGTGGGGATCGACCGATTCCGCCGATGGCGGGGACGGCCCGGAAACAGAACCGCTGGCCCGCAACGTGCAGCCACTTCAGATCGAGCCGGGAAAGTTCAACTACCGTCTGGTGCGAGCCGATCTGGCCTTCGAGGACTACGGCACCGTGATTGCCCGCTGCAGCATCGACGGGGGACGACGGCACATCGTGCCCTACACCCTGCTACCACCCACCTCCTGATCGAGCATCTGCCGCCGGGCTTCGGAGCCGACGAACGATGACCTCCCCATCCCCCTCGGTCGAGACCGTGTTCGCCTTCAGCGGCCACCCCGACCCGGCGACGGCGGTCGGCGAGGTCGTCGGCGCCGTTCACGACTCCCAGGTGATGGCCACCACTGTGCTCGGCCTGTTCGCCGGGGCGTGGCCAACCGGGGCCCGGTCACTGGCATGGCGCACCGTGTGCCGGATGCTCCGACCGGAGATGGCAGTGGCCGGTGGCCTTTCCGAGATCTTCCACCCCCGGGCCGACATGCCGGCAACCTCGGATCGAAGCCGGCACCGCTCGTTGGCCGTTATCGCCACCGACAACGGCCCGTCCGAGGTGGTGGTCGACGGCCTCACGACCGCACTCGCCTCAGGTCGGCGACCGATGGTAACGTTCACCGGTTGGGACGTGGAGTTGACCGGCGGCAGAGCGGGCCCCGAGTGGGACGACAACGGCCGTCACGACGGGACCCGGTCCGCCGATCGGTCGAATCGCCGGTTTCTGGCCGTCGACTGCGAACCTGTGGGGTCGGCGACGGCGACCATTTCCTTCAATCCCGTCGATGCCGCCCTGATGGACTTCCAGGGGGTTCTGCCGTTGGCAACCGATCTGTCCGCCCACCTTCGCGGCCGGGAGGTCACGACCATCGACCGTCGCCCCGGCCTCGATGTGATCAACGAGCTGACGGCGGGGATCGACCGCCCTGATCTGCGGCCCGAGGCGTTGCTGATCGGTCTCGACGACCTCTGGTACCGCGTTCTCGCCGTCGACCCGGGAGCCGGTTCGCTCATTCTCGGTGCGACACCGCGCCGATCGTGCGCCTACGGATCCGAGTCGGTGATAACGAGTTCGTCGGCCATCACCGTAGCCGTTCCTGATCTGGTGGACGCTCTCATCGCCGTCGAGCGTCATGTCGGCCTTGGCCGACGGACCATGCTGGCTGTTTCCCCTCACTACCGGCGGCAACCCAACGAGGTCGGCTCCGATCGCGACGTCGACGATATGGCCGCTCGGCTGGCCCCACTCATCATCCCGTCCCCCGGTCTCATGCCGGGAGCGGTTCGGTCCCTGGTGTTCGGGGCCCCGCCGGCCCGCTAGCGTAGGCCTCGACACCACAGGCGTCCGCAGCCGCCCTGGAATGGTCGCCGATCTCGCCCGGTCCGGATGGAAGGAACACAACATCGTGAACAGCCCCGACTCCGATCTCAACGTCGACGCCGAACTCGAGGAAAGGGCCATCAATGTGGTGCGGGCTCTGGCCATGGACGGACCGATGAAGGCCAACTCCGGCCACCAGGGTACGGCCATGGCCCTCGCCCCGCTGGCTCATGTGCTGTTCACCCGAATCATGACCTACGATGCCGGCGACCCGGCCTGGGCCGACCGTGATCGTTTCATCCTATCCAACGGCCACGCGTCCATCCTGCTCTACTCGATGCTGCATCTGACCGGTCACGGTTTGGAGCTGGAGGACCTCGAGCAATTCCGCCAGTGGGAATCCAGGACACCGGGACATCCGGAGGCGGGCCATACCGCCGGGGTCGAGGTCACGACAGGTCCGCTGGGTCAGGGATTCGGCAACTCGGTGGGCATGGCGGTCGCCGAACGCT
>CAMYLA010000199.1 GCA_947259095.1 uncultured Acidimicrobiaceae bacterium | reverse complement strand
CTGGTGCCCGGCCCGGTGAGCCGTGCGCTCACGGGTGCCGCTCTGGGCCTCCTGTTGTTCGATGTGGCGGATCGACTGCTCGTTCAGGCTCTTGATCCGGTCACGATCCGGCTTGTCCCCGCGGGCCAACCGTGCGGCATGGCGGCCCTCGAGGTTTGCCAGCTGCTCGACGCCCTTCAGCGTGATCCGGCCGTCATCCTGCTTGAGTCCGGCGCGGTAGCAGTCGATGGCCCGCTCGAAGTCGCCGGCAGCGGCCCACGCCCGGCCGAACTCCTCACACAGGTGGCCGGCGTTCTTCTCCAGCCACCCCTGTTGCTCCGCCGTGGTCATGAGGACGGTGAGCTCGTCGATCGCCTGATCGGCGTGGTGGCCGGTGTCGCCTTCCATCCCCACGCTCTCGATCCGATTGACCAGCGACTCGAGTCGGCGCAGCACCTCGCGCCGGGTCAGAGGTGGCTCCGGCTCGGCCCTGGGCCGGCCCGACAGCTGGGGTAGCCGATAACTCCCGTCGCCATAGCACTGGTAGGCCCCCCACGTGCTGCCCCCACTGTCCAGACCGGCGGCCTTCTGGCGACTCCGGTGGACGGCGGTGGAGAAATCATGACCGGCCAGCAACGCCTCGTAGAACGTCCGGGCGAAGGCCTCGGCCCCGTCGTCGCTCACCGCCCAGCCGGCCACGACGACTGCTCGCACCCCGGCTGCGATCAGCTGTCGAGACAGGCTGGCGCTCAGTCGGTGGTAGTTACGGCGGCTGAGGTCGATCCGGCTGCTCTCGACACCGAACCGGACAGCGCCGACGTGACAGCAGTTGAGGAACACGATGTCCGGCGTCACATCCAGCTGGCCGAGCATCTCGGCGGTGATGAAGTCGTCGGGACCGATGGCGACCCCGGTTCGGGTCGGGTCATCCGGTTGATAGAAACCATGAGCGGCGATGTGGATGATGCGGTAGTCGTGGGCCAGCAGCGCCGTCTCGATCACCGTCGTGATGTCGGAGTCGGCCGGTTCGTCACCGTGCCAGATCAGGTCGTTGACCGTGTAGCCATCATGTGCCTGTGGGCCCTGCCCGGTCGGGGTGAGTGTGTTCACCACCGCTTCGGCCTCGGTCGCGGCGCCGGGCAGGGTGGGCGCCAAGTGGCCGGTCGGAGGATTGCCGATGACCAACGCTCGCGGTTCCGTCGCCCGTCTGATACCGGGTGGGTCCGTCAGTTTGTATTGGCGGACCAGCTTCGCCCGTAGCGCCAGCTCCCCCCGGGAGTCGCTCTGGGGGTTGCGGGCTTCGAGCATCTCCCATGGGATGTCCGCCGTGCTCTTGTCCACCTCCAGATGAACGTCCTGAGCACCGGCCAGGTCCCATTTCAGCTGGTTGGGGAAGAGAAGCTCGAACAAGGTGGCGCGCAGGTCTCTGCTTGTGGCAGGGCTGTCGACCGCTCCCTCCAGCAGCCGCTCCAGCCTCCGCCGCTCGACGCGATGGACGACCTTCCCCACCCGGGCCAGGCGGCCGCCAACGGAGAACTCGAGGTCAAGGTAGGGCGGCTCGTCGCCGTCGTCAGGCTCCGGCGTCACATCGGACACCCGAACCCGCCACCACATTGCCTCCCGAGTGTCGACCGGAAGGCTGTTGGTGAGCCGGCCCTCGCCCGACAGTAACTCGGATGGGGGTGGGACCCGGTCGAGCTGCTCGTCACCGCCGTCGGGAATGATCTGCAGGGCGCGAAAGGCCAGCTCGGCTTCCGGAGCGTTGCGATCAAAAACCTGCACCGTGGCGTACTGGGCCCGGCACGACCCGTCGTCGCCGCTCCGAAGACTGAGGTTCGCCTTTCGGACGCCGTCGACGATGGCCCGCACCGATGCGCTGATGCTGATGCCGTGGTCCCCCGATGCTCCCAACGGGACACTGCTGATGCCGAGGTCGAAGGCCTCGCCCGACTCCCGCCGATCGGCCTCGTTGAGGGCGTGACGGACCAGGGCGGCCCGAACGGTCTCGACGAGCTTGAGTGGGGTGAGTTCACCGTACTCGCCCAGGCCGACCACCAGTGCCCCCTGCTGGGGATGACGACGGGGTGGGGGCAGGACGAGTTGGGAGTCGCCGATCTCGCCCGGGTAATCCCCCTGAACGATGTAGTCGGACAGCCGGCGACGGAACCTGCGGTCGATGAAGCCCTCGGCTCCCGACAGCGGCGTGGCCGCGTAGTGCCCGACCAGAACGGGATGGTCGGCGGTGTCAAGACCGGCGTGGTGAACGGTCAGGGTCAGCATGTTGCGCTCCTTGGCACCGTCCGGCGGCACGATCCGGGTGGACGGGGCCTCGTTCACCGCGTCGACAACCGCGTCCGGCCTTGGACTCGGACCAGCTCCGGTCTTGAGACTGGACCGCCCTGCTTCGACCCCGGTGTCATAGGCGTGCCCCTGATCAAGGTACTTGGACGTGTAGGCGTCCGACGGTGGGTGCCACTTACGGGTGAAGTCGGTGAGGTAGTTGAACACGAGGTGCGGACGCTCGACGTTCTCCACGATCAGCTCGATCGCCTCCTCGTCCGGATGGTGGAAGCGGTTTCCGTTGGTCGACACCAGGAATCGAGGGCAGTCGATGGAGTCCAGGAGTTCGACCGACAGGTTGTTCATGCTGCCGTGGTGGGGGAGCTTGAATCCGTCGAGGCGGAGTGTGACCTCTCGTACCTCTTTCGCATACCGCCGCAGGTTGGCCGCCAGTACATCGGCGTGGGCGTCCCCGGCCAGCAGCCATCGTTCACCCTGATACTCGGCGATGAAACCG
>CAMYLA010000198.1 GCA_947259095.1 uncultured Acidimicrobiaceae bacterium | reverse complement strand
GCACTACAGCCGGGAGCGGCAGCAGTTCGGCAACCCCATCGGCGACTTCCAGGCCGTCAGCCATCGCCTGGCCAACATGAAGCTGCGTCACGACAACTCACGGCTCCAGCTGTACCGATCGGCGATGCTGTTCGCTCTGGGCAAGCCGTCGATGGAGGCGGCGGCTCTGGCCAAGATCCAGGCCAGCGAATCGGCCGTCGACTCGTCGATGGACGCCCTGTTGACCCATGGCGCCCGGGGCTACATCTCCGAGTACGACATAGAGCGTGACCTGCGCAACGTGGCCGGTGGCGTGGTCTACGGCGGCACGTCCGACGTCCAGCGCAACATCGTGGCCCGCATGCTCCGGCGCTAGGCGTCGACCCGGGGCGTCTCGCCGCTCACCCCAGCACGATGGCGACGGTGAAGGCCAGAGCGGAGACCATCGACGTCAGCGCTCTGACGTGGTTCCAGCTCGTCCATTCCTCGAGGTAGCGCTGCCAGACCAATGCGGCGTCCGGTGAGTCGATGCCGGTGGCCTCGAGGGTGTTGTTGCGAGGCACGTGGTAGGCCGCGGTCATTGCGAAGGTCCCGAAAGCATAGCTGGCGGCGCCGGCCAGCAGCCACACCGAGACCGCTCCGTGCCAGTCGGCCACGGCGGTGACGGCTACGGCGATGGCGGCGATCATGGTGCCGAAGAACGGGATCATCAGACCCGGTTCCACTGCGGTGACATTGATGGACTGCATGGCGGCCATGCCCTGCGGCGACGGCAGTCGCTTCAGACCGGACATGACAAACGACGAGAACGCGTAGAACACGCCGCTCATCAGGCCGGCGGCCAGGGCGGTCGCCGCCACCAGGTACAGCTGGAGTCCTTCGATCATCGTGATCCTCCTTCGAGTCGACGTGATGGTCAGTACGAGATGCCCGGCCGCCGGTGCAGGTACCTGTCGCTGTCGAGCTGGTCGAGGGTGAAGCGGGCCAGATCGGTGAGCCCGATCCTGAGGGTGATGTCGTCCATGGCCGCCGCCGGGCCGTCCTGGTACCGGCCGGTGGGCTCGGTGTGGCGCAGGCTGACCGGCCGGGTGATCGTCCAATCGAGACCGCTGGTCGCCACCACCGCCTCCTGTGAGGCGTGATCCCGATAAGCGTTTCGCAGGAACACCGGCTTGACCAGCAGCTTCCAGTGCAGGGGTAGCCGCTCCGAACTCTCGCCGAGCCCGAAGACCGACTGGCTGATCAGACGTCGAACGCCGAGGCGCTGCATGGCTTCGACGATGGTGCGGGTGCCGTCGGTGCGGAGCGTGGTCCGCCCCATCCCGGCGCCGAGTACTGACACCACCGCATCGGTGCCGACGATGGTCTTCTCCACCGTGTCCGGGTCGAGGACATCGCCGACGTTCGTTTCCAGGTTCTCGTGATCGATGTCGAGCCTGTCCGGATCGCGGACCAGCACCCCGACCTTGTGGCCCCGTGCCAGTGCCTCCTCCAGTACGAATCGTCCGGTGGTTCCGGTTGCTCCGAAGAGTGCCACATTCATTTGCCATATCCTTTCCGGGCGTTGACGGTGCTTGGTCGAGACGGTTCGGTGCCCGCTGTGGACGACACGACCGACCATGGATATCAGTGTCCGCCGGACGCTCCGGCAGGTCCATGGCCCACCCACTCCGGTCCATACGCGATCGTCTACGGCGGGAGGAGGCGGAATAGAATGGCTGCCATGGATGCGCTCGCCGGACTGCTCGACGGGCCCAGGGCCCGCGGCGCTTTCCTCCTCCGGTCGTCGTGGACCGGCTCATGGGCGCTGCGGATCATGGCCGAGGCCCCGCTCACTGTGCGGGCCGTCCCCCGGGGCGAGATCTGGATCAGCCACAGCAACGGCCAGGTCGTCCCGGTTCGACCCGGCGACCTGGCGCTGACCCGGGGGCCCGACCACTACCGGGTGGGCGACCATCCCGACACCGAGCCGACGATCGAGATCCACCCGGGTCAGGAGTGTCGGTCGCTGACCGGTGAACCGCTCAAAGAGACCATGTCGCTCGGTGTACGAAGCTGGGGCAACCACCACGACGGCGAGACCGTGATGCTGGTGGGGGCCTACCACTCGTTCGGCGAGATCGGCGATCGCCTCATTCGTGCGTTGCCGCCCGTCATCCGCCTCACACCGGATCAATGGGACGGCGCCCTGGTCTCCATCCTTGGTGACGAGGTGATGAAGGACCATCCGGGGCAGCTGGCCGTGCTCGACCGCCTGCTCGATCTGGTGGTGGTGTCGGCGCTGCGAGCCTGGTTCGACCGTCCCGAAGCCGAACCACCGAACTGGTATCGGGCCCAGTCGGATCCGGTCGTGGGCAAGGCACTGCGTCTCATGCAGAACAACCCGGCCGAGGCGTGGACCGTGGCCGGCCTGGCATCCGAGGCCAACGTCTCCCGGGCGGCGCTGGCCAAGCGCTTCACCGAACTGGTGGGCCAGCCGCCGATGACCTTCCTCACGTCGTGGCGCATCGACCTGGCCGCCGACCTGCTCCGCCAACCCGACATCACGGTCGGGGCCGTGGCCGACCGCGTCGGCTATTCGACGCCATTCGCCCTCAGCAATGCCTTCAAGCGTGTCCGCGGCATCAGTCCACGCGAACATCGGCGACTCGTCACCCCTTGACCCGCTCGTCGGGGTTGATTGCGGCTCTCAGCTCCAGGCGCTGCCGGACCACGTGGCACCCGACCAGGTTGCGCCACTCCAGGTTGCGCCACTCCAGGTCGCCCCCGACCAGGTCGCACCACTCCACGTTGCGCCACTCCAGGTCGCCCCC
>CAMYLA010000197.1 GCA_947259095.1 uncultured Acidimicrobiaceae bacterium | reverse complement strand
CTCAGCGATCGGGCCCGGCCCCTCAGCGAGGGCGACGGCTTCAGCGAGCTGACCGGTCTCGCTCCCGACGGGGTCGACGATGACGATGGTGACGACGATGTGCTGGAGCTGCTGGAGCGCCGCCGGGTCGGGCGGCAACGGGCGGCCTGGTTCGGGGCCGGAGCGCTGATCACCGCCGCCGCGGCGATCGTTGCCCTGGCGGTCACCGGCCGGCTGGGCGACCGGGACGGTGACGGCAACGGTGTCGACCAAACCGAGGTGGCGGCCACCTATGAGCTGGCCGCCACCGAACTCGATCCCGATGCCGTCACCTCGGTCGATGTGAAGCCCACCGTTGCCGGGGTGGAGTTCGAGCTGACCCTCGTTGGCCTCGACAACACCGACGGCGAGAGCTACTACGCCGCCTGGCTCGTCGGCGACGATGGGGAGGCGGTGCCGCTCGGGTCGTTCCACTGGCGAGCCGGTGGGGTGCCCATCATCCTGGGGAGCGGCGTGGACGACCCGACCTACAGCCGATTGATGGTGACCCGCCAGGTCCAGGGCGACGGCGGGGCCCGCAGCGATCAGGTGGTGCTCATGGGCGTCGTGCCGGACCTCACCGCCGACGGGTAGACGCGCCGGTTCGGTCATCGACCGTTCTTGGGCCCGGGTAGCCCGGCCCGTCGGTCGCCAAGTCCGGCACTCGATCGGCCGGGCCGTGGATCTCCCGGTCGACGTGACGGTGGGTGGTCATCAGCCGGCCCGCATTCTGTTGTTGCGAGCGTAGTGTTCGACCTCGGCCAGGCCGAGCGCCTCGAGCACCGGTGGCACGTAGTTGCCGAACCTTCCCCGCAGGCCTTTCTTCATCCCGTACCAGCCGCCCACCGGGTTGTCGGCCGATCGACCCCAGGCCTCGACCGTGTCCGGTTTTGCCTCTTTCTGCTCGTCGGCGTTGCCGAGTGGCACCCAGTCACCGTGTTCGGTGAGCATGGCGTGGAGATCGTCGATACAGCGGAGGTGATAGCGCAACTCGGTGGCGCCAACCTGCACCACCAGCGCCGGCGGCTCGGCGTCGCTGTCCCGGTAGGCCTCGAATTCCGATTTGCCCGGCGGGGTGGTGAGGATCCATGGATCCTCCGACGTTCCGCTTCCTTCAACACCTTCGGTACCCATGCTGTCTCCCTTCCGACGCCGGCCGATCATTCGACGACCGGGCTCGGTGCCTGCTGATGATCTCAGACTGTCACGGCAGACCCTATTGGTTGATAACTGCCATCTCTTGTCGTGAATTTGAAAACGCTGCCACACTGGCGCCATGCGGGCAGGACGGCTGGTATCGCTGATGCTGCTGTTGCAGCGACGGGGTCGGATGACCGCGGCCGAGATCGCCGAGGAACTGGAGGTCAGCGTCCGTACCGTCCTTCGGGATCTCGACGAGCTCTCCGGCGCAGGCGTTCCGGTCTACGCCACCAGAGGTCCGGGCGGTGGCTTCCAGTTGTTGGAGGGGTACGAGCCGGAGCTCACCGGTCCGTCTGGATGGCAGCCGCGGGCCCGCCGGCCGGGCCGTGCCCGCCGGGCCGCGGTGCTGATCACGCGGTGACCCCGGTCCGCAGGTCGACCGTCTGGCTCATCGGCGCCGCCACCGCCTTCTCGTTGCTCGGCGACCAGACCCTCTACACCACCCTGCCGATCTTCTTCGAGGATCTGGGTCTTCGGCCGATCGAAGTCGGCGTGATCCTGTCGGCCAACAGATGGGTCAGGATGGCCACCAACGAACTGGCCCATCGCATGACCGGCCTCGGGTACCAGCGTCTGCTGTTCGTCGCCGCGGTGGCCGCCGGAGCGTTGATCACCGCGGTGTACGCCGCAACGCCGGGCTTCCTGCTGTTCGTTGCGGCCCGGCTCGGCTGGGGACTGTGTTGGTCGTTCATCCGTCACTTCGGTCTCCTCAGCGTGATGGGGTCGGTCGGATCCGATCGGGCCGGACAAGCGGCCGGTCGACTCGGTGGCATCGCCAGGCTCGGCTCGGTGGCGGGGCTGCTCGGCGGCGCCCTGCTGGTGGAGCGGCTGGGGTTCGGTCCGGCGTTGTTGGTGCTGGCGGTCATGTCGACCGGAGCCATCCCGCTGGCCTGGCTCGGCTTCGTGCCCATCGTCGAGCGGCCGTCCGACGTGGCCGGGCCCGAAGATCGTCATGTCGTGGTGGCACTGTTGGGGTTCGCCCATGGCATCGTCGGACCGGGTCTGGTGATGGCCACCCTCGGCGCGGTCTTCGACCAGCGCCTCGATGGCGACGGTTGGCTGTCGGCGGCGACCTTGACCGGTACGGTCCTGGCGCTGCGGTTCGTGGTGGAGAGCGGGGCGGCGGGCCGGCTCGGTGCGCTGTCCGACCGCCACGGTGTCGGTGCCGCCTGCAGCGCAAGCTTTGTGGTCGGCGCCGCCGCCCTCTTCGTCGCCGGCCTGACGCCGGGCCTGGTGGTCCTGATCGTGTCGGTGGTCGTGTTCTTCGTGGCCGGGACCACCATCGGGGCCGGTCTGTCGGGATTCGCCGGTGCCCAGGGTTCTCGGGCCCTGGCCAGCTACGTGACCGCCGGTGACCTCGGATCGGCCAGTGGGCCGATGGTGGGCTGGATCGCCCTCGGGCTGTTTCAGCAGCGCTCGCTCGGGCTGCTCATCGGCGCCGCCGTCTACGCCATCGCAGCGTTCACGGCCTGGCGTCTGCTGTTGGTCCCGACCAACGCCGCCGCCGCCCGCCACTAGTGTCTCGATCAGGCCGTGGGGCCGGCGGTGGCTCTGGCCGGCAGGAACCGGAGGCGAACAGCGAACCACCGATGGCGACGCAGGCCACCACGATGCACGACGCGGCAAGCCCGGACAGGAACGCCTCGCTGATCTCGTCCAGGAACACCGGGGCGGCGGCACCGAGC
>CAMYLA010000196.1 GCA_947259095.1 uncultured Acidimicrobiaceae bacterium | reverse complement strand
CCGCCGGGTCACCTGACTGCCGTGCTTGTTCGTCCGACCCCGGTCTGGCCCCGGATGGAGCTGGCTGCCCTGGTTGCCGGGTCGGCGCTCGTCGTGGTGTCGGTCATGGCCATCTCGGCCTTCGAGCCGGCGGTCGGATTGGGCGCGCTGGCCGGGCTGTCGGTGCTGGCCCTGGTGGTGGCCCGCCCGGTACGGGCCGCCTATCTCTACCTGGCCCTGACCCCGCTGGTGGCCGGCATACCTCGGGGGGCGTTCCTGCCCCAACTTCGGCCCAGTGAGGCCGTGCTCGCCGTCCTGGTGACCGGCGTGGTACTGCGGTTCCTCCTCGATGCCCTGGCCGGGCGGCTGGCCGACTCCATCCGTACCTATCGCATCACCAACTTCGACCGCGCCATCCTGGCCATGGCCGTGTTCAGCTCGGTGGTGCCCCTGGCCTGGCGTGCGGCCCGGGGGTTCCGGCCCCTGCTCGACGACATTCTCTTCGCCACCGCCCTGTGGAAGTATCTGCTGGTGTTCGTGCTGTTCCGACTGGTTGTCGAAAACGAACAGCAGGTGCGGAACTGCGTGGCCGTCATGCTGTCGGTGGGGGCGGTGGTGGGGGCCATCGCCATCGCCCAGGCCGTCAGCACCCCGGGCGTTCTCGAGCTGGTGGCGGCACTCCAGGACGAGCCGATTGAAGTCGTCACCAACAATCGGGGCTCATCCACCCTGGGGACCTCACACGGGGTGGCCGATGTGATGGCGTTCAACCTCGCCTTCTGTCTGGCTTTCTGGCGGCTGCGGGTTGGGCCCCGGTGGTTGACCGGGGTCGGGGCCGTGCTCTTCGGCCTGGCCTGCTTTGCCTCCGGTCAGTTCTCCGCCGTCGTGGCGCTGGCCGTGGTCGCCGTCGGCTTCGGCTGGCTGGCGGGGCGGCTGTGGCGGACGCTGGCCGTGGCCGTACCGGGCATGGTGGCCGCTGGGCTGGTGCTGTGGCCCGTGGTCCAGGCCCGGCTGGCCGCCACCGACCAGACCGGCCTTCCCTCCAGCTGGGAGGCACGACGCTTCAACCTCACCAACTACTTCTGGTCCGAGCTGTTCCGTGACGGGAACTGGATCCTGGGGGTGCGGCCCGCAGGCCGGCTGCCATCGTATGAACCGTGGCGGGAGTGGGTCTACATCGAGAGTGGTCATACCTGGCTGCTGTGGACCGGCGGCATCCCCATGGTGCTGGCCTTCGGCTGGTTCACCTGGAGCTCGTATCGGGCGTCGCTGGCACTGGCCGAGCGGGACAACCCGGGCCGGTTCGGTGACCGAAGCCGACGAGATCGGTTCCGTATCGGGCTCGGTTTGGGAACGGCTGTGGCGTTCTCGGTCATGTTCGTGCTCATGACCTTCGACGTCCACCTCACCCTGCGGGGTGCGGCCGACATGCTGTTCCCACTGCTGGCATTGATCTCGGTGCCGGCGGTGTGGGCTCGCCGGGATCGGTACCAGCGGGCCGTGGTCGGTCGCCCGGTCATCGCCTGGGACCGTCTGCCATGATACGGGTTTCGGTCGTCGCCGGTGGAGCCGCAGCGGCCGTCGTCGCCCTGTTGATGGTTTCGGGGTGTAGTGGCACCGAATCCGATACCGGTGCCGACGATGATCAGTCGGAGGCGGCCGTCACCTCCACCCTCGACGTCGACGGATCGGAGTCGTCCGAGGCCGACACCACGGCACCACGGGATGAACCGGCGGTGGACGGCCCGGCCCCGGTGGGACTCGTGGCGGTGCAGGGTCCGATCGAGGAGTCGGCCCGCTACGTCTCGGTCACCTGGAGCCATGTCGACCTGGCTCTGAGCCCGGACGAGCCGGCCCGGGCCGTCGGCTACGACGTCGAACGCGACGGTGAGGTGATCGGCTCCACCACAGTCGACGACGAACCGTGGGACGACATGGCCTACCGGGACGACGCGGTGGTCCCGGGAACCATCAGCTACCGGGTGCGGGCCCGGTTCGCCGAGGGACCGGGACCATGGTCGGAGCCGGTGACGGCGGAGGTGCGAACCACGGCCGATATCGGCCCGGTCTTCGCCGTTGACGACTACCAAGGCTCCGACCTGGAGCGGGCCCAGCAGGCGGTCGATGATGCCGAGGACGCCGGAGGAGGGGTGGTGGTATTCGGTCCCGGCACCTATGAATTCTCCGACTCGCTCCTGATCTCGGGCAACGGCGTGCTGCTTCGAGGAGAAGGAACGGATCGAACCGTCATCCGACCCGCCTTTGCCGGTGGTGACGAATCATGCGGTTCGGTACCTCCGCTGCTGCTGTTCAAGGGCGACTGGGAGGAACTGGGGGTGGCCATGGCGGCCACGGCGCAGCGGGGTGACAACACCCTGGTCCTGGACCGGCCCCCCCCACTCGAGGTCGGTGACTTCGTCGAGGTCGATGGGGTGGAGGGCCAGTTCGGCATCGACGAGTACGGGTCGAAGGGCATCGCCCAGGATCCATCCACCGGCCGGGACGAGCGGTACCCGTTCGACGCCGGGATCGTCACCGCGGTCGACGGGAACACCATCACGCTCGACCACGGCCTAAGTCCGATCATCACCGAGGGGTCCGAGCTCTATCGCTACCCCCAGGGCAACGGCAACGGCTTGGAGCTGCTCACGGTCGAGGGCGGCGGGCCCGACGACACCTCCTATTACCGACTGATCGACGTCACCAGTCAGATCGATTTCCGGCTGGCCGATGTCACCGCCCGCTGGCCCAACCGCAACGCCATCGACGCCAGCGGTCACGGCATCACCGTGGTCAACCTGACCGCCATCGAAGGCGGTGCAGCCGGGTATCAACCCGAACCGTGCAAGTACAAGCTGGGTTTCGGTCCGGCCACCAACGTGACCGTGGTCGACAGTGAGATCGGGTCACCCGACAGCGACGAGAACATGTCGCTCATCACCATGCAGTTCGCCTACCGGGCCGTGGT
>CAMYLA010000195.1 GCA_947259095.1 uncultured Acidimicrobiaceae bacterium | reverse complement strand
CGGAAGTTCGTGCCCAGCTGATCGTCGGAGCTGATGGTCGACGATCAACGACGCGGCGTCAGGCCGGCATCAGCCTCGACCAGGAGGAAGCGACAACCTGGGTCAGCGGCATGCTCGTCGAGCACCCCGATGGAGTCCCGAACGAATTCGATGCCACAGCGGCGGGTGAGCACCCGCTCATGGTCCTCAACCATCAGAGCGATCGCCGTACCCGCGTCTATCTCTGCGGCGGTCCCTCCCTGAAAGAGCGCCACGCCGGACCGAACGGGCCACGGAGGTTTCTCGAAGACTGCGGCACAACCTGTTACCCGTGGGCACCGCAGCTGGCGCAAGCGAAACCGGCTGGACCCTGCGCCACCTTCCCCGGCGATGACAGCTGGACCGACACGCCCTTCGCCCGCAACGTCGTGTTGATCGGTGACGCGGCCGGACACACCGACCCGATCATGGGTCAGGGACTCTCGATCGCTCTGCGAGATGTGCGCATCGTGGCCGAGACCATCACAGGTTCAGGAGGGAGTTGCAGCCCCGACTTCAGCGGGTACGGGGCCGAACGGTCCCGCCGACTCGAACGGCTTCGGCTCGCAGCCAACATCATTGCGGCCGCGACCGCCGAAGACGCGCCCAACCGGCGGGCCCGAGTCGACCTGCTGGGCGACGACCTGGCCGCGGAGGATTCTCGCATCCGACCGGTGCTCTTCGGTGGGTTCGCCGGCCCAGAAACCGTCGCCGACCATGCCGTCGATCACTCGTTGCCCGACCTCATACGGAACGTGCCGTCCCTACGGCGAGGAGGTCGAGATCCCGTGCCGCTGAGGAGAAGTGTGCGTCCCGGACCCAGCGTCCTGGGACAGGGGGCGAGCGGCCATGGTGGGCACCCCTCGCTCAGGCCTCGAACGACGGGCCGGGTGGCATCATGCCAGTAGCCGAGGTGGACGGAACGACACTCGAATACGTCGAGCGAGGCGAGGGTGATCCGGTTGTGTTGGTCCACGGCACGCTGAGCGATCATCGCATGTGGCGGTTCCAGTTCGATGCTTTCGCCGAGAGGTTTCGCACGATCGCCTACAGCCGTCGCTACCACTACCCGAACCCCTGTACTGGCAACGAGTCCGATTACTCCGCCACGCTGCATGCGGACGATCTCGCTGCGTTGATGAACGAGCTGGGACTCGAGTCCGCCCATGTCGTAGGCCAGTCCTACGGCGCGTACACCGCGTTGCTCCTGGCGGCGCGCCATCCGAGCCGTGTGCGGTCAATGGTGTTGGGCGAGCCGCCGGTTTTGCCGCTCCTGGAGCACAGCGCGGAGGGCCGCGAGGTGCGCGATGCCTTCCTGGCCGACGTGTGGGGCCCGGTGCGAGCGGCGATGGAGGAGGGCGACGTGGAGTCCGGTGTCCGGATCTTTTCCGACACGGTGGTCGGGGAAGGATGGTTCGCTCGGCTGCCGACGGCGATCCGCGATCTGATCATGGAGAACGCTCCAGAACTCAAGGTGGAGGCTTCGAGCCCGCGGTTCTGGACCCAGTTCGCCTGCGCTGACGCCGAGCAGGTGAGGACCCCAACTCTCCTGTTGAGCGGAGAGCAGAGCCTCGAGATGCTTCGACTCATCGTGGATGCCCTGGCCCGCTGTCTACCGAACAGCGAGTCCGCAGTCATCCCGAACAGCACCCACGAGTTCCCGACGGGTAAGCCCGAGATCTACAACAAGATCGTGTTGGATTTCCTGACACGGCAAGGTGGGAGGTAGTTGTGTTGTTCAATCATTCAGCCGTTCGCATCTCGCTCGACCGCATGGATGACGCTCTCGCATTGTTCACAGAGGTCCTCGGATTCGAGGAAGTCTTTGAAATGTCGGGAGCCGAGGGCGGACAGGCGAGCCCCGGACCCTTTCGTATGTCCGTCTTGCGGCAGGCGACAACCAACGTCGACGTCCAGCTCACCGCCGTCGACGCGGGCGGGTCCCAGGATGCGAAGTTGCTCAACCAGATCGGATTCGTCAGCGACGACGCCACCACCGAGCTCGAGACGGTCACGCAATGGTGCGAGGCGCGTGGTTTGGACGTGGCCACTGGGCACTACGGGCCTGGCTTCTTCTGGATCGACGTTCCCGAGGTCTTCATGGACTTCGTGCTCGAAGTCATGGACCGCCAGTCCTTGCTCGCCACCGGCTACACCGAACCCGTGATCTGACACAACGACCGACAGTCCCGGACGACCGGCGTTGACCACTACTCGATCTGGGGCGATCCACGCGAGACGGTTGCGAAGCTGTCGGGTGATCATTCGGCTTCGGGTAGCGCGGCTGCCTGGACGTGTCGGATTCTCTCGCTGGCCAGCATGTCGATGCCGACTTCGTTGAGGTCAGCCAACGTAGCGACTTGGGTGACGAGTTCGACGATCTGGCTAGCGAGCATCTTCGTGACGGATTCGCGACGCGGGTAGTCGGATGTGGGAGCGGTCCGGTGGCCGATCCGATGATGAGGTTGGCGTCTGGTGCCCGAAACTCGGTCGTGGGTCGGTGACCAGGAGTTTTGTGTCACGCTGCGGCCAGTTCGGCACTCCAGTGGGCGTGTGTACTGGGGTGAAATGAGTTCTTCAGTCGGGCTTGTCGGGGTCCGTTGCGCCATACCTGCCCGACGACGGGGTGGGTGGTGTGCAGAGCGGTTTCGGATCTGCTTGCAGCTGTCAGGAACGCGTGGGCGGTTTGATCACTCCGGTCGATGGAGATGAGGAACCCGGCATCGAGAATCACAGGCCGTATCGTTCGGCCATCGCAGCGACGTCTCCCTCTTCGATTGGACCCTCCTCGCTGTCCCACTCAGCAAGAAACGCGCTGAGGGCATTCTGACGTTTCCGATCGGCTGCGAGGATGCGGAGGGCTTGGCGGATTGCGCTGGAGCGTCCGCCGTATTCGGGTGCGAGTATGTCGAGGAGGGCTTCGTCCTCGTCGTCGAGTCGGACTGTCGTGGTGCTT
>CAMYLA010000194.1 GCA_947259095.1 uncultured Acidimicrobiaceae bacterium | reverse complement strand
CCAAACACCACGGTGCTCAGATCTACCCGATGCGACGGCCTCATCAACGAATACGAAATCGCAGCCTGACCTGCAACGACAGAGTTTCCGGGCCCCACACGTCGATAGTCCTGGATGCTCGATAATACTCACGCCCCTCGGCCGGTGAGCGCACTGGTCCGGCACTTCTTCCGCACTGCAGTACACCGGCTGCCCGCCCTCCCCCGCCACCGACCGTGACGACCAGGCCGTGGCCGAGCCGGTAGCGCTCATCGCACCCTTCGTGATGTCGCAGACGAGGGCGTAGTACCCAGCGATCGGACAGGATGTGGACGTCCGCCTCTGGAGGCGTGGTCTGTGGGTGATCATCATGGCTGCATGAGTCGGGGACGCAGATGGCCTTTGAAGTTGGTTGTTTCCGTTCTGGTTGTTGCACTGGCCGGGTGCGGTGAAACGGGCGCCCGTTCGGATCGCCCTGATGTGGTGGATGAGTGGCTCCCACCGGTCGGTGTCGAGCTTGATTCTGAAAGGCTCTACCGAGAAAACCGGGCGCTGTTTCACTACGACGCCGCCGCACCGCTCGATATCCGAGAGGTCGGTACCGAGCGGTCGGAGGGTGTCGACGCGATCGACTTGACCTATACGAGCCCGAAGGGCGGTCGTGTGCCGGCCACGTTGTTCGTCCCTGATGGCGACGGTCCCTTCGCTGGCCTCGTGTTTATGCACGGCCTGCCATCGGACCGGACCGAGATCTCTGAGTATGCGACTACCTTCGCACGACTTGAAACAGTAGTGATCACGATCGACGCACCTTTTGCCCGGCCGGAGAACGCCGGTCGCGAGCCGCTGGTCTTGACTGAGCAGGACCGGGAAGAGCAGATCCAGCTGATAGTAGACCTGCGCCGCGCTATCGACGTCTTGGTGTCACGGCCCGAGGTGGACCCGGAGCGGATGGCCTACGTTGGAGCCAGCTACGGCGGAGCCATGGGAGGCCTGCTGGCAGGCGTCGAAACTCGGCTGCAGGCCTATGTGCTCCAAGTTGGTGACGGGGGTCTGGTGACCCACCAAACCGGCCCCGAAGACCACAACAGCCCGTTCTACACAGACCTTTCGGCAAATAGCCGACAAACCTGGCTGGAGGCGATGTGGCCCATCGAGCCGATCCACTACGTCGGCCACGCGTCACCGGCCGCATTGCTCTTCCAGAACGGGACCATGGACGAGCTCGTGCCACCGGCCGACGCCCTGCGCTACCAGGAAGCCGGCAGCGAGCCCAAGACAATGCTTTGGTACGAGGCTGGTCACGGCATATCATCGGCAGCCGCCGACGACACGGTGGCGTGGCTGCAGGAGCACGGAGTGCTGGGCCAACACCAGGCGAGCACCGGCCCTTGACCCGTCCAGAATCACCGACCACGCCTCAACGGGCCAACCCCTTCAGCGTCCGACATCCGACAATCGGGCGCCCGGACCGACCGCAGCATCGGGCGAAACAGTTCCCGGCCGAGAGGCGATCGATAGTACACATGTCTGAAGCCGCCGGACCGTCCGGCTACGGTCACTTGCTGAGCGCTCGACAACGACGGGGTTCCTGACGAGCGATGCCACCGAGGGTGACGGTCGAGGTCGGTCAGGCTCAGCTCACCGTGAGGGGTCTCGTTTCCGGACGGTCTAGGCGTCCGACAACCTGCCGGTTATGTGCGCGTCGATTCGTCGATATTGAGCGGGAAGGCTGCTTGTCGCTGGTCACCAATTGGCTGCTATGCGAGCTGGCTGATGCCATCGAGAGCCGCGGAGTCCCTCAGCGGTCCTCCAACCAGCGGGGGACGTTGTCCTCTGGCGATTCGCGAACCCCATGTCCAGACTCTATGGCGGACAGGTTTCCCTGACTGCCAAGCGATTGGAATCACGCAATGACGACCGCGGTACCGGCCCAACAAGGTCTCGGGCGTCGCGCCAGGTTGATCTTTGGCCAGTCGAGGCTCGGATTCGTACTGCTCGTCCTGGTGCTTGCCGCTGGGTGCTCGGTCGACTCGGACACCACCGAAAGCGAAGGGCCAACCGCTACCACTGCCACAGCGACATCAACACCGGCCTCGACCGAAAGGCCTTCTCCGGCCAGTGATCAGCTGCTCCTCAGCGACGGGCTCGGTGTCGTACGATTCGGAGAGCCAGCCGACACGGCTCTGCCACTCCTGATTGACGTTCTCGGGCGTCAGCCCACCGACGACTCGACGACCACGGGTGACATGCCTCAAGGGTTCGGCGGGACAGCTGTCCGATTCGTGAGTTTCGGTCAGTTGACCGTGATCATCAGCGACGGCGCCTACTACCGTGACGACGGGGTGATGAACTTCGCTGGCTGGAGCCTGGACGGAACCGGTCCGAGCGAGCTGGCGACACCGCAAGGGATCACCCTTGGATCCACCATCGATGAGCTCCAGACGGCGTTCGGTGACCAACTCCGTCTTCCTTCGGGCCCGGCAGAAGAAGTGTGCGGAGGCGCCTGGAGCTTCGGTGTCGGCCCGTCGGACCTGGGATTCGAGGGAGAACTCAGTGGTCCACCCACTGACGGGTCGAGCTCGGTGACACGTCTCGCCGCAGGAGCCCAATCAAGCTGTTGAAGCCTTGAGATCGGCGCCAACGTCTCTCGGCCAAGCCGATGTTCAAGATCGAGCCGGACAGATCTGCGGGACCTTCTCCTCTGGGCTGTCGGACCTACTGGTGGTCTAATTGCCAGCATGTCGCGCACGGTCGGTCTAGCTGAACGGCTCCTGGTTCTCTGGGTGTTGGTGGCCTTGTTCATCGTGTCCTGCGGCGATTCCGAAGATGCGACAACCGCAGTTGACTCGTTGCCAGCGACGGTCTCGGGCCCTGTGACTGAGTCGAGGCCCACCACGGGTTCAGCGTCGACCGATCAACTAACCACGACCGGCGCAACGACTACCGCCACAGCTCGGTGCTCGGCCTCCGATGAACCGATACCGCCGGCGCAAGGAGAGCTTCCCGAACCCGTGGCAACGATGCGGACAGAAATCCTCACCGCCGCTGTGGCGTTCGACTTCGATCGGCTGAACCAACTCGCCGTTGCTGGCGACG
>CAMYLA010000193.1 GCA_947259095.1 uncultured Acidimicrobiaceae bacterium | reverse complement strand
GACCTCTCGTTTGGTCATGTCGTTCCAGCTGCACTTGCTCAACCACGACGGCGCCCCCGGCCCGGTCACGCTCTCGCCGGCCTGTGTCGCGGTCAATTGCACTGACGAGCGACCTTCCTGTTCCACATTGGCATTGCCATCTGTTGCCTTGGTCTCGCCAGCTGCTGCGACGTCGGGCAAAGCAGCTATGGCTGCTACTGCCAGAAGGCCGCTTAGGAGTAATCTTCTGGGTCGCATCCTTCGTCTCCACCTACGTAGAACTCGCTGATGAACCACTGTCCATCAATCTTCATGTATCTCAGTTCGACAATTGCGTGGTCCTGATCAGCAGGTACAAGCACCTCGCCGTTCGAGGAATAGAGCACTCCCACCTCCAGGAAGCAGTCTGCGACAGATCCCGTGTCCCCCTGAGTCTCGATCGAGATGATGTTTGAGTGGCCACCGGGATTGACAGCGTATTCGCCTCGCTCGTAGTGCCCTGCTCGTGCTTCGATTCCCCTTGTCAGGAGGGGATCAATCGCAACAGTTTCGAGTAGCTCAACCTGCTCTTCGAGGGTGACCTCCCGTTCATCACGGGCCACGATCTCGGTCAAGAAGTATTCGTGCAGTTGCCGAATTGCGGCTTCGTCGTCGGGGGTGGTGGGGGTGCTCTCGGTCGTGGTTGATTCGGTGGTTGTCGTCGTCGATGCGGTTGTCGTGGTCGACTCTGTGGTGGTGGAGTCGACGGTGATCTCGTCGCCGGAGTCGCTACAGCCGGCGGCCAGGGCACCCAGCGCCCCAATCCCTACGGCCGCGGCAACGACCACCGCCGTCAGTGTCCGCCTGGTGGGATGCGCCATGGAGTCTCCCCCGAATCGCCGCCGTCGCCTCCGATCACACGAGAGCATAGTCTCGTTCACTCCAACCCCGCGCCACCCCCGCCGTGACGCCCCACACCACAGAAGTCGCACCAACGCTGTCGGCGAGGACAACCACAGCCGCCGGCCGTGACAAGCTGGAACCCACATCGAAGGGAGCAGCCATGGCCTACAACGCGGAATTGGCAGAGCGGATTCGCCACATGCTGGCCGAGGCCGGGGTGGCCGACCGAACCAGGGAACAGAAGATGTTCGGCGGGTTGTCGTTCCTGGTCGACGATGCCATCGCCGTTACCGCCAACAACCACGGCGATCTCATGGCCCGCTGCCACCCTTCCGAGATCGATGACCTTCTCACCCGTCCCGGGGCGAGCTGGGCCGAGATGAGGGGCAAACCCATGAGCAGGGGCTGGCTCCGCATCGGCCCCGACGGCTACACCACCGACGACGACCTTCGCTTCTGGATCGACGCTGCCCTCCGTCACAACACCGGCCGGCAACACGACGGCTGAGCCGAGTCACTCCATCGGATCGAGCAGGCATTCGAGACCCCGCCTGCGTTTGGCGACGGTAGACGGTATCGGCGGCCTTTGACGCCGAGCCCCAGAGGGCCGACCGTCGGGGCCCAGCCATCGCGCTACCCCTGCGGTGCGGTGGCGGCCACCGTGACCACCTGCCGGCGCCCGAGGTCGTGGTTGGTGACCTCGACCGGCGTGAAACCGCGGGAGCTCAGCATGCCGGCGAAGGTGTTGGCCTGCTGAGGAGTCCAGCCGAGGCTCGCGTTCCCGGTGGCGCCGGGAGCGGCCTGTTTCTCCAGGGCAATGAACGTGGCACCGGGACGGAGGACCCGCTCCACCTCTTCCATCCCCGCCTCCAACTCCGGCCAGTGGTGCACGGTGGCCAGCGACCAGCACACATCGAACGACGCATCGGGCAGCGGCATGTCCTCGGCTCCGGCTCGCACCCACGTGATCTCACCGGCCGGTCGCCGGAGCCGCGTGAGCAGCCGGGCGAGGCGTAGCATCGGTTCGGATGGGTCCAGGCCGGTCACCCGGGCCCCCCGCTTGGCGGCGACCCGGACGGCGGTGCCCGGCCCACAGCCGATGTCAACGACCCGGTCGGCGGCGTCCACGTCGGCCATGTCGGCCACCAGCCGAGCATCCCGGGTGCGTCCGGTCACCATCGTCAACCCGGCGATGTAGCCGAACAACCCGGTGAACTGCGGATAATCGGCGTGATGGTTGGGAGGGAGGTCGGCCACGCTACCCGACCCGGCCGGGATCAGCCAGCCCCGAGGCCAGTGCCGCTCCAAGCACCGGATACAGCGGCATGATCGGCACCAGAGTGGCCTGGAAGGCGTGGTAGACGTCGGGTTTACCCGGCCACACCGTCTCGACCGGCTGGTTCTCCTCATCCAGCTGATGGCGCCACGAGCCGTTCTCATGATCCAGCAGGAACGTGGCCGCATAGTCCCACGACCGGCGGTACAGCTCGGCGTAGCGCTCCTGGCCGGTCTCGTGAAACAGCACGGCTGCCGCCCCGATGGCCTCGGCCGTCACCCAGTGGAGCCGATCGGACACGACCGGGTTGCCGTCCCAATCGGTGGTGTAGACGAAACCGGGCCGACCATCGGGCGCCCAGCCGTCGGCGGCGGCCCGATCGAACAGGGCGCAGGCGGCGTCGACCAAACCATGGTCGTCGGCCTCCAGCAGCCCGTTGGCCAGATGGATCATCAGCCGGGACCATTCGAACCCGTGACCGGGGGTGGCCCCGAACGGCCGGAACTGATCGGCAGGGTGATTGAGATTGAACTGGAGCATCGGCGCCCACGTCTCGTCGTAATGCTCCGGGATCCGCCACTGGTTGGCCCCGGCCTGGCCGGCCACGAACTCGGCAATGTGGAGGGCCCGATCCAACCACTGCCGCTCATCGCTCACGCCGGCGGCGGCCAGCATCGCCTCCACCGCATGCATGTTGGAGTTGATACCCCGGTAGGGGTCGCAGTGCTCGAAGTTGGTGTCCCACCGGTCCACGCACAGCCCGGTCGAGTCGTCCCAGAACCGGTCGAGCAGGGTGTCGGCCGCCTCCTGGTACAGCCCATCGGCCCCGTCGAGTTCGGCCTGCACCGCGGTCGATGCCGCCAGCAGCACAAAGACGTGGTCGTAGCACAGCTTGCCCTGCTCCGGGCCGTTCACCGTCATGGCCGAGTACCAGCCGCCGTGGCGGTCATCATGGAGCGGACCGGTGAGCCCCG
>CAMYLA010000192.1 GCA_947259095.1 uncultured Acidimicrobiaceae bacterium | reverse complement strand
GTAGGTGATCTCGTAGACATCGCCTCGTGATGGGCCGTCGACGATCACCACCGTCTGTTCGCCGTCGAGGAACCGGGTTCGGGCCTCGACGACCTGCTCACCGATCTGGAGCACGGTCTCACCCGTCGGCAACACACCGAGCACATCAACCACCTCGCTGGTGGCATCGATGGAGCCGGCGAACGGGGCCAGGTAGCGGGAGTTGGCCCATCCGATCACCGATCTGGTCTCGATCTCGTACCACACCGACGGCGGGTCGCCCACCAGCCGCTCCCGACCGGTGAACTCGAAGCCCCTGGCCAGTGGGTCGAGGGTGTCGACAATGGTCTGGCGCGACCCGGGAAGGGCCCGGACGTTGAGAACGTCGTCGGCTTCAACGCCTACCACATCGAGGTAGGCCCCGGGGGTCAGTATGCCGTCGACCGGTTGACCCGGCAGCTGGGCCGCCACCGCGGCCTCCCAGTCGGCCCGGCTCACCTCGATGCAGTCGGTTTGCACCATGGCCCCGAACTCCTGGCAGTCGCCTTCCATCTCGTAGCGGACCGTGTCGATGGCATCGAACTGGAACGCCGTGGCGTTGAGCTGGGCCAGCAGCGCCGCACTGCCGCAGCTGGTGCCGGCACCGGTCGGGCCCAACGTTGTCTCTACATCGTCGAAGTCGATGGTCAACTTGTCGCCGTCCAGGGTGACGTTGCGGATCGTCTCGGCGGTATCGCCGGAGAAGAACGAGAACGCTCCGGCCGTCGTTTCGGCTGCCGTCGGGCCCTTCACCAGTTCGTCGAAGGCGAACCGGATGGGCTCGGCGCCGGCCGGAGCCGAGCGGGGATAGCCCTTGACCGCCCCGCACTCGTCCGGGTCGTCACGGTTGAAGAAGACCTCAACCTCGGTGACCGGCGAGCTCGACGTTGTGGTCGTCGTGGTCGAGCTTGTCGAGGTGGTGTCCGAATCGGTGGTCGACGTGGTCTCGCTGGTCGATGTCGCCTCGGTGGTGTCGGTGGCCGTCTCCGACCCTTCATCATCATCGGAGCCACCGCAGGCCGCGGTCAGAGCCGCAGCGAAGATCAGGGACAGCAGCACAAGGCCCAACAGCCATGCCGCTCGCTGGAATCGGGTGGTCATTGTCATCACTCCCTTGCAGAAACTGACGTCCGCCATGGACGGTCGATCATCCATCCACCGCGACCGTACGTCCGGTCACGGTGCGGCGCCAGGGTCGAAAGTCGGCTTCGATCGACCGCTCGTTGCCTCATACTGGAGGCCATGTGGCGAAAGGTTGGTGCATACGTGGTTTGCCGGGAACCCACTGATCGGCTGTTGCTCACACGGGTTGCCTCGCCGGATGATCCCGACAACGGCAAATGGACGATGCCCGGGGGTGGCATGGAGTGGGGAGAGACGCCGGAACGGACGGCCTTGCGGGAGCTGACCGAGGAGACCGGGCTCACGGCGAGGATCGGCCCTCCGCTTGGTGTGTTGTCATGCTGGTTTCATGAGCACGAATCGAGCTCGGGCGAACCGGCCCACATCGTGGGCATCATCTGTTCCGCCTACGAACTCAGGGGCGAGCTTCGGCCTGAGTTCGCAGGAACCACCGATGCCGTTGCCTGGTTCTCACTCGACGAAGCTCGGTTCGTTCCCCACGTCCCTCTCGTCGACTTCACCCTCGACCTCATCGGCTGATCGCCTGACGGCCCGGCCGTTCGGTCGGAGCGGGTGGTGGTCGACGGTCAGCGTTCGACCGATGAGGTGATCAGCTCCACCACCCGATCCACCTCCTCGGCGTCGAGGTGGCCGTCGGCCACCTGGCCTCGCAAACCGTTGAGCATGATCATGACGATCCCGGAATCGGACTCGGGGTCGAGATCGGACCGAAACGATCGGTCGGCCAGCCCGTCGGCCAGGATCTGCTCCACATGAAGCCGGATCCTCTCGATTTCGGCCAGCACGATGGGGGCGGCGTCGGCGCTGATCGTGCCGGAGGCGGCCCCGCCGATCCGGGTCCCTCGAAGCCGTTCCATGGTGGTTGACAGCAGGGTTCGCAGCCGCCGGCCCGGTTCGGGTTCGGTGGACAGACGGCGAGCCACCTCGCTCTCGGTGTTCGACAGCCAACGGGCTGCAGTCCCGGCCACGATGTGGTCCAGATCGGGGAAGTACTTGTAGACGGTGGGTCGGGTCACTCCCGCCTCGTCGGCAATGGCCTTGATGGTCAGCTCCTCGTCAGGGTGCTGGTCCAGCAGACGCTCGACGGCGTCGAGCATCCGGGATCGTTGTTGATCCCGGAACCCCGACAGGGCCGAGTCCCACTCGTTCATCGCATCAGTCGGGTCATCGGATCAGCCGGATCGAAGCTAGACGGCGGTCTCGACCGCGTCGACAGTCTCGGATGTGCCGTCGGCGGCCCCGGATGTCCCGATGGCCGGCACCCGACCCCGACCGGTCAGGAACCGCTCCCACAGCACCAGCATCGACGGCAGCACCAGGATCGACACCAAGCCGGATCCGACCACGGCCACGATCAACAGGGCGCCCAGCTGTTGGAACGGAATCAGGGACGACAACAACAGCACGGCGAAGCCGATGCCGGTGGTCAATCCCGACACCACGAGGGCCGCCCCGGTGGTGGCCAGGGTGGCGGTGATGGCCTTGCCTGTGTCGAGACCCTCCCGCCGAAAGTCGAGGAAGCGGTGGGTGATGTGGATGGTGTAGTCGACGCCGACACCGATGACCACGGCGGCCAGGGTTGCCGTGACCGGGCCGAGCGGGATCCCGACGATGACCATGAAGGCGAAAAGGAACACCACTACCGCGGCCACCGGCAGCACGGTGAGGAGCCCCATGACCGGGCGCCGGTCGGACACGAAGAAGCTGAGGGCCACAAACAACCCGGCGGCGATGATGACGAAGATCACCGACCGGACCTGGAGATTGGAGATGGCACCTTCGGGCCGGCAGCGGCCAGGACCGCGCCGAGATCGGCGTCGGCCGGTGCGGCCAGATCGGGATCGAGACCGTTGGCGGCTGCCACCTCGGCCACCTCGGGTTGATAGGTCGGTGAGTCGGAGTTGACCAGACCGCCCACGATGGACAGCGGCGAGGTGACCTGCACGATGCCGTCGTTGTTCAGCACCCCGTCGATTTCGCCCACTGATTCGCTGGCCTCCACCGCCGAGTTCCATACCTCGGGGTCGGCCAGGTCGGAGCGGACGAGAACCTGGGTCGACTCGCCGACCGTGCCGCCGAAGTCGGTGATCAGGGTGTTGAAGGCGTCACGGACGATGGAGTCCTCGGGCACGAAGTCGACGAAACTGAATCTCGACTCCAGGTTCGAGGCCACCAACGCCGAACCGGCCACCAGCACGGCGAACACTCCGACGGTGGCCGCCGGGAACCGGCGGGCCAGGATGGCCGAGGCTGCGACGACGCGATCGAGCAGGCTTCGGCCCGGTCGGCCGAAGGCGTCGATGTTGTCGGCCACCCGCTCGGGTGTGCGGCGATCGAGCAGCATTCGGGCGGCGGGGAAGAACAGCACGGTGAAGAGGAAGGCCGAGGCGATCCCTACCGCCGAGTAGATACCGAAGTCGGCCAGGCCGGAGATGCCGGAGAAGATGTTGGTCAGGAAACCGATGATGGTGGTGATCGACGACAGCACCAGGGCCCCACCGACAACCCGCACCGAGCGGGCGGTGGCCTCCTCGATGGCCCGCCCCTCGGACAGGCCGCGCCGATAGTTGGCGTTGAGGTGGATGGCGTAGTCCACGCCGAGGCCGACCACCAGGATGGGCACGATCGACGATGGCCCGCCCAGATTGCCGATGATTCCGAGACGCTCCGGTCCGAGCACAAACGCCATGCCCTGGGCGAAGGCGATGGCCAGCAGCACGATCAGCAGGGTC
>CAMYLA010000191.1 GCA_947259095.1 uncultured Acidimicrobiaceae bacterium | reverse complement strand
CGGCCGGATGAAGCTCTCGCCGAAGCCCACATCGACCAGATAGGGCTGGTCGAGGCCAATCTCGAGACAGAGATGATCGATCACCACCGAGGGGCCGTCGAGCAGTACCGCAGCGCCGAGGTACATGACCGGGAATCCCAATCCGGCCAGGAGGGCGCCGAACGCACCGTTGTTCTCGAAACACCAGCCGCCCCGCCGTTGGTCGACGATCTTGGCCACGGACCAGGCGGCGTCGGTCCGGATCGGGACCCGGGCCGCCACATGGAGGTTCTCGAACGCCACCGTGGTGAGGTGAGCCCGCTGCAGCCGCTCCAGGGTGGGGCGATCCAGTTCGAGCGACCCGCTGTAGCCGATCCGTTGCAGGTAGGCGTCGACGTCGACGTCGACCACCGCTAGCTCCCGCCGTCGGTCGAGGCCCACCGAGGCGGGGTGCCCCACCGGTCGATGAACGTGGTTCCGGCGCTGGGCCGGCGTCTCGTCCGGCCGAACCGCCCCCGGGGGTACCCCAATGGCACGCAGGCGTGGAACCCGAACTCCGTCGGCACCTCGAACATCTCGTGCAACCGGTCCATCACCACCGGGTGCAGCGACGTCAGTACCGAGCCGATGCCAATGGCCCTGGCCGCCAGCATCAGATTCTGCACCGCAGGGAAGACCGATCCGGCGGTCAGCGCCGGCGGCCCGGGGGAGAAGGCGAGCACCACCGCCGGTGCGTCGACCATCTCGTTGGCCAGCTGGGCCGCCATCCGGTAAGGCGAATCGGCCGGCAGTTCCTGGTCCGGTTCCCAGCCGTAGGCGTCAGCCCGCTTGGCCCACCAGGCCTCGTGGTAGAGGGCCCCGAAGGCCCGGATCCGGCCACGGTCACGGATGACCAGGAACCGGGTGGCCTGGAGGTTGGCTCCGTTCGGTGCCTTCGAGGCCGCATCGAGGATGAGCTTCAGGGCCGCGTCGTCGATCGGGCGGTCCGGATCGAGGCGCCGGATGGCCCGCTGGGTGAACATCGCCTCGCCGAGCGGCATCGCCAGTTCTGCGGGGGGATCGAGATGGATCATTTCCATGTTGTTGGCCTCCGATTGCCTGGTGGTGCGATCAGTGAACGGTCCGCTCGGCGTCATCGGTTCCGCCGGCGGGCTCGGTCAGCTCTCCAAGGACCTGCTCGGTATCGGCGCCGAGCCGCGGTGGGTGATGACGGACCTCGGCCGGCCGCCCGTTGATCCTGATCGGGTCCCGAACGTAATGGTATGGACCCTCCGTCGGGTGGTCGTCGGACTGGATGAGCCCGACCGCGGCAAAATGGGGTTCGTCTCCGACGAACTCGAGCTGGACCACCTCCGACATCGGGATCGAGTTCTCGGCGCAGAACTCGGCCCACACCGCAGTCGATTTCTGGCAGACGATGTCGTCCATCAGCGCATAGAGCGAGTTCGCGTGTTCCACGCGGGTGGCCCTGGTCTCGAACCGGGGGTCGTGGAGGTACTGCGGTCTGCCTCCGAATTCCCAGAACCTCCGCCAGTTGTCCTCGCTGTATGGCAGGATGACGATCCAACCGTCGGAGGTTCGGCGGGGCTTACGGTTCGGTGTCCGGATCCGGTTGTAGCTGAAGCCGCCCTGATGGGGTTCGAAGGTGTGGCCGCTCAGATGCTCGACCAGGTTGAACGCGGCCATGGTCTCGGCCATCGGCACCTCGATCGAGACCCCCTCGCCGGTCGTGGCCCGGCCATGGAGGGCGGCCGCGATGGCGAAGGCGATGTGCACACCGGTGATCTTGTCGGCGTAGATGCTGGGGACCAGCAGTGGTTCGTCGTTTATCCACTCGAACATCGAGGCCAGACCGGACACGGCCTGAATGACATCGTCATAGGCAGCATGGTCGGCCTTCGGTCCGTCGCTGCCGTAGCCGTTGGCCACGCAGTAGACGATGTCGGGCCGGATCGCTCGGACGCCCGCCTCATCGAGGCCGAGGCGGGTCAGAGCCTGCCGTCGCATGTTGGTGACGAACACATCGCAGGTGGCGATCAACCGGTCGAGCGCGGCCCGATCGTGCTCGTCCTTCACATCGAGCACCACGCTGCGCTTGTTCCGGTTCAGGTTCATGCTGAAGGCGCTCATCTTCGGCGACCGCATCGGCTGGTAGTCGCGGATGATGTCGCCCTCCGGCCCCTCGATCCGGATCACGTCCGCTCCCATGTCGGCCAGCATGCGGGTGGCGAGAGGCCCCATCACCACGGTGGTCAGATCGGCGATGCGTACTCCGGCGAGCGGTAGCGTTCCCATCGGCCAACCGTAGGTCGTCGGCCACCACCGGGCGAAGTGCCTGCCGGCGGGTCGGCCGGTGAGGCTCCGGGTCGAGGCCGGCGTGCCCACTATGCTCCCGGGATGGAACTCTACGAGGCGATGCGAACGAACCCGTCGTGCCGGTACTTCACCGACGAGCCGGTCGAACCGGACGTGCTCCACCGGATCTTCGACAACGCCCGGTTCGCCTCGTCGGGGGGCAACCGCCAGGGTTGGCGGACCATCGTCGTCCGCCAACCGGAGACGAAGGCCAAGCTGGCCGAACTTCACGCCCGGCAATGGGACGTCTATGTGTCCCACGCCCGCGAGGGTGTGGTCGGCTATCAGACCTCCGAGCAGAAAACGAAGATGGCGAGCTACAGCCCCACCCAGCGCCGGCTGTCACGAACCGACGACTTCGCATCATCATTGGCCGAGGTCCCGGTACTGCTGGTGTGTTGCGTCGAGCTGTGGACCCTGGCCGTGACCGACAAGGATCTTCCCCGCCAGAGCATCGTGGGCGGCGGATCGCTCTACACCTTCGTCCAGAACGTGCTGCTCGGCTGTCGCAACGAAGGGCTGGGCTCGGCGTTGACCACGCTCCTTGCGGCGGAGGAGGCCGAGGTGGTCAGACTGCTCGAGATCCCCGACGACGTTGCGGTGGGGGCGCTGATTGCGGTGGGCCGGCCGGTGCAGGAGAAGCAGTACACCAAGCTGACCAGAAAGCCGGTGGAAGAGGTGGTGTTCGACGAGCGGTACGGTCGCCCGTTCACCGCCGGCTGAGCCCTCACCCGGGCTCCGGCCTGGGAAACCCGGCTTTGCCGGCCCCGAGAGGGCGTTGCC
>CAMYLA010000190.1 GCA_947259095.1 uncultured Acidimicrobiaceae bacterium | reverse complement strand
TTGAGGCGCTTCGGGCCCATCTGATCGACCTCGGCCGAGCCCTTGCCGTCCCACAGTTGCCTGAAGTAGAAGTCGGCCGTCCCCCCGTCGGGTTGGTTATAGCGGGACCAGCCGAGCAGAATGTCGCCGGTCGACTGCAGCAATCGTTGGCCCCGCGCCACCCGCTCACCGGCCTGGTCGTACTCGCTGGGGCCGGCGTAGGGTTCGAGCACCGACTGGGTGGCCTCCTTGAACTGGAGGAAGAGGGGCTTCCCAAGATCGCTCTCCAGCAACATGATCAGGCAGCGGGTCCCGACGCTACCGACCCCGACCACCTTGTGGGCCATGTCGACGTACCGGTACCGGTCGAGCACGGCCGCCCGGTGCGGTGGCAGGGTGTCCCGGTAGCGATCGTAGAACTCGACCATCTGCTCCCGGCGGGTGCCGAAGAGCAATTCATCGACCCGGTCGATGAGAGGCGGTTTCGGGACGATCCGGCGATGCCCGTCGACAATCTCGGTGAGTTTGTCGAGGGCACGCATGCTGTCCTTGCGGGTGGCCTTGTCGATCGCCTTGCGGGAACGTTTGCGGAGCTTCTCGTCGGATTTGGCCACCAACGATTCCACATCGATCCTGAAGTAATGGACGTCGAGCGGGCTGAGTGTCAGGCTCCGGCTCAGGACCCTCCGGTAGCCGCGAATCGAGGCCCGGGTCGCCGATTTGATCTGCTTGTTCGACAACTCATTGTTCCGGCCGGCGATCGTGACGCTGGCCGCCAGCCGCTTCAGGTCCCATTCGAACGGGCCCGGCAGGGTCTCGTCGAAGTCGTTCAGGTCGAACACCAGCCGGCGGTCCGGTCCGTTGAACACGCCGAAGTTCGACAGGTGGGCATCGCCGCACAGCTGGACCCGCAGATCTGTCGATGGGTTACGGGAGAGGTCCGAGGCCATGACTGCCGCCGCACCCCGGTAGAACGTGAACGCCGTTGCCCCCATGCGAGCGTGGCGGATCGGCACCAGCTGCTGCAAGCGATTGGTGTCCTGAGCCACCAGGATCTCGACCGGATCGGGTCGAGCGTCGCCCCCGGCCACCTCGGCCTGCGACTCGAGCGGTGCAACCTCACGATGGGCCCGACCGGCCGCCATGCGTTTTGCCAGCGCCGCCTCGGCGGGGGATTCATCGGCTTTGCTCATCGCGATCTCCCGGTTCCGACTTCTGCCGGATCATCGACGGTATATCGCCGCCGGTCCGGCCCGTGGTGGAGCAACGCTATCAGGGGGCCGGTGAGCGTCGCCGATTGCACCTGGTGCGGCATGGAAGCTGCGATCGAGATCGACTGCGCATCGTCGACCGACGACGGGCTACTGGCCGAACATCTCGGTGTCGTAGACCATCGCCGCCAGCTCGTTTCCCTCGGTGTCGAGGAAGTGCGGGACCGTGCCAACCGTCGGGATCTCCATCGGACCGTGGGTGATGGTCCCGCCGTTGTCGACAATACGGTTGCCGGTCGCGGTCAGGTCGTCGACCGCAACCGTGCAGGTGAATCCCCTGATCCCGGCTCCGGACAGTGCTTCCTGGCGGCCGTGGAGGGCGCCGTGTATTCCTGGCCGATCGTCGGTACCGGTGGTCACGTTGTAGAAGCCGGGCGGTCCCCAGGCTTCGAACCGCCAGCCGAACACCGCTTCATAGAACCGTCGGGCCCGCTCGACGTCGTCGGCGTGAATGGCGAAGTGCACGATGTTGTGAGCCATGAGCCCGACCGTACACCTCCCGGTCAACGGGGGCGCTCGGTTCCCCGGTCGGGGCGGTGGTCATGTTTCCTGTCGCTGCCTACGCTGTTCGGGTAGCGGAGCGGTGGCCGTGTTCGCCGGTCTCGGGCTCGTCGTCCATGGTGTGGGAGGCGTTTCGGCCCCGGCCGCGAGGGACCGAGCCGGACCGCTCCGAGCGATGACGCAGACCTGGGAACACCAGGTAGTGTCCAGTCGATGGAGAACCACATACCTCAGCAGACCGTCGAGCGGCTTCGCCGCCGGCCCTCCCGTACCGTCGCATTTCTGGCCGGCGTCGCGCTGCTTGTCGGTCTGGCCGCCGGTTGTGGCGACGACACCGATCCGATTACCGCCTTCTGTGATGCAGGCGACAGCCTCCGTGCAGACATCGATGGCCTGAGCGAGGTCGACGTCGTGAGCGGGGGCACCGACGCCCTGTCCGAGCAGTTGGATGCGATCAGCGGGGACATCGATTCGCTTCGAGACAGCGGAGAAGACGTTGCGGCCCAGGAGATCGAGGCCCTCGACACCTCAGTCGACCAGCTGGGAACCGCAATCGACTCGTTGGGCGACGACGGCGCGGTCTCCGATGTCGCCGACGGCGTCAATGCCGTGATCGCCTCGGCGCAAGCGGTCTTCGACGAGCTGGCGACCACCTGCGAGTGACCTCGGGTACTCCCAGAAGCTGAGCCCTCTCCGGTTGGGAAACCTCACCCCGGGGCCGGATCTGGATCCCACGCGCCCGGCGGAAGCTCCGTGATTTCGTTGATCGTGTCGGTCCGCACGTCGACGATCACGGTGTCGGGCGTGGCGGCGAGCAGGCCCGCATCGTTGTAGCGGCCATGCTTGGCCACCAGTCGGTTCTCGTCGATCCAACGGGGCGGCCCGAAGCCGTCGCTGCCAGCGCCGATCGGCCGCTCGGCGCCGGTTTCGAGATCGGTGACGATCAAATCCCATCGTCCGAGGAAGATCCGGGCCAGCGGTCCCGATGCCCGGATGTTGGCCGCGTGGCGGCCGTCCGGGCTGACCGCGGGATCCCGGTTCACACCGCTGCCATTGCCGATCGGCTCGATGGCACCGGTGGAGGCCACCCAGACGACAGGTTCGGACTGCTGACCGCCGTCGGTGGTGTCGACCCCGATGATTCGGCCGTCCGGCGCAAAGGCGGTGTCGATGATCTGCCGGTCAGTGCCGGTGGCGGTCACCGTGTCGGTCTCGGTGTCGAGGACATGGGGAGCGAAGAGGCCGTCTGGCCCCGGGGCGGCAAAGACGAGGTACCGCCCCGACCGGTCCCAATCGGGGTGGCCGGCCTCTGTCCAGCCGTGGTCTTCGACATCGAGCAGCACTCTGTCGCGACCGGTGGCGACATCGAGCAGGCGTACCTGCTGGAAGAAGAAGACGCCCGAGCGTTTCAGGTCGTCGTGGGCGAC
>CAMYLA010000189.1 GCA_947259095.1 uncultured Acidimicrobiaceae bacterium | reverse complement strand
GAAGCGGAGATGGGCTAGACGGCCGAAGACTCGCCCACTCGCTTCAGACGGAGGATGCAATGCTGCTTGGACGCGTAGCCGGAACGCTGGTCGCCAGCCAGAAGGAAGCGAACCTCGAGGGGCTCAAGTTTCTCGTGGTGCGCCAGCTCGACGTCGACAACGAGGAAACCGGAGGTTACGTCGTAGCGGCCGATGCGGTCGGCGCCGGCGTTGGGGAAGTCGTGCTCTATGCCACCGGCAGTTCCGCCCGCCAGACCGTATTGACCAACAACCGCCCGTGTGACGCGGTGATCATGGCCATTGTCGACACATGGGACGTCGGTGGTACTGAGGTGTGGCGCAAATAGCCGGGAGACGCATGGCAACGATCAGCGAACACCAGATTGAGGAGATCATCGAGCGGGTCAACGCCCGGCTCGGGGCCCGGACCGATCATCCGGGTGCCCAACTGCGCGCCGAGAAGGAATTGCAGGCCGCAGAACACGCCGAACTCGGCGCCGGGATCTACGCCACGATCGACGAAGCGGTGGCTGCCGCCCGGCGAGCGTTCCTCCGCTACCAGCGGACTGGGCTCGAAGGCCGCAAAGCCATTATCGCCTCCGTCCGTTCCTCGATGCTCGAAAACGCCGAGCGGTTGGCCGAGATGGCCCATGCCGAGACCGGGCTGGGCCGGGTGGTCGACAAGGTCCTGAAGAACCGATTGGTAACCACCAGGGCCCCCGGCCCCGAGGATCTCGAACTGGAGGCCGTCACCGGGGATCAGGGGATGATGGTGACCGAATTTGCCCCGTTTGGGGTCGTGGGCGCCATCACCCCGACCACCAACCCGACCTCGACGATCATCAACAATACGATCTCGATCGTCTCGGCAGGCAACGCTGTCGTGTTCAACGTGCATCCCAGTGCCAAGCGGGTATCGGCCGAGAATATCCGGCTTCTGAATCGGGCCATACAGGCCGGCGGCGGTCCGGCTGATCTGGTAACCGCGATCCCCGCCCCGACCATCGAGAGTGCCAAATCGGTCATGAATCACCCCGATGTTGCCCTCCTCCTGGTGACCGGGGGTCCCGGTGTGGTGCGGGAAGCTATGCGCACCGACAAAGTGGTTATCGCCGCCGGTCCCGGCAATCCGCCGGCGGTCGTTGATCAGACTGCCGACGTGGATAAGGCGGGACGGGACATCGTGGCGGGAGCCTCGCTGGACAACAACATCATCTGTGTCGACGAGAAAACCACGATCGCCGTCGACACGATCGCCGACCGGTTGGTCCGCTCCATGGCCGGCAACGGCGCCTATGTGCTCAAAGAGCACGAGCTGAAGCGGCTCGAGCGGGTCATCTTCAAGGAACCGGGCCCGCCGCGAAAGCCGGGCGTGATCAACCCGGCATTCATCGGCAAGAACGCCGGGGTGATCCTGGGTGAGATTGGTGTTCAGGTCGGCGACGATGTACGCCTCGTGGTGGCCGAAGTGCCCGAGGAGCATAACCTGGTGTGGACCGAGCAGATGATGCCGGTGATGCCCGTAGTCCGTGTATCCGACGTGGAAAGGGGCATCGAACTGGCGGTCAAATCGGAACATGGATTCCGGCACACCGCCTCGATCCACTCGACGAATGTGCAGACCATCACCAGCATGGCGCTGGCCATGAACTGCAGCATCTTCGTTGCCAACGGCCCCAACTACGCGGGACTGGGGGAGGGCGGCGAGGGGTTCTCGTCGTTCTCGATCGCCAGCCCGACCGGTCACGGCTTGACCCGACCACGCAGCTTCTCGCGTGAGCGGCGGATAACCGTCGTCGGTGCTTTGAGGATCGTGTGATTATTCAGCCGGCCCTCGCCTTGCTGGAATTCGACTCCATTGCGGTAGGCATCAAGGCCGGCGACGCCATGGTCAAGCGAGCTCCGCTCGATCTGATCAAGGCGGGTACGGTTCAGCCGGGTAAGTACCTGGTCTTGATCGGCGGCGCAGTAGCCGACGTCGAAGAAGCCATCGACGCTGCCCGAAACACTGAACCGGACACGCTTGTCGACATCGTCTTCCTGCCCGACGTCCACCCGGATGTGGTGGCAGCCGTCGGTGGGGTTCGTCGCACCGACGACGGCGAGGCGCTCGGCGTCATTGAAACCACGACGGTGGCGGCCACCATCCAGGCCGCCGACGCCGGGGTCAAAGGTGCCCGGGTTTCCTTGCGGGAGCTGCGTATGGCCGACGGCCTGGGCGGCAAGGGCTATCTCCTGTTCGGTGGCTCGGTGGCCGACGTGGAAGCGGGTGTATCGATCGGCTCCGCCCGGGTCGCTGGTCAACTGATCAGGGAAACGGTCATCTCTCAACTGCATCCAGAGATGCTCGGCAATCTGTCCGTCGACGGCCGGTTTGAGAGCCTTGTGCGAACGGAAGAGGGGTAGCGCCGTGCAACTGGGCCGGGTGATCGGGACGGTCGTTGCCACCGTGAAGTATGAAGGCCTCGAAGGTATCAAGCTGCTTATCGTGCAGCCGCTCGACCGGCACCAGGAGCCGGAGGGGCGGCCGGTCGTAGCTGCCGATGCCGTGCATATGGCCGGGCCGGAGGAGTTGGTCTACTTCGTCGGTTCCCGGGAAGCGGCGCAGGCTCTTCCCGAAACCTTCGTCCCGGTCGACCATGCCATCGTCGGCATCGTGGACGCAGTCGAGGGATTGGATCCGGGGGGCCCGTCATGAAGATAGGCCGCGTGGTCGGCACGGTGGTTTCCACCATCAACGCTCCGGTGTTCGACGGTCGCAAGCTGTTGTTGTGTGATCTGCTCGGAACCGAGGGTGAAGCGAGCGGTGGCTACCTGATCGCCGTCGACGCCATCGATGCCGGGGCGGGGGAAGTGGTTCTGATCATCGATGAAGGCAACGGTGCTCGCCAGATCGTCGGCCAGGATCCGGCCCCGATCCGGGCCGTGGTGGTCGGGGTGGTCGATGAGATGATGGTCGACGGCGATGCGGTTATCACGGCTGGAATGTGATTCGCAGCCGCCAACGCCACACACGCCCCGGCTCAACTCTCCGAGACCTTCGTCCGATCACTAGGTGGTGACAGAACAACTGCGAGCGCTGGTGCCCGGATGGGTCGAGTGGCTTGGCCCGCTGCTATTCCTCTTGGCGATGGCCACCATCATGGGACTCGTCCCGGTGGTCGCAGTCCGGGCAGTAGTGCGGCGGATCGATCGGCGGAATCACTGGACCGAGCAGGCCCGTTTCGCCCATGCTGGTCGGGTGAGTGTCGTATGGGCGCTGGCGACGGTCCCGGCCGGGATCTGGCTGCTGGCGACGATCACGATCGGTCCAATCGGGTGGTTGCCTTCCTGGCT
>CAMYLA010000188.1 GCA_947259095.1 uncultured Acidimicrobiaceae bacterium | reverse complement strand
ACCAACCGGGTATCCGTTAACCGGCCCTCGATGGCTCGTTGTTGGTAGATCCGCGCTGGGTGGGTCTGGGCGGGTCAGACTTGGTGTGGCGGGCCGGATTGGAGTCTGCGATGCGTGTCGAGCGGGTCGGTGGTGGCCATCGGATTATGGGCGACGAGTCGGCTGATATCGAGCTGGCGAACGCGTTCTTGTCGCATCTGGAGGTGCGGGCGTTCTCGCCGTTGACGGTGAGGTCGTATGCGTTCCATTTGTTGAGCTTCTTGCGGTTCTGCGCCGAGCGGGACCTGTCGTTGGCGGCGGTGACGCCGATGGATATGTACGACTTCTTGGATTGGTTGTCGACTCCGAAGCGGCCACCGGGAACGGTGGTGGCGTTGCGGTCTGCGCGTGGTGCGGCGCCGTCAACAATGAATCAGCGGGTCGCAGCAGTGCGGGGCCTGTTCGAGTTCGCAGTGGTGATCGGTGCTCGGGCGGTGTGCCCGGTGCCGGTCGCCCGCCGGTCGTCGGGGGTTCGGGCCAAGCGGCGCGGTCTGTTGGGTCATGTGTCGTCGGGACGGCCACGCACTGGTGGCCGGTTGGTGCGTGAGCCTTCACGGCTGCCCGACTCGCTCGATGAAGGTGATGTGGCGGTGTTCTTTGGCGACCTGTTGACGTATCGGGATCGAGCGATCGTGTTAGCGATGCTGCTTGGTGGGTTGCGGGCCGGTGAGGTCCGCTCGTTGCGGCTGGCCGATGTCGATGTCGGGCTTCGTCGGGTGCGGGTTCTCGGTAAGGGTGGCCGTGAGCGGGTCGTGCCGATCGACCGGTCGTTCTTCGTTGAGCTCACGAACTATCTTCGTCATGAGCGCCCGACCGATGCGCCGGCGGCGGAGTGTTTTGTGGTCTTGCGGGGCCCGACTCGTGGCCAGCCGATGACCGAGGCCGGGATGCGGAAGAACTTTCGGACTCATCGAGACCGAACCGGGGCGATGCGGGTCCGGCCGCACCGGTTGCGCCACACCTATGGCACCGACCTTGCCGCAGCCGGGATCGATCTGTTGGTGCTACGGGAACTCATGGGTCACGCCTCACCCGAGACCACCGCCAGCTATGTTCATATCTCTGTGGAGCGGATCGCCGCCGAGTATGCGAAGGCACGGTCATGACGGCGCTGCTGGCGCCGGTCCCAGGGGTCACCGACTTCCCCGCCGATCTGTTGGCGGGCTATTTGGATTATGTCACCACACTCGAGTGTGCACAGCCGGCCAAGAGCCTGCGCCGCTGCGGCGCTCTGCGATTCTTGGAACGCTTCGACGATCTCGACGCCTGGATGTCTCGACCGACCGAGGCCCGCCTCAGCGATGTTCAACGAGCCAATGCGTGGCCGTTTGTGTCATGGTTGTTCGCAATTGGTCGCCTGGGTGCCGATGTTGACCTGATCGCTGGACGAGCGAACGGGTGCCACTATTCCACGTGGGCACGACTGCACCACCACGACGTGGACCGGGCCGTTGCTGCCGGCCGTCAGCTCGGCTGGGGTGACAGCTGGATAGACCAGGTGTGCGTCACCGCACTGGCGTTTGTCTGCCTCACAAACTCCTGTGGGCTCGACGATCTGGACACCGAGACGTTCAACTCGACCACGGCGTTGCTGGAGCAGTCGACATCGGTGACGGTGAACCATCGCCGGGTCCTGTGTGCCCGGCTGCGGGCGTTGCAGCACGTGTGTTTCCAGCTCGGCGTGCTCGATGATCAGCCACCTCATCCCAACACTCGTCACCGTAGTCTCGCCGATCAGCTCGCCAAGGTCCCACAACCCGAGATCGGTCGGCAGATGCACCGCTACCTGCAAACATGCTCGACCACGTTGCGGCCCTCCACCATCGAGGATCGCTGCGACAGCTTCGAACTGTTCGCCATGTGGCTGCACGACCACCACCCCGACATCGCCCGCCTGGACCAGCTCAACCGGCAGGTGATCGAAGAGTTCCTGACCTGGAACCACACACGGCCCTCACGAGGACGCGGCACCCAGGGCCGACTGGTGTCGATCTCCCGCCAACACGGCACCATCAGCGCACTGAAGTCGTTCTTCGAAGACATCACCTTGTGGGGCTGGGCCCAACGGCCACCACGACCACTTCTCCACCGCAGCGACCTACCCCGCCTTCCAGCTGCGGTCCCACGCGCCCTGTCAGCCGCACACGATCGAGACCTCATGGCCGCCGTCAACGAACTCGACGACATAGCAGCCCGCTGCGCCATCACGATCCTGCGCGGCACCGGACTGCGCACCGGTGAACTGTTGGACCTCGAACTCGGCTCGCTTATCGACTACCACGGTCACGGCACCTGGCTACGGGTCCCGGTCGGCAAACTCAACACCGAACGCACCGTCCCCCTCGACGAACCCACCCTCGCAGCCTTCGACGAATGGTCCCAGCACCGCCAACCCAGCCGACCGCTCCCACACCCCCGCACCGGGCAAGCGGTCGAGTTCATGTGGGTCATCAACGGCCGACGAATGGGCACCGGCCGCATCCGCCGAGGTCTCGACATCGCCGCCACTAACGCCGGGATCGGCCATGTCCACCCCCACCAACTCCGACACACCTACGCCACCAGCCTCGCCAACGGCGGGATGAGCATCGAAGCACTCATGGCCATCCTGGGTCACGTCACACCCGAAATGACCCTCCGCTACGCCCACCTCGCCTCCGACACCATCCGCACCGCCTACGACACCGCCATCGCCAAGACACCCGCAGCCAACCGACACGTCGCCGGTCCCACCAACCGGTTCGTGCCCGACCACATCGACTGGCTCCACAGCGAAATGATCAAAACCCGCCTCCCACACGGCTACTGCAGCCGTCACCCCGCCGCCGATGCCTGCACCTACGCCAACATCTGCGAACAATGCGACAACTACATCCCCGACCCCCAACGACACGAGATCCTCACCAGCCAACTCGCCGACGTCCTCACCCTGCGCGACGATGCCAAACAACGCGGCTGGACCAGCGAAGCAACCAGACACCAACACGTCGCCAACGCCATCACCAGCCACCTCCACACCCTCCAAAAACAACACCCATCACCACCAACCACTTGACCCCACCCCCGAGGGCCGGATAATCACCGTCTGGTTGATCAACCACACCGATACTGACGAGGTGCAAGAACAGGTCAAGAAGACCTCGTGCACCTGGAACACCAACACCGATGGGTCGATCGACGGCAGGTTCCACCTGGATCCGCTGTCGGCCGCTGCGGTCGGCACCGCACTCGGTGATGAGATGCAGCGCCTGTTCCGCCAACAATCCGAAGGCGACGGCACCGCAGAGACACCGAACCGGCGGCGGGGCCAAGCCCTCGTTGGCCTCATTGTCGGCGGGGCCGAAGCCCCCGGGTCGGCCACCACCACCCCACTGGTC
>CAMYLA010000187.1 GCA_947259095.1 uncultured Acidimicrobiaceae bacterium | reverse complement strand
CCAGGTCACCCGGCCGGGATGCACCGGGTTATCTCAACGTTGCGGCTCAGATGTATGAACGGGTGGCGCTTCGTGCGTTGAACCCGGGAAGGAGGCGGCTGTAGGCGCCGAAGAGGGGCACCACCAGCGCGGCCAGAGGCAGGGTACTGGTCAACAGGTCGACGCTGTCGATGTAGTCATCGCTTTGCACCGCCTGGGGCATCATGAGTTGAGCTCGGGAACTTTCGGGCTTGGCATGGGGACCTCGCAGCCTGAAGTGAGCACCGCAGATGGGACCCATCAGAACGTTGAACCAGAGTCGACGGTCGGTCATGAAGAGCTTGAAGAGGTCGGGCTCGCAGCCGATGTCCTGGCGGGCCACCGAATAAGCGAAGCAAAGTGTGGTCCGAGTGGGCTGGTGGAACCTTCGCCCGTGGTGTCGCAGCGATGTGGCATGGGCTCGCATCTCGGCCGGGGACGGGAGCCGGCGCTTGCCGGACACGATGAGCGCCCACCAGCGGGCTTGCAGCTCGGTGCTGAGGGTGATCGCTCCGATCTGGCCGCGGGCGAAGCCGATCACCGCGACGTTTGGTTGGTCTGGTGGGACGGTGAGCTTGTAAAGGTCTCGAGCCGACCGGGGAATCGGCGCAGCCTCATTCCCGTTCGGTTGGTCGGCGTCGGCGGCCGGCAACAGCGATGCCCCCGGACGGTAGCCCGTGCAGTAGATCACGGCGTCAACCTCATGCTCCCGGCCGTCAGCGAACACCGCCTGTCGCTCGTCGAGAGACTCGACATCTCGAAGGACGGTTGCCCGGCCCGTGTCGAGTGCGAAGTAGAGATTGTCCGACTTCGTCCAGTTGATCGACCCGAGCCGCCACAGCAGCCACTTCTTGGGGTGATGGAGGACCAGGATGCGGAAGACATGCCTGAACCTCGGCGGTCTGATTCGGCTCGGTCGCACGATCGGCCAGAGCGCAAAGGGTGCGACCCCCGACAGCAGCATCGCCCAGCGATGCAACATCGGACCGTCATGGACGAGCCTCGTCTCGACATGATCGGCGGGGACGCTGCCCACGTTTCGAGGGATGACCCAGGTCGCCCCTCGTTGGGAGACGTACACATGCTCAGCGCCATTGTCGACGAGGTCCTTCACGACGTCGGACGATGTCTCGCCCATGCCGACCACGAGAACCCGCTGACCGGCGAATCGTTGGACTTCCTCGGGTCGGTACTCCTCGGCGTGCAGTTGGAGGCCGAGGAATCGGTCCTGGCCGTCGATGACCGGCGTGAACGGCTCCTTGTTCAGGCCGGTACAGATGGTGACGGCGTCGAAGACTTCGTCGCCCCGCCCACCGCCGAGGGTGTCGCGGACCTGAAGCCTCCACCGATCGTCGGGTAGCCGTGTCATCGTCTCGACATCGACATGGCAGCGAAGTGCTTCGCCGAACACCTGGTGCTGAGATTCGTAGCTCAGGAGCAGGTCGAGGAACTGCCGACGATCCAGGTGCTGGGGGAACGGCGCATTCTCCTCGTGAAAGATCTCGGTCAACGAATCGGAAAGGGTGGTGTTCAGCGCACCGGTCGAGGTGATGGTCGATCCCCAAGCCACACCACCCCGTGCCTTGCTGGTGGCCCAGACGCCGCCCGGGCCGGCGGAGCGCTCGAAGATCACCACGTCATGTCCTTCTTCGCGCAGTTCTTTGGCCGCAACCAGGCCTGCCATGCCGGCGCCGATGACGGCGACCCGCTTTGGTTGGGTCGCAGGCTCGTCGTCGGCCTCGGAGCGATCAGCGAACGATCGGTTCACGCTGCGCCCGGTGAATCCACGCACGACCCATCCTCCGTAGAACACGAGGACCGCAACGACGAACCAGCCGGACGCGGTCGCCAGTCCGGTGGCCCCGCTCATCGCCGCTGCGATCCACCAGATGGGCGTCCACAAGACGATCAAGGCGAGCCACAGGTAGAGCTGCACCCACAGTGAGGGAAGCAGCGCGTTCCAGAGTGCGTAGCCGAGCGACCACCGCCCGAACAACCGCCGATACTTCGGTCGTGCCGCATTGCCGATGACCACGACCAGCAAGAGGGTCGCGGCGCATGATGCCACCAGCGGCACGAGCCAACTCGGATAACCCAAAAAGCCAAACATCGTGTCGACGTCCTTTCGCTCGGCTCCTTGCATAGTCGACGCCGCTCAGTGCGAGGAGATACAAGAGACTTCGACGGAGGCCGACCGAGGCCTTTGGTCCCGGCAATTGCGGCAGGAAGCCACGGGTCGCTGCCAACTGCGGGTTCACATTCGATTGCTTCGGATGTGGTCGTGGTTCGACGAAGACATCATCGACACTGGCCCACTGCCGTTGTTGCTCTGCTTCGTCGCATTCAAGGTTCCGTTCGTGGTGACGAGGGTGATCACCCGGTTGATCCGGAGTGGGGGGCCCGGTCGAGGACAATGTGACAGACGCCGGATTGCATATTCACCATGCCGTCCCCGGCGTGATCATTCTGACCGTCGGGGCCTTCGTCGCGGTCGGCGCATCGGGCGCGACGGGCCGGGCCGACGTGGCCGGTCTGAGATCGTGGCGTTGGCGATCAGTTGTCTCGGACTGGTGATCATCGGGCTGAATCCATTCGCCGTCGATGCCAGCGACGGCAGCGTCGATTTCCTTTCCGCTCTCGTCAGTCTCGCCATCAACTTCGGATCTGTCGCCGTGACCGCGGCACGATTCGATGCTCGCTACGGACCGATCGCCCGCAAGGCCGCAGAATTCATCGCCGGAGCACCCGACGTCTCGCCGACCGACGAAGAGGCCCCGTCAGCCGAAAGCTCGCCGGTCTGAACCTTTGGTTCACAACGGCCGATGGACCGGCCCCGATGGCGCCGGCCCGGTTCTTTGGTGTTCGGTCTGACTGGCATGGCCTTGCGGAGTTCTAGCTCAATGGAGAACCGATGACGGCACATCGAGAACGCAGACAGCGGGATTTGCGAGACGCGGTCGTGCGATGACTGGTTCACGTCTGACTGCGGTTGGGCTTGTCGTCGACTCGATGAAAGACAGCGTGATTTCGCCGCCTTCGGCGGAGGCGACCGAAGCGGTGGACGAGCTGCTTCCCGAGGGTGATGCGTTCATCGGCTATGTCCTGCGGTTCACTGCGCTGCTCGTGCTCTCGGCCGGCATCGCCTCGTTCGGCTTGTTGGCCGACTCCCCGGCGGTGGTGATCGGGGCCATGCTCGTTGCTCCGCTGATGACACCGATCGTTTCCGGGGCTGCAGCGACCGCGCTGGCCGCCGGTACCCAGGTGGTCGGACTGAACGACCTTCCCGGTGAGGTCCAGGCTCGCACGTTCCCCGGCCTGTTGGACCTGGGAATCGCCATCACCGCCGGCGTCGCCGCCGGCTTCATCCTGCCCCGGCGTTCGACCACCGGTGCCCTTCCCGGCGTCGGCATCGCCGTTGCGCT
>CAMYLA010000186.1 GCA_947259095.1 uncultured Acidimicrobiaceae bacterium | reverse complement strand
ACCAGCGCTGGCTGATCGAGCCTCGGGACTCGCTGACCAGTTCGCCAACCGGTTGCGCCAAGTCCGGGCGACAAACGATGATCAGCCCGGCCGAGCTCTCGTCGAGGTGCTCGCCGAGATCACGCAGGACACGGCGGTCGAGACCACGCTGCGCGGCCCCAGCGGAGGCGCTCATGACCTGGAACTCTGCCAGCCACTCAGACGCCAGGTCAACGCCGACCGATGGATACAGAGCTGCAGCGAGGCCTGCGGCCAGGCTCCAGCCGACCGGTTCGCCATCTCCCGTCGCGGCCCACTGTTGGTGACGCCTTCCGAGGCGGACCTCACCCGAGGCTTTCCGCCCGATCGTCACTGCATCGAACGCGCTCATCGAGTCGCGCTCTTCATACACCAGCTCGATGGTCGAGAAGGCCGCGTCGGCCTCAGGCAGGTCAGCGTAGGTAGCAGCGACAACGCTGAACTCAGTCAGCATTGGTCCGCATCCCCAGCCGATGGGAGGGTGAACGGATCATGTCGTCAATGTTGCACGATCCGACCATCTCACGGAAGGGCCAAGAAGGTGCCCATGTGGTGCACTCGACGACCTGCACCGCGGACGGCGGCAAACGTCCACAGGTATGTCTTGATCGCGGTGTCGATCCCCTTCCAGAACATCACGATCACGAACACGACGAGGATCAACAGGATGCCGACAGCGCCGGATGGCCGCTCCCAACCCGGGCTGTACAGCCGGTCGCGGACAGCTCCGATCGCCAGTCCCGCCACGACACCAAACGCGATCGAGAGCGCAAGCGCGCCGGCCAAGATCACCGCGCCGACCCCTGGCGACACACCCAACCTGGCGCCGCGGAAGCTCGCGTTCGAGAGGTTGGCCCTCGTGAAATCGGCGCCCCGCAGATCGGCCCCGTCAAAACTGGCAGCTTGCAGCGACTGAGTGGCGAAGGACTTCCGACGGAGGTCTTCGTTGCGGTGGTCGTGGGTCATCATGCACGTTCCTGGGTTGGGCCTTCCCCAAATGACGACTCCGCGTCTTGACTCGATTATCCGGCCGCTGGAACAGGCGAAGTAGACCCAGAAGGGTGCAACGGAGGTGTACCGAGTGGGGCGTTCATCGGGTTGCACGTCGGGCGGCGTACTGCGATCTCCTCCGGCAATGCACCGCCGTGGTGCTTCCGACGGGCGAGCGGGGGTCGGCTTGGGCGGCGGCCGTGGACGTCGAGTTTGTGTCGAACACGATCGACAGGTGACGCACGCCGTCTGGGCCGTTGCATGCTCCCTGCTAGCGCCTTTTTGGCGCTACCGCCGTATGCCCCCACTCGGCATGGTGGCAGAGGTCCCTGCGACCCGATTTCATCACGAGTCTCCGAATTGAGAGGTGTCAGATGTCAACGACGTACCAACCACAGACGCAGCCCAGTGGCTGGGCGATGGGCTGGGCGACCTTCGCCGCGATCATGCTGATGATCGGTGGCGTGTGGGGGGCGATCGTCGGCATTGCCGCGATCGCCGAAGACGAGTTCTTCGTCGTCACCCCCGACTGGGTGCTTCAGTTCGACGCCACGACGTGGGGTTGGATCCACTTGATTGGCGGCGTCATCTTGTTCCTGTCCGGTCTCGGGATCTTCTCCGGCAATGTGTTGGCCCGCACGGTCGGCGTGATCATCGCCGGGCTCGGTGCGATCGCCAATTTCGCGTGGCTGCCGTACTACCCGGTGTGGGCGATCGTGGCGATCGCCGTCGACATCGCGATCATCTGGGCGCTCACCGCCCATGGCCGGGACCTGGCATCATGAGCAACTCAACCTCCCCCGCAGGCTGGTATCAGGACCCAACCGGACAGGGCGATGCCCGGTACTGGAACGGAGCGAGTTGGACCGAGTCGGTCGACCGTGGTGGTGCGACCGTGAACGTTCCGATCGACCCGTCGCAGGCCCTGGTGCCTCCGTTGGCGGGTACGCAGGTCTCGATCCCGAGTCCTGCGTCCGGCAACCAGTCCGTGAACGTGACGTCCAACCGACGTTCGCCGGTGGGAGCCATCATCGGCGGTGTGTTCGTCGTGCTCGCCATTGTCGCGATCCTTGTGATCGTGAGCAACAACGACTCCTCCGACGACACCCCGACGACGTCAGAACCAGCCACCGACGCACCAGCAGATGGAGATTCCACGGACGCGCCTGCAGACGGAGGCTGACCCGTGGGTGCCGCGATCGGCCAGATCCTCGGTTCTGCGGTGGGCGTGGCAATCAGCCCCGTTCCCGTCATCGCAGTCATCTTGATGCTCTTCTCGAAGAAGGCGAGCGTCAACAGCGTGTCATTCCTCGTCGGGTGGGTGTGCGGACTGCTCGGCGTCGGGCTGATCGTGCTGGCGCTCGGGCTCACCGCCTCGGATGGTGGACCCTCGACCACCAGTGGGTGGATCAAGGTCGTCATCGGTGTCTTGTTCCTCGGGCTCGGTGTGAAACAGTGGACGAGTCGCCCGACGAAGGGTGAGCAGGCCACGACGCCGGGTTGGATGGCGGCGATCGATGACTTCTCCGCGGCGAAGTCGTTCGGGATTGCGGTGTTGCTGTCCGCGGTGAACCCGAAGAACCTCGGCCTCACGATCGCCGCCGGCGCGAGCATCGCCGGCGCGGGGCTGAGCACGGGCAACGAGATCGTCGTGCTCGTGGTGTTCGTCGTGATCGCCTCACTCACCGTTGCCGCACCGGTGGTCCTGAACCTGATCCTCGGTTCCAAGGCCCAGCCCGCGCTCACCGAGATGAAGGAATGGCTGATCGACAACAACGCCACCGTCATGGCGGTCCTGTTCGTCGTCCTCGGCGCCAAAGTGCTCGGCGAGGGTATCTCGATCGTCGCCTGACAGCGGGTGAGGCAGGGTGCGGACTTCGCCCCAGGCATGCGAACGCAATGATCCGGCAGCGCCTCTTGGATCCAAAGCATCGTGTTGTTGGCCTTGCGCCGCGTCGTCGCCAGTGGCGACATGGCGGAGGCGCAAACTCCGGCAGAGGGGCGTCACCGGCGGATCGTTGGCGTCCGACGGTGGCCCCGGAGGCGGCGACCGAATCGACGACTCAGCTCATCAACTCGAAGTCGTTGAGCACCCAGGTCTTGTCGACGTATCCCTCGGTTGGGCCGTAGAAGCGGAAGACGACGAAGAAGCCGATGGCCGGATCGGTCGTGATCCAGTTCTTCTCCTTGCCGGCTGGAGCGGTGGGCCCGAAGTGGACGTCGACCGAGCCGTCGTCGTTGACGTCGGGAGTCGCTGTTATGCGACGTGTTCCACGTCGTTGGGCACCCCCGTCTTGTCGTTGAAGGCGTTGAGCAGGCCGTAGCAACGGAAGTTGACGAAGAAGCCCTGATCAGGCAGGGTCTTGACCACGTTCAGCCGCCGACGAAGTCCAGGTTCCCGAACCGGGTTTTTGGATGTGCCCGGGGGCCGG
>CAMYLA010000185.1 GCA_947259095.1 uncultured Acidimicrobiaceae bacterium | reverse complement strand
GTCCGTGAGCTTGTACTTCTTGTAGGGCGTATCGGTGCGTGCCTCGAAGCGACGCAGCTGCTCCTCCTGGCTGAGATGTAGCCAGAACTTCAGGACGGGGATGCCGTGATCGCACAGGTGCGACTCGAAGTCGTTGATCTCTCGGTAGGCTCGGCGCCATTCGTCCTCGGATGCGTACCCCTCGACTCGCTCCACCAGCACACGGCCATACCAGGTACGGTCGAAGACGACGGTCATCCCGTCACCCGGGATGTGGCGCCAGAAGCGCCATAGGTAGTGGCGAGCCGCTTCCTCATCGGTGGGAGCCGCGATCGGGACCACGTGATAGTTCGCGATGGGCATCGCGTTGGTCAGGCGGCGGATCGTGCCGCCCTTGCCCGCCGCGTCCCAGCCCTCAAAGGCCATGACGGAGGCGATGCGCTGCTCGCGTAACTCGCGCGAATAGCGGTTGAGCTGCTTCTGGAGGCGCTCGAGCTCGTCGTCATAGCTTTGCTTGTCAATCGTGGCGGACAGGTCCACCGGATCCAGTGCGAGCTGACCGTCCACGGGAGGGAGGTCTTCGACCGCCGGGGCGGAGGGTCGAGCGGGCGCTGGCGCGGCGAGGCGCCGTGCGAGCGCCTGGTGGATGCGCTGAGCCACCGTGAGATTGCGGTAGCGGTGGTCGGTGCTCTCGACCATGATCCAGGGGGCATCGGATGTATTCGTGCGCCTCACCAGTTGCTCGACCAGCTCAAGACCCACGTCGTAGTTCTCGAGGACTTCCCAGTCGCGCGTTTCGAGCTGCCAGTGTCCTTCCGGACTCTTCCTGGCCTTCTTGAGGCGCTTTTGGAGCACATCCTTGGGAAGATGCAGCCAGAATTTGATTAGCAGGGTGCCGTCCCGGGCCAGCCCTCGCTCGAAGCTCTCGATGTACTCGATGCCCCGCTCAAAGTCGAGGTCCTCGATGTCCCCGCCAAGTGCAGCGCCCACCAGCTCCGACGCCCAAGCCCCGATGAACACGCCCATGCGGCCCTTGGGGGGAAGCCGTCGCCAGTAGCGATAGTGCGGTGGCCGCTCGAGATCGCCCTCGCTCCGCCGGCCCTCGGCGAACAACGCATGGGTCTCCATGAAACGGGCGTCCATCCATTCGGCGAGCGCTTGTGCCACCTCCACACAGCCCGGGCGATCGTCGCCCGCCAGCAAGACGATCGTGCTGAAGTCGGCGCTGCCGAACTCGAACTGTGCGTTGAGGAGGTCGACACGCAGCGCTTCGAGGCGCAGGTCGTAGTCGTCCTTTTCTAGCTTGTGACCGACCTCGGCTGCGGCGAAGAGCCCCACTCCGGGAGAGGTCGCCACGGCCCTAGTGGCTCCCAAAGGTGTGGTAGTGAATCCGCACGATCTTCACCGCGTTCAGGATGACCATCAAACGATTCTACACGAATCACCTGTCGCTTCTGAAGCAGAAGCGGCAGGACGGAGCGGGCGCACCGACGCCAGCATCATGGACTGATCCGACAGTCAACGACTACACATCGGCGCCAAACGACTCCGATCCGACGATGTGCCCTCAAGTCATGGCTTGCCTGCTCCAGCCGACCGCTCACAGCTCGATAGTGTTCGTGGCCGACGAGCTACGAGCACCCGAGGGCACTTATCGATCGCTGAATAATGTTCTCTGCTCTCGCTGACAATTATGAGCGAACATCATCGGACGGTGGCAGTACTCTACATCACCGGTTGCCGAGTACGACACTGCGACGTTACGGGTGAGCGATGCCGAGCGGTCCAGCCCCCACGTTGTCGGTCCCCGCCGCCCGATCGTAGGTGCCCGATCCCGAGTGGTCGGCTGGCCGGCAAGACAGTCACGAAATGAGCGTCCCCGACCGGCACATTGAGGGCAGGGATCGCGACTCGCCCTGGTCGGACATTGGGAACCTGACGCCAAGGTCGACGCTTCCTCACCCGCGCTCGCGGGAGGCTTCGGGCGCGCTGTAAGGGACAGCGACCGAGGCGTTCGGGCCTCTGTTTCGTAGGGGTCGCGCTGACTATCGGCCGGGATGATCAGGCACTCGAGGCAGCCCGCGCCCAGGCCAACGATTCCAGGTTGATAGGTACGATCTCCTCGACGTCGACCACGGGCATGACTTCGACGTCGTTCCAGTAGATGTACTTCGAGACAAATGAAGCGATAACCTTCGGGTCGTCAGCCTCGACGAGCACATACCCACTGTCACTGTTCAGGTGCGACACAAATGCATGAACCGTCAAACCGTCCTCCGGTTCCCAGCTCCCGAATGCCTTAAGGAGTGCCTCCTGGTTCGCGAAATTGTTCTCATGGCTCAGGCCGACCGTGCGAACCGAATACTCGATCATGTACTTCATGAAGCCCCCTTCAGGGAGTGACGTGCCACCATGACTCGACCACCGCTCCGACACTACACCCCCCGCAAGATCCGAGTCTTCGGCCCGAAAACAAATCCAAAGCCGAGCTGAGCCCGCGTCGCCAAGCGGTTGACGAAGCGACACAGAACGTCGGTTCGGAGGCGCTCAGAAGAACTCCGCGCTGGGCACCTTGAAGCCGCTCGTACCCGGCAATGAGGAGCACCGGCCGTGCAGTGCAGCAGCTCGAAGACGGACCGCCCCGAGCCGATCGATAATGCTCGCAGAGAGCACGCTGCAAGCACAGCGATAACGGCACATATCTTCAGTCCGGAATTGGGTGTCTTTGATGTAGCTGACGCAGGGTTTGGCTGCGTCGAGGACGCGTTATCTCTGGTTGTCTTGGACGCATCCCTGGTGTGGTGGAGGATCGGGCGTAGGTCACGTAGGGTCCTGTCATCTTGTTCATCTGTTGTGCCGTGTGATCGTGCAACGGGTGGTGATGCCGGTGACTGGTGCGATGTCGTGGACGGTGCTCGGCGGTGACGGCAGACCGGTCCCAGCGGTCGAGGGTTTCTTGTCCTATCTGGCTTCGTTGGGACGATCGCCGAACACGCAGCGGGCGTACGCGTCGAGTTTGAAGCTGTGGTTCGAGTTCCTCGACAGCGTCGACGTCGGCTGGGACGCAGCCGACGTGGATCATGTGGCCCGGTTCGTGTCGTGGCTGCGGGCCCCGGCCGTGAACGTGATCGTGTTGGAGCACGGCACTGCGTTGCGGACACCGGCGACGGTGAACCGGCATCTGGCGGGCCCGCTACGCCGAGATCCACGACAGCACCGTCCGAGACGCGTTCGAAGCGTACTGCCAACAACGTGTCGACACCGGCGGCGATGCCATCCCCTATGACCCCGACCACGCCACCGCCGACGCCGAATGGGCCAAACACAACCTGTCCCGAGTTCGTGACAGCCTCCCCAACGGCTACTGCGGCCGCCCACCTCAACAAGACTGCCCGCACCCCAACGCCTGTCTCACCTGCCCCGATTTCCAGACCACCCCCGAGTTCCTCGACATCCACCGCAAGCAATCCGCCTCGAACAAGAAA
>CAMYLA010000184.1 GCA_947259095.1 uncultured Acidimicrobiaceae bacterium | reverse complement strand
TGCATCACCAGTGCGGTGAACAGCACCCGGACAACCTTTTCGTCGTCGTAGGCTTCGCGGACCAGGATCGAGAGCTGCGCCTTGGCCTGCTCCCGACCCTCGACCGTGCGGAGCGTGTCCTGGTCGAGTGAGGAGAGGTAGTGGACGGCAACGTCCTTGGCGATGGCCGACTCGGCCTCGAAGTCCTTGGCCACCGTCATGTCGTCCAGAACCAAGGCGATGCCGATCCTGAGGAATCCCGGCTGGTCGCCACCGATGTTGAGGATCATCTCGTCGAGTTCGAGGATCTCCCCTTCTGCGAGGTCCGCCTCGACTGGCTCGTCGGTCATGGCCATATCGTCGGGAGCCGGCTCCGGCGAGGGCTTCAACACGAAGTTGTAGACCGCGCCGAGTGCGGCCAGGCCGCCGACGATCATGATGATCTTCTTCTTGCCACCACCACCTTCGTCTTCTTCCTCTTCACCGGCATCGTCGTCAGCCATCGACAAACCTCACAGCTTTCGCCACCGGCCGACCTTCAACCGGGGATCTCACGTCTCAACCATCGGCAGCTGTGCCGATTTCGACAGGGTCGACCGACCTATCGTCAGCCGCCGTCGCCGCTCTCGCTGTTGCCGTCGCCGTCGCGCTCCTCGGCCGCGCCGGGCGTGGAGGCCAGACCGATGGGGTCGCCGATGGGGTCGATGGTGGTCAGGTCTTCGAGGCTGTCGGGCTCGGCGACGCCCTCTCCGACGGCCCCATCGTCGTTGGGGCTGTCGCCGGTCGTGGCGGGCTCATCGGTCGACGGTGTCGTGCCGCCTACGGTTCCGTCGCCGTCGTCTGCGCCGGCCGGGTCACCATCGTCGCCGGATCCATTCGTTGGTTGGTCGACCCCGTCTCCGGGCTGCTCGAGGATGTCCGGCGACCCGGTGCCGATCGTGGCCGACTGCAGATTGGGGATCACCCGGGTCACGATCTCGACCCGCCGGTTTTCCTGGCGGCCTTCCAGGGTGTTGTTCGTCGAGCGCGGTTTGGTGTCGGCCAGGCCGACGGCACTCATGCGAACCGGCGTCAGGTCGCCGGCTTCGATCATCCATCGCACAACCCGAGCGGACCGGGCCGTCGACAACTCCCAGTTCGAAGGCCACTGCGTCCCGTCGGTGGGGCGGCTGTCGGTGTGGCCTTCGACTTCCAGCGGGTTCTCGATGATCCGCAGCACATCGGCCGCGGTGGCCAACAGAACCAGGCCGGGCTCGTCGAGTTCGGCTCGACCGCTCTCGAACAGCACCCGACCGTCGAAGCGGATGTAGACCCCACGTTCATCGATGCCCACCTCGACGAACTCCTGCGCCCCGGCGTAGTAGAACTCCTGTTCCAGCAGCTCCCGGAGCTCCTCGGCGTTCTCCGGGGTCACGGTGCCGGCGGTCGCCAGTTCGTCGCGGAGCTCCGCCTCGTTGGCCGCCGCTTCATCACTGGGGCTGATCGGACTCAACCCGACCTCGGGCATGAGGCCGGTGCCCTTTTCGAGGATGCTGTCGGTGTTGTCGGTGAGCGGATCCGGCACACCGAGCGCAGCCATGACCCCGACCTTGAAGTCGAAGTACTTCCCTTCGTCGATCAAGGCGAAGGCGAACATCATGATGAAGAACGCCAGCAGCAGGGTCATGGCGTCGGCGTAGCTTGCCAGCCATGCCTGCGATGGTCCTTCGTCTTCCGAGACTGGCTTCTTAGCCACCGGGGCGCACCCTCGCAGCGACCGACACGCCGGTGGTGCGGGAAGCAGGGACCTCGGATCGACTTATCCGGTCAGCCCGGACCGGGGCGACGCTACGCGCTCTTCTTCTCATCGAGCACAGCCTCACGGTCGCCGGGAGGCAGGAAGGAAACGAGCTTGCCGGCCACGGCTCGAGGATTCGAACCGGCCTGGATCGAGAGGATGCCCTCGAGAATCAGCTCCTTGGACGCCATCTCGTCCGCCGCCAGTTTCTTGAGCCTGGCGGCGATCGGTTGGAAGAAGTAGTTGGCGATGAAGGCACCCCAGAGGGTGGTCAAGAAGGCCACCGCCATGGCCGGACCGAGGGTGGACGGATCGTCGAGGTTGCCGAGCATGTCGACCAGACCGATGACCGTTCCGACCATGCCCATGGCAGGGGCCATACCGGCCGCAGTGGTGAAGAACCCGGCGCCGTCGCGATGCCTGGCCGCCATCCTGTCCAGGTCGAGCTCGAGCATCTCCCGCAGATCGCCGGGGTCGGTCCCGTCGACCGCCAGCTGCAGGCCGCGCTGGAAGAACGTGTCCTCGATCTTCTCGATCTCCGACTCGAGCGCCAGCAGGCCTTCCCGCCTGGCGGTGTCGGCGAAGGACACGAGCTGCTTGATGACGGCGGCCCTGTCGATGCTGCCGCCACCGGTAATGCCCTTGACCAGGGCCTTCGGGGCCCCCAGGGCCTGGGCCATGGTGCCGGACGCGATCGTGGTCCCGATCGTCCCGCCGAGCACGAGAAGGATGGAGCCGGGGTCGCCGAGGAAAATGGCGATCGGATTCATGCCGGCCATGAACGCCGCAGCGATCATCGAGATGAGGGCCAGCGCGATGCCGGCCATGGTGATGGGATCCATCAGCCGCGACCTCCGAAGCCGATCCCTGGGCCGTTCTTGGGACGCGAGCCACGGTCGACGTCGCCATCGTCGGCCTCAGCCTCCGACTCTGCTCGGCTCCGCCTGAACTCGAGATGGACCCGACCGTCGGGTTCCGGCTCGAAGTCGAGGTCGACTCCGTTGACGTCCCGGCCGTAGGCGGCGTGGTTCTCCTGGCTCGTGATGTGATCGTTCGGTACGACGTGGAGCGTTGGCCGACCCGCTCCGGCGGTGACGGACAGGTCGTTCGACCTGGCGATGACATAGGCCCGGTAGTCGACGATCAGGTCCAGGACCTCGTCCAGCGACTCGGCGACCAAGAACTTGCGATCGTCGACCATGGTTACCACGGTGTCCGGCGTGACCTCGACCCGTTCGATGAGATCGGGATTCAATGCGATCAACTCGCCGCCGAGACGTCTGAACACAATCACATCGCACCAATCCAAGAAATCGTGATCACAGGTCATCCGTCGACATCCTGAGCCCACAGTTGACCAACGATTCTTCCAGCGGCCGGAAATGGGTCGTTCGGCCCAGGTCGTTCGGTCCCGGTCGCTGCCGGCGGGCCACCGATTCGAGATTGTGTCGACGGTGGAGTCCGGTGGCTTGAGCGCCCCGCCGGCGGGCGGCGCGCCTCCTTATGTTCGTGGTGTTGGGGCCGATTTGGGGGTGGTGGTTGATGCTGTTGTTGGTGAGGCCGTGTCTGGTGATGGGGGGTCTGGGTCTGGGTCTGGTGGGGTTGTGTCTGGGGTTGGTGTGTTTGGGGGGGGGGTGTTGTTGGTTGGTGAGCGGTTGGTGTGGTTTGAGCGTCAGGTTGGGTTGTTGGGTGGGGTGTTGGGTGAGGAGTTGGGTCGGTGGGTTGGTGAGGTTGGGGTTGAGGTTG
>CAMYLA010000183.1 GCA_947259095.1 uncultured Acidimicrobiaceae bacterium | reverse complement strand
TGCGGACCAGGTAGCTCTGCACCCCCTCGGCCCAGTATTCGTCGGGGTTGGTGGTGGCGTAAGTCCCGTCCCAGGTGCCGTTGTCCATGGCCGTCCGGTAGGCGTGGCCCAGCTCGATGTCGAAGTCGGACTCGAAGGTTCGGTACCCGAACTGATGGAGTACATGGGAGAACTCGTGCAGCAGGATGTCCTCACCGAAGTATGGATCCCCGGGTAGGCACAGCACGTTCTCCTCGCCGGCTGATACCAGCGGCCGTTCGAGGGTGGCCCCCAGCCCTCGGGCCCTGGTGTCCCAGTCGGTGTCGGGAGACACTTCGTTCAGGTCGCGGTACTCCGGCATCTCGGTGGTGCGCTGGTCACGGCCGATAATGCCCAGCCGGATGCCGTCGTCGGTGAGGGAGGAGGCCAGGCGATCATCGGTGGCGAAGAGACGGGTCACGGTGTCGGCTGCCAGGACGATCGCTTCCGGATCCACCACCTCATTGGCCACCACCCAGAAGCCGTCGATCTGACAGCCCTGGGTGTAGAAGGCATCGAGACCGGCCGAGGTCGGAACCGGCCCGACCACACAGCCTCTGCTTTGTTGCGAGCCCTCAACCGTGATTGTCGTCGCCCCCGTCGGCTCGGTGGTCGTCGACGGGGTCAACGTTGTGGTGGTTGTTGCTCCGGTCGACGGGGAGGCATAGGTTGCCCTCGTCGGCCCGCCCAGCGTCGTCTCGATCCCATCGGTCGCCGAGTCGGCTTGGTTCTCCGACGATGAGGAGCAGGCAGCCGAAGCCCACAGTCCCAGTGTCACGAGTGCTACTACCAGTACGGCGAGACGGTGCTCGCCGACCCGAGTTTGGCCTCCGACCAAGCGTCGCCGAGATTCGACTTGGTCGTGAACATCCAATCCGCCAAGCGAAACCAGCGCTCGGTCCCGATCGACCGATCGCCCAATCGTCGAATGGCGCCGGGCCGTCATCGACCTCTTGTAGCCGAGATCGTGTAGATCTACGGCATCCGAAAGTCATTTGACGAAGATTGTCTGTACGGGATTGAATGAATGAAGCACGTTGACCGAGGGGAATGATGTCGTTTGCCACCACCGAACTGGGTGAGAGTTTCGCCCATGCCCTGAAGATCGGCGAGGAGACTCAGCTCCACTCGGCTCGGGAGAAGGTACTCGGGCTGTATGCCGAGAACCGAATCGGCGCCGACGAGGTTCGACAAGCGGTTGTCATGGCTCAGAATGTGCGGGCCTGGGAAACCGTGGTGTTGTTGGCCGAGGCTGTCATGGCGTACGAAGATGCCGGCGATGTTTCGCCGGAGCTGTATCGCCGCTACGCCCAGGCGCTGATCGAGCGGGGGGCGCTCAGTGGGGCCGAGTGTGTGCTCCGGCGATTGATTGACGACAGCCCGGGCGACCAGGTCGATGAGGCGGGCGGACTGATCGGCCGGATCGGCAAACAGCGCTACATCGACTTCGGCAATCGAGCCCAGTTGCTACGAGCCATCCGCAGCTACGCCAACGCCTACGAATTGCCGGGGGCTGACAAGGTCTGGCTCGGTGGCAACCTGCTCGCCATGTTGCATCGGGCCGAACGTGACGGCGTTCCCGTCCCGGCCGGCATCCCCCGCAGCAGCCAGGTTCGGGACGATCTGTCGGCCATACTGGGCAGCCGGGACCTGCTGGCCCTAAACGTATGGGAACGGGCAACCAGCGTGGAGCTCAACGTCGCAACCGGCGACGAGACCGCAGCGGTGGCGTTGGCCGAGTCACTGGCGAAGGCGGAACGGGCCACGCCCTTCGAGATCGCCGCCCTTCGCCGCCAGCTCTCCGAGGTGTGGGAGCTACCGGACGACCATGCCATCATGGTGGCCCTGGCGGCAACCGTCATGGATGCCGGTTCGGGCGCGGTTGTCGACGTCCCGGAGTCCGGCTCGCTGGAGAAGATCCTGTCCAAGGAGTTGCCTCTGGCCTACGACAGTCTGGTTCGGGGCCTCGAAGTGGCCCGCACCGTGTGCATGATCGTCGACGCCTACGACAACGCCTTGGGGACCGGGTTCGTGATCCCCGGGTCCGAGCTGTCAGGTTCGTGGTCCGACGAACTGGTGCTGGTGACCAACGCTCACGTGATTCCCGATGCCACGCCGGCCGCTCGGGCCAAGGCGAAGTTCACGAAGATGGTGGGCGTGGGAGACGGCGCCACGCCGATCATCGACGAGTTGGACCTGATCTGGTCATCACCGGTGCCGGAACTGGATGCGTCCGTACTTCGATTCGACGGATCGCTGCTGCCGGTTGTCTCAGAGCCCATTGAGATCTCGGCTTCGGTACCCGACATGCGGGACGCCGACCCCTTCGTCTATGTGGTCGGACATCCTGCGGGGCGGCCGCTCCATCTCTCGATTCGGGGCAATGAGCTGCTGGATGTCAACCACCACAAGCTGCACTACATGGCTCCGACCGAGCCCGGAAGCTCGGGCAGCCCGGTTTTCGACAAGGCCTGGAATCTGGTCGGGCTCCATCATGCCGGGAGCATTCTCATGCCGAGGCTGGACAACCCTCGTGACCGCTATCCGGCAAATGAAGCCATCAACATCCAGGCCATTCGGGCCGCGCTGGCAGCCGAGTCGACTGCCGCTGGTTTCCCGCGGATCGAGATCGTCCAGCCCGGCGGCGGCGAGTCGCTGGAGTCCATCAGATCAAAACTGGATGTCGATGCCGAGCTTATTCAAGTTGAAGACCCAGGTGATCTCGAAGTTCTTGATCCGATCACCGTCGTGTCGGTGCTGTTGACCAGTGCCGAGATCGCTCAAAAGGTGTGGAACTGGTGGCAGGGGCGTCAGGAGACCGGGGTTCAGGTCAAGGTCGTGCTGGCCGATGGCACCGAGATCGAATTCCGAGATCTCGACCGGGACCAACTGAGTGATCTAGTCGAGAAGTACTCGGGCCGATGATCAGTCCACTGTCGAGTGAGATGGTTCACGTCCCAGGATCGGTCGCCTCATCGTTGACCCAACGCAAGCAGTCCGGCGGTGCGAATACTACGAGGTCCACGAAACCTGCCCTGTAACGATTTCGGGGCAGCGAGACGAGTCGAAATCACCCGGGAGGTCGGTGACCGGTTCTCGAAGATGACTGTGGGTTGACGAAGTCGGTCAGGCCTGATAGTTGTCAGGGTTGGCGGTGAAGGCCTGGACACAGCCCGAGCCGCAGAAGTAGACGGTCTCGCCGTTGTGCTCCACTTGAAGTGAGGCCGGGACTGCGGCCACCGTCATGCCACACACCGGGTCGACGGCGGTGGCGGGCACCGAGCCCGAGTGCTCTTCGGCCGCCACAGTGGTTTCGGCCGACGATGGCTCCGAGGGGCCGGCTCCGCCTCGCCGCGGTCGTTCGGCCACGATCTGGGCCAGGATGGAAAGAGCCACCTCTTCGGGCGTTTCCGCCCCCAGATCGAGCCCGGCCGGAGTGTGGATGCGGCCGGTATGGCCGCCGCAGAACCCGTGGGCCGACTGCAGGGTGTCCAGCACCGCCGCCCCCCGTCGCTTGCTGGCCACCAGCCCGACA
>CAMYLA010000182.1 GCA_947259095.1 uncultured Acidimicrobiaceae bacterium | reverse complement strand
TGTGGATCTCATTCCACAAGGCCCCACAACCCGCGCCCGCACGCCGGCGGCCGTCGCTGCACCCGGTCTCCCGGTAGGACTCAGAGGCCGTCTTCCCTGGTGGCGGTCAGCTCCATCTCCTCGGTGCAGTGCCGGGGTGGGGCCGGCACCTCATCGTTCGCCAGCGTCATCCGCAGCTCGGCACCGCACTCGGCGCAGCGGTAGGTCAACTTCACCCGCCGCAATTCGCCAGGTGGAGGTGGCTCTGGCACCGGCCTGGCGAAGGCCCCGATCACCGCGAACCCGACCCGGAGCAGGACGTACATCAGGCCGACCGCAAGCACGACCCGCCACACCGTGAACCCGGCGGCCAGCAGCCCGAGGGTCAGGACCACCAACAGCAGCTGGAGCATTCGCTTGCGACGGAGCTGGACCCGCCCGTCGCGGGCCTGGGCCGACGACGAAACCGGCTTGTCGTCATCGTCGATCCGCCCCGGAAGATCAGTGGTCGGCTCGAAATCGCTCACAGGTCAAGGCTACTGCCAACCGCCCGGAACCGAAGGGTCGAGCCCCCTTCCGGTCCGCAGGGCCGGCGCCGCCGGTCGAGGCCGGCCCGGCCCGCCCGGTGTGTCCTCAGTCACTGTGACCGGATACGGTGAGGAGACGCTGACGTCGTTGTGACGCAGGGTGAAACCGAACGGTCGAGGAGACAACCACGATGACAGACAAGGCCGCAATCGACGCCGTTGTTGAAGGGCAAACCGTCCCGACCGAGTTCTTGAAAACCGTGGCCGCCCACGGCGATCTGGTGGCCCTTCGGTGGAAGGATGAGGCCGACGCCTGGCATGAGACCACCTACACCGAGTTCGCAGACCAGGTGGCCCGGGCCGCAGCCGGCCTGGCGGCGCAGGGCCTCGGCAAGGGTGACCGGCTGATGCTGATGATCCGGAACATGCCGGAGTTCCATGTCCTGGACACCGCCGCACTGTTCATCGGAGCCACCCCCGTCTCCATCTACAACAGCTCGGCACCGGACCAGATCGAGTACCTGGTCAACGACGCCGGGGCCAAGATGGCCATCGTCGAGGACCGCGGGTTCTACGAGGCGTTCAGCAAGGTGCGTCAATCGATGCCGACGCTGGAGTCGCTCGGCATCGTCCGTCCCGGAGACGATGCGTCCGATCTCGGCGCCGACTTCACCTACGAACAGCTCCTCGCCGCCGCGCCGCTCGATCTGGCCGAGGCGGCGAAGGCGGCGAGCCCGGACGACCTGGCGACCCTGATCTACACCTCCGGCACCACCGGGCCCTCCAAGGGCGTGATGATCGATCACTACAACGTCTGCTGGACCGTCGAGTGCCTGAAACAGGCTTTCGACCTCGACAGTTACGCCGGCAAGCGGATCGTCAGCTACCTGCCGATGGCCCACATCGCAGAGCGGATGATGAGCCACTACCAGACGCTGTTCCTCGGCTACGAGGTGACGTGCTGTCCCGACCCTTCCCAGTTCGCCGCCTACGCCGGAGAGGTCCACCCCAACATCATGTTCGGCGTGCCCCGGGTCTGGGAGAAGATCTACGGCGGTGTCCAGGCCGCCCTCGCCGCCGATCCCGAGAAGGAGAAGGCGGTCAAGGACGGCGTTGAGGCCGGGGCCCCGATCAAGGAGAAGATGACCTGGGGTACCGCAACCAAGGAGGAGATCGAGACCTACGAGTTCCTCGACGCAGTGGCCTTCTCCACCATCCGGGGCCTCATCGGGCTCGATCAGCTCGATGCCGCGGTCACCGGCGCCGCCCCCATTCCAGCCGAACTGCTCCAGTGGTTCAGGACCATCGGGGTGCCGCTGTCGGAGATCTACGGCCTGTCTGAGACGTCGGGCCCGATGACCTGGGCCCCATACAAGGTCAAGCCGGGCTACGTCGGCCACGCCTGTCCCGGGATCGAGGTCAAGCTCGATGTCGACGGAGAGGTGCTGTGTCGGGGCGGCAATGTGTTCCGGGGCTACCTGAACCAGGACGAGAAGACGGCCGAGGTCCTCGATTCCGACGGCTGGTTCCACAGCGGAGACATCGGCGAGATCGACGACGACGGCTACCTCAAGATCGTCGACCGCAAGAAGGAGCTGATCATCACCGCCGGGGGCAAGAACCTCTCACCGTCCAACCTCGAAGCGGCCCTCAAGACGATGCCGTTGGTTGGCCAGGCCATCGCCATCGGCGACCAGCGGCCGTTCGTCTCGGCGCTGGTGGTACTCGATCCCGACGTCGCCCCCGGTTGGGCGGCGAAGAAGGGCATCGAATACGGCAGCCTCGTGGAGCTGGCCCAGCACCCCGAGGTGGTCGCCGAGATCGAATCGGGGCTGACCGAGGTGATGGCCGGGTTCAACAACGCCGAGCGGGTGAAGAAGGTCACGGTGCTGGGCGAGGAGTGGATGCCAGACACCGAACTACTCACGCCAACCTCCAAGCTCAAGCGGCGGGGCATCCACGCCCACTACGCCCAGGAGATCGAGTCGCTCTACAGCTGAGCGACAAACAGGACCGGTCCGAGCGATGCCCAGGCCGGTCCGGGCCCCACCGGCCGTGAGAGACTTCTTTTGTCCGGTGATCAGATCGCCCACCAAAACCCTGTAGTACTCTCAACCGGCGAGAAGGCACGCCGCCGCTGCCGAGAGGAAAAGTTCATTGCAATTTGTCGCGCCAGACGCCGCATTCTGGTCCGAACCGGAACAGGTCTTCGTTTCGGTTCTTGATCGATCGACCAAGCCCGATTCCCAAGCGGTGCTGACCGAGCCGTCGAGCGCAGGCACGCCACCGTCGGCCATCAACGATCGAGCCACGGTCGTTCCGCTGGTCCGCCAAGTATCGGTGTCGGGCCGATGACCGCCCAAACCACCGCTGAGGTGGCCATCATCGGGGCCGGCCCCGCCGGATCCCTGCTCGCAACCCTGCTCGCCGAGGCCGGCCAGGACGTGACCGTCTACGAGGGCCGATCGGACATCCGCCGCAACCCGGCACCGGCCGGTCGGTCGATCAACCTGACCCTGGCCGAGCGGGGTCTGGCCGCCCTGCGATCGGTCGACCTGGCGGACCGGGTGGTGGAGCTCTCGATGCCGCTGGCCGGTCGGATGGTCCACGACGACCGAGGCCTCCGGTTCCAACCGTACGGCCGCCCGAACGATGTGATTCGGTCGATCTCCCGAACCAGGCTCACCTCCCTCCTGATCGATCGGGCCGAGGCGACCGGCCGGGTCCGGTTCGAGTTCGGCGCCCGATTGGCCGACGTCGACGTCGACCGCCGGATCCTGTCGTTCGACGTGGACAACGGGGCGGCACCGCAGGTGGCGTTCGAGGTGCTGTTTGGCGCCGACGGCGCCAACTCCGTTGTCCGTCAGGGCCTCGTCGATCTCGGCCGAACCGAGGTGGTGCGACGACCGCTCGATCACGGCTACAAGGAGCTGCGACTTCCCGCCCTGTATGGTGCCCATCGGATCGATCCCGGCGCGTTGCATCTGTGGCCTCGCCGATGGTTCCTGCTGGTCGCCTTCGCCAACCCCGACGGCTCGTTCACCATGAGCCTGTTCCTGGCAAACGACGGCT
>CAMYLA010000181.1 GCA_947259095.1 uncultured Acidimicrobiaceae bacterium | reverse complement strand
CGGGTATTGGGCTTGGGCCGCCGGGTCATCGACCATGCCGAACACGATGCGGGCCCCGGGTGCCAGGGGTGGACCGGCGACCTCCGACGCCGCCGTGGCCCGAACCGCCTCGATGGAGATGGCCGGCGGCAACGGGTCGAGCCAGGGCGCCGGGCCCGACCGGTGACCGAGCCGGTCCGCCGCCTCGGTGACGGCGGTCAGGAGTGCATCGAGGTGGGTCCCGTCGGCCTCGGCTGCGGCCGGTGGGGCGGCCGGTTGTGTTGGTGGTGGCAGCGGCGGCAAACCCGACGGCGGCAAGGGTGGCCGGGCCGGTGGACCGAAGGGGGCGACACCGACCGGGGGCGGACCCGATGCCGACAGCAGCGGGGCGCCGGTCCACGCCGATTGGAACGCAACCGGTTCCGCCGGCCCCATCCTGGCGAAGCCACGGCCCTTCAACGGGGCGGGGATGGAGGCTGCGTCGGCGATGCCGATCACCGAATTCGACTCCCCACCGTCGAGCATGCGAAGCGAGATCCGGAGATTGGTGTTGGCCTTGATGTTGTCGTTGACGGCCCCGGACGGCCTCTGCGTTGCCAGTAGCAGGTGGATGCCGAGGCTCCGGCCCCGCTGGGCGATGTCGACGATGCCGGCCACGAAGTCCGGGATCTCCTTGACCAGGGTGGCGAACTCGTCGACGACGATGACCAGCGACGGCGGGGCCTCGTCGGGGTGCCGGTCGATCATCTCGGCCAGGTCTTTTGCCCTTCCCTGGAGCAGGTTCATCCGCCGGTTCAACTCGGCCCGCAACGAGGTCAGGGCCCGTCTGGCCAGCAGTCCGTCGAGGTTGGTGACGTAGCCGACGGTGTGGGGCGCATCCTTGAACAGGTCGCTGGCTGCGCCGCCCTTGTAGTCGATGAACAGGAAGTTGACCCTGGAAGGCGGGTTGTGGGCGACCAGACCGGCCACCATCGCCATCACCAGCTCGCTCTTGCCCGCGCCACTGGTACCGCCGATCAGACCGTGGGGCCCATGTGCCACCAGGTCGAGCGGGAGCGGCCCGGCCTCGGTGCAGCCGATGGGGGCCACCAGGGCGTGACCCCGATCGGTCTTCCACTGCCGTGCCACCCAGTCGCCGTCGATCGACTCGATACCGAATGCGGTGAACAGCGGCACGACCCTCGGTATCGCCGTTGCCGCATTGGCCGACGAGGCATCGCGCAGCGGGGCCAGGGCCCGGACGGTGGTGGCTGCGAACTCCCGGTCGATCCGGTCGAGGTCGAGGAGTCGATGGGGCCGATCAGGATCGGTGAACGACAGCCGGGACGGGCGACCGGTGAGCGGCGACCGGCAGGCCACAACCGCCCGGGCCTGGCGGGGGACCCGCTGCTCCCCGTTGGTGAGCCACAGCACCGACATGGCGGCCCGAGGGCACAGATCGAGCAGCCGGGAGACGGCGGCGGCGTCCGGCTCGACGGCCCGGTCGAGCAGGACGAGCAACCAGGGGGATGCGTCGCCCCCGCCGGCCGACAGCCGGCGGACCCCTTCGTTCACCAGCTCGGCGATCAGGGCGTCGGCCTCGACCGTGGACTGCGCAAGGTGGGGTCCGGCCAGAGGTGAGCTGCTCGAACGGGTGTGGGGGGCCCACTTCAGCCAGTCGATGATGGCTCGACCCGGTGCCAGGGCGGCCGTGATCACCAGATCCTCGGGGCTGTGGAGGGTGGCGGCCTGCACCGCCATCGAGGCGGCCGCCGACGAGGTCTGGTCGGCCCGCCCGACCAGACCGACAACGCCAAGCTCCGCCAGTTCGATGGCGATCGGCACATCGGCGATCGTGTCGGTGACCCCGTGGGCGGCCACGATACGGTCTCGGTGGTCTGCGTCGCCCTCGGTGTCGGCCACGACGTCCACGCTGGTCGGCAGGTCGCCCATCCCGATCCTCATGGCGAGGAAATCCCCGGCGTTGCGATCCCTGACCCAGAGATCGCTCGATCGGCCGGCGGCCCGGTCGTTGAGCAGTGCCAGGTCCGGTGTGGCGTTGTACCGCCGACGGCGTTCCTCGGCCAGCGCGGCATCGACCCGCTTGGCCTGCGACGCCAACGCCTCGTCGAACCTGGCCACCGATTGGGCGAACGTTCTCCCCGAGCGCCTGCGCTGCTCGAGATTGTTGCCAAACACCATGACCGGCGAGAATACGGCGAACAGCAGGTAGCGAGGATTGCCAAGCAACAGCGCAAACGAGACGCCCATCAGCAGGGGCAACACGGCCGACAGGTAGCTGAACCTCGGTTTCTCGGGACGGCACGGGACATCGCCGACGGCATCGATCACGACCGGCTGGACCGGTTCGGGGAAGTACGGCGTGCGATGGAACGGCACCTGACCGAAGGCATCGACACCGCCGTGGCGCGCCGGCGGCGGGGACCGAACCACCAGCGAGCCGGCGCCGAGCCGGACCACCTGCCCTGGCCGAAGCGGGACCGGGCCGTTGAGCGGCCGGCCGTCGATCCGGACCTGGTTCCTACCGCCGGCCGCCGCCTCGACGGTCACGGCGTCGCCGGGGTCGACCCGCAACAGGAGATGGCGCCGCGAGACCTGGGGATCGCTGAGCACCAGCTCGCACGAACGGTCACGACCGATCAGGTGGTCACCACAGGCCAACCGCAACGAGAGGCCGGTGTCGGGCCCCGATGCCACGACCAGCACCGGGGCCACGGCCGTTCGCTCGGGGCGGGGCCACACCGTTCCCAGTACCAGCGTGTCGCCGGACAGGATGCCGGCATCGACGATCGGCCGACCACGAACCAGCGGACCGAGCCCGGGCTTGGAGATCGTCACCTCCGACCCGGAGTGGAGGTGCAGGTGGCCGCCGATGGCGTCGGCAACATCGCCGACGGTGTGGGACGGCGCCACTCGGACGCCGAGGTCGGCGAGGTGACGGCGCCGATCGTCTTCGATCCGCAGATAGATCTCCATGGCGGCGGCCATCGTATGACCGATGCCGGGAACGGGAAACGGGGACCGGTCCCCATTGGGCGGCACCGGCCCCGACGCCAGACTCGATACCAGCGCCGGTTCGAGCCGGTGCCGGCCCGTCACCCCAGCCCGGCCACAGCGGCGAGATCCGATCGATGACCCATCCCTCCTCCAGCTATCTTCCACCGTCGACCGTCGACCTGGCGTTGGATCTGGCTCGCCGGCTGCACCGGGCGGCCGACGCCATCGGTCGCCTGGCCGATGGCGGCGCCGGTGGGCCACCCGGCCTCTATGGCGGAGGAGCGCCCGGGAGCGGCGGCCGGATCGCCGCCAGGGCGATCGCCGTCGAGCACTGGGTCGGGCCCCACCGCAACGCCTTCGAGCCGATGTTCGCCGAGGAGATGGCCTCGGTTCGCACCGCAGAGCAACGGCTCCGCAGCGAGGCCGAGGCCTGGGCGGCGTTCTGGGCCGCGGCCGGCAACGCCCGTCAGGACCGGCTGCACGACGAGGCCATGGCCCGCCACCGCCTCGCTCCGGATGGCCGACCCCCGCCCCCCGGGGAGCACGTGTCGGTCCCGTCGGCGGCACACGACTCCCGTCCTGCAAGCTGAACCGGGACGCCGCCACCACAG
>CAMYLA010000180.1 GCA_947259095.1 uncultured Acidimicrobiaceae bacterium | reverse complement strand
TGGGGTCGCTGGGTGTTGGTGACACGATTGATGTGGCGGTTGGGCCCGGTGGGGCGGATACGTGTGATTCCACTTTCCTCGATTACACGATCACCGGTGGATAGCCGTAGCGACTGTCGTTGGGCCAACTCACCAGGGGGTCGGCAAGCGAGGGAGGACCGGACATCGAGCAGCTGAGAGTCGGATGGCCTACGCCGAGTCGGGAGGGCTCCGCGTACTCGGCCACGGCTATGCAAGGATGACGCAGATGACCGATGCTGCGCTCTCGTCACACGACGCCGTTCGCTCGTATCAAGTGGTCGTGATCCGCGGTGACGGCATCGGTCCCGAACTGATCGATGCCGCAATGCTCGTGCTCGACGCGGTCAGCCAGAAGCGTGGCGGGTTCGAATTGGTCTTCAGTGAGCACGAGGCCGGCGCCGGACTGTTCCTCAAAGAGGGGGTGAGCTTGCGTCCCGAGACTGTGGCCGCGGTCAAGGAGGCTGACGCCTTGTTCAAGGCGCCAGTCGGTCTGCCCGACGTGCGCAACGCCGATGGAACAGAAGCCGGCTTGCTCGGCGGCTTGCGGGTCGGGCTGGACACCTACGCCAACGTCCGGCCGGTTCGTCTGTTGCCGGGGATCGACGCCCCGATCAAGGCTGAGCCCGGCTCGATCGACTACGCGATCGTGAGGGAAAACACCGAGGGCCTCTACCTGTCCCGGGGCAAGGGCGTCGGCACCAGTGAGGTGATGATCGACACCATGCTCATCAGCAGGAAGGGCACTGAGCGCATCGCACGTTTCGCCTTCGAGCTGGCCCGCTCTCGTACCGGTGCCCCGGAAGACGGACGCCGACGGGTGACCTGCGTCGACAAGGCCAACGTCTTGTCGAGCCTGGCCTTCTTCCGGCAGATCTTCGATGAGGTGGGGGTCGACTATCCCGACATCGAGCAGGAGCATCTCTACGCCGATGCTGCGGCCCAGGCCCTGGTGCAACAGCCCGGCCACTACGACGTGCTGGTGATGGAGAACCTGTTGGGCGACATCCTGTCGGACCTGGGCGGGGCCACCGTGGGAGGTATCGGCTTGTGCTGCTCGGCCAATGTCGGCGAGGAGCACGCCTACTTCGAGCCCATCCACGGATCGGCCCCGACGCTGGCCGGGCTCGATCAGGCCAGTCCCATCAGCCAGATCCTGACGGCGGCGATGATGCTCGACCATCTGGGCGAAGTGGCGGCGGCCGAGTCGATCCGGGGGGCCGTCGATGTGGTGTTGGGCGATGGGGTCGTCGTCCTCGATGCGTCGGGCCGGCCGAACGGGGGGACGATGGCTGTGGCGCGAGCCGTCGCTGATGCCATCGGGACCAGCTGAGCTCCTGGTCCGGATCGTGTCGAGGTCGAGCTGGTGCCCCGGGGCCATGACGGCGTCCACGCCACCGAGATCACGCTGGCCGTGCGGTCGATCGATGAGACGTCGATGGCCCTCGTGATGGCCTTGGACGCCCAACGCCTCGGTGGCCGTCTTCAGGTCGGCGAGACCCTCATCGCCCTGAGCCGCCAAACCACGCGGACACCCACCACGGAAAGTCGCGCTGCGGGGTTCACCAACCTGACGGCCCAGATCTTCGACGTGGTCGAACAGCACCACCGGTTCCTGCGCAGTGCGTTCGTAGAAGGCACCCCCCCGATGCGGCCAGGTTGTCGATCAACAGCTCGGCGTGAGCCGCACGCGGTCTGTCGGCAACATCGCGGAGCAGGATGACCGATGGCGTTTGCGCTCGGCGGGTCGCCAGCAGCATGGCGAAGTCTGAATCGGCCGTGACCACGACGGCCTCATTCGCTGCGGCCCAGTCGAAGATCTCATCGTCGGTCGCGACAAGGAGCCCGTGGTCGCCGACGTGGGTGGCGTCGTAGCCCGCGGCGATCAGAGCCTGAACAACATCTGGGGACAGGTTGGCGTCGACGAGGTACCTCACGCGCTCTGCGCGAGGGGGAGATCTCGTTCGTTCACTCTGGCAGCTGCGAATGCGAGCGCTGCCGCGATGTCGTCGTTCTCCAGGTAGGGGTAGTCGGCCAGGACCTGCTCTCTCGTCTGGCCGGCGGCGAGTTGCCCGAGAACCATGCCGACGGTCACTCGTAGGTCACGGATACATGGCAGCCCACCCATGCGATTCGGGTCGACGGTGATCCGGTCCACGCTCATGATCCCACTCTACTAGAACCGGCCAACCCCCGAGCGGCCGGATCTGGTGCTCCCCCCGGGGGTCTACGGCAAGTATCAACGGCCCCTGGGTGGGAGCCGAGCTGGGAGCCAACCGAAGCGGCCGTCCCCGCTCTGCCCTGAACTGCGATGCACACGGGTCCGCTCCTGCAGGCCGTTGAGGGCTGTTCAGATCTGGTCGACGCCGAGGTGTGCCGGTCGCAGCAGCTGTCAAGCTCCAAGCGAGAGAACGAACAGCGCACCAAGCGCCACCACCGCCAGTACCAGCACTGTCATGAGCAGCCCGCACTTCCTTCGAGCAGTTGCTTTTGCCGTCAACGTAAGGGCGGCGACCGTGCTCACGACGAAGACAACGAAGGCGAGGAGGCGAGGAGGCGAGCAGGCGAATGATGACGAGCAGCGTACTTCGCGGGACGATCTCGGCGTCCGCCGGCGACCAGATCGGAAGACACCGCCAGCCGATGTCACGGCACTCCGGTATTGTCGAGGTATGGAGCCGACCGAGACCGTGCCTGCCGTCGAACCTGACAGAGCTGCTGCGCTGGCCGCTGACGCGGTTGCCCATCGGCCCCTTTCGCCAGCTGCCGAAGCGTCACTGGCGAGGGCCATCGAGCGACTGCCCGACGCCGTGGTCGCATCTGATGCCGAGGCCCGAGCCGCCAAGAAGTGAGGCGACCGGTCCGGGTCCCCGATCACGCCCGGGCCAGTATCGACGACCAACTCCCAATCGACCGGGCAGAGGTCTTTCGGGCCCATGATCTGCCCGAAGCAATCGAAGCCCTGTCCCTGATTGATTGGTGGAGTCTCCCCGAGATCGAGCAGTCACCGGGCGTCCGCCGGTTCACGGTCAAGGCAGCCCGAACCGTTGCCGGCTATCACCTCTTGGTCGGCCTCGAAGCCTGGGCCGACGACCCGGGAGCCATGGTTGTTCATGTCATCGACGTCTGGCCCGACCGGTGGCCAGGCAGAGATTGAAGCGCCCGCAACCGGCGAACTGCAGTGAGCTTGCCGCACGGAAATGCCGGGCCAAGATCATGTACGAGTCGACCGTTGGTAGCCACCGTGGTAGCCAAGCCCATGGCCATCCCTCAGCGCTCCCTGGCGCTGCTGAGCATCACTGTGCCCACACGGAGCTGTCTCAAGCACCGGCCACCGCAATCCGGCTGCCTTTGAAGGCGGGGGAGCCCACCAGGTACTCAGACACCTCCACCAGGGAATCTATCGTGGCGGCGGACGTTCTGCCGGGCCGGTGCCAACCCAACTGCTAACCCTGAGGACCAGCCGTTCACCGTGCCGAGCCTTGTGGTGAGCCGTCGTTGGGTCATACGGTCGTTGACGTCATCACCGGCGTGGAGGTCTTCGGCCGGTGGCTTCTTGAGGCAGCCTCACTCGTGAGTGTGAGGCAACGACGAGGACGTCGCAAGGGGCGTCAAGCCCCGACGAATTGGCAACATGATTAGCCTGACAGGACACTAGCTCGTCACTAGACTTGTCCGTCGTTCCCTTCGAGCAGAAACCCGCCGCCCGTTGACCTGCCTAGGCAACCTTCTACATGTCACGCACCGACCAACCTGAGGTCGTTTTCATCGCCGGTTCCGGTCGTTCTGGGACGAGCTGGCTGGGCGAACTCATCCGATCGAGCGGGCTTTGCACGTACAAGTACGAGCCCTTCTCGCCGGCCAAGAAGTCTCCGTACCACCGGTGGGCCTTGGATCTGTTGTCGAGTGATCCCGAACGACACCGCGCTCGGTTCTTCGAGATTGCCCAGAGAGGCTATTTCGATATCGACCGACCGCCGTTCGCGATGTCATCCTCTCGGCTAGCGGATCGATTCATAGTCGATCTCTACCGGTCTTCCGGTCGACTTGCAGCGCTCCGACCTCTCTTCACGGCGTTGGCGCGGCCCAGCTTGGACAAGCCGATCCTGATCAAGGACGTCTGGTTTCCCGGTCGTTGGCTCGGGAAGCTCGAGCATGTGCTGGAGCCGAAAATGATCAACATCGTCCGGCATCCTCATGCGACCGTAGCGTCGACCTGTCGAGGCCGATCCCTCGGCGTTTGGAATCCCGACATTGAGGAGCTTCGGGATCGAATCAGGTTCCTCGATGCAGACGACCTGAGTATCGAGCTGAAGGAACTGGTGAACCTCGCGGATTCCCTCAACGAGGTTGAGCTCGAGGCTCTTCGTTGGCGGCTTGAAGCAGAGATCACTGCCGACTTCGCGAGGTTGTACGAGCTAGGCCACCTGGTCGTCTACGAGCGGTTAGTCCGCAATACCATCGAGGAGCTCGGGGGGATCTTCGAGTTTCTCGGTTGGCCGTTCACGAAGAGCGCTCGATCGTTCATCGAGCACAGTCAGGCTGCCGACTCGGTCCGAGACGAGAGGGACAACTACTTCTCGGTACGACGCGATCCGAGCCTCGTACTGACTGATTGGCGTCAGCACATCACCGACGATCAGCTCAGGGACGTCGATCGAGTAGTGGGCTCCTCCTGGCTGCTGAAACTCTGGTCAGACCACGACAACTAGATGATTAGTTCCAAGGGGTGCGCGCAGTGACTCCCGCCCCAGCCACACCACCAGCTCGGTCGCCCGTCACCAAGCACCCTCCCGGCCCAAGCACCCATGCCCTGTCTGTCAGGGTGGGGTGAGACACCTGCGGTACCCGATTATCTGACCCGACGGGGCGAGACAGGAACACATCAATCATGACCATGACCACTGCATCGTTGAACGAACGCGCCCACACTGGAGGCGTGAACGAAGACGACACCGACCCTGCTGCGCGCCCGAAGCGGCGCACGTTCAGCGCCGGGTACAAGGCCGAGATCCTCGCCGAGTACGACTCCTGGCCGAAGGGCTCTGAAGAGCGCGGCGCTATCTTGCGCCGCGAGGGTCTCTACTCCTCGCACATCTCGGAGTGGCGCAAACAGGCAGAGGCCGGTGCCCGGCAGGGTTTGGCAGCCAAGTCGAAGAAACGCCGGACGGCGGCCGAGATCGAGGTCGAGAAGCTCCGCCGGCAGAACGAGCGGCTGGCGGCTGAGCTCCGAAAGACGCAGACCGCGTTGGAGATCACGGGAAAAGTGCACGCGCTCTTGGAACAGCTCTCCGAGAGCGCGGACACCGAGCCGAGGTCGAAGCCGTGACCGCCGAGCACCTCCCCGCCCTCGAGGACGTGACGTCGACCAAGCAGGCATGCGAGCTCCTCGGCGCCAACCGGTCCACGATCCTGCGCCGCCGACGATCACCGCTGCACGGGCCTCCGGCGCCTCGGCCGGAGCCGCCGAACAAGCTGACCGAGCCCGAACGTCAACACGTGCTGTCTGTGCTGCGGTCGCCGCAGTACTGCGACCTGGCGCCAGCGCAGGTGTGGGCCCAGCTCCTCGATGACGGCATCTACCTGTGCTCGATCCGCACCATGTACCGGCTTTTGGCCGCCGTCGGCGAGAACCGGGAACGACGCCGCCAACGCACCCACCCGGCCCGCAAGAAACCTGAACTGATCGCTCGCGCCCCGAACCAGGTTTGGTCCTGGGATATAACGAAACTGGCCGGACCCGTACGTGGCGTCTACTACGAACTGTTCGTGATCATCGACATCTACTCCCGCTACGTCATCGCCTGGTGTGTCGCCGCAGCGGAGACCGGCGAACTGGCCGAGGCGTTCATCGCCGACGCCCTCGACCGTCAAGGCATCGACCCAGACCAGCTGACCTTGCACGCCGACCGGGGGTCGTCGATGACCTCGAAACCGGTCGCCCAGCTCCTGGTCGATCTCGGTGTCACCCGATCCCACAGCCGCCCCTCGACCTCCAACGACAACCCCTACTCCGAGGCCCAGTTCAAGACCCTCAAATACTGCCCGGCGTTCCCTGGCCGGTTCGGATCGATCGCCGATGCCCGCTCATTCTGCGAGGTGTTCTTCGATCACTACAACCACGTGCACCGCCACACCGGAATCGGCCTACACACCCCAGCATCAGTCCACTACGGGACCGCCACCGAAATCCGCGCTGCTCGAACCGAAACACTCACCGCCGCCTACAACGCGAACCCCGCCCGGTTCCGCCACCGCCCACCGACCCCACCGGAGCTCCCCACCGTCGCCTGGATCAACGAACCCAACCGAGAAGCACTCATACAATCCGCGTAACAAGTTGTCTCATTCCCCTTGACACGTTCCGCAGGGCCTC
>CAMYLA010000179.1 GCA_947259095.1 uncultured Acidimicrobiaceae bacterium | reverse complement strand
GACTCAGACGGTGGTCCTGGACGAAGACGTCGAGTACAACGGTGAAACCTTCGCCGCCGGTACCTACGAATTCGATGTCGACGGACGGTACTGGACCGATTTCGATCGTATGCATCCGCTGGAAGGCCCCGCTCGTGAGCAGGCCTGGAGCGGCACCGTACACGGTCTGGTCGGTGAGTTGGGTGTGGGTGTGGTCACGCACACCTCGATTCAGATCGGCTACGCCGTGGCCGGCATCCTGGCCGGGTTGGGACTGGTCTCCCTGTTGACCGGTCTGGGCCTGTTCTGGGCCGGCCGGGCCACCCCGGCTGTGGCCGAGCCTGCTCGGTACGACGTGGCAAAGACGAACGGGCATGACGAAAGCAAGACCGGCGACCAACTCGTAGGAGTCTGAGCGGACGCAGGGTCCATCGTCGGACGACGGTGGACCCGAGGTCGCCACTTGGGTCGGTGCATCCGAACAACATTCGTTGTTCGGATGCACCGGCCTTTTGCCGTCACTCGACAGGACCCGCGCCGAGCTCCGCCGGCGGCGTCCCGGTAACCTGCGAATGGTGGCGATCCTCGAGGAACTGGATCCGCCGTCGGACCGGCGTGTGGCCCTCAGAGTGACCAACGACGCGCTGCGCCAGCTGCGCTCCGGTCACCCCTGGTTGTTCGACCGCTCCATCACCTCCATCAAGAACGCGGGTAAGGCCGGTGATCTGGCCGTCGTCTTCGACGGCGAGCGCCGGTTCGCCGCCATCGGGCTCTACGATCCCCGGTCGCCGATTCGGGTGAGGATCCTCCACGTCGGTCGCCCCACCCTGATCGACGGCGACTGGCTGGCCGATCGGCTGGCCGAGGCCGTCGATCGCCGTCGCTCGCTGTTCGGTACCTCCCGTGGTATCGACGAAGCCGACGGCGGCCCGGTCGACGAGAACGACGGACTGCCGGGTCTGGTGGTTGACTGGTATTCGGGCTCGGCCGTGGTCAAGCTGTACACTGCGGCCTGGATTCCGTGGCTGCCGTCGCTGGTGACCGGGCTGTCGGTGGCCACTCAGCGGTCGGACCACCAGGAGGGCCCCGGAGTCATGGAGCGGGTCGTGTTGCGGCTCGGTCGAGTTGTCGCCGGCAGTGCTCCGCCGGGGATCGTCGACGGCGTGGTGCTGGTGGGGCCGACACTCGACGGCCCGGTCGAGTTCTTCGAGAACGGACTGCCGTTCACCGCCGACATTGCCCATGGTCACAAGACGGGCCACTTCCTCGATCAGCGGGACAACCGCAGTCTGGTCGGTCGACTGGTGGGCGAGGCGGTCGGAAGTGGGGGACGACATCGAGTCCTCGATGTCTTCAGTTGCACCGGAGGGTTCGCCGCTCATGCCGCGGCCGCCGGTGCAACTGAACTGACTCTGGTTGACGTCAGTGAGCGGGCGCTCGAGCTGGCCCGGCATCACGTGGAGGGTGCCGTCGGCTCGAGGCCACAGCGATCGGGAACCGTCAATGGCCGGCCCGAGGTGGTGACCGTCGCCGGGGACGCCTTCGACGTCATGGCCGACCTGGCGCGGGCCGGTCGGCAGTTCGACACGGTGGTCGTCGATCCACCCTCCTTCGCCAACCGGGCCAACCACGTCGATCGGGCGCTGGCCGCCTATCACCGATCGGCTCGGCTTGCCGCCCTACTGGTTGCGCCCCACGGCCTGCTGTTCCATGCGTCGTGCTCGGCTCGGGTCACCGAGGCGTCGTTCCTGAACCAGATCCGACGAGGCATCGCCGATGCCAACAGGGAAGCCTCGGTGCTGACCGTGACCGGACACCCGGTCGACCACCCCATCGGGTTCGTTCATGGAACGTACCTGAAGGCCGTGGCCCTGAGGATGACGTCGTGACCGACAAGATCGGCTATGAACGGTCGAGTGAGGCCGGCAAGGGAAGCGCGGGGGGGTCGGGCGATTCGGTGTTTGAGCGTTTTCCTCTCGGTTCGACGGTGACGACCGAGGAGTTGAGAATCGATCCCCACCCGGTGCTGCACCGGCTCCGAAGCCGGGAGCCGGTGAGTTGGATCCCCGAGTTGCGGCGTTGGCTGGTCACCGATTGGTCCCTTGCTCTGGAGATCCTCCGGGACTGGCAACGGTTCACCGTCGACGACGCTCGCTTCACCACCGGTCAGGTCGTAGGGCCCAGCATGCTCAGCAGTGACGGCGCTGAGCACGGCCGCCACCGTCGTCCCTTCGATCCCCACTTCAGGCTTGGGGCGGTGACCGAGCGGGCAGCAACCACGACGGCTTGGTTGGCACGAGAACTGATGGACGATCTCGAGTCCCGAGGCGGGGGAGAGCTGCGGACCGAGTTGGCAGCACCGCTGGCGGTGGTGACCATCGCCGATTACCTGGGACTGGACCGACTGGAGCCCGACCGGAACCGCCTCATTCACCAAGTACTGGGTTGGTACCAGCACATCGTCGCCGCCGTCGAGGCCCTGACCGCCGGTGAGTCGGCATCGCTCGGCGCGTCCGAGGCCATGGACCAGATGGCGGCTGTGGTCGACCTGGTGCTCGGTACGGGAGACGACGATCAGGACATCACGACCATGTTGATCGAGGTGGCCGAGTCGGCCACCCTTAGCCGGGCCGAACTGGTGAGCAACGTCGCCGTCATCCTCTTCGGGGCGATCGAGACGTCGGAGGCCATGACGGCCAACGCCCTGTGGCATTTGTTGACCCACCCCGAAGCCGTCGAGGTCGGCCTCAACAGCGGCAACCGTGGCCGGTTCATCGCCCGTGCGGTGGAGGAGTCACTAAGGCTGGAGCCGGCGGCGGCTCTGGTCGATCGCTACACCACGCAGGACCTGACCATCGGCGGGATTGACCTCGCCGCCGGCGAGGCAGTTGCCGTGTCACTGAGTGGAGCCAACCGTGACCCCGCCGTGTTCGAGGATCCCGATCGCTTCCACCCCGGTCGACCGGGTCTGGAGCGGCACTTGGCATTCGTACGCGGTCCACACGCCTGCCTCGGTCTTCACCTGGCCCGACTCCAGACCCGTCACGCCGTGGAGCAGGTGCTGGATCGATGGCACCGGATGCGTTTCGTCCCGAACCGATCGGCCGGGCCGTCCGGTCTCGTGTTCCGTAAGGTCGGTGCCGTGACCGTGTCCGTCGGGGGAGCGGGCGTCGAGCGGTAGGGGCGCGGGTCGATGTGAGTGCGACAGCGACCTCCGGGGTCGATTACGATCGCGGTGTTCGGTCGTGGTTGACCACCGCAATGTCCGGCCCGATGTCGGCGCCGGGACGAGCAACATGGTTCGATCGGGCATCGACGACGAGGAGTGGCCTGGTGGCAAGCGAGTGGTTCGAATCGGTGGCGGTTGCCCAGGCCAGGGCCAAGCGCATGCTGCCGGCCTCGGTGTACGGAGCGCTCATCGCCGGTTCGGAGGCGGGTTCGACGCTCACCGACAACCCTGCGGCCTTCCAGCAGCTCGGTCTGAAACCGATAACCGTGGACCAGCCGCCGAGCCGTGAGATGGCCACCGAGGTAATGGGCCAACCGATCTCCATGCCGGTGCTGATCTCACCCACCGGGGTACAAGCGGTCCATCCCGACGGCGAGGTGGCCGTGGCCCGGGCATCGGCCGCCCGGGGGGTGGCCATGGGTTTGAGTTCCTTCGCCAGCAAGCCCATCGAGGAGGTCATCGAGGCCAACCCTCAACTGTTCTTTCAGATCTACTGGGCCGGCGACCGTGAGTCGGTTCTCGAACGCCTGGCTCGAGCCAAGTCGGCCGGAGCGGTGGGACTCATCGTCACCACCGACTGGTCGTTCTCCCATTCTCGGGACTGGGGCAGTCCCGAGATCCCCCAGACCATGGATTTGAAGACGATGGCAAAGCACCTGCCGGAGTCGGTCATCCGTCCCCGCTGGCTGGCTCGGTGGGCCAGGGCCGGGTGGAAGCCACCGTCCCTGGCCGTGCCCAATTTCGCCACGGTGGGATCTCCGACCCCCAACTTCTTCGATGCGTATGGAACCTGGATGCAAACGCCGCCGCCCACCTGGGACGACATCGCCTGGGTGTGCGGCCAATGGGATGGACCGGTCATGCTCAAGGGTGTCATGCGGGTTGATGAGGCCAAGCGGGCAGTCGATGCCGGCGTCGACGCCATTTCGGTCTCCAATCATGGGGGAAACAATCTGGATGGTTCGCCGGCCGCCATTCGAATGCTGCCACCGATTGCCGAGGCTGTCGGCGACGAGGTCGAGGTGGTCATGGACGGAGGGATCCGACGGGGCAGCGACGTGGTCAAGGCCCTGGCTCTGGGGGCCAAGGCGGTGATGATCGGTCGGGCCTATCTGTGGGGCCTAGCCGTCAACGGCCAGACCGGCGTGGAGAACGTGCTCGATGTGCTGCGAATGGGGATCGATTCCACCATGCTGGCACTAGGAAAGACCACGATTGCCGACCTCGGCCCCGAGATGTCGACGCGAATGAACGAGTTGGCCGCCTCCATGGAGGGTTTCGTCTCGGTCAAGACCTTCGTCGCCGAGGACGGAGAACGTTGTACCGTCGTGGAGTTCGACAGTGAGGAACACCATCAGGCCTGGGCTCGTCACCCTGAACACCGGCTGGCCCAGGTTCGAGGTCGGGCCGTGTTCTACGCCTCCTACGATCTCAAGGTGGGTGCCGTCGAGCGGACCTCGGTCATGGAGCCGGTGGACGGTGTACCCAACCCTGACCCATGATCGATGAGCCCGATCCCGACGTGCTGCTACACGCCATGGGCCGGTGCCTTACCGACTCGGTGGCTCCCGGGCTGATGGGAGCCGGGCGCGAACGCCCACTGTTCACCGTCATCCGGTGCCGTTAAGGGAGCGTTGCCACGCGAAGTGACCGCAGCAGAATGGTTCACGTCAACACCGAGGATGACGAGCTCAAACTGGTGGCCTGAGTCGGCCTACTGCAGCTCGCCGATGTCGTCGTCGGTGATGCCGGCATCGGCCCAGAACGGTGCCAGGGCATCCCTAACCTCGTCGCCGAACCCGTTCGCCCCGGGTTCGTTGCCCAGATCCAAGATGGCATTGACGGTGTCGGCGTCGGCGCCGAGGGCTGCGGCGTCGGCCTCGATCACCCGCCAGAAGGCCAATCCCTCGCCCTGGTGGGCCGCCGCCGTGCCGGCGTCATCGGCGGCCAGGTCGTCCTCGATGAGCGAGGCGTAGCGGATGGCGGCTTGGGAATAGGTGATCCAAACGGCGCGGCGAACGCTGTCGGCGGCGTCGATGGGGACTTGGGCGTCCTCCGCCAGCAATCCATCCCGGCCCTCGATCATGGCATCCAGGATCTGCTCGTTGACCTGAGACATCGACTCGTCGTCATTCATGGT
>CAMYLA010000178.1 GCA_947259095.1 uncultured Acidimicrobiaceae bacterium | reverse complement strand
CAGCCGCTGCAGCCGGACAGCAAACCTACATCGCAGTACCGGTTGATCCGACAAGCCGGTAGTCGAACTGCTCACCAACCAGGACGACTCGGTTGACCTTGTGGGGGCCGATTATTGCGTCGTGCCTGGTCAGGCGGCGTTTCGGTACTCGTTGATGAGTCCGCCGCACCGGGTCGATTTCACGACTCGGAGCTGTCCGTCGGGCCTGTTCGGGATCGCGCTTGCGGTTGGTGGCCGTTGGTCGAGTGAGCGGTGTGGCCGGTGCGCGTTGTAGTGGTCGATGTAGTCGGCTACGAGGCGTTCGAGTTGTTGCTGGTTCCAGATGATGGTGCGGTCGAGGAGCTCACGACGGAGACTGCCGATCCAACGTTCCGCGAACGCGTTCGCGACCGGGGTCCGGACAGGTGTCTTGAGGATCTTCATGTGTTCGGTGCGGAAGATCTCGTCGAAGGCGTCGATGAACTGGCTGCCTCGGTCGCGCACCAGCGCCCCGGCGTCAGCGAGTTGGTCGGTGTGGCGCAGGAGCAGGTTGCGGGCGGCTTGGGTGGTCCAGGCGCTGGTGGGGTGTTGGGTGATGCCGGCGAGGTAGACGGTTCGGGTGGGGATGTCGATGAAGAACAGCGGCACTGTTGCATTGAGGGAACGGATCGCCGATTGGCGAGGGTCTCGGAATGACTCTCCGCTGCTCATCGTCGCCCGCACTTGATCGCTCAGCGTTTGCTGGCTTCCGGTTCCCGCCCGAAGTGATCATGCTCGCTGTCCGCTGGTACCTCCGCTTCGGACTCTCCTACCGGGACGTTGAGGAACTTCTGGTCGAGCGCGGGATCGAGGTAGATCACGTCACCATCCATCGATGGGTAAAGCGTTTCACTCCCCTGCTGATCGACGCCGCACGGCCACGTCGCCATATCGTTGGTCGTCGACGAAACCTACGTGAAGGTTGCCGGGAAATGGCGCTACGTCTACCGAGCCGTTGACGAGCACGACCAAGTCATCGACGTGTACGTCTCACGCAGACGCGACCTCGTGTCAGCCCGAACGTTCTTCCGCACAGCGCTCGACGCTCACGGCGAGCCAACCGAGGTGATCACCGATCTCGCACAAGCGCTCGAAACTGTCATCGAAGAACTCATCCCCGACGCGTTTCACAACACCGAGCAATACGCCAACAATCGTGTCGAGTGCGATCACGGACGACTGAAAGCGAGGCTCAGACCCATGCGCGGACTCAAGACCGACCGGACCGCATCAGTGGTGATCCGCGGTCACGCCTTCATCCAGAACCTACGCCGAGGCCACTACGAACTCGGCAACGAAGCCGGACACCAACACCTCCGCGTTGCCGCAGCATTCGACGAACTCATCGAAACGATCTGACCCGAACTGTCGACTCTCGTCGACCGCAAACGCGCCCGACGATCCAACAACGCAACAAAGCCGCGAAGACAGCGAAGACATGGTCGAAGGTGCGGGTGAATTGGCCGGCGCCGTCGCGGATCACGAACCTGATCGCCTTGTCGTAGGTCACGGTGAGGTTGCGGTCTGCTTGGGCGGTCCAGGGGCCGGTGGGGTTGGTGGTGATGCCGGCGAGGTGGACCCGTCGGGTGTCTGCTTCGATGAAGAACAGGACGTGGAATCGGCGCAGGGTGACAGCGTCCACGCAGAAGAAGTCGGTTGCGACCGGGGCATGGGCCTGGCTGGCGATGAACTCGCTCCAGGAAGGACCGGTGCGGTTGGGAGTGGGCTCGGGTCCGGCATCGCGGAGGATCTTCCACACAGTGGAGGCGGCGGGGCGGTATCCGAGGCGACGCAGTTCGCTGTGGATGCGCCGGTAGCCCAGGTTGGGTTCTCGGTGTCGAGACGCAGGACCAGTCGGCGTATGGCGGTCGGGATGGGCGGACGACCGGTTCGGGTCACAGGTGGTTGGGTCCAGTGGCGGGCCACGAGGCGCCGGTGCCAGCCGATCACGGTGGCGGGCTTCACGATCGGCATCACCATTGCGAGTGGGGGCCGGTCGAAGGCACGCGGGAGTACCGCCAGGATGGTTCGGTCGGTGGGTGTGAATCTTGGCCGGTCGATCTGTCGTTGGGGAAGCCGGCGATCGCCCGGTTGACGCGTTGGTGGACGGGGTCGACGTCGACCAGGACGAGTTGGCCGACGGTCTCGCTGAAGTGGTTGGCGGTGCGCATGGGATTCTCCTCTAGTTGATGGAGAACTCAGCCGATCACCCGATCCCGCTCGTATCAAGGTAACTTGATAGATGTGGATCCGGTGATTTTGGACAGCGCACGAAAGCACGGCATCCGCGACGACGAGATGCTGCACGCCTACCGACACCCGATCCGAGTCTTCGAACACGACGACCTCACCATGCTCATCGGACCCGACCAGGCTGCCCGCCTTCTCGAGATTGGCGTTGCGGAGGCCGAGGGCATCGAGTTCATCGTTCACGCCATGGCGGCCCGACCCAAATACCTGGAGACCTGACATGCCCCGTTCGATTCAAGAAATCCTCGACCACGCCGACGAACTCGCCCAGCGATTCGAGGACTACGAACCCCAACCCGACGACGAGCGACCCGTCGAGGAATACCTCCTCGAACGAGCCGCCCTCGCCCGAGCCCGCAGCGAGCGCCAGATCGTCGACGCCGTCACTGCAGCCCGCACAAAGGGCGTCTCCTGGCACCGCATCGGCGAACTCCTCGGCACCTCAGCCCAAGCCGCCCAACAGCGATACGGAGCTGTCATCGAAGCAAGCTGACCCACCCCCAAGAACGCTCAGGACGTGCGGTAGAGAGTGTCGGGGAGCCGTTGCTAGGTCGATGCCGATATGAGCGGGTCGATGAGACGCAGCGGGTCGGCATCCATCAAGCTGGGTCGATAGTCGCGCTCGGTTGGTTGGGGGGATGAGCGTCGATAGCGCTGGTTGATTCACCGTGGGCTCCGATGGCGACGGATCGGCAGTTCTGTCGCGATAGGGGCGGGTGTCTGGAGGGTCAGTCCGGTTGTGGCACAGGATCTGGTTCGTGACCTAGGCGTTCAGCGATCCAGCGGTTGATCTCCTCGATCGCCTGCAGGGTCGCGTTGAGCTTCGGAAGCATCATCCAGCCATGGACCTTCTCGGGGAAAACGTTCAGCTGCGCGGGGACACCGGCGCGGCGAGCATTGGCGGCGATGCGTTGGGCGCAGGAGAGCAGTGACTCGGCGCCGCCTGCGATTATCAGCAGGGGAGGGAGCCCGCTCAGGTCCGCCAGCGCGGGCGATACCAGGGGGTCGGAGGGGTCGGCGTCGCCGACGTAGGGTTCAGGATCCCGGTGCTTTGACACCGGTCTGGGAGGGCCGGCCGCGTAGGCTCGGTCCAGACCTGGAGCGTTCGTGCTCGCTCGTTTGGGGACCCTAGCCCGGAGCTGGTGTGTGCTTGTTCCAACAACTCCTGGTCGGCCAAGGGCCGGGAGGTGCGGATCTCGTCAGCCCACGCCTGCAGATCGGCTTGATGCCCGCCGGCGGTGCTCGGCGGTCGTATCTGGCTTCCACACAGCAGCGACATCAGCGCTCGGCGGTTGGCAGCTCGGGCCTCCGCTACTGTCCGTGTCGTGGTAGGGTTGGTGTAGTAGGGGTCGTCCGGAATTTTCGCGCCAGGGTGATGCCCGCTGCCAGCGTTTCACATGGGGCGGAGTCCGACGGGCGCGATGCCCACGGCATGTGATGGTATACCGGCATACGGTAGGGCTAGACAGGGCCGGACTGGCTGGACAAACTCCGGATGGGACCGCATGAAACGGGGCTCACCGGAC
>CAMYLA010000177.1 GCA_947259095.1 uncultured Acidimicrobiaceae bacterium | reverse complement strand
GGCCCCGAGGAGGGGATCGAACCCTCCCAACCGTTGGACCATTGACCGACGTACCGCCAGGCCGGCACCGATGCCTCGGGCGCCATCGCCGCCCCAAGGTGGGTGGTGTGAATCGGCCCGTTGCTGGGCTTTGAGCGGGTGTGTGAGCGGCTGCTGATGTGGCGATCGTCCTGGTCGACGGTTTCCGGTGAGTTGGCCCGGTGGGTGTGGGGGTCTCGATCGTGGGTGTGAGCGCCTGGTCAGGGCGTGTCGCGCCGGTCGGGTTTTGCGCGTTCAGATCGCCCATCCGTTCGGTGTGGTGTGCAGGCCATGGACCGCGAGGCGCGCCAGGTTGGCGGCCGCGGCGAGGAGGTTGAAGTCGGCATCGACTTTGGTTTGACCCCGGACGCGGGCTCGGCGGCCGCCGTGGCGGTGGCGCATGAGGTGCCCGAGTTTGCGTTCGACCTTGGGTCGAGTGGCCCGGTAGTCCGCCCGCCAGGCCGGGTCGCCTTGTCGAGCTCGGGCGCGAGCCAGGATTGCTTCGTTCGGGTTGATCGCGATTTGCCGGCCGGTCTTCGATGTCGTGCATTCGCTGCGCAGCGCACAGGCTGAGCAGTGGTCGGCGAAGTAGGCGAGGCGCCGGCGGTCTGCCGGTCCGAGGAAGGTGACGGTCACCTCGTTGGGGCACGTTACGGTCTGCGCGTCGAGATCGATGGTGAAGCGGTCTTTGGTGAACAGTCCGCCCTTCGGGGGTGATGGCGCCTGGGTCTTGCAGCCCGATTCGATGTCATGGTCTTCGAGTACACCCTGGAATTCGCCGCTGCCGTAGGCAGCGTCACCGAACACCTTCGATCGCGTGCGCTTCTTCTTGCGGCTCCGGTTGTCCCGGGCCTTCTTCACCGGCGTGTCCTTGATGAGGTCGTCGATCAACTCGGCCGCGACCGCGCCGTCACCCACGTTGCCGGGCGTGACCGTGGTGGTGGTGATGATCTCCGAATCAGGGTCCTCGGCAATGTGGCCCTTGCAACCATCGAACCCTTTCGACTGGGTTTTGTGCCCGTGCCGGGCATCGGGATCGATCGTGAAAATCACCCGATCGGTGGCCACCCCGCGCACGATCCCGAACACGCCGTCGTCGCCCTCGACCAGATCCTGACCCACAACGGTCGCCAGCATCTCCGCCCCGTCAGTCACCTCGCCCGTCAACGCGCGGCCGTCGAGCACGACCAGACACGCGTACGCGTCCCGGGCCCGCGTTTCGATCAAGGCGTCGCGTTCGGCGGGGTCGTCCCAATCGATCTGCGGTTTACTCAACGACAGATAGTCGTCGCCGCTGGTCAACCATGACCGCAGCTCGGCTTCGAGATCGGCGTCGGCCACGCGCAACAACGCCCGGATCGCCGAGCGCACCAGGGTGACGGTGTCCATCGTGGCCACCGCGTCATAGAGCGGTGTGGAGTCCAGTACCCGGCGAGAGCCGACCAGGCCCGCGCCATGGGCCGCGCCCAAAGTGACCTCGAAGATCCGTTTCGGTCGTTCCGAACGAGCGAGCCGGGCGCGCATATCGACGAGCACCGTATGCGCGAACGACGGGTAGTCGAGATCGACACCGCAGGCGTACTTCCAGCGGGCATCGAACTCGAAACACTCGACCGCTTCGCGGTCGGTCTTCCCGAAGCACTTCTGCAACACCATCACGATAGCCACGATCTGAGGAGGGATACTGCGCCGGCCCCGATCCGAGAACAGATCCGCGAACATCTCGTCCGGGAACAACCGGTGACCCTCACGATGCAACAACGACCAGATCGAGTCCGGCGGCACCCGGCCCTCAACCACCTGCGCCGAACCCAGCCACATGTCCGCCTGCTTCGGCGTCGCCCCAGAGGTCATACCCTCATTGTTCAACATCCCCACCAAAATCGCGAGCACCACCCGCTACCCCGAAAGACACCAACCACCTAGGTGACTGGTGTCGAACGGGGCTGTTGGGTGGGTCGCCGTTGGTCCGGGTCTGGCGCGATCGTTGAGGTGGTGGCCGTGTCGATCACGGGCTTCCAGTGGGTGGTGTTTGGGTCGGTGACGGCTGGGACGTGGCCGGCTTGGAGTTCTCAGATGTTCAGGTCGTTGCCCATCTTGTTGGTGTCGAGCGCAGTCCGAGCACCGCCAGGCGGGCGATGTTGGTGGCGGCGGCGAGGAGGTTGAAGTCGGCGTCGACTTTCGGGGTGCCCCGGACTCGGGCTCGGCGGCCGCCGTGGCGGCGGCGCATGAGGTGGCCGAGTTTGCGTTCAACCTTGGGGCGGGTGGCCCGGTAGTCGGCCTGCCATTCGTCGCCTTGTTGACGTAGGCGGGCCCTGTCGAGCGCGGCTTCGTGGATCCCGATCCGGATGGTCCGTCCGTTCTTGGCGTTGGTGCACTGGGCCCGCAACGGGCAGTGGGTGCAGGCCTCGGTGAAGTAGGCGGTGCCCGAACCGTTCTCGCTGCGGCGGATGGTGACGGTGACCTTGTTGGGGCAGGTCACGGTGTCGGTGTCGAGGTCGATGATGAAGTGGTTCTTGGCGAACCGGCCCGCAGGGGCCGATGGCGGCTGGGTCCGGCACCCCGACTCGATCCCTTCGTCGTCGAGGCGTTGCTGGAACTCACCGGTCCCATACGCAGAATCGCCGTACACCTTCGCCTTCTCCGTGTCGTCGCTATCACCGTCGTCGTCGTTGTCGAGGAGGTCGTCGATGAGGGTCTCGGCCACGGTGGCGTCACCGGCGTTGCCGGGCGTGACCGTCGTGTTCGTGATGATCTCGGAGTCGGGGTCCTCGGCGATGTGGCCCTTGTAGCCATCGAAGCCCCGAGAGGCGGTCTTGTGGCCGTGCCGGGCATCGGTGTCGACCGTCGAGATGACCCGGTCGGTGGCGACGCCGCGCACGATCCGGAAGATCCCGTCGTCGCCTTCGGCGAGGTCCTGGCCAACCACGGTGGCCAACAACTCACCGACCCGGGCCACGGCCTCGGGCATGTCCCGGCCGTCGAGCACCCCCAGGCAGGCCATCGCGTCCGCGGCCAGATCAGCAACGAGCTGTTCCCGGGCAGCGGGATCGTCCCAGTCACAGACCGGCTTGCCCACCGACGCGTAGTCGTCATCACGGGCCAGGACGGCCCGCAGCTCTGCTGCCAGTGCCCGGTCGGCGGCACCCAGGAGTTGGCGGATCGCGGAGCGGATCATCGTGACCGTGTCCTGGGTCGCGACCGCGTCATACAACGGTGTCGAATCGAGCACCCGCTTCGCGCCGACCAGACCCGCATCACGGGCCGCCTCCAACGTGACGTCGAAGATCCGCCGGGGCGCATCCGACGCTGCGAGCTTGGCCCGGGTGTACACCAACACCGTGTGCACGAACCCGGGAGCGTCGTAGTCCAGGCCCCCACACGCGTACTTCCAGCGGACATCGAACTCGAACGCCTCGACCGCGTCCCGATCCGACAAACCGAACCAGCGCTGGAGCACCATCACCGTGGCCACGATCTGCGGGGGCACCGACCGCCGGCCCGTCGCCTTGTAGAGATCGGCGAACATCTCATCACCGAAGAGCCGGTGCCCCTCCCGATGCAACACCGCAAAGATCGAGTCATCCGGGATCCGGTCACCCACGAACCCTGTGCCCTTCAACAGACTCGACTGCTGCGGGGTCGCCCCCGCCGTCACCGACCCGGCCCCTGCAACCATGCGCTCATGACCCTCAGTCTCCCAGATCACACACCGGATCGCGAGCACTCACACGCCCGCGAAAGACACCAGCCACCTAATGGGGATCGACCAGTCGTTCCGAGGGATCGGGGAGGCTGGTGCCGGGCCGCTGGCCGGTGAGCACTTCAGCCACCTGGAGCCCTTCGGGGA
>CAMYLA010000176.1 GCA_947259095.1 uncultured Acidimicrobiaceae bacterium | reverse complement strand
CGACCCGGCCAACTCCGGCCCCGACGACGGCGGCGGCGGATACGACGACGGCTACGCACTGACCGATGTCGAGGCGGGGACGGCGGTGTTGGAGGTGACCTGCTCGGTACCGGACGGGTCGGCCTGGTAACCAGGCCGACCGCCGGACGGGCGCCCTCAGGCGTCGTCGTCGGTGTCCAGCAGCGTCTTGTGCACGACACCACCGATGGCCGCACCGATGATCGGGGCCACCCAGAACAGCCAGAGCTGGCTGATCGGCGTGGTGGCACCATCACCGAAGATGGCGGCGATGACCGCCTGGGAACTGGACCGAGCCGGGTTGACGCTGGTGTTGCTGATCGGAATCGAGATGAGGTGGATCAACGTCAGTGCCAGGCCGATGGCCAGGCCTCCCATGCCGGCCGCCGCTTTTTTGGCGGTCGCGCCGAGGATCACGATCAGGAAAATGGCGGTCAGCACCACCTCGGCCAGGAACACCGCAGCGAGGCTGTACCCGCCGGGCGAGAAATCGCCGAAGCCGTTGGTGGCGAACGTGCCGGCGGTATCGGTGATCTCGAAACCGTCCCGGCCGTTGGCGATGAGATAGATGATCAGCCCCCCGACCACCCCCCCGAGCACCTGGGCCACGATGTACTGCAGTACTTTCGACGGGGCGAACTTGCCGCCCGCCACCAGGCCAAGGGTCACCGCCGGATTGAAGTGGCCGCCGGAGATGTGGCCGAGGGCGTAGGCCCCGGTCACCACGGTCAGGCCGAAGGCCAGGGCGACGCCGAGAAAGCCGATGCCCAGGTTGACGGCGCCGTCCTCGGTGAGGAACTGGGCGGCGAACACCGCCGATCCACAGCCACCCAGGACCAGCCAGAGCGTTCCGAGGAACTCCGCTGACAATTCCTTTACTGGATTCATTGCTCTTCGTCCCTTTGTGTCGCTTGTGAACTCGTGTACACCCAGACGCAGCAGACCGTGGTTCGGTCGCGACTTTCGGACCGGTTACAAGCCGGGGCTGAGGGGAAGCAGGTCCGGGTGGCCCTAGCTGAGCCCTCTGTGCAGCGGCATGGCGTCCATCCAGCCGAGACCGTCGCCGGTCCGGCCGGCCGGCTTGTACTCCGCTCCCACAAACCCTTCGTAGCCCAGCCCATCGATCCGGCGGAGCAGATCGGGATAGTCGAGCTCACCATGATCGGGCTCGGCCCGGTCTGGCACGGCGGCGATCTGTATGTGGCCGATCAGATGGAGATGGCTCTCGATCCGGCTGAACACGTCGCCCTCGGTGAGCTGGGTGTGGTAGCAGTCGAACATGATCTTGAGGTTCGGGTCGCCGACGTCGGCCACGATGGCCGCCGCCTGATCGACATGGGTCAGGAAGTAGTCGGGCTGGGTCTGGGTACTGACGGGCTCGATCAACACACCGACGCCGAACTCCCTCCCCCGGGCCGCGGCGTACCGCAGGTTCTCGACGAAGGTGGCGCGGGCCGCACTGCTCTCGGACTTGCCGGCCAGCACGTGCACGAAACGGGCCGACACGTCGACCGCATAGGCCAGCGCCTTGTCGGTGGCGGCCCGGGCGTCGTCCTCCCGACCGGGGACGGCGGCCAGCCCGAAGTCACCGTTGGCCAGGTCGCCGCCGACGGTGTTCAACACCACCAGCGGCATGTCGAGCTCATCCAGGAGCAGCGCCACATCCAGGGCGTGGGTGATGTATGGCCAGTGGACCTCGACCGCCTCGAACCCCGCCTCCTTGGCCGCCCGGATGGCATCGAGCAGCTCCAGCTCCGGCCACAGAAAGCCGAGATTGGCCGACAGGCGGATCATCGCCGGACGACACCGATCGATGTCGGCACAGGTGCGGGATACAAATTCACGTCGAGTTCAATCCTCCCAATTCGTCCTCAATGTGTTGCCGGACAATAGCAGCAACCGACCGATCCCCAACCAGGCCCAGCACCTCGGCCCGCTCGGCGACGATCGACGGCGGCCAGGAGTCGATGATCCGTTGCACATCGGGGTCGGGGACGAAGGCGACGGTGCCGAGCCGGCGGTCGCCGGCCTCGGCCCTGGTGGCCTCGATGGCCTGCGACATCGACATCGCCAGCCCCGGGAGCGGGACCGTGCGGTCGGCGCCGAGCTCGGCCGAGTCGAGCTCGACCAGCCGAACGAAGGCATCGATCACCCGGCGGGGCGAGATGACCGCCATCACCGTGCCGGCCGAGACCGGGCAGACCGTGTCGATTCCCTGCAGCGGTTCCCGGACGATCCCGGAGGCGAACCCCGAGGCCGCCAGATTCGGTTTGCCGGGACGGACGACAACGGTCGGCAGCCGAAGGCCGCGACCGTCGATGAAACCCTTCCGGTGGTAGTCGTTCAGCAACAGCTCGGCGGTGGCCTTCTGGACCCCGTAGGAGGTCTCCGGGCGCAGGGCGGTGGCGTCCACCACCGGGTTTCCCGCCCCGGACCCGTAGGCCGCCAGCGAGCTGGGGAACACCACCGTCGGGGCACGACCGGTTGTGGTCCCGACCTCCCGGCATCGTTCCAGCAAACCAATCGTTCCCAGCAGGTTCACCGCGTAGCCGAGATCGAAGTCCTGTTCCGCGCCGGCGCTGACCACCGATGCCAGATGGAACACCGTTTCGACATCGTCGGTCATCATCTCATCGATGAACGACCGGTCGGCGACGTCGCCGGACAACAGGTCGAGCCGGGCATGGTCGAGCCAGTCATGGTTCAGCTTCCAATCGGCGGGAGGGGCGGCCTGATCGGCCAGCACCAGGTCGATGTCTGGCCGATCGGCGACCAACCGCTCGGCCAGCTTGCGACCGAGGAACCCGCAACCGCCGGTGATCAGCGTCTTGGCCACGGCCCTGCCTCAGCCCCGCCCCACGAACGGCATGGCGTTGGCCATGACGGTCATGGTCAGCACGTTGGCCTCCGGCGGCAGGCCGGCCATGTAGACCACGGCCCTGGCCACGTCCTCGACCGCCATCCTGGCCTCGGGCCGGACCGAACCATCGGCCTGGCGGATCCCGTCGTCCATCGGTTCGGTCATCGCCGTTGCCGCGTTGCCGATGTCGATCTGGCCGCAGCTGATGCCGATGTCGCGGCCGTCCAGCGACAGCGACTTGGTGAGCCCGGTGATGGCGTGCTTGGTGCTGGTGTAGGGGGCCGAGTACGGGCGGGGCGTGGTGGCCGAGATCGACCCGTTGTTGATGATCCGGCCCCCCGCCGGTTCCTGGTTCCGCATCTGGGCGAACGCGGCCCTGGCGCAAAGGAAGGCACCGGTCAGGTTGACGTCGACCACCGCCCGCCACTGGTCGACGGTCAACCGATCGATCGGCACCGGCGGAGCGCCGATCCCGGCGTTGTTGAACAACAGGTCGACCCGACCGAAACGCTCGACCGCTCCGGCGAAAACCCGGTCGACCTGATCGGGATCGGAGACGTCGGCGGCGATGGCCAGCCCCGGGCCGGTGAGCTTGGCCACGGTTTCCTCCAGCCTGGAGCCGGTCCGCCCGGTGACCACCACCGACCACCCGTCCTCGCTCAGCGCCGCTGCGCCGGCCCGCCCGATCCCGCTTCCGCCGCCGGTGATCAGTGCCACTCGCTCCATGGAACCTCCGTCGTCAGGTGGTCTGGTTGTGCTGTCTGCCTTCGCTGGTGCTCAGTCTCCCACGGCCCGGCCGGGGGAAACAATGGTTCGCGATGAACCAACCGGCGGCCGGCAGCGGGCCAAACGCGGTTGCGTTGGGCCCAGCCGGTGGTAGTCATAGGACCATGGCGACAAACGCAGCCGTCTCGGCCATGCTCGATGAGCTCATCACCCTCACCACCCTCGAGGAGGAGAGCCCCCAGTCGTTCAAGGTTCGAGCCTATGAGAACGCCAAGCTCGGCATCGAGGCCCACGGCGACGACATCACCGACCTGAGCGCGGCCCAGCTGACCAAGATCAAGGGGGTCGGCAAGTC
>CAMYLA010000175.1 GCA_947259095.1 uncultured Acidimicrobiaceae bacterium | reverse complement strand
GACGCCGCACTCGGATCCCTCACCGATGCGCTCGCCGAAGCCACCGACCCCTTCGACAGAATCCGGCTCCTGCCCGCCCTCGTCGAAGTCGCCATCGCCTCCAACGCCCTCCCCGAAGGCACCCGGGCCGGCGAAGAGATGTCCGGGAGGGCAGCCGCCACCGGAACCGAAGCCCACCTCGCCTGGGCCGAACACGCCCGGGGCCGGGTCGCCCTCGCCGAGGATCGGATCACCCAGGCCATCGTCCACCTGAAACGGGCCAAGGCCATCTGGCAGGACCTGTCGATGCTCTACGAACTCGCCCGCACCAGGGTCGACCTCGGGCGGGCGCTTCAAGCCCGGGGGGACACCGAAACAGCCGACCTCGAATGTGAGGCGGCCCGGGCGGTGTTCGTCGAGCTCGGCGCCGCCCCCGACGTGCAGATCGTCGACGCACTGATGCACCGGTCCGAGTGGCCGGGCGGGCTCACCGACCGGGAGGTCGAGGTGATCCGCCTGCTCAGCTCAGGCGCCACCAACCGCTCGATCGCCGCCGACCTCGTCGTCAGTGAACGCACCATCGACCGGCACGTTTCGAACATTTTCACCAAGATCGGCGTGTCGTCGCGGGCCGCCGCCACCGCCTGGGCGATCAGGAACGGCCTGGCCTGAAACGACGCCTCATGGGTACTCCTACCCATACCCGGCATCGCCCGAAAATGGGTGTTTCTGGCGATGCGGAGGCCCCCCGGTTCTCGATACGTTGGCTGCAGCCGACACGAAAGGAACCGGCCATGACCGACACCGTGCACCAGCCGGGCAACGAGTACTTCGACACCATCGTCATCGGAGGCGGCCAGACGGGATTGACGGTCGGGTACGAGCTTGCCCAACGCGGCGTCGACTTCGTGATCCTCGATGCCAACGGACGCGTCGGCGACGCGTGGCGCAAGCGGTGGGACTCGCTGCTGCTGTTCACCCCGGCGCGCTACAACGGGCTCCCCGGCATGCCGTTCCCTGCCAAGGGCGACACCTTCGTCACCAAAGACGAGGTCGCCGACTACCTCGAGGCGTACGCCGAGGCGAACAACCTTCCCGTTCGTTCCCACACCAAGGTGACGAGGGTCGGCCACGACGGTAAGGCCTATGTCGTCGAGGCCGGCGGCCGTGAGCTGCGCTCCCGCAACGTCGTCGTCGCGATGGCGGACTACCAGGTCCCCCACGTCCCCGACTTCGCCCCGGACCTCGATCCCGGCATCGTGCAGATGCACTCGAGCCGGTACCAGCGGCCCTCCCAGCTCGCCGATGGACCGGTCCTGGTGGTCGGGCTCGGCAACTCGGGCGCCGACATCGGCCTCGAACTCGCCAACAACCGCGAAACGTACATCTCCGGGGAACCCGGCGCCGTCATCCCGTTCCGGATCGAGCCCTGGCTCGGACGCAACGTGGGCGTCAGGCTGGTGCGGTTCGGCGCCGTGAAGGTGTTGAACACAGGCACCTTCATCGGGCGCAAGCTTCGGCCCAAGATCATGCAGCACACCGGCAGCCCGATCGTGCGGGTCAAGCCCCGAGACCTCGTCGCCGCCGGGGCGCATCGTGTCCCCCGGGTCACCGGCGTTGAGAACGGACGGCCGGTGCTGGCCGACGGCACCGTGCTCGACGTTGCCAACGTCGTGTGGTGCACCGGCTTCCGACCCGGGTTCGACTGGATCGACCTCCCGGTGTTCGACGACCGGGGCCGTCCGATCCACGAGCGTGGCGTGGTCCCCTCCCAACCCGGCCTCTACTTCTGCGGGCTGTTCTTCCTGCACGCCCTGTGGTCCGAAACGTTCTCCGGCATGCCGACCGATGCCAAATACATCGCCGGCCACCTGGCGGCGCGCAAGCAGGAGGCCCTTACCGGCTGAGACAGGTCGGATTCCTCACCTCTTGGCCGGGTAGCCTCGGCCATCCGGTCTGTAGAGGGAGGAAACGATGACCACCGCCAAGGACGTGAACCGATCCAAGGCGACCCCCGAGGAGATCGAGGATCTGCTCGAGCAAGCCCCCAAGATGACGGTCGCCACCCTCAACGACGACGGAACCATCCACCTCGCCATGTGATCAGCTATTTCGAGGACGGGAAGATCTATTTCGAAACGTCCTCGGTCACCAAGAAGGCGCGGAACCTGACCAAACGCTCGACGATCTCGTTGCTCATCAAAGGGTCGGCCAGATCGACCGGTCGACGGTTCATGGCCTCTTGCGAGGGCACAGCGAGAGTCATCACCGGTGAAGCCGCCCACGCGGTGAACCGGCGGCTCCGACAACAGCACATCGTCGACGAGGCCCTCGACATGGTGCACCAGGCGTGGGGTGCCCTCGATGACGTGGCAGTGGAAATCACTCCCAACCGGTGGCGGTCGTGGGTCGGCGACAAGCTGATGGAAGTCACCCAGGCTGCGCTGGGGACCGAGATGTCAACCAACGAGATCTGGAAGTAGCGACAACCGGGGACCCCGCACCAAAGAGCCCGAGCGAAGGCCGTACCCCAGGCACGCACCACCCGGTGGGTCTACTGTTGGGAGTAGGAGCGGCACTGCGGGGTCACCGCATGCGCTATCAGCGATCCACGAAATGGTATCCAGGGGCCGGCTTCCTCAAGCGGGAGGTTTATCGCCGGACGGTCATCGCCGTGTTCATGGTTGTGCTGCTCGCACCGATCGGCCTGGCGGCCGTGGCCCAGGACGTCACCACTGCGCTGGTTGCCACCGTCGACGGCCCCGTCACCCCGGTTTCCGCTGATTACCTGGCCGATGGGATTCGCACGGCCGAGGAGGAGGGATACGAAGTTTTCGTGGTGGAGCTGGACACCCCGGGTGGACTCGACGAATCGATGCGCGACATCGTCCAGGCTTTCTTCGGCGCCCGGGTGCCGGTGGTCGTGTACGTAACCCCGTCCGGAGGGAGAGCCGCCTCGGCCGGGACCTTCATCACAATGGCCGCCCACGTCGCGGCCATGGCCCCCGGCACCACGATCGGAGCCGCCACCCCTGTCGATCTCGGTGGCGGTGAGATCACCGACAAGATCATCAACGACGCAGCCGCGTTTGCCGAATCGGTAGCGGCCTTCCACGACCGGGACGTCCAGTTCGCCGTCGAGGCGGTGCGCGACGGACGGTCGATCACCGCCGACCAGGCCGACGAGTTAGGTGTCGTCGATCTGGTGGTCCGCGACGTCAATGCGTTGTTGGAGGAGATCGACGGGCAAACGGTGATCATGGCCGACGGCAGCAGCCTCGTTCTGGACACTGAGAGCGGGGGCGTCGAGACGTACGACCCGGGTTTCTTCCGCAGCCTGCTGTTGATCATCGCCGATCCCAATCTGGCGTTCCTGTTCATCTCCCTGGGCACGCTGGCCGTCATCTACGAGGTCGCCAACCCCGGTCTGGGACTGGGCGGGATCGTCGGGGTCATCCTGCTGATTCTGGGTTTCTTTGCCCTCTCAGTGCTGCCGGTCACCGTGGCCGGGGCAGCACTCCTCATCCTGGCAGCCGGGCTCTTCGTCGGCGAGCTGTTCGTACCCGGGATCGGGGTGCTGGCCGCCGGGGGCACCATCGCTCTGATCGCGGGCGGATTGCTCCTTTTCGAAGGCCCGTTCGGGATCCGCCCCGTTGTGCTGTGGCCGGTCGGCCTGGTGATGGGCGTCGCGGTGGTATTCGCAGGACGGTTGACCTGGCGAGCCCGCCGGGCACCCCCCGCCTCGGGAGCGGAGGCGTTGGTGGGTCGGAAGACGGTAATCGCCAATGTCCACGGCCCAACCGGCCAGGCATTGGTGGAAGGAGCTTGGTGGCAGGTCCGATCTCGGACCGGGGATCTCATCGACGGCCAGGCGGTGATTGTGGTTGCCAACGAAGGGCTCGAGCTCATAGTCGAAAGCGAGGAGAACAACCCATGGACGGAATATTGATCGGCATCTCGTTAGCGGTCGGGGTCGCAGTGGCCCTGCTGATTGCCGCCATCCGAATTGCCAAAGAGTACGAGCGGGGGGTGATCTTTCGACTGGGAAGAGTGATCGACAC
>CAMYLA010000174.1 GCA_947259095.1 uncultured Acidimicrobiaceae bacterium | reverse complement strand
AACATCTCCCTCAACCGGGCCGTCAACCTGGAGCTGGCCACCGGCAAAGCGGATGTCGCCCCCAACCTCACCGTTCACGGTCAGCTGGCCGCCGGCCACAGTCACGTCACCAGTGACCATTCCGTCGATCGAGATCGAACCCCCGGCTGCGACCAGATCACCATCGAGAGTCCCGTCGATCTCGATCGTCCCGGCGAACGCGTACAGGTTCTCGCCGAAGGTCTCACCCGCCGGGATCTCGACCGAGTCACCGGTCCGAAACTTGCCGCCGGCCTCACCGACGTCCGCTGCCTGGGCCGCCACCGGTGCGAGCAACGCCAGCACCAGCAGGAGACCACCGATCACGGCCACGGGAAAGCGGCGCAGTCCCATCGAAAGTCGTCGATTCATCGCGGATCTCCTCCTCCGTCGGGCGGCGGTGCCGTCATCGTAATGGTGCCCGGGCGACAACGACAGAGGCGGAGGTCCCGAGTGTTGCCTCGAGGCCCTCCGAATGAGGACGAATGATGGCCCCACCGGTTGGGCCCATCAGCCGGCCTCGTTGGGGCTTCCCGCCGCCGTTGTCAGCGCATGCGTGTGGCAGAGATCACCGAGCCGAGGACCTTCGCCTCTTCCGTCCGGATCGCCTCATGGTATTGACTACAGGAGGCGTCAACGGGTTGAGGTGACAATGGCAACGGGTCAACGACACAGTGAATCCCTGAATTGACTTCCTGAATACCTGTCATGACACCGGGTGGACACTAAGGGAGGCGGAATAGTGGCAAACGGAAGATGCATCGAGCTCGTCGCATTCAGTGCAGTTCTGCTGGCGGCTTGTGGCGGAGCAGCCGACACCAGGGCCGCAACGACTGTCGGGGTAGCAACGCACGAATTCGTCGGAGAGGACTTCGAGGTCCTCGACTCACCGCTGCTTGCTGTGGAATTCGACGATGGCACACAGGCGACGGCCGCTGCCTCGGCAGGGGTGTTTGAAGACGTCGGCATCGGCTCCGAAGCATTGAGTGAGTCGGGCCAACGCGTGACGTGGGGCGGTGTCTATCTCATCTTTCCGGACAGCTCGCCTGACCGAGTGGTCCTGGAGGAGACCGGTAACGGCAAATGGAGGGCCGTCTCGGTGGAGGAGTAGCTGCCATTGACTGGGTGCGAGGCATCTGATTGGAAAGCGGCGTAATGGTTGCTGATCGCTCATGGCCGTTTATGGTTGCTGATCGCTCATGGCCGATTGCGGTGGTCGTCACCGGCGCCGCCACATTCGATCGGCATCCTCGTCGAAGTCGGCCGAGAGCACGGCAACCCTTACGGGGAGTCGGGGTCGGTCTCTTCGGCGTCTTCGACTAGGAGGTCGCACTCACCCAGGCCCAGTTGTTGCGCCTTGGCGGCAAGCGCATCGGTGGACTCGCTGAAGGCGATCGCTTCTTGTTCGACGGGAAGCGCGAGCGGGCTTCCTTCTGTCGCGTACCGGAAGTTGACGAGTAGTGCGCCTTCCTCGAACGTCAGCAGGGTCCAGCCAGGCTCATCCATGTCGATGTCGACATCGGCCATCGCGTTCACAACTGCGGTACCGAAGTCGTCCCACGTCTCGGCCGTCGTGCCCAGCAAGGCCAAGAGGTCTGCAGCATCGTCGGAAACCGGTGTCCCACCTGGAGCGATCGCCTCTTCGAGCCGGGCGTAGTCAAGCGCTACCGTCGACAATGTTCGAAGATCGCCTTCCAACATGCTCTGCTCAGAGGCACAGAATGATGACCACTGGGGACCCACCAGGTCCAGCGTATTCCCGGCGGTTTCTGCGCTCTCAGGAGTCGAAGAGTTGTTGTTGGTCTCGGAGCTGGTCCCGTCGCCCTCGCCACAGGCCACCGAGCCAAGGCAAAGAGCGAGACACGCACCCAGCAGCAGCAATTGCAGTCCTGAACTCATGGCTACCTCCCGTCCGGTCCCCACCGTGATCCACAGAATGGATTTCGGGTAGAGTCCAACGTCCCTTGAAGGAGGAGACGCGTGGCGGGGCGGCGAGAGGACAATACCTAACAGCCCACCCTGCGTCTCGAGGGGCAGCGCCGGCGCTGATCCACTTGCGTCGGCCCCGACTGCCGGCGGTGATGCCGGTTGCCGGAGTTCAGGTGTGAAGTCCGGCCGGTCGAGCCCAGCCATATGACAGCAGTCGCAGGGTCGAGTACGCTCGGGAGTACGCTCGGCACGGGGTGCGGGCACGACACAGGTGGTGACTCGTGGTTTTTCGGCGGTTCCTCGTCCTCCTCGGAGCAGTGGCCGGGCTGCTTGCGGCCGGCCTTTTTGCCGGCGGACCGGTCGGGGCCAACCCGGCCTCGGTCGCGATTGCCGGCAGCCTCCAGTCGGAGTTGGGTTGCCCCGGCGATTGGATGCCCGACTGTGACGTGACCGATCTGACCCTCGATACCGAGGAGGACATATGGCAGGGCACGTTCTCGGTTCCGGCCGGCAACTGGGAGTACAAGGCGCCGCTGAACGACTCCTGGGACGAAAACTACGGTCTTGGTGCCGTGCGAGACGGTCCGAACGTTCCCCTGTCGCTGGCGGCTCCGACCGATGTGAAGTTCTACTACGACGACGGAACCCACTGGATCACCGACGATGTCAACTCGGTGATCGCCACCGTCCCGGGGGACTTCCAATCCGAGCTGGGCTGCGGCTCCGACTGGGATCCTGGCTGTCTGCGGAGCTGGCTCCAGGACCCGGACGGTGACGGGGTGGGCCGATTCTCATCCTCGCTCCTCCCGCCGGGCGACTATCAGGCCAAGGTGGCCATCGATGAGGGGTGGGACGAGAACTACGGGGTCGGCGGCGTGGCCGACGGCCCGAACATCCCGTTCACGGTTGAAAGCTTCGGGGACGTCGTCACCTTCTCCTACGACCAGACCTCCCATGTGCTCACGATCGACGTGGCCCCGGTGGCGCCGGTCGACGACGCGGCGCTGGTGCGAGAGCCGATTCGTCACCCCTTCGCCGACGAGATCCTCTACTTCGCCATACCCGACCGCTTCAACGACGGCCGGCCGGAAAACAACTGCGGTGACTACGACGGCTCGTGTGTCGCCGACGACACAGAGGACAACGTACTCACCCACGGCTACCTACCCAGCGACAAAGGCTACTACCACGGCGGCGACATCGACGGCCTGCGCCGCCAACTGCCCTACCTGCAGAACCTCGGAGTGAGCACCATCTGGGTCGGTCCGATCTTCAAGAACAAGACGGTCCAACCCGACTCGACCAGCCTGTACGGCCGGTCGGCCGGCTACCACGGCTACTGGATCCTCGACTTCCTGCAGGTCGACTCCCACCTGGGCACCAACCAGGAATTCGCCCGCCTGGTCGACGAGGCCCATGAGCGGGGCATCAAGGTGTTCATGGACGTCGTCACCAACCACACGGCCGACGTGATCCAGCTCGAAGGCAATGCCGGGTACCGCAACAAGACCGACTTCCCCTACCTGGACGCCGCCGATCAGCCGTTCGACGACTCCGAGTTTGCCTACTCGGGCCGGCCCGACTACACGTTCCCGGCGGTCGATGCCAGCTCGTTCCCCTACCTGCCGGTCGTGCCACCCGGTGAGGAGAGCGCCAAGAACCCGTCCTGGCTCAACGACCCACTGCTTTACCACAACCGGGGCGACTCGAGCTTCGTGGGCGAGAACTCGCTCTATGGCGACTTCTTCGGCCTCGACGACCTGTGGACCGAGCGCCGTGAGGTGGTCGAGGGCATGATCGACATCTTCTCGTTCTGGATCGAGGAGTTCGAGGTCGACGGCTTCCGGATCGACACGACCAAGCACGTCAACATCGAGTTCTGGCAGACGTTCGGTCCGGACATTCTCGCCGCCGCCCGGGCCGAGGGGATCGATGACTTCTTCGCCTTCGGGGAGGTGTTCGACCAGCAGTTCGGCCCGCCGTTCCTGTCCTACTTCTCCACCACCGGTGAGCTCCAGTCGACGATCGACTTCGCCTTCCAGATGGCGGCCCGTGATTTCGCCTCCCGCAGCGAGCCGACCGAGTCGCTGCGATCGTTCTTCGAGGGCGACGACCACTACACCGACATCGACTCCAACGCCTACGCCATGCCCACCTTCCTCGGCAACCACGACATGGGCCGGATCGGGCACTTCCTGCAGCGCCAGGACCAGGTGGGGGCCGGCGACGACGAACTGGTGGCCCGCTCCCAGCTTGGCCACGCCCTCATGTACTTCTCGCGGGGCCAGCCGGTGATCTACTACGGAGACGAGCAGGGATTCACCGGCGACGGCGGCGACAAGGACGCCCGTGAGGACATGTTCGCCAACACGGTTCCGGTGTACGAGGACAACGACCTGCTCGGCACCGACGCCACCACCAGCGACGACAACTTCGACCGGCGCCACCCGATCTACCGGTATCTCCGGGAGCTGGGCAAGCTCTACGACAAGCACGAGGCGCTTCGCACCGGGGCCCAGATCCACCGCTACAGCACCGATGGCCCCGGGATCTATGCCTTCAGCCGGGTCGATCGTGACGAGCGGGTCGAGTACGTCGTTGCCCTCAACAACAGCGAGTCGACCGCGACCGCCGAGGTTCCCACGTTCTCCCCCGGAAGAGTCAAGTACCAGCTCGTGTCGGACAAACTGATCCCGAAGAAGATCGGAGCGGAGATGCTCACCACCTCCGCCGACGGCACGCTCGACGTGACGGTCCCGCCGTTGGGTGTGGTGATCTACCAGGCCAAGAAGCCGGTCCCGGCCAGCCCAGCGGCCCCCGGCATCGAGATCACGAGCCTCGACCATGGCCAGACCGTTCCCCTCGGTATCAACTCCTGGGACGGGCACCGGGTGCGGGACCGCATCGAGGTCGCGGCCGAGCTCGACACCGACCAGATGGCCGAGGTCACCTTCGCCGTCCGGGTCGGCAACGGCGACTACGAACCTATCGGGACCGACGACAACGCGCCGTACCGGGTGTTCTATGATGCCGGCCATCTCGAGGGGGCGGAGGGTGTTGCCTTGTCGTTCCGGGCCATCGTCAACGATCTGTCCGGGAACCTGGCCGCGGCCGAGGTTGTGAACGTCGGGGTCGAATTCCCGGAGCCGACCGGCCCCGAAACCCCCTACGCCGTCGTGCACTACCAGCGACCGGCCGGCGATTACGGTGACCACACCACCGGTGACTTCAACGATTTCTGGGGTCTGCACCTGTGGGGCGACGCCATCGCCCCTGGTGAGGTCACCGACTGGCCGAGCCCCAAACCGTTCCTCGGCGAGGACGACTACGGCCGGTTCGCCTGGATCGAACTGGCCGATGACACCGTGCCGGTGAACTTCATCGTCCACCAGGGCGACACCAAAGACCCGGACAACAGCCCCGACCGGAGCTTCGTACCCGGTACCACGCCGGAGATCTGGCTGAAGCAGGACGACGGGACCATCTACACATCACGGGCCGAGGCCCAGGGCTTCGCCTCGGTGCACTATGCCTGTGGTGACTGCTCGGGGGTTACCCTCGACGCCGCCACCGATGCCGGCTCTCTCGTGACCGGTGCCGCTCCGGACGCAACCGACGACTACGGCGCAGTGTGGAACCTGAACCCGGCGGACCTGTCAGCCCCTGTCACGGTGAGCGTCAGCGTCAATGGAACGCCCGATGTGGTCGACCAGGCCTTCACACCGACCGAGATCCCCGCCGCCTGGCTCCAGCCGGGCGAGCAGGTGCTGTACCCGTCAAGGGGTGGGGCCGATGACGTGGCCACCATCCACTACCATCGGCCCGCCGGGGACTACGGCGACCCGACCAGCACCGACTTCAACGACTTCTGGGGCTTGCACACCTGGACCGGCGCCGCCAGTCCCATTGACTGGCCCAACCCGATCCGCCCGGCCGGCTTCGACGTCTTTGGGGCCGAGTTCCGGGTCGACCTGGTGGACGAAGCGGACCAGCTCGCCTACATCATTCATCGTGGCGATGCCAAGGATCCCGGTCCCGATCAGTTCCTGGTGTTCGACCGCTGGGGTCACGAGGTGTGGCAGGTCGAGGGGGCCGATGTCGAGCACCCCTACGTGACACCCCCGAAACGATAACCCCGATCATCCCGAGCGGGGCGGCCCGAAGTCCGCCGGTGACGACGAGCTTGGGCGAAGGCCGGCTTCACCGATTCGTCCTGGACATCTGCCCGACGGAGTGGAAGCATTGACTGGTGCGGGGACGGATGTCAGTGAGGTTCGTAATGGTGATCCATTTGCGTCGCAAGCTGATCGTCGTTTTCGTCACGGTCATGGCGCTGGTCGCAGCTGCGTCCTCCGCCGGAGCCG
>CAMYLA010000173.1 GCA_947259095.1 uncultured Acidimicrobiaceae bacterium | reverse complement strand
CTTGACATCGTTGACGAACGTGACCTGCTCGTGATCATCAAAGTCGACGTGGTCGAACACCATGAACTCCACCTTCCTGATCCGGCATCAGCGTAGCCATCGGACGGCTGGTCGGGCCAAGACGAGCGTCGCACCGACCACGGTCTGTACGGCCGGGGAGACGATAGGTGCGGGGTGAGGCACCATCTCGTCTCGGGGATCTCTCGACCTGGAGTAGGTGTGCCACGCGAATAACTCGCCTTCTTGTAGCGGCGACACTCGTGACGACGGCAAGCACAACGGTGCTCGCCTGTTCGGGTGAGACCGACGATCTTGAACAGCAGCTGACCGCCATCCAAGCCGAACGCGACCAGCTGGTCGCCGAGTTGGAGGAGGTGACGGCCCAGCTCGATCGCACAACACGCGGTCAAGCCGTCGACCATCCGTCGGAGCGCAACGACACGGCCCTGGCCAACCAGACCATGATCGCCGACTTTCTTGACAATCCTGAATCCTTCGGCACCGAAGAGGAGATCGCCGACCGGCTCGATGAACTGGCGGCACCGGGGGCGCGGATGGTCGACGACGTGTTCGGCTCTGTCTCCTGTCGGACCGGGTTTCTCGAAACCCTGTACGGCGGCAACACCGACGCCAGGATCGCCATCTACGACCGATGGCTGTCGGACGACGGCTCCTAAGGAGTGGCCCTCTGGGTCTGGTACGACACGGACTCTGCCGGGATCGAGTTTGGTCTCCTACCCCTACCCGGACGCCTATGTCGTGGAGGCTTTTCGCGGTTCCGGCACCGTCATCGCCGTCGATCGCCAACCGTAGTCGACGTCGCCGGGTCCCCGATCGCCGACAAGGAACGATCGGGGACCCGGATCAGTTCAAACCAGGGAATGTGTGCCAATACGTCCGACGTCTACCTCCTGGGATCGACCGAGGGCGGAGGGCCGGGAACCCGCAACCGCCCGGTACTCAGGGCGAACACCGATCGGCCGGCCGTGTCCTCGATGCCGGTGAAGCCCTCGAAGACATTGAAGATGTCCTCGACGAAGTCGGGATCGGTGTCGTCGGCGGTGCCGAAGATGCCGTCGTCGCCCACCCCGGCGATGGCCGGGAAGTCGCCCCCGGCGTCCATCAGGGCTTGGACCTCGTTGAATGTCTCCTGGTGCCAGTTACCGATGAGGTGGCCGATCTCGTGGGCCGTGATGTGACCCACGGTGAACCCGATGAACTCGGTCTTGTCCACCCCGTCGGCCACCGGGTAGGTGTTGAGACTGGCGCTGTCACCGGCCGGTCCGCTCATGATGTCCAGCAGCACCACCGCCGTCTCCTCGGTGTCGACATTGCCCGGGTCGATCGTCTGGGCGATGCCGATGGTGGGGATCTGCAGTTGCTCGATGGTGCCGCCGATGATGACCCGGCTTACGTTGCGGTCGCCCCAACGGTCGCCGTGGTCCCGGCTGTTGAGGATCTCCACATCGAACTCGGTGGGTTCGAGCGACCGATCACGATCGCCGTTGCGTCCGTCGAGCACTCGAAGGTCGTCGTCCAACGTCTCGACCACGGCGTCGATGGTGGCGTCGATGATGGCGTCCTCGTCGTCGGCGGTCAGACCCCAACGATCCAGGAAGTCGGTCAGGGGTGACAGGTCGGCGTCGACTCCGGTGCCCCAGACGTCGCCACTCACGAACCCTCCGTCGAAGTCGAGGAAGATGATCTGCTGGGCCCGGCTTCGCTCGTCGGCCAGCCCGGCCCTGATGACCCGGAGTTCGCCTTCGTACTCGGCGATGCCGTCGGTCACGAACACCGCATGCAGTCCGTCGACGGTGGCCACGTGGTCGAGGCCGTTGCGTCGATCATGTCGAAGTGGAGACTCCAGGGGGTAGATGAAGCTGGGATTGAATATGGCCCCCGACCGTTGCACTCCGGCCGGGTCGAGAATGCCGATGGTGCGAGCATTGTCGAACCCGCCGCTGATGGCGTCGCCCTTGTCCAGGTCGACCAGGAAGAAGTCGACGTCGACCACCTCCTCTTCGACCGTGGCTTCGGCTTCGGCTTTTGCGGTGAGCCTGCGAGCTTCGAGCTTGTCCGACAGGGCGTTCAGGGGCCCATCGGACAGCGCCTTGCGGCCGGTCGAAACCGAGCCGGCCTCGGTTCCGGCTCCCCACTGCGTCACCCCTGTTCCCAGGAACTCCTCGGTGGTGTCGACCACGAACATGAAGTAATCGCTGGTGATGTCGGTGTTGGTTCCCGAGGCCGGGTCGAAGGGATCGATCGGCATAGCCCCGCCCAGCGCCACGTAATAGGTGCCGTCGGCGGGAACAGTGATGGAGAAGAACTCCGATTGCGGTCCGGCCTGAGCGGGATCGTCCTCGCCGGAGGCCAGCAGCACGCCCGACTCGTCGTAGATCCCGATGGTCAGGTTGCCGGCGTTGGTTGGCAGCCCGGGATCGAAGAAGTCGATGATCAGCAGGCGACCCTCTGGGAGCGGCCGGGTTCGGAAGAAGTCGACGTCGCCGCCGAGTTCGGCCTGCGGCCCGTCACCCACGGTTCCGGTACATTCACCGACAAAGATCTCGGGATCTTCGAAGCCGGTGACGTCGTTGGCGAGGGGGATGGCCCCGTCGTCTTCGATCGAAAGGCACGGCGGTGGGAATACGTCGATCAGCACCTCGTAGAGGCCGGTCTGATCGGACGGGCTCCCGGTGGATGAATCGAATGGATTCTCCGGGAGTTGGCAGCAGCCGGCCACGGCCAGGTAGTACTCGCCGGTGGCCGGGAATTCGAATTCGAGGAAGTCGGGCTGTTCGAAGTCTCCCGAATCCTCGGCTGAGGCCACGAGACTGCCGGCATCGTCGTACACGCCCAGTATCGAGCGGAACGGGGTGTCGAAGGCGAAGATGTCGATGAACCCGATCTCGCCCGCCTCGACCGTACCCAGCGAGTAGAAGTCGACGTCGGCATCGGGGTAGGGGCCGTCGCCGATGGCGCCGATGCAGAAGTCGAAGTCATTGGCGGGCACGTTGGTGGTGTTGGCCTGCCCGATGCTGCCGTCGTCCTCATCCGAAACACATGGCGGGGGGAAGGCGACCACGAACACCTCGTAGGTGCCGGTGTCACCCACGCCGGGACCGCTTTCCGAGTCGAAGGGATCGGAGCTCAGCTCGCAGCAGCCGGCCACGGCGGCGAAGTATTCACCGTCGGCCGGAGCGATGACTTCGATGAACGGATCGTCGCCGGGGAGACCGGCGTCCTCGATCGAGGCCAGCAGGTTGCCGGCGGCATCGTAGATGCCGATAACCGACCGCACCGGGTCGAGGGAACCCGAGACATGGAACGTGTCGAGGATCAGCAACGTGCCCTCTTCGACCGTGCCATAGCTGTAGAAGTCGACGTCGCCGGAGCTGTCACCGAAGGGGCCGTCACCGATTTCGCCGATGCACAAGGCCACCTGGAACTCGACTGCCGGTGTAGGGTTGGCCAGGGGGATGGCACCGTCGTCCTCCACCGACTCGCAGTCTCCCTCGATGGGGGGCCGTACCAATCCACCCGACAGCGAACCGGTGATCTCGACCACCTGTCGGTCACCGGGATCGGTCCCGAACTTCCTGATCAACTCGCCGGTTGCGGCTGAATCGTTGACCCCGGTTTGGCCCGGCGCCTCGGATTCGGAGAAGGCGAGCGGCCGGCCACCGATTCGGCTTTTGCCTCTGGGAACCTGGGCTCGGTTGGGCAGCTGGGCCGCCACTTCGGTCCACGCCTCGATTGACTGACGGCTGCGGCCGGAGGTGAACGACAACCAGGGCATCGGCCCGAGGTCATCGAGGTCATCGATTTCCTCCAGGGTCAGCCGGTCGCCGTCTGCGGCGTCGAGCTGAGCAATAACATCCTCGGCGGCCGGATCCCTCCCGTCATCGCCATCGGGCGGTTGGGCGTGGGCCGGAGCAGTGGTGAGCAGGACTGCGACTGCGATCAGCGCCGCCAGGACCCTCCGTGGTGGCCTTGTCATGGTTCCTCCTAGACGTCCGCCCGACGCCTACCGTTCGTTCCCGAACCCAGAGGACTGTAGTACAAAAGCTATGTTATGTACCATCGGAGTCCGGCAGCCGGCTGGTACGGGCTAGCCGGACCGGCAGATCTCGCCTGAGGCGTAGTTCAGTCCGGTCGCCACCACATTGGCTACGCAGACC
>CAMYLA010000172.1 GCA_947259095.1 uncultured Acidimicrobiaceae bacterium | reverse complement strand
CGACCCTAGCTCTGGCGGGCTGTCGAGTCCGGCCCCGCAGGAGAGGGCCGGGCCGGACTCGCAACAGCATCACATCGGTCGTCGGCATCGATCGTCGGCATTGATCGCCGGTGCCCAGCGTCGGCGACGCTCGGCGTTCCCCGGTGGCGCCGGTTCAGCACCGGCGCCCAGGTTCTCAGTCGGCGACGAGCATGTCGCGCACGGACTGGGCCGCCGCCTCGAGCATTCCCCCGATGGCCGCGGTGTTGACCTCGTCGAGCACGCCCGTCCACTCGTCGATGTAGATCTTCTTCATCTCCACCGCTATGGAGCAGGCCCGGTCACCGTAGCGGGCGTTGATCCAGCGACTCATCGCCCCACCCTTGAATTTCAGGTTCGATCGCACGTCGAGCACGTCATCGTCGAAGGGAAGCTCGCGCAGCGTCTTGGCGAACACGTCGACCACCGGCCGCCACGCTTCGTCGACCGATTCGGTACCGAGGTTGATCTCCGGGTTGAGCTCCGGGTCGTCGACCGGGGCATCCGGCCCCTCCCGGCGGTGGTTGTAGGAGTGGATGTCGAGCACGACGACCCGGCCGTGGACATCGACCAGTCGATCGAGGAGCTCGCCCAGTTCCTCATAGAACCGGTCGTACAACGCCAGGGACCCGGCGATGAGATCCTCGTCCGGCTTCGAGGCCCAGATGTCGAGGCCCCAGGCGTCGTCGGGCACCACGTAGATCGCCTTGTCCCGGACGCGGTTCAGGTCGACCTCGAAGCGGGACCGGGCGACAACGATCGAGTTCCGGGCAACGTTCGCCCACAGGTCGGTGTACGGGTCCTCCTCCCGAAGCCGGTCGGCTTCCGGCAGCTTCATCAAGGCCGCCACCTCGGGTCGCAGTTCGTGGCCGGCGTGGATGGCGGTGGACACCACCGGATCGTCGCCGGTTGTGATCTTCCAGGCTGAATCGGTCACAGCATTGCCATTTCGGTGTTGTTGAAGTTCCGTCGGTAGAACCCCATGTAGCTCACTTTGCGCTCCAGGCTGTCCATCACCGCATCGTTGAAGTTGACGCCCTCCAGCTTCTGCGAAGACCCGAGGCCCCCCGGGCTGAACACGTTGATCTCCATCAGCTTGTCGCCGACGATGTCGATGCCGACCAGGAACATGCCGTCCTGGACCAGCTTCGGCCGCACGATCTCCGCCAGGTGAAAATCGGTTTCGGTCAGGGTGGCTTTGGCCAGCGACCCACCGGCGTGGAGGTTCGAACGCATGTCCCCACCCTGACGGACCCGACGGAAGGCGGCGTAACGCCCCTTGTGCCGGAGCGGCTCGCCGTTCATGAGGAACAGGCGGGTGTCGCCGTTCTCGGCCTGGGTCAGGTACTCCTGGGCGATGATGTAGCCGTCGCGGGCCACCGCGTCGATCATCTGGTTCAGGTTGGACGGGTCGTCTGACCGAACCAGGAACACACTCTCGCCGCCCGAACCGTGCAGCGGTTTCAGCACCGCCCGACCCTCCTCGTGGACAAAATCCCGGATGAGCGAACGATCCCGACTGATCAGGGTTCGGGGCCGCACCTCCTCGGGGAACATCTGGAAGTACATCTTGTTCTCGGCCTTGGCCAGACCATTCGGGTCGTTGAGCACGATCACCCCGTGGCGCATGGCGACCCGGCCGAAGTCCAGCGCCGCGGTTCGTGCCCATTCCCGCGTGCCCTTCTCATCGGAGGGGACGTTGCGGAGAAACAGCACATCGAGATCGTCGACGGTGACCCGCTCCTTGATCGCGTTCTTGCCGTGGAGGTCGCGCATGTAGCCGGCGCCGTCCTTGTAGCGGGCCCGCGGGGCCCGGGTGGCATTGGCCCGCACCAACTCGTCGGGATCGTATGCCAGGTCACCGACGCTGATCACCCACGCCTCGTGGCCCCGGTTCGTTGCCGTGACACCCAATCGGGTGGTGGTATAGCCCGGTTCCTCGGTTTTGATGTCGTTGACGACGAATCCAATGCGCACAGGATCTCCTTCGGTACGGCTGACGGACAACGCTCCCGGGCTGAAAGCCACCGTGTCGAGCCTGATGCTCACATGTCAGCGTCTGCCAGTACCTTACACCGGGCGGGAGAACCATTGATCTTCGCACTAGCCTTACCTCGTAGTATCGCCGAGATACTGTCGCCGAGGCCCGAGGCCCGAGGCCGGGCTTGGTCCTGGCGGGCACCGGTCCCGACCGATACGTTCGAGAACCTCGGCCCAGGAGCACCCCGATGGCCAAGTCGACAACCGTCCGCCTCGATCAGCCGCTGATCGATACGTTGGCCGAACAGGTGCGGGAGAACCGGCCGGTCCGCCGGACGCTGTCGACCGACGGCCTGCTCAACATCGATCGCCAGCTCCCGTTCCTATTCGTCTATCGGCCGCCGGCCGGGGAGTCGAACTCGCTGTTCTCCACCATCCTCACCGGTGGCTCGTCGTACCTGCTGGCACCCAGCGGGAAGCGGTCGCACGGCTGGACCAACCGCCTGATCACCGCCATCACAAAAGAACTGTCGGCGGTGTTCGGATCGATCCTGATCATCGAGCTGTGGCCGAGCGCCAAGGCCGAATCGAACTCGAAGTCACCGGCGATGGTCAAGCCCGGTTTCCGGCTGCACTACGCCAAGGCCGAACGGAGTTCGGCCACCGTCGAGCGGCTGGCATCGTCGCTGGAGCGGATCGCCATCATGAAGCAGCGGGCCAACGTCGATCGGGTTGTCGGCTCCAGCATCACCAGACCCGGCATGCCTCGGCTCCTGACCCCGGCCATCAGAGACCAGATCAACGCCACCGTGCTGGGGGTCGAGGTGGCACCGATCTACATCGACCGGGAGACCGGCGAGGTGCTGCCACTGGTGGCCCGGACGCTGGCCCGCCTGACCGCCCGATCGTTGCAGCGGGCTGCGTTCGAGTTTGCCAGGGGCGAAACCAACGATCGGTCGATGCACTACCATGCGCTGGGCCGCCGAACCTTCGTCGCTGCGGTCAAGCGGGTCGATGGACAGCTGACCTCGGTTGCCGAATCGTTCGACCTGCTGCTGGCGGTCACGCCGACCAATTCCGAGGCGGCGTACCGGGCGTTCCGGCGAACGAAGTTCGAGCGGGCACCGAGGTTGCACTACCGCCCGATGGCGGTCGATCCCGACCTGCTGAAACGGCAGTTGTGGGACATCAAGATCGAGCGTGTCGAGGATCCGGTGCTCGACGAGCTGTTCCGTGAGAAGCGGCGAGAGCTCGATCTGAAACTGACGCTGTTGGCGGAGCGGGAACGGCAGCGGTTCATCCACACCAGCATGGCGCTCTATGGCCGCATCACCGACGACCTCAAGGCGTCGGCGGTCGACGTGCTCGACGCCCTGCCCGCCGGCAACGGTGCGACCCGCCATCGCAACGTCACCGCCGGGGCCTTCATCGCCCGGGCCCAGGAGGAATTCGAACGGCTACGACAGGGATCGGGCCAGATGGACGGCCGGATCATCGTCCAGAAAGAGGTCTCGTCGCTGATGGTGTCCTCCGGCAACCTGATCGTCGGGGCCAATATGTCGTTCCCGGCCAATCGGGTCGAGCCGTTGATCCAGCACGAGGTCGGCACCCACGTGCTGACCTACTGGAACGGTCGGGCCCAACCGTTCAAGCTGTTGGCCACCGGCCTGGCCGGCCACGACGAGCTCCAGGAGGGGCTGGCGGTCTTCGTCGAATACCTCGTCGGTGGGCTGACCGCCGGCCGGCTGCGGACGCTGGCGGCCCGGGTCCAGGCGGTGGGCGCCCTGCTCGACGGGGCTTCGTTCGTCGAGACGTTCCGGCTGCTGCGCAACGAGTACGGCTTCTCCGAGCGGATGGCCTTCATGGTGACCATGCGGGTGTTCCGGGGCGGCGGGCTGACCAAGGACGCCGTCTACCTCCGGGGGCTGCAGTCGGTGATCACCTACCTGGCGAAGGGCGGCCGGCTCGACACCTTGTTCGTCGGCAAGATGGCCACCGAGCACGCCTCGGTGGTGGAGGAGCTGCAACGACGGCAGGTGCTGGAGCCTCCGCCGTTCCGCCCGTCCTACCTCGATCAGCCCGATGCCCACTATCGCATCGAGCGCATCAAGGACAACCCCTCCCCCACCGAACTGGTCGACGTGTAAGGCCCCGGCTCGGGAGCCGAGGCTCGGCGGGCCGCCTCAACCGTCGGTGTCGAAGACTCTGATGGCGTCGACCGCCATCGCCGGGACCGCCCCGCCGGCGGTGCCGGCCCCGGCCGCCA
>CAMYLA010000171.1 GCA_947259095.1 uncultured Acidimicrobiaceae bacterium | reverse complement strand
CGGTGGACCGGCCACCGGCAGCTTCAAGACGACGGCGTTCGTCCGCCGCTCCCCCGGCGTCGACGCCGACCACTTCTTCGAGTACTGGCTCGACGTGCACGCACCGAACGTGGCCACGACCCTCGGCGCCACCGACGGAGGCCTCGGCTACGTGGTCAACCACGACACCGAGGCCGACGACGACGCCCCCTTCCACGGGGTGGCCGAGGTCTGGTACCGGGACGGCGACGCGGCGAAGGCCCACCTGGCCGCCATCGGCGATGACGGCTTCAACGCCCTCTGCGCCGACGTCCTGTTCACCCTCGGCACCGAGCAGGTCCTGATCGGCTGAGTCGATCAGCTGGTCGAGCGGCCGGGGCTGCCTCCGGACCGGTCAGGCCAGGTCGGGATGATCGCCCGGGTCGAGCGTCCAGGCCTCTCCGTTCGAGCGGAGGTGCCCACACGAGGGGCCGCCGAAGTGGGTGCCGAGCACCAGGGTGTGGTCGTCGCAGTACTGCTCGGCGAACCGCCGCCTGGTGGCGATGGCAGCCGGCTTGTCGACGTCGGGCTCGCTCGACCAGTCGGGGTGGGCGAACTGGATGGGGTGATGGCAGAGGTCACCGGTGATGACGGCGTCGTCGCCGTCGGAGGAGATCCGCACGCTGTGGTGGCCAGGGGTGTGACCGGGGGTGGGTTCGAGCCACACCAGATCGTTGAGCCGCAGATCGCTCGCCACCAGTTCGGCCAACCCGGCGTCGATGCACGGTTGGATGCTGTCGCCGACGACATCGCCGTAGACCTGGGGCTCGTGGCGCCAGTGGTCCCACTCCCGCTCGCCGAGCAGGTAGCGGGCCTTGGGAAACGTCGGCTTCCACTCATCGCCGACGAGATGGGTGTTCCAGCCCACGTGGTCGACGTGCAGGTGGGTGCAGATCACGGCGGTGACGTCGTCTGGGCCGAAGCCGGCCTCGGTCATCCGCTCGAGGAAGTCGGTCTGGAGGCCATCCAGCGCCTCGAAGTTGGGGCGGACCTTGTCGTTGCCGGCGCAGGTGTCGACCACGATCTTCTCGTCGCCCACCTCGATGCCGAAGGCGTGGAACGACAGCCGGACCCGACCCGACTCGGGATCGGCGAAGGGGCCGAGCAGCCAGTCGTGGTCCAGCACGGCCTCCGGCGTGGCCTGGGGGATCACGGCGAACCCCGGCCAGACGCTTTCCATCTCCAGCACCTTGGTGATGGTCGCCTCACCGATCGTCCAGGTCTGCATGCCAGGTCCTCCTCGACACTCGTCGTCCGAGCCGGGCGCCAGTCTGTCAGTAGGACTCGCCCGACGCACGAAGGCCGGTTGTCCGCCGGGCGCCGGACAGCGGTCGGCCACTAGTGTCGCCGCCATGACCGCGGGGACCGATCGACCTGCTCCGCTCGAGGGCCTCCTTGTGGTGGAACTGACCGACGGGGTGGCGGGGGCCTACGCCGGCCGCCACCTGGCCCTGGCCGGGGCCGACGTGATCAAGGTGGAGCCGCCCGAGGGTGACACGGTCCGCCGCTGGGGACCGTTCCCCGGCGACGACTCCGGCGAGGTGGTGGCCGAGCAGGGTGCGCTGCACCTCCACCTGAACGCCGGCAAGCGGTCCGTCGTGGCCGACCTCTCCCGGCCCGACGATCGGAGTCTGGTGGCCGAGCTGGCGGCACGAGCCGACGTGGTGCTCGACTCGTTCGAGCCCGGCCGGGCGCCCAAGGGTCTCGACGCCGACACACTCCGTGCGGCCAACCCGGCGCTGGTCGTGACCGACATCACCGACTTCGGCCAGGACGGCCCGTACGCCGACGCCGGCTACCGGGGCGCCGAGATCCTGCACTACGCCATGGGCGGGCCCATGCACGCCACCGGCGTGGCCGAGCGCGAGCCACTCAAGTTGGCCGGCCACCTGGTCAGCTACCAGTGTGGCACGATGGCCGCGGTGGCCACCCTGGCCGCGCTGGCGGTGGCCGAGCAGAGCGGGTCGGGGGTTCGGGTCGACGTCGCCAACTTCGAGACCCAAGCCGGGTCGATCGATCGCCGCCTGGTCTTCCTCCAGCAGTACCTCTACAACGGGCGCATCGTCGAGCGGAGCCCAGCCGGCGCCCGGGGCCTGTTGCCGACCGGGATCTACCCGGCCGCCGACGGCTGGCTGCAGATCGCCACGCCACCGCCGTATGCCGACCGGCTCGTCGCCGCCCTGGCCGATCCGGCGCTGGCCGAGCTCTTCGACGATCCGGCCTGGGTCACCAACCCGGACGTGCCGGACCTGGTCGAGGGAGCGCTCTACGGCTGGCTGGCCGAGCGGACGACCGAGGAGGCCATGGCCGAGGCCCAACCCCACCACTGGCCGGTCACCGCGGTCCGGACCACCCCCGAGGTGCTGGCCGACGACCAGTTCCGCCAGCGGGACACCTTCGTCACCCTCGACCACCCGGTGGCGGGGACCGTCGTGCAGCCCGGCCCACCGATCCGCTTCGCCGGGGCGGCCGGGGTCACACGTCCGGCCCCGTTGCTGGGCCAGCACGGCGAGGAGATCCGAGCCGAGGTGGCCGACCTGGCCCCTCGATCCGGGCCCGGCTCCCGACCGGAGGGGACGTCGACTTCCACCCGCCGTCTGCCACTCGAGGATGTGCGGGTCCTGGATCTGACCATGGTCTGGGCCGGGCCCTACACCACGATGCTGCTCGGCGACCTCGGCGCCGACGTCATCCGGATCGAGGACGCCCGCATCTACAGCGGTACCCGGGGGGCGCTGCCCAGGCCGCCCCGGGAGCAACTCGATGCCCTGGGCTGGCTCTGCGCCTACCCCGACGACGAGCCGGGTGATCGGCCGTGGAATCGAAATGCCTTCTTCAACATCCACGCCCGCAACAAGCGCTCGGCCACCGTGAACCTCGTCCGACCCGAGGGGCGTGAGGCCTTCCTGCGGCTGGTCGAGCGATCCGACGTCCTGGTCGAGAACAATGCCGTCGGGGTCATGGACAAGCTGGGCCTGAGCTGGGCGGAGCTCCACGAGCGCAACGACCAGCTGATCGTGCTCCGCATGCCGGCCCTGGGCCTGACCGGACCCCGAGCCTCGTATGTGGGATTCGGGGCCAACTTCGAAGCCCTGTGTGGCCTGACCTCGCTCCGGGGCTACGCGGATGGCGACCAGACGCTGACCGGGCCCGTCTACTACATGGACACCGCCAGCGGAGCGGCCGGGGCCTTCGCCGTCCTGGCCGCGTTGCGGCGTCGCCGGGCAACGGGCACCGGCGAGCTGGTGGAGCTGGCCCAGGGCGAGAACATGCTGAACCTGGTCGGCGAGTACCTGGTCGACGCCGGTCGACCGGGTGAGCCGCCGCCACCGCCCGGCAACCGGCACCTGACCGATGCGCCCCAGGGCGCCTACCCCTGCGACGGCACCGACCGGTGGGTGGTGCTGTCGGTCGACAGCGACCAGGCCTGGGCCGGCCTCGGGCGGGCGATGGGCTCGCCGGCCTGGGCCGACGACGAGCGGTTCGCCACCGCGGCCTGCCGGCGCCGACATCATGATGAGCTCGACGAGCACCTGGCCCGATGGACGGCCTCACTCGACCGCTGGGAGGTCACCCGCAGATGCCAGGCCGAAAGGGTCATCGCCGGACCGGTCCTGGACGAAGCCGACCTGGCCGACGATCCCCACCTCCGGGCCCGAGGGTTCTTCCGACGGAACGGGAGCGACGAGGTGGGCTGGCACGACTACCCCAGCCACCTCTGGAACTGGGACGGTCCGGAAATGCCCCACGAGGGCCTGTGTCCGTTCGGTCAGGCCAACGACGATGTGTGGCGGCGGGTGGCCGGCCTCGACGATCGCACGCTGGCCGACCTGGAGGCCGACGGCCACCTGCTCGACCACTTCGTCGACGCCGACGGCAACCGGTTGTGAAACCGTCGCCGCGGTTCAGCTGATCGCCACCCCGTCGAGGCGACCGTTCTCCCGCCACTCGTCGAGGATGCGGAAGAACCGGATCGGCCCCGCCCCGTAGGCTCCGTTGAAGAACTGGTTTGGGTTACCGGTCTGGCCCTCGTTGTTGTAGTAGCCCGGGGTGCACTCGGCCCGGAAGCGGGCACCGAGGCGGGCCTTGCTGGCCATCTCGTCGAGCCATCGCTGCTCCCCCTCGGCGGTGCACTCGATGGTCGACCCACCCTGACTTCCCCGCCCGACGATGTCGTAGCCAGCACGGCGGGTGTAGGTGGTGCCGACCTCGAAGCCGGTGGCGAAGATGATGCAGTCGACCTCGTACTCGACGCCGTTGGCCACCACACCGTTCGGGGTGATGCGCTCGACGCCCCGACCCTCGGTGTCGACCAGGGTGACGTTCGGGCGGTTGAACGTCGGCAGGTACTCGTCGTGGAAGCAGGGACGCTTGCAGAACTGGCGGTACCAGGGCTGTAGCTTGGCCGCCACTTCGGGATCCTCGACGATCTCGCTGGCCCGGGCCCGGACGCCGTTCATCTTCACGTAGTCGGCCATCTCCAGCAGTCGGCCGTACTCCTTGCTGTCGAGCCGACGCCCGAGCTTGCGGGCCGCCTCCTTGGCCTTGGCCCCCTGGAGGTTGCGGAAGATGTCGGTCCAGCCGTCCTGGACCAGGTCGACGTCCTGATCGCCGCCGCTGACGAGGGTGTTGAAGTTGTCCATCCGCTCCTGTTGCCAGCCCGGCTCGAGCGAGGCCGCCCACTCCGGGTCGGTCTCGCGATTGTTGCGGACGTCGACCGACGACGGCGTTCGCTGGAAGACATAGAGGTGCTCCGAGCCCTCGCCGAGATGGGGGATGCACTGCACCGCCGTGGCCCCGGTGCCGATAATGGCGACCTTCTTGTCGGCCAGCCCGGTCAGGTTCCCGGAGTTGTCGCCGCCGGTGTAGTCATAGTCCCAGCGGCTGGTGTGGAAGGTGTGTCCCTCGTAGCTGTCGATCCCGGGGATGCCAGGGAGCTTCGGGCGGCTCAGCGGCCCGTTGGCCATGGCCACGAACTGGGCCGTCATCCGGTCGCCCCGGTCGGTCTCGACGACCCAGTGGCCGGCGGCGTCGTCCCAGATGAGGCCGGTCACCGAGGTCTGGAGGCAGGCGTTGTCATAGAGGCCGAAGTGTCGAGCGATGTTCTGGGTGTGCTCGGCGATCTCCGGGGCGAACGAGTACTTGTGCTTCGGGATGTACCCCAGCTCTTCCAGCATGGGCAGGTAGACGTAGCTCTCGACGTCGCACATGGCCCCCGGGTACCGGTTCCAGTACCAGGTGCCGCCGAAGTCGCCGCCCTTCTCGATGACCCGGATGTCCTCGAAGCCGGCCTCCCGCAACCGACCGCCCATCAGCAGCCCCCCGAAGCCTCCCCCGATGATGATGACCTCGGTGTGATCGAAGAGCGGCTCCCGCTCGGTCCGCTCGACGTAGGGGTCGTCGACGTAGTCGGAGAAGTCGCCCGTCACCTCTACGTACTGCTCGTTGCCGTCGTCCCGCAGCCGCTTGTCCCGCTCGGCCAGGTACTTCGCCTTCAGCTCGGCAGGATCGAAGTCGATCTCACCGACCAGATCGCGCAACAGTTCGTCGTTCTCCACGAGGGAGGGGGTAGGGCGAGATTCGTTGTCCACAGGACGCGACGTTATCGAGCCACGCAATCTGGCTTCCAATTGCCGCCTGACATGGTCCGGCGGCATCGAGGGTGGCCGGTTCGGGAGCACGAATGTCCTCGGCGAACTCGACAGCGCTCACGCCGAGGACGAGAGAAGCCGAACGCTAGGAGTCGGCTGTCTGGGCCTCCAGGGGTGCCGTGCCGTTCCTCCCGTCGTCGAGGATCTCGAGCGGTGAGGTTCTGCGCTGGCTCCGTCGTCGGCCTACGGGCCGGTGCCAGCCGTTGCCTGCTCCGGCCGGTCGACGCGTCGGGCCGGCCGATCGGCAGGTCAGTCCATGCGGAGGCCGCCGTCGACGTTGATCGTCTGGCCGGTGATGTAGCTGGCGTCGTCGCTGGCCAGGAAGGCCACCGCTGCGGCCTGCTCCTCGGGGAGGCCCTGACGACCCCACGGCACCGAGGCCGCAGTCCGCTGCTTCCAGGTGTCGAAGTCCCGGCCGGCCAGCTCGGCCGAGCGCCGGAAGGTGCCGTCCATCATGTCGGTGTCGGTCGAACCGGGGCACACGCAGTTGACCCGGATCCGGTCCCCGGCCAGCTCGAGGGCCAACTGCTGGGTCAGGCCGATCATGGCCCACTTGGTGGCGGTGTAGGCCCCGTAGGCCGGTAGGCCCATCCGGCCGGCCAGGGACGAGATGTTCACGATGACCCCACCGGTTCCCTGGTCCCGCATCACACGGCCGGCGTTGCTGGTCACCAGATACAGGCCGTTGAGGTTCACGTCGACGGTCCGGAACCAGAGGGCCTCGTCCATGTCGAGGATGGTGGCGGCCCCGGCCTCCGACGGCAGGGCCGCGTTGTTGACCAGGACGTCGAGGCCTCCGAGCGCAGCCCGGACCCGTTCGACCATGTCGGCCACGTCATCGGGATCGGACACGTCGCCCTCGACGGCCAGGGCCCGGCGCCCCAAGCCCTCGATCTCGGCCGCCACCGAGGCCGCGCCCCGCCAGCCCATCGCCCGCTCGTGGTCGGGGAAGGTGGCCGGGTCGCGGGGGTAGCCGGTGACCCCCACATCGGCTCCCTCCTGGGCCAGCCGCAGGGCGATGGCCCGCCCGATACCACGGTTCCGGCCGGCCCCGGTCACCAGCGCCCGCTTGCCCTCGAGACCTCGCATCCGATTCTCCCCGTTCGAGCACCGACGGTAGCGGCAGGATCGTTGCCGACCAGCCGTCCACCGACAAGGCCTTCGGCATCACTTCGAGCCTGCTCAGACCTCCGGCGGAGGGCCGAGCAAAGCCGCTTGTCTGCATTGCCGGCCCGATTGTTCAGGTTGGCCTGTCCGGCCACCAGGATGAGCTCGGCCAGCTCCACCTCGCTGAAGCGGGCCCGCAACTCGCTCCCGAGTTCGGGGTCGAGCGCATGGGCGTCGCCGCACAGGGAGTCGGCCAGCCGGAGCTTCGGTCGAGTCCCCATCGGGACAGTATGTCGGGAATGCGGTCGCCCCACCCAGACCGGGCCGACTCCCGGCTGCCCCCAGCGGAGGAGACCGGCGTCCGTGAGCCCATCGGCGGAGCCGGCTCACGGCCGGCCGCGGCCGAGGGTTAGCCTTGGTCGATGCACCTCGAACCGAGGCTCTGGGCCTTCACCGCCGGCCTGCGGCTCCGCATCGGGTGGGCCGCGCTCATCGGCCTGGCCTCCGTCGGCCTCGGCGTGGCTCGCCTCGCCCTGCTCGGTTGGCTGATCGGGCAGGTGTTCGCCGGGCGCTCGGTCGGTTCGCTGGCCTGGCCGATCGTCCTGATCGCCGCCGTCATGGTCCTGCGGGGGGTGTTCGAGCACTGGCGCACCATGGTCGCCCACGAGACGGCGGCGCGGGTCCAGAAGGGGCTGCGGCGGGCGGTCTATGACCGGGTGGCCGCGCTGGGGCCGGGCACGGTCGCCCGCCACCGGTCGGGGGCCGTCACCCTGTCGCTGATCGACGGGGTCGAGCAGCTCGAGACCTACTTCGGCCGCTACCTCCCCCAGCTCCTCGTCTCGCTGCTGACCCCGGTGCTGATCTTCGCCGTGGTCGCCCTCGTCGACCTCCCCGTGGCCACGGTCATGCTGGCCTTCGCCCTCCTGGCCCTGTTCGCCCCCGCCCTGTGGCACCGCCTGGAGTCACGCAAGGCCCTCGACCAGCAGCGGGCCTACGCCGGCTTCGCCGCCGAGTTCCTCGACTCGATCCAGGGGCTGGCCACCCTCAAGGCCTTCGGTCAGAGCACGGCCAGAGCCGACGCCCTCGAGGTCAAGGCCACCACCCTGTTCCGGGAGACGATGTGGGTGCTGGCCACCAACGTGTTGAGCCGGGGCATCACCGACAGCGCCATCGCCGGCGGGGCCGCCGCCGCCCTGGCCCTCGGGGCGGTGCGGGTCGACAACGGCAGCATGGAGCTGACCTCCCTGCTGATCATCCTGATGCTCGGGGTCGAGGCATTCCGGCCCATGCGGGACCTGCGGACCGTGCTCCACCAGGGCATGGTCGGCCGCTCGGCGGCCCAGGGCATCTACCAGCTGCTCGACGACCGGCCTCAGGTCGTCGACGCCGAGCCGGCTGCGCTGGCCACCCCCCTGACCCCCACCATCGCCTTCGAGGGGGTGCGGTTCCGCTATCCCGGGGGCCGCCGCGACGTCCACCGGGGCCTCGACTTCGAGCTGGGAGCGGGCGAGCGGATCGGCATCGTCGGCCCCTCCGGTGGCGGCAAGTCGTCGATCGTGCGCCTGCTGCTGCGGTTCTACGATCCCGACCAGGGCACGATCCGCCTCGGAGGCCACGACCTCCGCCACCTGTCCTTCGACCAGATCCGCTCCATGATCTCGGTGGTCAACCAGGACACCTTCCTGTTCCACGGCACCATCGAGGACAACCTCCGCATCG
>CAMYLA010000170.1 GCA_947259095.1 uncultured Acidimicrobiaceae bacterium | reverse complement strand
CCGCCCTGCTCCCCGGCCGCTCATCGACCGCCCCGGCCACCGTCACCACCACCCCCTTCGACGCCCAGCCCCGGACCGCAAGCGCAAGCGCAACCGCCGCCGGCGCATCGCCGGCCGCCGACCCGCCGAGCGCCGGTCGACCCCGAGGGGCGCAGCGATGACCATCGACCCCTCGCCGTCAGGCCCCAACACCAACGCCGGCACCAACACCGGCTCCGACGCCGAACCCGGCGCAGAAGCTGAAGCCGAGCAGGCTGTCGTCTTCGGCGACGTCGACGGGGCGGCGGCGACCGAGGACGTGCACTACCAGCGGGTGCTGCTGGCGGTCGTCATGTTGGCGGTCATGACCTTCGGCTCGCTGATGACCATCGTCACCGTGTCACTCGACCTCATCGCCGACGAGATCGGCTCGTCGCGGGCCACGCTGACCTGGATGATCACCGGCCTGATGCTGGCCATGGCCGTTGCCACCCCCATCGCCGGCAAGCTCGGCGACATCAAAGGCCACCGGAGGATGTTCCTGCTGGGATTGGCCGGCGGCCTCATCACCACCCTGTTGTCGGCCGTGGCCTGGAACGACATCTCGCTCATCACGTTCCGGGTCCTGTTCGGGCTGACCGGCGCCATGATGATGCCCAGCGGCATGGCCCTGATGATGCAGGCCTACGCCCCCGAGCGCCGGGCCACCGCCATGGGCTGGTACCAGTTCGCCATGACCGGCGCCCCCACCATGGGGCTGGTGGCCGGCGGCCCGCTCATTTCGATCGTCGGCTGGCGGGCCATCTTCGTCGGCTTCGCCGGCGTCACGCTGGTGGCGCTGGTCTTCGGGTACCGGGTGCTGCGGCCGACCCCCCGGCAGAACGATCAGCCCCTCGACTACCTGGGGGCGTTGACCCTCGGCGGTGCGGTCCTGGCCGGTCTGCTGGCGCTGACCAGGCTGAGCGGCCAGGTTCGAGCCTCCTCGCTGGCCCAGGCCATCGGCGACCCCCTGGTCCTGGTGCTGGCGGTGGTCTGCCTGGTCGGCGTCTTCGGGTTCGTCCACGTCGAACGGCGCAGCCCGGCCCCGATGTTGCAGCTGGCCTACTTCAAGCGGCGGAACTTCACCCTGCCGATGTTGTCTGCGGCCTTCGTCCAATTCGCCTACATGGGCGGGTTCGTGGTCACCCCCGCACTGCTTGGCACGATCTACGGCCTGTCCCTGGGGGTCATCGCCCTGGTGCTGGTGCCACGACCGGGGGTGTTCAGCCTGGCCTCGCCGATCGGCGGCTACCTGGCCACCAGGATCGGTGAGAAGAAGCCCATCGTCCTCGGCGGCGTGCTGATGATCGCCTCGATGGTGGCCTTTGCCCTGGCCTCGGTGGTCGACATCGACAACGGTCGAGGGCTGGGGCTGGGGCTGGTCATCGCCGGGCTGTCGCTGTCGGGGGCGGCGTCAGGGCTGTCGCAGCCGTCGGTGGCGGCGATGGTGGCCGGGTCGGTCGACGAAGCCGACATCGGCATCGCCAACGGCATGAGCCAGCAGCTGATGTTCGTGGGCATCGTCAGCGGCATCCAGACCATGAACGTGTTGATCGGCGATTCGGCGACACCGAGGCAGTTCGCCGCCACGTTCGGTGTCGGCCTGGTGGTGGCGGTGTTCGGCCTGCTGGCCGCACTGGGAGTCCGCGACGACCGCCGGTTCCACAAACCCGAGCGCCGGTCGGCCCCGGCCGGCGGCGACTCGGCCACCACTCGACAAGGAGAGACGGCATGAAGGTTGGTTTCATCGGTCTCGGCAACGTCGGCGCCAAGTTGGCCTCCAGCCTGGCACGCAACGGCTTCGACCTCACGGTTCGAGACCTCGACCCCGACGCCGTTGCGCCGTTCACCGAGGCCGGTGCGGCATCGGCGTCCAGCCCGGCCGAGCTGGCCGAGGCGGTGGATGTCGTCATCACCTGCCTGCCGAGCCCCGCCGCTTCGGCCGCGGTCATGGAGGCTCCGGACGGCGTCCTGGCCGGCTTCACGCCGGGCATGATGTGGGCCGAGATGAGCACAACCGACGAGGCCGAGGTGACCCGGTTGGGTGCCGTCGTCAGCGCCGCCGGTGGTTTCCCGGCCGACTGCCCGGTGTCCGGCGGGTGCCACCGGGCCGCCACCGGCAACATCGCCATCCTGGCCGGAGCCGAGCGCCCCACCTTCGAGCGCATCCTGCCGCTGCTCACCTCCATGGGCCGCCGGGTGCTCCACACCGGGCCGCTCGGATCGGCCTCGGTGCTCAAGGTGGTGACCAACTACCTGGCAACCGCCAACCTGCTCTCCCTCTCCGAGGCGCTGGTCACGGCCAAGGTGGCCGGCATGGACCTCAACACCACCTACGAGGCGATCAAGATCTCGTCCGGTAACTCGTTTGTCCACGAAACCGAATCCCAGGTCATCCTCAACGGCAGTCGAGACATCAACTTCACCATGGACCTGGTGCTCAAGGACCTGCTGCTGTTCCAATCGGTGGCCGACCGGGGAGAGGTTCCCCTCGAAGTGTCGCCGCTGCTGCTCGAGATCGTGGCCGACGCGGCGGAGCGGTACGGCATGCGGGAGTGGTCGCCGAACGTGATCCGGCGGCTGGAAGAAGCGACCGGCACCGAGATCCTGGCCACCGGCTTCCCGGCCGAGATGGTGGACGACGAGCCAGAGGAGCCGGGCTACGAGGTTGTGGTCGACCGCCCGTAGACCCCCGTCGACCGTTCGTACCCCTCAGGCCGCGCTGGGCGGTCGGTTGGCGGTGAGCTGGACGGTGAGCTGGACGGTGAGGTGGACATGCTTGGCCAGGCATGCCCTATACTTCATTGCAACATAGAAACAGTTGTCGTGGGGCGGTAACTATTTCAGAGAGGAAGATGCCTGTGGCAGACCGAGTTCAGCTCGACGCCGTACGCACCCGCCGTGAAGCTCTCTACGAGGCCGTTGTGGGCCTGGAAGACGCCCTCGCCACCCCCATCGGAGATGGCGCCAAGTGGCGCCTTCGTGTGGCCATGGCCATCGACCACGCAACGATCCGCATCGAGGAGCATGCGAAGCAGACCGAGGCACGAGGTGGTTTCCTCGACCAGGTCATGCAGGAGGAGCCACGATTGCAGCGCCGGGTCAACCAGTTGAAGGTTGACCACGAACGCCTGGAGAAAGAGGTCGACGCACTTCGACTCTCGGTCTCAATGGTCGACGACGACAGGATCCCCGACAAAGCGGTTGGCATCCGGAACCAGGCCATCGAGCTGCTCGGCCAGCTGACCCGCCACCGCCAGCGCGGGGCCGACCTCATCTACGAGGCATACCACGTCGACATCGGCGAAGGCTGACATTCGGTAGAGGCCTTGCCGGGGCGCAACGCGCCCCGGCGGCCCTGTTGGACCGCCATCGCCCCGGGTTCGTCGCCTCGCTGGCGGCCCGGGTACGCGCCCGGAGCGGTCAAGGCGCCGGGGTGACCACCGTTCGTGCGCACAGTGTGATCTAATCGCTCGCCTGCGTGAACATGGAGAGACAACGGAGATATCCTGTTCCCAGCGTGGGAGGACACCTGGTGAATATCGGCGCCGACCGAACACATTCGGCGAGATCCAACGTTATGCACTAGGTGGAGAGACCGAGGCGGACGCGGTTTTATGGCGCGAGACAACGGCACGGCCAACAATGGCGACGGTGGCGAGTTCGAGCTCGCGCTCAGGAAAGCCAAGCGGGGCAACAGTGACGGCTTCGATTGGCTCTACCGGCACTACAACCGGCGGGTCGGTGCCCTCATCCGCTCCGAGCGCTGCCCCGACGCCGACGAGGTGGTCAACACCGTCTTCTTCAAGGCCTTCCGGTCGATCGACCGGTTTGTCGGCAACCGGGCCAACTTCGCCAGCTACCTCTACCAGATCGCCCGGTTCCAGGTGATAGACGAACGCCGGGCCCGCAACCGCCGGGTCGAGATCGAAGACGATCTCTCGATCGACCTTGTCGACCCGGGAGCAGGGCCGTCGGAGCTGGTCGAGCGGTCCGATGCCGCCACTCGAACCTATGAGGCGCTCCAGGCCCTCACCCCCGAGCAGCGCGAGGTGATCGTGCTCCGAGTGTTCTTCGGGCTGACCGGGCCGGAAACGGCCGAAGCGCTCGACAAGCCGGTGGGGGCGATCCGTTCGCTGCAGAACCGGGCCGAGGCCAGGCTGCGGAGCCTGGTGGAATCAGGAGCGGTGGTCCTGTGAGCAGCCCCGCGAGCGGCGAGGCAGGCGGTTTCAAGAAGGTCGACAACCTGACCCCCTTCGAATACGCCCTGGCCGGTGTTGCGATCCCCGATTCGGAGGAGACGCCGAGCCTGGCCGTGATCAGCCACATGCGGCAGTTGGCGGCCGAGGTCGAGCACGCCCCGGTGTCCCAGCCCCGGCTCCGAGAGTTCCTCCAGACCGGGGGCTCGATCGCAGAACGGAACGACCGCCGGTCGATCCGCCGCCGCCGGGCCTCCGATGCCGGCGCTCCGATCGACGTGCCGGACGACGGCG
>CAMYLA010000169.1 GCA_947259095.1 uncultured Acidimicrobiaceae bacterium | reverse complement strand
GCTGACCGACTCCAGATCGATCTCAACCGGATCTCGACCAAGAAGATCATCGACCGAAGGAGGGCGGACGTCGGCCAGCGTCATCAGCGAGACCAGATCTGACGACGTCGGCAGCACTCGAACGTCGAGTTCGGCTGCTCGGGCCGCCGAGGTCAACTCACTTACAAGGGCACCGTCGGCGTTGGTGACGGCAATGAGCAGGGTGTCCGCCTCCCGCCGTGACGCAACGGAGGCGAGATCATGCCGTGTGCCCTCGACACGAACCCGCTCGATCACCCGGCACGACTTGCGGGGGTCATCGTCGAGCAGAGCGACCGGGTAGTAGGCCGAATCCGGGTCTCCCAGCATGGCCCGCACCATCTGCGCCCCACCTTCGCCGGCGCCGAAGATGACGGTTCGTTTCGCTCCCTCCGGCGTCGGTCGACGGGACGACTCCCACACCGATCGCCACACACCTCGAGTCACGCCCATCAGGAGGGCTGACGCCATCGACCCGCTGATCACCCCGGAACTGGGGAAATCCGACCCGGTGCGACGCGAGAGGTGATTGAACAACACGACCACCGCAGTGGCACCGGCCCAGGCCGACATCACGGCACGGACTTCACGATAAGACGTCACCCGCCACCGGCGCCTATAGAGACCATTGGCGAAACCGATCGCCGCATGAACACTGATGGCCACGATGCTGAGATACACGATTTCCCACACCAAGACCCCGGCATGGAAGTTCATGCTGAGCAGTGCGCCCAGCCCCAGCCCCAGGGCCCAACCGGCCGTATCCGACAGCATTGGAAACAGCCGTGTCCGGTTGTAGATCCAACCAAGGGCAGCCCGAACAGGGCCAGCCTGCTTGTCCATATGCCTGCCCACTTTCCCTCCGCAGATAACCGACTGAGCTGCCGACAGTACCTTCATGCCAGAGCCCAGGCAATGATTTAACTCAAAATAGGTTAGATTACTACAGTGCTTATTGTTGTATACGTCTGACCCCCCTTGGGGCTTTACTTAGCTAAATCATCAAGCCTGTATCTGCTTCTATCGTTCAATGATTTGACCCGGGTTTTCGCACGTCACCCACCGGCCCGCGGTGAACCCCGTCGTCCACATCGACCGCCACCACAACCTGTGGCAAACTGCTGGCATGAGACGTCCATCGATGCGGGTGCTGGATCTGGCCGGGTCACCGGAGGCCATCGGGGCCCTCCACGGCTCCACCTACCGGGATGAGATCCGGGCCTACACGGCCGAGCGGGTGGAGCTGGCCGCCTCCCCCATGTGGTCGGGGAACGGAGCCAACGGCAAGGCCCTGACCCGGGCCGACATTCTCGATCTGGCCGACTCCATGGTCGCCGCCCACGAGGCCCACTCCCCCGCCCTGGCCGCCGAGATGCTGGCCATGGCCGAGGCCGCCGGGATCACGCCCGCTGAAGCGGTGATCGTGGGCGGTTTCACCGACTTCGTCGACACGGTCCGGGCCGTGGCCGGCGGCCGTCATCCAGACGAGGTGATCGAGGACGACTGCACTGCGGTGCTCGTGCCCGACGCGCTGGCCGACCGCAGCGCCATCTACGGCCAGACCTGGGACATGCACGACACCGCCACCCACTACGTGACCCTGTTGCGCATCACGCCCGAGGACGCCCCGGCCGCCCTGGTGTTCACCACCACCGGGGCGCTGGGCCAGATCGGCATGAACGAGGTCGGCGTCTGTCTCGGCATCAACAACCTCATCGCCAACGACGGAGCCCCGGGGGTGACCTGGCCCCAGGTGGTGCGTCACGCCCTCATGCAGGAGTCGGCAACTGCGGCCTGCGACGCCATCATGGCCGCCGATCTGGCCGGGGGCCACAACTTCCTGATCCTCGACGCCGACGGCGTGGGCTTCAGCATCGAGGCCATGCCCTCGGTTCGGACCGTGGACACCCTCACCCCCGAGAAGGTGATCGTGCACACCAATCACACTCTGTATCCGGAGACCAGGGCGGTCGAGGGGGAACGGTCGGCCGTCCTCATGGACTCGTCGCAACGCCGGCTGGAGACGGCCTACAAGCTGCTGGAACGGCCCACCGGCCCCGGCGGCCCCACCCCCATCACCCTTGACGACGTCGTCGCCCTGACCCGGGAGCCATCGGCCATCTGCCAGGTGGCGGGCGAGCCGTACCACATCGAGTCGAGCGGCGGGGCGGTGATGCGGCCTCGAACCAAGGAGTTCCGGGCCTGCTGGGGACTGCCGTCCCACAACGACTACGAGAAGATCGACTTCCCGGGGTGAGCGACCGGGGTGAACAGAGGATGGCCGGGCAATGGGCGAGCTGATCTACACCAACCTCGACCCCGAGCGCATCGGGGAGGCCCACCGGTTCGAACACCGGACGTTCCACACGGTGGCCACCGAAGACCTCTACACGGTGGAGGAGATGTTGAACGTGGCCGTCACCTTCCCCGAGGGCAACTTCATGGTGCTGGACGACGACCGCCTCATCGGCCTGGGCATGGGCATCCTGGTCGACTTCGACTTCGACCATGTCGACCACTCCCTGCCCGAGATCTCGGGTGAGGGCGGCATCGGCACTCACGACCCGGCCAACCCCTGGTACTACGGCACCACCATCGCCGTCGACCCCGCCTATCGGGGCCGGGGCATCGGCCGCAAGCTGTATGCCCTCCGCAAGGGCTGCGTGAGGGACCTCAACAAGAAGGGCATCGTGGCCGGCGGGGTGCTGCCCGGCTACACCAAGTACGTCGACACCATGTCGGCCCAGGAGTACATCGACAAGGTGACCGCCGGCGAGCTACGGGACCCCACCCTCAGCTTCCAGCTCAGCGAAGGGTTCCGGGCCGTGGCCGCCCTCGAGAACTACATGCGGGACGACACCGTCAACGATTGCGCCGTGCTGATCGTCTGGGACAACCCCGACTACCGGGAGTAGACATGAGGGCGGCGGTGCTGATGGCGGTCGCCGTCGTGACGGCGGTGGTGGCCGGTCTCTACACAGCGGCCTGGATCCGCTCATCCTCCATCGAGCAGGCGGCGTTCTTCGATTCCACGCCCGGCGACAACGCCGACAATGTGCCGTTGGTGTTCGCCCATCAGGGAGGTGAGCTGCTTCGTCCCTCGAACACCATGACCGCCTTCACCCATGCCGTCGAGTCGGGCGCCCACGTCCTCGACACCGACCTGCACATGACGGCCGACGGGGAACTGGTGCTCATCCACGACGAGACGGTCGACCGCACCTCCGACGGCACCGGTGCGGTGCGTGATCTCACCCTGGCCGAACTCCGGGCCCTCGATTTCGGCTACACCTTCACCACCGACGACGGCCGGACCTTCTCCTATCGGGGTCAAGGAAACGGCATTGTCACCGTCGAGGAGCTGTTCGAGGCCTTCGACCAACATCGCTTCGGTATCGAAATCAAGCAGGCCGAACCGGACGCAGCGACCCTGCTGTGCCGGCAGATCCATCGGTTCGGTTATGAGGACCGGGTTCTCGTCAGCAGCTTCACCCAGCCCAATATGGACGCCTTTCGCCAGGCGTGCCCCGAGGTGGCCACATCGGCCACCGGATCGGAGGTTCGCACCTCCTATGTGCTCCACCGCCTTGGCTTGGTCGGGTTGGTCGATCCCGAGTACCAGGCGTTTCAGGTGCCGGAATCCGCCGGCGGCATCCTGATCCTGTCCGACGGATTCGTGGCCGACGCCCGGTCTCGGGGCATTCCCGTTGTGCCCTGGACCATCAACGAGCCCGAGGTGATGGATCGGCTGATCGGGCTGGGCGTCGACGGCATCAACACCGATCGTCCTGATCGTCTGCTCGCCCGGCTGGCCGAACCGAGCGGCGGCGAGTAGCAGCCCCGGCGCCGGAATCCCCGATGGAGATCAGGCGACGACGCTCTGCGTTGTGTTTGTGCGATGCGTTCCCGCACGTCACAGCCGACGGCCACCTGGTGCTCATCCATGACAAGCCGTCGACCGCGCCTCTGACGACATCGGCGCCATGCGAGACCCCAACCGGGCCGAGTTTCTCGCCCTCGACCGTTGATCTTGCTTCACTGTCACACTGCTTGTTTAAGCTGGTCGCATGACATTGATCGAACAACCGTCTGGCATGGCCGGGGCCGACACGCTGCGAGCCGACACCTCGGGCGACAGCGGTGTCGGGGTGTTGTTCGACTGGTTGGTGCTGTCACTTCGAGCATTGGGGGATCGGGAACTGATCCGCCGGGCCCAGGCGTTGGAACAACGCCTGGCCGCTGAGCGGTTGACCGCGGCGGCCCGGGTGGCCGGCTCATCCGGCGACCTCGTCAAGGACCGCAAGAAGGCCCGTGATCTGCTGGGTGGTTCGGGCCGGTCCCGACGCACCCGGAACTGCGACGCTCGGCGGGCGGCCGCAGTGTCGGCCAATCCGGCTCTCGGTGACAAGGTCACTGACGGGTCCATTGTCCCGGATTCGCTCGATGCGTTGGCCAGAGCGGCCGACGCCGACACCGGGCACATACCCGACGAACTGATAGATGAGGTGACTGGCCTGTCGCCGGATCAGACCGGCTACGCGGTCGACCGGCATCTTGAAGACACCGCCGATTGTGACGAGGTGAACGACAA
>CAMYLA010000168.1 GCA_947259095.1 uncultured Acidimicrobiaceae bacterium | reverse complement strand
CCCCGGCGGCATACGCCGTCCGCGATTGAGCTCCAGGTGATCGTTTGCAGCGGAGAGTTGCGCAGCAACTCGGTTAGGGGTTGCTCCGCAACCCCGGCGTTAGGGTTTGCTCCGCAGCCCCGGCGGCGGCATACGCGGTCCGGCGATGCGGACATCATCGCGCCGTCGGGTCACCCCGGTGCCGTCGAGGTGGGCCAGGATCGGCAGGGCGAACTTGCGGGTGGTGCCGAGCAGGTCGCGAATCTCGGCCACCGTGAGCCCGTCTGGTTGTTCGGCCAGCGCCGAGCCGACCAGGGCGATGGCCTCGTCGATAGACGACTTGGCGAAGTGCACGCCGTCCTGTTCGATGACCGTACCCCGGCGGACCAGTTCCCGAACCTCGCCCCGATCGACGCCGGTGGCATCGGGCGGACCGAAGGGGTCGGCGGCCAGCGCCGCCACCCAGGGATGATCTGCCAGCGGGTCGGCCACCTCGCCGATCGTGGCCCGACCGGCCACGATCTGGACTTCCGCCAGCAGCGCCAGCACGGCCCGCTGACGATCGTCGAGTGCGGCGACGTCGAGGCCGAGCGCATCGGCACCTTCGATTGCAGCGAGGATCGACCGCTTCGATTGCTCGAGCTCGTCCGGGTCGACCACCCAGCGCCCGACCGTCGGTTCGATCGGCCGGCCGATCAACCTGGCCAGATGGTCGGCTTCGACCCAGCCTCGTTCGGTCACCAGTCGCTCCATCGATCGGTCGGGGCTGGCCTTCGACGCCGGCAGCGTCGGCTCGATGTCGAGGATCTCGCCCCCGCCAACCGTTTCGTCCCGACCGCTCTCGCGGAGGATGAACCGATCGCCGGGCAGGACCGGGACCTTGCGGTTGAGGTACAACCGGACCATGCCGGTCTGGCCGGGCTCGATCCGCGATGCCTGCAACACCCGGACCCGGGCCGGGAACTCGCCTGAGCCGATGTAGGCCGCATAGGCCCCCCGCCTGGTCACCGGATGAGCCAGGCTGTCGAGCACGGTCAGCTCGGCGTCGACCATGGCGCTGTGGTGCCACGCCTCGGGTTGCACCAGCACATCGCCGCGGGCCACGTCGCCGTGGCCGACACCGGTGAGGTTCACCGCCACCCGGTTGCCGGGATCGACCCGATCGAGGTCGGTGTGGTGGGATTGCAGGCCCCGGATCCGCACCGGCCGGGCCAAGGGCACCACCTCCAGTTCATCCGACACCGAGATCCGGCCGCCGGTCAACGTGCCGGTGACCACGGTGCCGGCCCCGGCCGGGGCGAACGACCGGTCGATCCACAGCCTCGGGGTTCGCTCGACCCGGGACTCGTCGACGTCGGCCACCACCCGATCGAGCGCCTCCCGCAGCTCGTCGATCCCCAGCGCCTCCGGGGCCGAGACACCGATGATCTCGGCCCGTTCCAGGAACGTGCCCTCCACCTGCTCCTCGACGTCCAGCTTGGCCAGCTCGAACAGCTCCTCGTCGACCTGATCGATCTTGGTGAGGGCGATGACGCCGCGCTGCAGGCCCAGCAGGCTGAGGATCCGCAGGTGCTCCTCGGACTGTGGTTTCCAGCCCTCGGTGGCCGCCACCACGAACAGGCAGCCGTCGACCGCTCCCACCCCGGAGAGCATGTTACGGAGGAAGCGGATGTGGCCAGGAACGTCGATGAACGACAGGTCTCGTCCCGATGGCAACGTGGTGTTGGCGAAGCCGAGGTCGATGGTCAGGCCCCGCGACTTCTCCTCCTCCCAGCGGTCGGGATCGGTACCGGTCAGCCGAAGCACCAGCGTGGACTTGCCGTGGTCGACGTGACCGGCGGTGGCGATGACCGTCACGGGACCCGAACCCGGCGCGGGGCCGGTTTTTTCGGTCGCCACGACCTTCGGCACGGCTTGGGCCCCATCAGCCTGCCACTTCGTTCAGTGATCGCAGGGCGGCGCCGAGCAGCCGGTCCTCGGCCGGGGCAACCGTGCGCAGATCCATGATGGTGGCCCCCTGATCGACCCTGGCCACGATCGGCGGTTGGCCGGCCCGGAGCTGTTCTGTGACATCGCCGGAGACTTCGAGGCCGAAACTGGGAAACGTCACGGTCGGCAGGGTGCCGCCGCCGGGCACGGCCTCGGTTTCGGTCGGCCGGGCGATCGGGCCGCCGTCGGAGGATCCGAGCTCGTCACAGATCACCTTGGCCCGAGCCTCCAGTCCGGCCACGTCGGCGGCCACCATCCGCCAGAACGGAATGTCATCGCCCCGCCGGTCGAGGTAGGCCAGGGCCGTGGCCTGGACGGCCTGGAGCACCAGGTCGCCGGGCCGCAGGGCCCGGGCCAACGGATGCTTGCCGCACCGTTCGACAAGGTCCCGGCGACCGGCGATGATCCCGGCCTGCGGCCCGCCGAAGAGTTTGTCTCCACTGAACAGCACCAGGTCGGCGCCGGCCCGCAGTGTCTGGCGGGCCGCGGGCTCGTCGGCCAGCCACTTTGGCGGCGGCCCGGCCAGCCAGGGACAGGCCGCATCGAGCAGCCCGGAACCGATGTCGGCCACGACGGGCACGTCGAGTTGGCGGAGAGCGGCCACCGACACCTCCTCGGTGAAGCCGATGATCTGGTAGTTCGACCGGTGAACCTTCAGCACCATCGCCAGGTCCTCGTCATCGTCGAGGGCCTGGGCGTAGTCGGAGAACCTCGATCGGTTGGTGGTGCCGACCTCCACCAACCGGGCCCCAGACTGTCGCATCACATCGGGAATGCGGAACCCGCCGCCGATCTCCACCATCTCGCCCCGGCTGACCGCCACGCCCCGCCCGGCCCCCAGCGCGGCCAGGGTCAGCAGGACCGCACCGGCGCAGTTGTTGACCACCATGGCCGCCTCGGCGCCGCAGGCCGAGGCCAGGGTGTCACCGACCGCCCGCTGCCTGCTGCCTCGGCGGCCGGTCGCCAGGCTCAGCTCCAGGTTGGAGTAGGAGGGCTCGACCTCGATGCCGAGCGGGGCCCGACCGAGGTTGGTGTGGAGCAGGACCCCGGTGGCGTTGACGACCGGCACCAGCATCTCCCGCTTGCGCTCCCGGACCAGTGCATCGACGTCGTCGACCCGGTTCTCGGAGATGGCCCGCCTGGCCACCTCAACCAGTATCGGATGGGGTAGCTGATGATGTTCGAGCGATCTTGCCAACTGATCGACCGATGGAGGGCGAGCCACCCGGCCCAGCGTAGCGGCCCTGTGGCGGGGCGACCGGGGGGGTCGCGACGGGGTGGCAGAGGGCCGTGGGAACAGCCAGAGTCGGCTTGGGAGGGGCGCCCGGTAGAATGGAGGACCATGTTCACGAGGTCTGCTCAAGCATTGGCCGTCCTGGCTCTGGTGGAGCTGGGTGTCTTTGCACTTGCTGCAACGGTCATCGATGTGTTGCTATTGATGCTGGTGTTGGTGGCGCTCTCGGTCTTCGGCCTGTTCTACTTGTTCCGGCAGGCATCCGGGCTGCTTCGACGGACCCTCATCGACACCGGTTCCGCCTCCACCGGCGGCGCCAACATGGAATCCAAGGAACTGGGCGACGGTGGCTTGAAGCTGCTCGGGGGGGCCCTGTTGGTCTTTCCCGGGTTGCTGACCGGCCTGGTGGGCCTGCTGTTGCTGCTCCCACCGGTGCGAGCCGTTGTCCGGCCGCTGGCCGGCGCCCGGCTTTCCCGGCTGGTTCCCATGGAGTTCTCCACCTCGTTCGTCGGGGTGAATCGAGCTTTTCGGCGGCGTGATGTCGTCGATGTTGACGCCGTCCAGAAAGACCCGAAAGGGTCTCCTCCCAAACCGACAGCTCCTCCGGAGCTGCGCTGAGCTACGTGTGATCAGGAGAGATTTGTGTCAGTCACCGAAGAACCAGTACCACCGCCACCCATCACGCCGGGCGTGGCTCGGGCCCTGAGCCCCCTCGTACGCCGGATCGCCTGCGCCGGTTCCGGGGACGAACCGGGCCTCAACACCTACTTGATCGGGATCGACGAGATCGTCATCATCGATCCCGGACCGCAGGATGCGAGCCACCTCGATGTGTTGTGTGGCTGCGGCGGCGACCGCATTCGCTGGATCGTGCTCACCGATACCGCCGAGGCGTACTCGGCAGGCGCACAGCAGCTCAAGGAGCGGACCGGCGCCGAACTGGTGGCTCCCGCCGGGTTCGATGGCGCCGATGATGTGCTCGGCGACGGCTACAAGATCGACGCCACCGAATTCCGTATCACCGCCGTCGCCATCGACGACGGTTCAGACGGCCGATTCTCGTTCGTGCTCGAACAGGAGCGGACCTTGCTGGCCGGCGACCATGTGAACGAATCGGGGGCACCGGTCGGCCTGCCGGAGAAGGTGAAGTCGTACCGGATAAGGTCGATCGCCCCCGGCCACGGCCAGTACATCGAGAACGCCAGCACCGTGCTCTGATCGGCGCTCTGATCGGCGACCGGTGTCCCGAAAGGGTTTCAGGCGCCTCGGCTCTCGGGCCGGGGCGCGGTCGCGTCCGGCCCGTGCTTCAGCGACGGATCAGGAGAAGGACTGCCCGCAGCCACAGGTCCGCTGGGCGTTGGGGTTGTCGATCGAGAAGCCGGTCTGCTGGAGTCCGTCCTTGTAGTCGAGGGTGGCGCCGGTCAGGAGCTGGGCGCTGGTTGCATCGACAACGACCCGGATACCGCCGAGCTCGGTGGCCTTGTCCTCGTCGGCCAGTTCGCCGTCGAAGAACATCTCGTAGCTGAAGCCGGAGCAACCTCCAGGGCGGACCGCGACGCGAAGAGC
>CAMYLA010000167.1 GCA_947259095.1 uncultured Acidimicrobiaceae bacterium | reverse complement strand
CGGGCCGGTTCGGTGGTCGCCGACGGTCCGGTCGACACCGTGGTCGAGCAGTACCTCGGATCGCTTCAGGAGGACGCCTCCGGCGATCTTCTCGATCGGGATGAGCGAAATGGTGCCGGGCGGATTCGCCTGCGTCAGGTCCACATCGGCGAGCACGCCGGTGGAGCCGGCCCGCCCGAGTCGATCGCCGGCCCCAAGACCATCACGGTCGGTCGGTCGGCCAGGTTCGTTTTCCAGTTGACCGGCGGCGGAACGGGACTGGCGTGCTCCTTCACCGTCTACGACCAGCAGGGGCACCCGGTGACGTTCTTCGACTCCGAGGTGGCCGGCGCCACCGATCTGGTCGGTGCAGGCCCATCCGACCAGCTCACCTGCGAGCTGCCGCAGTGCCTCCTGATGCCCGGCCGGTACCGGATCAACGCCGCGGTCTACCTCCATGGCGAGCTCCAGGACCACCTCGAGGGAGCGGCCTTCTTCGACGTGGTCGAGGGTCCGATCGACGGGCGGGTCGTCACCGCTCACACCAACTACGGCAGCACCGTGATCCCTCACCGCTGGGTCCTGCCCTGAACCGGGCCGGTAGGCTCGCTTCATCCCTCGCCGCCCCACCAGCGACAGAGCTGGGCCTCGAATTCGGGAGCGGCCCAGTCGCCGACCCCGCAGCGGGGGATGGCGTGGTCGGGAGTGGAGCGGTGGACCGGGCCGGTGTGGGTGGTGCAGCAGTAGGTGTAGCCGGCCTCGGCGGCCAGCCGGAGCGTCGCCGGCGAGATAGCGCCGTGGGGGTAGGCGAACCCGTAGATGTCGCCGCCGATCAGGGCCTCGAGCCGGGCCCGGCTGTCACGCAAGGCAGTCAACTGGTCCGCCGCCGTCAGGGTCGGCAGAGGGGAATGGTCGGTTGAGTGGGCCTGGCAATCGACGAGGGGATGGGCCGCCAGTTCGACCAGCTGGGCTCGGTCGAGGGTTCGGTGCGACCCTCGACCTTCGGGTCGGTGGCCGGCCCAAACGCTGAGGGTGTCGACGATGCGGGTCCGCTCCTCCCCAGCGCAGTCGAACAACGCTTGCCAGAGCCGGCGGTAGAGGCCGTGTCGGGGGTGCCGGTAGGGCTCCCAGGCCCGCCATGATGGGCCGGCCTGGACGGCGGCCAGATCGGCCGAGCCGACGACCGGATCGTCGTCGAGCAGGGCGGCGGCCTCGTCGGGCAGGTGTGGTGGCAGGTCGGCGGTGGCCAGGAAGATGTGCTCGAGTCGATCCCACCAGAACTCGCCCGGCCGGTCGATGGTGTCGGTGGTAATGAAGATCGTGGCCGGGATCTCGTAGCGTTCGAGGATGGGTACGGCTCGCTCCAGGTTGTCGACATAGCCGTCGTCGAAGGTGACGGCGACCTTGGGGCGGCCTCGAGTCAGGAGTGGGCGCTCGAGGGCGATCGATCGGAGCGGGGTCGGGTTCCATTCCACGGCGAGATGTCGGAGCTGGCTCTCGAAGTGCTCCTCGGTCACTGCCAGTTCCCATGGGTCGACGTCCAGGTCGGCCACCCGGTGGTACATCAGGACCAGACCTGATCGGCGGGAGCCGAGACGGTCAGACAACATCGGCGAACGATCGCTGCGTCGACTGGAAGAAGATGGCCCCGGTGACCAGGAAGACGGTCCCGGTTACGGCCGACATCGCCAGCTCGCCCCAGGGGAAGTCGCCCGAACGCAGGACGCTCCAGCGAAAGCCGTCGACCACCCCGGTCATCGGGTTGAACAGGGCCAGGCGCCGCCAGGGGTCCGGCAGCGCCGAGAGCGGGTAGGCCACCGGGGTTACGAACAGCCAGAGCTGAAGGAGAAAGGGCACGGCGTGGCCGACATCCCGGAAGCGGACGTTGATGGCCGACAGCCAGAGCCCGATGCCCAGTGCTATGGCAGTGGCCATCAGACCGACGGCGGGGAGGAGGACCAGGGTCCAGGAGAGCTCGCCCCCCAGGATGACAATCATCGCCAGCAGCACTGGAATGGCGACGGCGAAGTCGACCAGGGCGGCCAGGCTCGTGGCCAGCGGCAGGATGAGACGGGGAAAGTAGATCTTGGTCACCATGCCGGCATTGCCGACCACGACATAGGCCACCCCGGCCAGCGTCCGGGCGAAGAGCTGCCAGACGACGAGTCCGCTCAAGGCCACCAGGGCGTAGGGAGTGTCACCGGTCTCAATCCCGGCCACCTGATCGAAGACCAGGGTGAAGGCGGCCATCATGGCCAACGGTTGGATGACCGCCCACAGGACGCCGAGCACCGACTGTCGATAGCGGGCCGAGATGTCACGCCAGGCCAGGAAGACCAGCAGCTCACGGCGACGTGCCACCTCGCCCAGCCGGGGCAGTGCCAGCCGACGGGAGGGGGCGATTCTGATAACGGCTTTGGAGGTCATCCCGGCTCCTCGGACTTGATCGATCGACCGCAGACCACCGTCTGGTAGAGGGGATCGTCGACGTCCAGCTCGGATGTCCGCAGCTCGGCCGAGCACAGCCCGTGGAGGAACGCGATCGAGGCCAGCACATTGCCTCGGGCCTCGACCGACACCCGGCCCGGGCCGAACTGCTCGCGCAGCATACGGCCGAGGGAACGATCGGTGAAGGACCAGTGCCACTCCTCGTTCCACCGATCGTCGCTGAGCTGGCTGATACCGGGAACGGTGACCAGGAGCACGCCACCTGGCTTCAGAATGCGGTGAAGGGAGGCGACGGCCCGCCTCGGGTCGTACAACAGATGGAGGGTCTGGGTCACGATGGCGCAGTCGAAGCTGCCGTCCGGGATCTGGGGGCAGTCACTGAGATCGCCCTGGTAGGTCGCAGCCGGGTCGTCGATGTGGAGGCATTCGGCGGTGGTGACCTGTTCACCACCGAACCGGTGGGTGTAGGTGGAATCGCCGATCTCCAGGACCTGCCCGGCGATGTCGCGTCGGTGGGCGGCGAGGAAGCGTTCGATGTAATAGCGGTCGATCGGGAGGCCTCGATCGAAGCCGAACTCTCGGCTGAAGGGGACGGTACGCCGAAGTTCGCCCATCCGGACCGTCGCCGGTCGCCCAGCCTGCAACCGGGCATTGCGGCGGCGGTCCCGTCGACGGACCCACTTCATCCAGGTTCGGTGCGAGAGCAGCTGACACGACCGGCCCGGGGCGAGCCGGATGAGGACGGCGAGGTCTCGCAGGCCAGACCAACGGCTGCCGCGGCGGATGGCTGCGACCGATCGATTGAACGCCCGCTGACCGTACAGGTTGAACCAGTAATGGCCTCCGTCGGCCAGTGCCGCCTGACGCTCGGGGTTGCCGGCCACATGTGGTCGTTGGGCCTCGAGCACGGCCATGACCGTCGAGAGCATCCGCTTGTCGTTGCCCGACATGGAGCCCTCGTAGGTGCGGTACTCGGCCACCACCTCGGGGTGGGTACCGACCGGGTGGATCCGCGACAATCGGAGGTACACGTCGTAGTCCTCACAGCAGGTCAGCCCGGTGTCGAATCCCCCCAGCTCCACCAGGGTCGATCGCCGGTAGGCCACCGCCCCATGCATGCCGACGTAGTTGGCCCGGAGGAGGGCGCAGTAGTTCTCGCCGTCCGGGACGGCGGCCGGGGTTGGAGCGGTCAGCACGGCCCCCCCTTCATCGATGCGTACGTACCCGCCCGACACAAAGGCCAGCTCGAGTCGCTCGGCCAGTCGCCGGGTCCCGATCTCCACCGCCTCGGGGAGCAGCCGATCGTCGGCGTCGAGGAAGATGATGACGTCGGACGACGACAGGGTCAGTCCTTTGTTCCGAGCGGCGCTCAGCCCTTGGTTCGTCTGGTACACGTAGCAGACATCGGGGTACCGCTCGACCACCTGGCGGGTGTCGTCGGTCGAGCCGTCGTCGACGACGATGATCTCGTCCGGTCGCTGGGTCTGGGCCAGCACGCTGTCGATGGCATCGGCCAGGAGGTGCCCGTGGTTGTGGCAGGCAATGGCCACCGCTGAGGTCGGTCGTGAGCCGGCCGGCCCGGGGTTCGAGATCACGGGGGTAACAGCGCCTGCCTGGGCTTGGGCGCGGGCCGGGACCGGGTCGGGCCCTCCCGGTGCCACCAGCCCGAGTATCGCATCCAGGCGACCGTCCGGATCGGCCGCCAGTCGGGCGTACCCGACGGCGTACCCGATGGCGTTGGCCCACCCGAAGAGCATGACCCGGGCCCGGGCCGCTAGACCGCTACCGTTTCGGTCGAGCGGGAGACGATCGGGCCAGGCCGCACGGCCGATGGCGGCCTTGACCGTCCGACGGGCTGCCGAGCGGATCGACCAACGGTGCCAGCCCGGTCGGGACGCAGGCCAGGCCATGGCCTCGATCAGCGGCCGCGACTCGGCCAGGCGAAACATCAATCGGGTCAGGTAGCCGAGCCGGAGCCGTTCGGCGTCGATGAGGTGGTCGAGCCGGACCCGGGGTACGAACCACAGCCCACCTCCGTCCCCGCCGGCGTCGGCTCGCATCGACAGGGCGTTGTCGCCGCCCGAGACCAGGCTCCGACCTCGTCGGTCGTCGACATAGGGGGCATCCAGCCATCCGGAACCGATCACGGCCTGGCGGCGGAGTACGAGGCCGGCTCCGTGCAGCTCTCGCCGACGTATCGGCTCGCCGCCGCTCACGGGGTTCATGGCGGCGAACATCTCCGGGTTGACCCACGGACGTCGAACGCCGTCGGCGAACCGGAGACTGTTGAAGCCGTTGAACCCCGCCACCTCGGGTCGGAGATCGATGAAGTGGAGGACCTCGGCCACCCAGTCGGGCGCCGGCCGGCAGTCGTCATCGACGAAGGCCAGCCAGGGCGCGTCGGAGGCCAGGAGGCCGCGCCGGCGGGCCTCGGTCAG
>CAMYLA010000166.1 GCA_947259095.1 uncultured Acidimicrobiaceae bacterium | reverse complement strand
AAGGTATGGCGGCGTTCCAGCCGGAGGACGCCGAGCTGTACTTCGGCCGCGACGACATGGTCGACACCCTGGTGGCCAGGCTGCAGGACCATCCGGTGGTGGTGATCGGCGGCCAATCGGGCAGCGGCAAGTCGTCGCTGGTCCGGGCCGGGCTGATCCCCCTGCTGGGTCGGGGGGCCATCGCCGGGAGCCAGCAGTGGCGGGTGGCGCTGTTCAATCCGGGCGGCGATGCGGTCGGCGAGCTGGTCCACCAACTCCGTCGGATCCAGGCCGACGGGGCGGGGACCGACACCGAGGCCGGCGCCGCGGAAAGTGGCGGTGGCCAACCGCACCGGTCACCGGCAACCCAGTCGACCGAAACCCGATCGGCCGGCGACGAGCTGACCAGCGAAGCAATCGGCAACCGGTCGGGCGCGGAGCCCCTGACCCGGGACCACCTGCCCCACGGGGCCCGGCGATCGCTCGACGACGGCCGCTTCACCCTGCTGGCCATCGACCAGTTCGAGGAGCTGTTCACCCTCAACCAGAACCGGGCCGACCGGGAGCTGTTCCTGGAAACGCTGGCCTCGATGACCGAGTCCGAGCACAGCCGGATCAAGATCGCCATCGCCCTGCGGGCCGACTTCTACGGGGCCTGTGCCGCCTACCCGTGGCTCAGCGATCGCATAAACGAGAGCCAGTTGCTGGTCGGGCCGATGAGCCGCCAGGAGCTTCGGGATGCGATCACGATCCCGGCCCAGCGAACCGGGTTGCGGCTGGAGAACGGGCTGGCCGACACCATCCTCGACGACGTCGGTGGGGGTGGTGTTGCCAGTGGTGGGGCGCTGCCTCTGCTCGGCCACGCCCTGATGGAGACCTGGATCCGGCGCCGGGGAAGCCAGATGACCCTGGAGGGCTATCACGCCGCCGGTGGGGTGTCGGGGGCCATCGCCCAGCGGGCCGAGGACGTGTTCACCCAGCTGTCGGCCGATGAGCAGGAGGCGGCCCGACGGTTGCTGCTGCAGTTGATCAACCCCGGCGAGGGCACCCCCGACACCCGGCGGCGGGTCAAGCGGCAGGCGCTCGGCGGGCTCGGTGGGTTGACCGAGGTGCTGGAGAAGTTGGCCGCGGCCCGGCTGCTCACCGTCGACGACGATGCGGTCGAGGTGGCCCACGAGGCCCTGATCCAGTCCTGGCCCCGATTGCGCACCTGGGTCGACGACAGCCGGGAGAACCTGCAGACCAGACGGAGGATCGGGATCGCCGCCGCCGAGTGGGACGCGCAGGGCCGCAACCCGGACCTGCTGTTCCGAGGCACCCAGCTGGCCGGTGCCCTGGAGTGGTTCGACGACCACGCCGACGAGCTGGAGCCGACGGCGGTCGAATTCCTGGTCGCCGCCAAGGAGGTTCGGGAGCAGGCCGAGCGTGATCAGGCCGAACGGGCCGGCCGGGCCAGACGCAACCGGCGGCTGGCCATCGGCTCCCTGTCGGTGCTGGCCGCGGCGGCGGTCGTTGCCTCGGTCGTCGCCTTCGTCTCGCTCGGCGAATCGAGAACCAGCCAGCGGGCTTCCGAGGCCCAGCAGGTGCAGGCGCTGGCCGCCGCGGCAGCGGGCAACGCCTCGGATCAACCGGTCCTGGCCACCGGCCTGGCCCTGGAGAGCATGGCAAGGGCAAACCCGTCAACCGCGGCCGCCAGGGCTGCGCTGGTCGAGGCCAGAGCCGGGCTCGACGCCAACCGTGGACTCCCCCAACCGTTCGGCCTCCCCGTCGTGGTCGGCGACATGCAGGCGGTGGCGATCACCCCGGAAGGCGAGACGTTCGTGACCGGTGGCCGCAACGGTGAGGTCGTGTTCTGGGATCGGGTCAGCCGGACCGAGATCCACCGCTTCGACGACGCCCACCAGTCTGGGGTCAAGGCGCTGGCGGTGACGATGGACGGTCGATGGCTGATGAGCACCGGCGGCTTTCAGGCCATCCTGTGGGACCTCATGGCCGATGAGCCCGAGCCCATCCTGCTCCATGAGCTGGAGCGGATGAGCGGGGTCACCATCTGGGACGTCGCCTTCTCCGACGACGGCGCGCTGGTCGGTCTTGCCACCGAGGATTCGATCAAGGTCTTCGATCGGGCCGGACGAACCCAGATCAGCGACGGGCTGGACGGCGACGGCTTCGACCTCCTCAGCATCGACTTCCTCGACAACGAGCGGCTGGCGGTCGGTGACGGCATCGGCAATCTCCGCATGATCGATGTCGCCACCGGGCGCCAGATAGGCGAGCCGGTGACGGCCGGCGACAACGGCAACGACGTGTGGGAGGTGGTGATGATCGATGATCTCGACCTCGTGGTCACCGCCAGCACCGACAACACCGTGAAGTCCTGGTCGGTGCTCGACGATCGTTTCGAACCGGCGGCGGTCGTGTCGGATCCCGAGGTCCGGCGCCCGGCCGGTCTCATACCGGCCCACGGCGGGACCGAGCTGCTGATCGGGGCGGCCGACGGTCGACTTCGCCGCGCCGACCCGTCCACCGGGCTGCTCATCGGAGAAAACGCCAGTGCCGAGGTCCACACCGATGAGGTGAGCGACGCCGCCATCTCCGGCAACGGTTGGATCGTGTCACTTGGCGACGATCAACGGGTGCAGGTTTGGCGGCTGTTCGAACAGCTGGCCCAGATCGACGACATGCTGGCCGAGGTCGACCCGATCCGGGACCTGGCGATCTCCCCCTCGGCCTCGGTGTTGGCCGCAGCGACCGACGGCGGGACAACCGTTCACGACGCCGCCAGCGGCTCGCTCCTCCATCGGCTGGGAGGACAGACCGAGGCGGTGGGCTTCGTCGACGACGTGTTGCTGGTCACTGCGTCGGCGGCCGGGCGCCTCGAACTGTGGGATGCCGGCCGCGGTGTGCTGGTTGCCGAGGCCGACGGTCACGCCGGCCAAGCGATCCGGGCGCTGGCCACATCGGCCGATGGTCGCTGGGTGGCCAGCGGCGGCGACGACGGCTCGGTGACGCTCTGGACCGGTTCCGAACTGGAAGAGGTCACCCGGCTGACCGGCCACGACGGCGTGGTCACCGGCGTGGCCTTCACCTCCGACGGCGAGACGGTCGTCTCCCTGGGATGGGACCGGCAACTGCGATTCTCGCCGGTCGACGGCGGCGGCGATGGCGGTGACGACGGCGATGGCGATGGCGTCGTTGCCATCGACGTCTCCCAGGACGGCCCGCAGACCCTTGCCGTCCATCCCGACCGACCGATCGTGGCCCTGGGAGGATCGATCGAGAACATCGACATCATCGACTTCGATGGCACCCTGTTGCGCTCGATGGCCCCCCACCCGGGAGGCGTGTGGGACGTCACGTTCTCGACGGACGGACTCTCCGTGATCGGGACCAGCCGCCATTCCGGCGAGGTGCAACTGTGGGACTGGGAGACCGGCCAACGGCTCGGTCCGGCGTTCGGCGAGAGCTACGGTCGGCGGGAGCCGGACGTTGTCGTCGGGCCAGAGGGCATGGTGTGGAGCGGCGGGCTCGACGGGGTGATCCGTCGGCTCGACGTCCTGGACCAGCGGATCGGCTGCGAGCTGAGCCGAGATGTCATGGATCGTCGCATGCGGGAGCAGTTCCTGTCCGGAGACGAACTCACCAGTTGCCGTTGACGCCGACGGTCGGCCTGGCGGCGTGGAATGCCGGGCGCTACCGGACCAGCTCGGCTTCGAGGTCTTCGGCGTAGCTGACCTCGAGATAGCGCCGCATCTCGACCGGGGGCATGTCGCTGCCGCTGATGTCGTTGAACATCTCGCAGGCTGCGGTTTCCGACACGGCGGGCCAGCTGTCGGGATCCCAGACCGACCCTCGGCGAAACGCCTTGGCGCAGTGCATGAACACCGAGTCGATGTCGATCACCACAGCGACCTTCGGGGTCCGCAGCTCATCGGCCCAGAGTCCGAGGAGGTCGGGGTCGGTGGTGAGCCGGGCCGGGCCGTCGATGCGGAGGGTCTCGTCGCTGCCGGGAACCAGCACCAGGAGCCCGGCATAGGGGTTGGCCACGATGTTGGTCAGCGAGTCGATCAGGTTGTTGCCGGAGAGATCGGGCAGGGCCACGGCTCGACCGTCGTTCAACACCTTCAGTTGTCCGGCCGGACCACCCCGGGGGGAGACGTCGCAGCCACCGTCGTCGCTGGAGGTCGCCAGGCAGAGGAAGGTCGAGTCGGCGACGAATCGGGCGGTGGCACCGTCGATCGTCGTGCCCTTCTTCTCCACCACCCGCTGCGTCGGCTGGCGGTAAAGGCTGCGCAGCTGTTCCTGGGTGGTGATGTCGTGGCGACTCATCTTCCAAGTCTGTTGGCCACCGATCTCAGGGTCAAGGCGAACGCAGCCCGCGCTCGGTGTTCGGGGGCTGGTTCTGGTCCGGGGTGGGGCGGGGTGGGCGTCGACGTCATCCCCGCAGGTCGTGCCGGCTGGTGAGTTCGGTGATCAACCAGCGGCCGCTGGCGGCGGAGATGGCGAGGAGGGTGTGGGCCACGAGGAGTTGGTGGCGGGCTTCGGTCGGAGGGAACCAGTCGCCCCGCAGGACCAGCAGTGCGGTGCTCGCCACGCCGAGGACCCCGGGAATCCACCACAGTGCGATCAGCCAGGATGAGGAGGTGTCGATACTGCGCATGCCCGGTCGGTCGGCGAACATGTCCATCACGATCTCGGCCGGCCGCCACAGGTTCAGCGGCGGTACGAGCCAGGCCAGTACCACCCAGCTCTCGCCGTGGCGGGGCCTGCCCTGGGTCGCCCAGTTGCCCCAGACCCGGTGCAACCAGTGGACCGAGGCGACCCCGGCCGCCAGACCCAGCACGGGAACCGACCAGGCGGCGATGGTCCCGACGATCTCGGCCGGATCGGCTGCGGGTGCTGGTGCTGGTGCTGGTGCTGGTGCTGGTGCTGGTGCGAGGGTGGCTGCGGGCGGGGCTGTGCTCGACGTCTCGAGCGATGCGAGCTGCCGGTTCGGACCGGCCAGGCCGCTGCCACCGGTTCGCTCCCCCGCCGGATCGAACAGCCCGATAACGAGCCCGATGAGCCGGAGCGTGATC
>CAMYLA010000165.1 GCA_947259095.1 uncultured Acidimicrobiaceae bacterium | reverse complement strand
ACCACGCACCCCGCCGACCCCCTGCGTCAACGACATGTCCATAACACAGACCCCCAGGCCAGACGCCCGCAACAGCAGCGGACTAGAGATAACGGCACTACCGCGCGCTGAGGAACACCGGTCGGCAGCACCCGATGGTCACCGACCGTGGCGACCAGGCCCCCGTCGAGGTGGCTCGCTCGCCGCACCTACGTCGTCTCGTTTCCGAGCGGCTGATCCCGGCCAGCTGACCGCGGATGGCCCGGTGTTGCGAACTCACGTTGATGCCGACGCGACAATCGTTGCGGCCAGAGCAATGCGGTGGTCTTTGTTCCAGGGTGGGCCGAGGTTAGCCCGGGGGCCATGTAGAACCTCCTCGGTGCGTTCGCCGAGAATCGCAGCTGCCTGGGTCTCAATCTGCGCTGCGTTGAATCGATGAACAGACCAGCCCCGCTCGATGGCCAGCTCGGCGAGGATCTCCCGATACATGATCGAGTCAGCTTGGCTTTCGTACGGCGGCTTCCGCTGCGTTTCGATCTCATCTGGGAAGTCGGAGGGCCAGTCCCGCAACGAGATCGACTCGATCGAGCCTTCCACGCTCCAGACGAGCTCATCGAGTGCAGCAGCGGTCAATCGTCGGACGGTGCTGCGTACTTCAGCAACTAGTGCTTCAAGTTCTTCATCGTCGAGAGTGCCGTTCGATGCGTGCATCTCGTGAGCGCCGCCTCGATGGTGGATCGGGGCAGCGGGAAGCTCGTCGTCGACGAGTTCGACCCGACGCCGGTCGGCGACCACGTGATCGTTCGTCGCCGTGACCCAGACCGCCCAACCGAGATGATGTGCAACACCAACACGCATACCAGCCATACTTTCCGGTCCTTGAACCCCGTGCAACGCAGTCGCAGCCTCCGCTGGGCTATGTCAATGGACCGTGTCGGGGCGACCGCGGCCGGCAGACAGACACGGTGCCCACATGACTTTGCTCAGCTTGGACGCACGATCGACCCTCCAAATCCAAACAGCTGAGCTATCCCACCCAGCAAGACAATGATCGGACCGCTCGAGTACGGCACATCATCAGGGCTCATCAGGTGCCCCCACCCTCTCAGGCGTCGAGCCTACTGCGATCGCCGACCTGGTCACGTCACCGCACCCCGACGGGACTCTGTTTCCGGGCGTCCGGGATCGGTTGTGACGGTTCGTCCTCGTTCGATTGGCGGTTCAGGTGCGATGATGATTGACGTAGCGTGTGGCGCCAAGGCCCAGTCCGACGGTGGCGACGACGGCAGCGGCGAGCCAGCTGAGGATCCACACCGCCCAGGCTACGCTGCTGAGGCCGCCATCTTCTTCGGTGAAGAGCATGGCGAAGCCGACCAAGAACATGCCGGCAGCGACTGCGACCCAGAGATACCAGCGCTCGCTCCACGCGGCGGCTTCGGCCGCGATCGGCTGCTCATGGCGTCGAGCGACGATCACCAGTACGGCGAAGATGGCAACTGCCGGCACTGCGACCATCGGCGCTCCGAGGAGGATGCCGAATGCTGCGGCGACGGCAGCGACGACGGTGAGGGTGAGCTTCGCGGGTTTCATGAGGTACTCCCATCTCAGGTTCGGTGCGGTCGTGAGGGCATCGCCGACGAGGCGGCCTGCGATACGTAGACGGCCGTGCTGGTCGTGGGTGGAGAGGTCGGTGGCGGCCTGGAGGTAATCGGCACCGAAGTCGCTTCGGAACGACCTCGGGTAGGCAAGCAACGTGAGGCGGGCCAACCGGTTCATGTCGCGACACCGAGCCGGCGCAGCTGCGCCGCGTCAAGCAACGCAGTGAGGCGGGACCGTTCCGCGGCTCCGACGCGTTGACCGAGGGTGGTAAGGCGGTAGTAGCGGCGGCGTTGGTCATCCAGCGCTGGGTCGGGCCGCTCGTCGGTCTCTTCGACCAAGCCCTGGTCGATCATGCGTTTGATCGACCCGTACAGGGTGCCGGGGCCCATCGTCACCGACCCTCCGGAGAGGTCGTCGATGTCTCGCATGATGGCGTAGCCGTGCTTCTCGCCGCCAGCGAGGGCCACGATGATGTGCATGGCCGACGCCGGCAGGGGCAGGTAGCTGTCCACGTCATCGGGGTTCGGCTTGCGTTTCGCCATGGCGCTACTCTATCGAATATCGACATAGTAGGTCAAGAGTCGATAGATAGTCATTCGGTCATCGCCAGGACGTTGAGTAGGGAGCGCTCGTCGTAGCGGTGTCGACTCGTTGCCGGATGCGCCAGGGGTCCAGGCTCAGAGGTCATGAGCGACGGGGCGACGAGTGTGACAGGATCGGCTGGTGGGTGTGTCGAGGTCTGGGCATGTCGAGGTCGATGGGGGTCAGCTGTTCTACGTCAGTGATGGCAACGGTCCGCCGGTCGTGTTCGTCCATGGGGGTCCCTTCCTTGATCATCGAATGTGGGACCCACAGCTCGCTCTCCGGGACGAGTACACGGTGATCCGGTATGACCTGCGGGGCTACGGCCGATCGAGCGAGCCAAACGGCCCGTATCGACATTGCGACGACCTGGTCGCGCTGATCGGTGGGCTGGGCTATCCGAGCGCCGACATCGTCGGCCTGTCGTTCGGTGGAACCATTGCGGTCGACACCGCTCTCGCCCACCCCGGTGCCGTTGATGGTCTGGTCCTCGCTCCGGTTGCGCCGCTCAACGGTTGGAAGTGGGTCGAGGGCAACCCCGTGGCCCCAGCGCTCAGGCTCATGCGGACCGACGGGGTCGAAGCGGTCAAGGCCGCATTCTTGGAGCTGCCCATGCTGGATGCGGCGAGAGAGCATCCCGAGGTCGTTGCGCTACTCGAACGGATGTCGGAGGAGTCTCACGCCTGGCACCTACGCAACCGGGACCCGGCAGTCTGGGCCGAGGACAACGCCATCGCCCGGTTGGCCGAGATCGACGTTCCCGCCCTGGTGGTGATCGGCGGCCGCGACGCACCCGACGTGCGCATGATCGGCCAGAGCCTCACCGACCACCTTCCACGGGCGGTCAACCTGATCATGGACGACGTCGGCCATCTGCCGAACCTGGAAGACCCGGCCGAGTTCAACCGCCACCTCAGGCACTTCCTCGGCACACCAAAACCCAGGAGCCCGTAGGCGTCGTGGCGCGATCGAACGTACAAGGCCGCTCGGGATCAGGTACTACCCGGACGCTCACAAACGTCCGGTCGCCGGCCTGGCATCCAATCCGCTCAATCTGGCCAGCACCCATCCAGCAGTGATGGTCGCAGGGAGCATTGAAACGACCGCCCCCGAAGCTGCGCCAGTCCACCTCAGTCCCCTCAACGGGATCCCGATAGAACACACTCAGGATCGGTCCGAAGTCGCTGACGTAGCCATCCGAAGCGCCAGCCTCACGGAGCCGGTTCCTGATCTCGTCGAAGGCGTCGATGTCTGCTGCGCGAAGCGCCAGGTGGTCGAGTCGACCCCGACCGAACATCGGCACTTGCTTGGCGTGCTCCTGGTTGCCGTCGATCTCGAAGACATTGAGTTCCGCGCCCGGTCCGACGGACAGGATGCAGAACCGGGGCCTGCCCGGCTCCACATGATCGACTTCGACCTGCGCCCCGAACATGGCGACGTAGAAGCCGATGAAGCGATCCATGTCGCCTGTGAGGACTGCGACGTGATTGAAGCCGTCGGTCAGCATGTGCTCTCCTATCCGAGATGCGCGTCCGAGGAGCTGCCGCGATCCTACAAACGAGGCGCCCAGCATCACAGGGCGGCGAAGACCAACTTCCCACTCGATCTCGGCCGAGTCGAACGCGCAGTCTGCCGAGGTAGGACCGACAACACCCGGGGGGGCTGGCATGCTCCCAGCTCAACAGCGGCGGCCGACGCAGCGAGCATCGACGAAGCCTGGTACGAACCGAAAACGCATACCAGCATGCCTCTCGTGCGCGAGATCACCGCCGATCAGTCTGCCCTCATCACTGACTGTGGCGATCAGCCATCATCGAGACGGCACCGCCCAAGGCACCCCGCCTGGGATGCGGAGCGGGCAGGCGTCGTGACTCTGGCAAGCAGTCAACTCCGCATCTTGCGGTGGGCGATCTGGACTACCACGATCGTTGTCGCCATCAGCTTCACCGGTGGAGTAGTAGCAGCGGCCCTCGGCGGACCGTTCACGGAGCTGGGAAGCGGTGCTGGGGGCTTATACGCCGTCCCGTCGCTGGTGCTCGATCTGACCGCGGTGGCGATCGGCGTCCCTGCAAGCGTCATCGTCGCCCGACACCTGAGGACAGAACCTCGGTCGCTACGCGCTGCGGTGATAGCCGGGGGCGGGCTATGGATCATCGCCATCGGCTACTTCCTGATCGCTCACTGGATCGATCCTTGCATCAATGGCTGTGGGGCCCAGAGAGCCGGGTCGGATCGCAGCCTCGTTGCTCCCACCTCGCGCTCAGCTCGACCTGCTTCCTTTCGACCGGAGATCGATATCGCGGGCGATCGGACCAGGGTGCTGGTGGAACAGCTCGGCGCCGTGGACGCCACCCGGCTTGGCGACTTCGCAACGCACATCAGCTCAGAGGAGCTGTGGGGCATCGACGAAGCACTCGTCACCGTGCTCGGCCTCCGGTAGATCTTCTCGCCGGTGCTACTCGGCGGCGCGGGTGAGCCCGGACCCTTGCTTGACGAAGGCGACTCCGGCACCATTCGAACAGGTAGTCGTAGTTTTCTGTCGCAGGCCGACAGAGGTGGAGCCCACAAACCCGCGTTTTCCCTGGTCAGCCAGCCCGAAACGGGAGTCGAACCCCTGACCTACGCATTACGAAGGTCTGCCGGAGCGTCCAGGAAGCCCGAATCCAAGTCTCTCCCGGCCAGGCAAGCGGCTAGGCGAGTCCAGTCGGTCTCATCCGTCCATCCAGTCCCGTTGCGTTTCTGGGGCTGATTCCGGGGTTGGGCACCACTGTGAGCGTTCTCGTTCCCGAGCGCGTAAGGCGTCCGGTATCGCCGGCACCCGAGCGCGGCGGATCGGGATTCCCGAGCGATGTTATGGAGCGGCCCCCATGGGCCATCGACGTCGAGGTACTGACCCGCCCTCATGTGA
>CAMYLA010000164.1 GCA_947259095.1 uncultured Acidimicrobiaceae bacterium | reverse complement strand
TCGGCCGAGGTGTTCTCCGGCGGAGCACCACCCTCGGCGATCTCCTTGATCGCCTCGAGCCCGAGGCTGGCCATCAGCAGCGGGTACTGCTGGGAGGTGGCCTGGATGCCGCCATCCTGCACCCTCTGGACCCCGGCCAACCCGCCGTCGACCGAGACCACGAAGACGTCTTCGCCGACGGTCTTGCCTGCCGTCTCGAGTGCGGCGATGGCACCGAAGGCGGTCGGCTCGTTGATCGTGTAGACCACGTTGATGTCGGGGTTCTGCGACAGACAGGTCTCCATGCCGGTCCGGCCCCCCTCCTCGTTGGCCCCGGTCGCCTCGACGCAGACGATCTCGTACTCGCCGCCCGCTCCGGTGGAGTAGCTGCCGGACTCGGGCTCGTCGCCGATGACGGTCAGTTCACCGATGTCGATGCCCATGCCCCGGAGGAAACCGTTGTCCCGGCAGTAGTCGACCGAAACGGTGCGGTCGTCGAAGATGATCAGGCGGGCGATGACCGCCTTCTCGCCGTTGAGCTTGCCGGCGGCCCACTGGCCGATGGCCTCGCCGGCCAGACAGTTGTCGGTGGCGAAGGTGATGTCGACCACGTCCGGCGGATCGGTGGGTGTGTCGAGGGCGATCACGTACAACCCGGCGTCCCGGGCCTGCTGGATCGCGTTGTTGACGTTGACCGACATCGGGGTGATCAGGATCCCGTCCTGGCCGGCGGCGATGGCGTTCTCGATCAGGTCGATCTGACCCTGGTCGTCACCCTCGGCCTGGCCGGACCCGACGGTCAGGTCGACACCGAGCTCCTCGGCCTTGGCCTTGGCGCCTTCCTGCATGGCCACGAAGAAGGCGTTCGTCGAGTCCTTGGTGATCAGCGAGACCGCAACGGTTCCGCCGCTGGCGGCACCGCTGTCGTCGGAGCCGGAATCATCCGCAGCGGTGGTGTCGGAGCCGGAGTCTTCCGCGGCGGTGGTTTCCGAGCTCGTGTCGTCGGAGCCGCTGGCGGTGGTATCGCTGGATTCGGTGGAATCGTCGGAACCGCATGCTGCCAGCAGCATGGAGAACGCGATCGCCAGCGCAGCCAGAATCGAGCCGCGAGATCTACGGGTGTACATGAACTCTCCCCCAACAATGATGGTGTCAACCTGAACGTTCGGGGGGCCTTTGTGGTCTTCCCGTACGTGCAGCGTTGCCGGAACGATCCGACAACGCTGTTGATCATAGTCAGGAAACGGGCCGGCGGCGCATCATTGGCCGCCGCCGGCCCGGCTCTCGCTTTGGTGCTGGCGGGGATCAGCCCTCGACGCAGACCATCGCCGCCGCCAACACGGCGTCGGCCATGCCGTCGGGAACGTCGGCTGTGTACTCGTCGAGCTCGTCGGCGAAACACTCAGCCGTTTCCGGCGTCTCATCCTGGGCCAGCATCCAGTCGATGACGGCCTGGCGCTCCGAGCCCTCCTGGCCGCTCTCGACCGAGTCGCCGCCGCAAGCGCCGAGCAGCAGCGCCGAGGCGCAGAGAACCGAGATACCAATTCGTGAAGTCATGCAACCAGTGTCGGCCGGGATCATATGGGTATGAGCCGGGACCACCACGGGCTCGCTGGGCCGGGGCCGGGAGGCGGGACTAGGCTCTCGATCGAATCGGTTCGACACAGTGGGGAGCGGAGCGTGGAGATCAGTGTGGCCGGCATGTTCGGCAACGGTGCGAATCGGGATCTCGGGTTCGTGAAGGGGTTCGCCCAGGCTGCCGAGAGCCTGGGTTATCGATCGCTGTTCGCCCCGGAACATGTGGTGTTCTTCGCCTCCTACGAGTCGAAGTATCCGTACTCGCCGGATGGCTCGGCCAACTGGGGCCCGGAGACCGGGATCTATGATCCGCTGTTCGTGTTCCAGGCCGCAGCCGGGGTCACGACCACCCTGCGATTCTGCACCGGGATACTGATCCTGCCCCAGCGGCCGGCCCTGCTCACCGCCAAGGAGGTGTTGAGCCTCGACCACCTGACCGGTGGCCGTTTCGAGCTCGGCGTTGGATCGGGCTGGTCGTGGGAGGAGTATGCGGCGCTCGGCGTGCCGTTCGAGCGCCGGGGAAAGCGGATGGACGAATACATCGAGGCGATCCGGGTTGCCTGGACCGACGACCGGGCCGACTATTCGGGCGAGTTCGTCCAGTTCGAAGGGGTGGTGCTCAACCCGAAGCCGCTGACCCCCGGTGGCCCACCCATCATCGTCGGGGGCGATTCGGCTGCGGCGATGGGTCGGGCCGCTCGACTGGGCGACGGGTGGTACGGCTGGTGGGTCCAGCGGGACATCGACGCCCACCTGGCAACGTTGGAGTCGATTCTGAGTGATCACGGCCGGTCGGTGGCCGACCACGACTTCAGCCTGAAACTTGGCCTGCCGCTGGGGCCCGGCTCGGTCGACGAGGTTGCGGCCAAGGTGGGCCAGGCCAGGGAACTCGGGGTGGACGAGTTGGTCCTGGCCCCACCGATCTCAACGTCGTCATTCGAGGCCGGGCTGGCCGCCTACGCCGAGGCCGCCGGTCTGACCTGATCCCGATCGGCCTCGCACCGTGACCGCCCGGCACCCCGGTTGGTCACCGGGCGGTTGGCGGTTGGCGGTTGCGAGCTAGCGTCGGCGTGTCCGGCACGGATCGCTGCTGCAGCGTGGCACCCCGCCGATGGTTTCCAGCCCGCTCAGCGGTGTCCCCCGCAGACCGTTTTCGAGATCGACCGGATCGCCGAGCACCGCCGCTCTGGCCTGCCGTTGGGTCGCCCGCTTGTCGGTGTCCTTGTCAGTGTCGTTGTCAGTGTCGTTGTCAGTGTCGTTGCCGTTCCCGTTGTTGCCCCGCTCGGTGGTTGTCGACTGGCCGGGAGTGGTCGGTTGGCTCGGGTCTGGCGAGGTGATGGTGGTGCCGACCGGCTCGTCGAGCGTCACGCCCGGTCCGGGCCCGGGGGTCGACCCGGGGCCGCCGCCGCCGGAGCCGCTGCCACCTGAACCGGAGCCGCCGGAGCCGCCGTTGCCCCCCGAGCCGCCACCGGCTCCGGAGCCACCGCCCGATCCCGTGTTCCCGCCCGAGCCGCCGCCGGTACCGGCCGGGGCCGGATCGTAGAAGTGGAAGGCATCGGGCATGACCAGCGATTTGGAGTTGGCACGGATCTGCACATCGACCAGCCCGGCTTCGGCCCGGAGCGGGGTCATCAGGAGAACCCAGCTGCTGCTCTGGAAGAAGACGTTTGCCGGCTGATCGTCGAACCAGACGTAGACCGGCGTCGGGAACTTGCCGACCAGGCTCACCATGGTGGAGGTGTTGGTCAAGCCGGTGGTGGGGGAGATCCGGGTGATCGACCACTGATCATTGCTGACCGGATCCGGATCCGGGACCTGGTCCGGTTTGCCGGTTCCGCCGCCGCTGCCACCGGCACCGCCCCCGGTTGGCGCGGTCGTCGATGTGCCGCCGGTGGCCATCGTGGACGGCGGGCCGCCGTTGACCGTCGTCGTTGTATTGCCGGCCGCCGCCGTCGTGGCGGTGCCGTTGAGGGTTGTTGGGGTCCGGCCGCCGCCTGACCCGGTGCCGCCGCCCGAGGAGCCGTTGCCGCCACCGGAGGTGCCGGCGGTCGTCGTCGTCGCCGTCGGATTGCCGCCACCCAACCCGGAGCCGCCGCCGGAGCCGCCGCCGCCCGAGCCACCGCCGGAACCACCGCCACCGGACCCGTTGCCGCTGCGGCTGGTGGTGGTGCCGTTTGACGACGCAGGCTTGGTGGTTGCGGTGGTGTCGTTGCCGCTGGAGCCGTCGTTGCCACCACCGTTGCCGGTCCCACTGGTCGTGTCGGTGGTGTCGGTCAACGAGCCGTCGCCGTTGTCGTCGCCGGGCAGGCCGACGTCGAAGGTGGCGATGAAGGCCTGGCCGAGCCGGACCGTGCTGTCGGTTTCGGGGATGGCCTCCACCACCAGGCCGTAGCTGCCGGCCGGCAACTCGGTGTCGACGGTGGCCTCCTCGATGTCGGAGCCGAGCGTCACCGCACCCCGTTTGTCGGTGGTGAGCTGCCGGCCGTCCACGCTGATCGGGTGGTCGACGATGCCGAACACCCCGTCGTCGGTAATGGCCACGATCGAAGCTTCCCAGTGGTGGGGCTGGTTGAATTGGCCGCCCGGTTCGTCGATGGCGATTTTGGCCACCACCGCATCCGGTTCGGCCGAGGCCAGGCCGCTGATCGTCACGAAGCTGTCGGCGCCGCCGTCGACGCCGTCGACCGGGGCCTGCTCGGGGTTGATTCCCAGCGCCCGGGCTGCGTTCAGCCTGACCCCGTTTGCCGCCTGGCCGACATAGTTCGGGTTCTCATCGGCGGTGCCGATCAGCTGGTTGGTGACCGACGTCGGCGTCGATCCGGGGTTGTTCTCGATGATGGTTGCGGCCACCCCGGCCACCATCGGTGAGGCCTGGCTGGTGCCGCTCATGAACACATAGCGACCGCCGGGGATCGTCGAAACGATCAACTCTCCCGGGGCGAAGAGGTCGACCGTCTTGCCGTAGTTGGAGAACGAGGCCCTCGTCTCGCTGGGGCTCGAGGCCCCGACCACGATCAGATTGTCGGCCTGGATGCTGGCCGGGTAGCTCGGCGAGGAGGTCAGGTCGACGGCGTTGTTGCCGGCCGCCGCAACCACCACCACGTCGTTGTCGTCTGCGTACAGCACTGCGTCTATCAACGGGATGACGGCCTGTGCCGGGGTGCCGGGGGCGCTGCCGAGGGAGATGTTGATCACCTCGGCCCCGTTGTCGACGGCGTAGCGGATCGCTCGGGCCAGCCCCGTAGTGGTCATGCCGCCGGGGCCGACCACGCTGAGGTCCATGATCCGAGCGCCGGGGGCCATGCCGGCAATGCCTGCATCGTTGCCGACCGCGGCGGCGATGATCCCTGCCACGTGGGTCCCGTGATTGCCGTTCGACGACTGCCAGGGTGTGTTGTCCTCGTAGCCGAAGTCCCAGCCCCGACAGTCGTCGACGAAGCCGTTGCCCTCGTCGTCGATGCCGTTGCCGCAGGTCTCGCCCGGGTTGACCCATTGCTGGCCGGCCAGATCGGGGTGGGCGAAATCGACACCGGTGTCGATCACCGCCACCACCACGCCGTCGCCCCGCGGTCCCGCGGTTGCCTCGCGACCATCGGCGTCGGCATCGACCACCTGGACCGGTGCCGGCTGCTGGACCCGGGCCAGATTCTCGCCGGTGTTGTCGAGGGCCCACTGGTAGGACTCGTACGGGTCGGCGCTGAGGGCCAGCGGCACGTCCGGCTGCACCGACAGGCCATAGCCCTCGATGGCGTCGACACCGGTTGCGGTGACCGCATAGGAGCCGTCGCCGATGGCCACCGCCGCCACGACGCCATCGAGGCTGAGCAGGCCGTTGATGATCGGGTCCGATGAGCTCGTTTCGCCGTCTCCCGATTCGTCGCCGGGAGGCAGGCCGCCGCCGTCCTCGGCGTCTCCATCTGCGTCTGCATCGACGTCTGCGTCTGCGTCTGCGTCGAAAGAGGCCGATGACAGCGAAACGAAATCGCCGTTTCGGTCGATGATGCCGGGCACACCGTCACGCAGGACCAGCGTCGAGTCCTCGGTGATCTTGTTGAGCAGGTCCGGGTCGATGAAGAACCGCAGCTCTTCGGGATCGTCGACGATCTCGATCTCCGGACCGTCGTTGCCGCCGATTCCCGGTGCGGCGTCGTCGTCCGCACCCCGGTCTGTGGCGGCCGCCGGGGTGACCACGAACCGTTGCAGGCCGTCGGTGGGCAACATCACGGCCTGTTCGTCCCGCTCCACCACCGGCGGTGGTGTGGGAACCGGGGCTGCAGCCTCGTCATCGGCCTGGATCGCGGTGCAGCCGGTGGCGCCGACACCGAAGGTCAGAGCGACGATGATGCGAATGAGCCTTGGCACGTGCGACCCGTCCTTGCTGTCCCGAGTCGACACCAACGCCGTGCCGACACCTGGGCCAGTCATCGGCTCCCCATCGCCGATTTCTTTAGGGTGATGGGTCGTTGGCCCCATCCCGACCGGCCGGTCGCTGCCGATATGGCTGCCGGTCCCGAAATGACAGGATTTCAGCTTGGTGTCTCTTCGAACGCAGGCACCGTCGGGGCCCGCCGACGATCACATCGACCGGCGCCGCCATCGGGCCGATGGCGCTTCAACAGGTTCGAAACCTGTCCGGCGATGCCCGGCGATGCCCGGCGATGCCCGGCGATGCCCGGCGATGCCCGGCGATGCGATGCGTGCGATCCCGTGGTTGCGCCGCCGCGGTCGGGTCAGGCCCGCAGCGTGTTCAGCAACTCGTCGACGGTGTGGTTGTTCTCAAGCGGGTGGCGCAGCGGACGGTCGGCTTCGATCATGTACGTGTTTCGCCTGCCGATCCGCTCCCGCGTCACATAGCCCCCCCGTTCCAGATCGTCGATGATTCGCT
>CAMYLA010000163.1 GCA_947259095.1 uncultured Acidimicrobiaceae bacterium | reverse complement strand
GGCCGCTCGACGTCGCCGCCGAGATCACCTGGACGGTGCAGCCGTTGACCGTCCCCCTCGGCCACCGGTCCAACCAGGAGCTGACGTCGGCCGAGGCGGTCCAGCTCTTCCTGGAGCGGGTCCGCCAGGCCGTGCCGACCTTCGAGTTGACCGACGCCAACCGTGCCCAGGTGGCCGACATCTGCATCGCCGCCGAGGGCGTGCCACTGGTGTTGGAACTGGCCGCGGCGCTGGTCCGGGGGCGGCCGTTGGACGAGATCCTGCGGGCCATGACCGAACGGCCGGCCGGTCTGGTGGCCGGCCGGCGGGATCGACCGGAACATCAACGGTCGCTGGTCGCATCGCTCGACTGGAGCCGGCGGTTCCTCGCCTCGGGAGACGCCAAGCTGCTCGATCGGCTCTCGGTGTTCATCGGCGGGTTCACCGCCGAGGCGGCCCGAGGTGTGGACCCCGACGGGACGGGAGACGGGCTGGCCCGGCTGGTCGACCACTCCCTGATCGGCCTCGACCCGGCCACCGGTCGCTATCGGATGCTGGAGGTGGTGCGGCTCGACGCCGAGCGGCGGCTCGATCCGGACGAACTCCACGACGCTCGACGAGCCCATCTCCGGATCTGCCTCGACATCGTCTCGGCCATCGCCGCCGACCGCTACGAGGCCGATCCGGACAACGTGTTCCCCCGCCACGAATGGGAACTGCCGAACCTGGGCGCCGCCCTGAGGCGGTGTCACGAGGGTCAGGACGTCGACGGCTTCCGGGCCCTGTTGGGCCCGATCGCAGTGTGGTGGGTGCACTACATGGCCCCCGACGATCCACGACAGTGGGAGGACGCCTTCTCCGCGGACGAGGTCCCGATCGAGTGGCGGGGCAACGTGATCTCGGCCCTGGCGTTCTACTGGAGCCACCGCGGTCACCATGACACGGCGCTGGCCCTGGCCCAACGAGCCGCCGCTCTCCACCACCAGGCCGGGGCGACGATCGCCCGGGCGCTCGACGAAACCACCGCCGGCAATGCCCACCTCGCCCTCGGCGATCGGGATGCGGCCCGTACCGCCTACCATCGAGCGCTCGACGCAGCCCTGGCATCAGGGCACCCCTATCCCGAGCTGGCGGTTCGGGTCAGCCTGGCCCGGCTCGATCCCGATGGTGATCAGGCCGTCGAGCACCTGCTGGCGGCCAAGCGCCTGGCCTCGGGTTTCGGCGCCATCGAGAGCGCGGTGACCACCGAATTGGGACTGCAGGCGCGACGCGACGGTCGAGGGAACGAGGCCCGCCGGCTGTGCGACGAGGGCTTGGAGATGGCCCGACGGACCGGTTATGGCGAGGTGCTGGCGTCGGCGCTGTGTGGCCGAGCCGATGTCGGCGTTGTCGAAGGCGACGACGAGCTGGCACGGGCGCTGTTCGACGAAGCGCTGTCGATCGGTCGCCGATCGGTTCACCAGGGCGTGATCGAGCGGGCCTCGGCCGGACTGGACCGGCTCCCCCGGCCGATCGAGGCTCCGACCCCGCTCCGGTCGACCGATGTGGACCTGACCGAACGGGAGCTGTCGGTGGCCAGGTTGCTGCGGGGCGATCTGACCCAGCGGGAGATCGCAGACGAGCTCTACATCGCACCATCGACGGTCAAGACCCACATCAAGTCGATCTACCGAAAACTCGACGTCACCAAGCGGTCGTATGCGGTGACCAGGGCCGCCGAGCTCGGCCTCTTCGACTGACCTGGCAAGCGGGTGATCCGGTCACTCCGGGCGGGGCCGGTTGTTGGACGGGTCGAGGAAGTCGAGCAGTGGGAACCGGGCCTTGACCACGGCGAAGGCGGCAACCAGACCGCCCAACAGCAACAGCCCGACCGGCAACACCAGGCTGCCGACGGTTCGGTAGAGCTGCTCGGCCACCCATTCGTCATCTGGCAGATCCTGGTAGACGGGGGTGCCGGGCCCGGGACCGTCGCCCGGTGGTGGGTTGGCCGGGCCACCGGCCGCCACCGATGCCAGCAGCTCGTCCAGGTACCCGGCCGGGCCGCCATCTTCGACCGGGACCAACCGGTCGGCGATCAGCTCGTGGCCGTCGCCCCGGGGGTGCAGCGTCCCGTGCACCCAGTTGGCGGGGAGGATGGCGTCGGCGAACGGTCCCTCGGTCGGGGCCAGCTGGAAGAAGTTGGTGGCCGGGTCATCGTCGCACAGCAGTCGACCCTCGAAGGCGTCGACGGTGCCGTCGAACAGGTTGATGCCGGCCTCGGCCGCCGCTTCCCGGACCGTGTCGTTGAGGGCTGCGGTGAACCGACCGACGAACTCGATCTCGTCGGCACCGATAGGGAGCGCACAGTCTTCGGCCGGTGCCACGATCGTGGGGTACAACACCGCGACGATCGGCGTATCGTCGCCGATCACCGACTTCAGGGTCTGGTAGGTGCCGACGAGCTGCTGGCGGGTCTCGGCCACATTGGCCAGCCAACCGTCGTTGAGTTCGGGGATGGCGCAGCTCTGGGGTAGCAGGCAGGCCTTGATGATGGTGCCGAAGCCCACGTCGTTGCCGCCGATGCTGAGGAGCACCGCGTCGACATCGTCGAGTTCGGTACCGTGGACCGCCACCAGCCGCCGGACCTGGTCCTCACCGCCGGCGATGGCGGGGACCGGGCCGGGCGGCCCCTCGTTGTCCTCGTTGTCCTCGTTGTCCTCGTTGTCCATGTTGTCCATGTTGTCCATGTTGTCCATGTTGTCCATGTCGGTGGTCTTGGCTCCGGAACAGGCGAGGAAGATCAACCGGGCATTGAGCCGCTGGGCGGCCCGGTAGGGGTAGGCGTCTGGGGCCCGTCGGCACTGGTTGCCGCCCGGTCCGGCCACGTTCGTGCCGTCGAAGAACAGAGCTGCGCCCTCACCCGAGATGTAGGAATCGCCGAGGGCCACGATGGTCCGCTCCCCCGCCGGGTTGGGGTCGACCGGGGCGTCGGTGGTCCGATCGACGACCACCCACGCCACCACGAAGCCCAGCAGCAACACCACGATGAGCGCCTCACCTCGAAACACGAACCAGGCACCGATGGCGGCGATCACGATCGTGGTCACCGCGGTCGTGATCCACAGCCCGACGATCCCGTTGGTCAACAACGCCCCGACCCCGATCCCGCCCAGCCCGACGATCAGCGCCACGATGGCGCCGACCCGGCCCGGCTCGTAGCGGGCGGTGCCGATGCCAAACGCCGACAGGCCGACGACGGCAAACGTCAAACCGAACAGCAGGGCCGCCTCGTTGAACGAGCGGGAGGCCACCAACAGCAGGCCGACCCCCAACGCCGTTGCCACCACCGACGCCACCGTGGCCGGCGTGCGGCGGGCCGGCGGGTCCTGGTCGATCCACGGCGGCAGACCGACCTTGAACAGCACCAAGCCGATGATCCAGGCCACCACCCCGAAGATCGAGATGCCGTCGACACCGTCGCCGATCCAGATCAGCGACGGCCCGGCCAGCAACATGGCGGTCCCGACGACCAGGAACAGCACCCCGGTGGCGCCGCTGCCGGCCAGGAGCACGGCGTTGACGGCGAGCAGGCCGAGCAGCACCACCACCGAGCCGACCACCACCAGGATCGGCGATTCGATCGAGATGGCGAACCAGACCAGGGCCAGCCCGGCCACCACCGCCACCACACCGGCCAGGCGACCGAGCCTCGGGTTGGAGCGGACGGCGGCGCTCACCGGTTCGTTCAGAAGCAGCAGCCCGATGGCCCCGATCAGCGCTCCGCCGAGGGCCAGCAGGATCGGCAGCGCCAGGCCCCGCTGGCCGGTGGCCCCGAGAAAGGCCAGGCCCCCGGCCACCAACAGCACGAGGCCGGCCGCGACGCAGAGCCACGGTCTGCGTCGACAACGGCTCCGCAGGTCCCGGAGCCGTTGCTCCATGGGGTTGGCCACATCGTCGGCCTCGGTCGCAGCGGTTCCCTCGGTCGCCACGCTCGAGCCGGTTGCAGGCTCGTCGAAACCGTCGTTGCCCATGTCGTCCCCCGATACCGTCGGCCGTCTCTCCGGTGGTGCTGCGCCGACGCCGCCGATCTTAGGCCACCGACCGCTCGGTTGGCGGCGATTGGCCCGTCGTCGGTGGCTACGAGCCGAGCGCCCTTGCCCGAAGCCGCCGCATGCCGTTCAGCCAACGATCGGGGTCGTCGGCCTTGCGTTTGATGTACTCGCCGACCTCGGGGTGGGGCAGGACGTGGAATCGCTCCTCCTCGATGGCCGCCACGACCACCCCGGCCAGCTCCTCGGGCTCGATGATGCCGTCGGTCTGGCCGTCGCCCAGGCTCTTGGGAGCCATGGCGGTGTTGACCCCCTGGGGGCACAGGACCGACACCCGGATCCCCTCGTCGCCGTGGGTGATGGCGATGAACTCGGCCAGCTTGACCGCTGCCGCCTTGGTGACGGTGTACGGTCCGGAGCCGATGGCGGCCAGTAGTCCGGCCGCCGATGCGGTGTTCAGCAGGTAGCCGCCACCGTTGGCCACCATCGAAGGGATGACCGCCCTGGCGGCATAGAGGTGCGACATGACATGGAGCTCCCACTGCTGCTGCCACACCTCGTTCGGGGCATCGGTCAACACCCCGTTCCCCCCGGACCCGGCGTTGCTGCAGAACAGGTCGATCGGTCCGTGAGCCGACAGGGTCGACTCCACGAGCTCGATGATCTGGGACTCGTCTGTGACATCGCAGACCGCACTTTCACAGCCGATATCGGCCGCGGCGGCCGCCACCGCCGCCCGGTCGAGGTCGGCCAGCACCACCGTCCGGGCGCCCTTGGCCAGAAAGGCCGTGGCCATGGCCCGACCGATGCCGCCACTGCCCCCGGTGATCACCGCAACTCTGTCGTTCAGATCCATGGCCCGCAGGGTGGCACAACGAAGGTTGCGGGGGCCAGTTTCGGCCATCGCCAAGCCGATCCCCGGCCCGCAACCCGCTGAAACACTGGACTTTTGAGAATTTCGAGATTATTTCGGCCGAAATCGTAAGGATCGATCGTCTCGCTGGTCAGGAACGTCGAACCCGCCAAGAGGTGGTGGGCAGGCAAAGGACACAGACCAATGCGAAACAAACTCCTGACCGCAGCGATGAGCTCCCTGGTGATCGTCGCTTCCTACGTTCCGGCCGCAGTGGCCGAATCGCCGAGCCACGACGGCCAGATCGGCGAGCTGGCAACACCGACGACCCAACCGGATCCCCCGATCGACCCGGAAGAGCCGGAGCCGCCGAAGCCGGTCAACCCCGGCTTCGAACTGTGCCTGAACCTCGACGACGAGCCGTGCGAAAAAGAAATCGACGACTTCCTGGACCCGTCGTCGCTCCCCGACCCCGGCGACGGCGAGCCCGATGACGGAGACCCCGAGCCCGATGACGGAGAGCCCGACGGAGATCCCGTGCCCGATGATGGCGAGCCCGACGGAGACCCCGAGCCCGAGCAGCCGACACCGGGCCAGCCGACCCCCGGCGACGA
>CAMYLA010000162.1 GCA_947259095.1 uncultured Acidimicrobiaceae bacterium | reverse complement strand
GGTAGCTTTCGCCCTCGATGATGAGTTCGAACGCGGCGGATGTGAACCGGTCGATGGCGGATTGAGCGAGGAGTTGGTCGGTCATCAAGGCGAGCCATTACCTGGAAGTGGCACACGTTCGATCGCGTGAAAAGGGCCTGGTAGCTGGGGATATGCGTCTGGACTGGGGGTCCGCGTTCTTCAAGGCAGAACGTGAGATTGTTAGGTGCCACCTTCGATTGTGTGGCGGGAAGAAGGTGTGCAGTGTCCAGGCCTGGTCTTCGAGTGATCAATGGGGCTGCGGCGGTGTCCCCGAGCCCGCTGAACGAGGACTCGTTCCAGGCGGCGTGCGTGGCAGCGTTCGTGGCGTCGTGGACAGCGCGGGGTTTCTCGCCGGTGACGATCGAGAACAACTCGGGTGTGCTGGAGCGATTCTTGGATCTGTTGGAGGTGCCGGCGTGGGAGGCGGGCCCGGAGGACGTTGACCGGGTCGTGGCCGAGCTGGTGGCGCGGGGAGCGGTGGCGTCAACCCGCCGGGGGTATGTCCAGGCGTTCAAGGACTTCCATCGGTTCTTGGTGGCCCGCAAGGCGGCCGAGATCGAGGCCACGTTCGGGGTGACGCTTGACGACCCGGTCGATGAGTTCAACGCGGCCCGCCATGTCGGCAACGACGGGTCACCGGCGATGCGCCCTCCGCCGACGCCGGAACGGATGGACGAGTTCTTCGAGTTCCTGCGGGGCCGGGTGGCAACGGCCCGCAAGTACGCGCCCGCCGGGCGGGACTACGCCCTGTTCCGAACCTTGTTTCATTGCGGGCTGCGATCCGACGAGGCAGCGTCGCTGGAGCGTTCGGATCTGCATTTCGATCGGGGACCGTTCGGCAAGATTCATGTCCGCTTCGGCAAGGGCGCACGGGGGTCAGGCCCGCGGCCTCGGTGGGTGCCGATGCTCGACCAGGTCGATCTGGTGTTGCGCTGGTATCTCGACGACATCCGCCCGCTGATGGCCGACTCCCCGGCGTTGTTCTGCGACGAGGGGGGCGGCGTGTTGCATCGGGGCACGGTCCGCAACCGGCTCCGCCATCTCCTGGACCTTGAAGGCTGCCCTGAGACCGAGCGGTTCTCTCCGCACGGGCTGCGCCATGCGTGCGCAACGACGAACTACGAACGTGGTGTGGACCTGGTCGCCATCCAGCAGATGCTCGGCCACTGGCACGTGGGAACGACGATGCGTTACGTGACCCCGTCGGCCACGTTCATCGAGGACGCGTATCGACGTGCAACCTCGAACACCCTGGCCGCTTTGTCCGAGGAGGAACAGCCATGAACGTGAGATGGAAGCTTCGGATGGCCGCCGCCCAACGCGATGTGTGGACCGGCGCCGACCTGCGACGGTTGTTGGCCGAACGTGCCGGGCTTCATTTGTCTGCAGCATCGGTGTCGGCGTTGTTGACCAAGCAGCCTTCCCAGGTGAAGCTGACCACCCTCGCCGCGTTGTGCACGGCCCTGGAATGCACACCGAACGACCTGTTCGAAATCGACACCACACCGGTCGCCCACCCTGCCAAGCCGGCCAAGAAGAAGGCGGCAGCGGAGCCGAAGACAGCCCGGGGCCGCTCGATGCCGCCGCTATGAGGATCGGGGACTGTGTCCGCTGCGGCGCCGGGATCGGCCGAGTGGGCACCGACCTGTGTCACCGCTGCCGGGCCGCCGACCGAGAAGCCGCCCTGCGCAGCCCGTGCCCGAACTGTGACCGGAGCCTGCGGCTCGATCCCGACACGGGCCGGTGTGTGAGGTGCTCGCGGACCTGCCTCGACTGCGGGTCCGTCGTGCGCCGACGCACCGACACCCGCTGCATGTCCTGTTGTCGTCGACACACCGCCTCAGCAGTGAAGCGAACGTGCCCGCGCTGCGAACGGCCGGGCCTGATCCGAGAGACCACCGGCTGGTGTGGCCCCTGCTCGAACCCCGGGCCAGCGCCGAAGCCGCCCCGGCCTTGCCGCGAGTGCGGGCGGCTGACCCGCCGGCTGAGCGACGGGCTGTGCGGCCGCTGCTGGCAACGTCACCCCGACCGGGCCCGCAACCAGGCCGACCATCTCGCTGCGACTCTGGAAGACCCGCCATGGTGGCTGACGGCCTTCGCCGATTACGCCTCGGAACGAATGGCCATCGCTCGAGCCAGCAGGCTCGTCACCGGCCTCGGTCGCCTGCTCACCGATGGCGACTCGACCCATCCCCAGGCCCTGCTGGAACGAGCACGCACACCGGGCCGTTCTGCAGGGCCGTTGGCCCGGACCCTCGAGGACTTCTTCGTTGAGCACCAACTAGCGTTCGGGCTTGACCAACCCGCCCGACTGGCTGCTGGTCGTCGACGGCGCCGCGTCGATGCCACCCCCGAGCCGCTTCGTCCGGCTGTTGTGTTGTTCTGCGATCACCTCGTGCGGTCACGGGAACGGGCCATCCGGGCCGGCACCCGACCACGCTCGGACTCGACGATCGAACAGAACCTGGCCATCGCCCGGGACTTCGCAGTCTTCCTCGTCACCGAACGGGCGAAGACTGACTGGGCCATCGTCCAAGCCGACGACGTCGAAGCGTTCCTCAACGATCGGCCGACGAATCGGCGAAGGCGTCTGACCGCGTTGCGTCAGTTCTTCCGGTGGGCCCGAACACAGCGGACCGTTCTCGTCGATCCAACCGCCGACATCCCCATCACCAACCAACGCGGGTTCAGGGGGACCACGCTGCCCATCGGCGAGCAACGCCGCCTGTTTCGCCGCTGGACCACCCCCGACACCACAGTTCATCCCCACGAAGCAGTCGTCGGGCTCCTCGCGATGTTGCACGCTCTCAGCCTCGCCGAGCTCCGCCAGATCCAGGCCGACGACATCGACTCGATCAACCGGTCTCTGCGCATCACCGGCCGACCCCATCGCCTCCCCCTCGATCCGGTCACGTTCGCTGCGATCGAAGCATGCCTCGACCACCGCTCCCAGTTGGCGACAGCGAACCCGCACCTGATCGTCACCAAGATCACTCGCCCCCGGCTCACACCACCATCGCCCGCGTACATGACCCACGTCCTCGACCCCGCCGGCGTGAGGATCAAAACGTTGCGCTCGACCCGACTCGTCGACCTGCTCCACAGCCTCGATGCCAAGCTCGTCGCCGAGACCCTCGGCATGAACGCCGACGGGCTGCTCGACTACCTGACCGATGACGTTGACCCCGGCCGGCTCACCGAGTCAAACCTGTGAACATCAGGCACTACCTTGCACACGTTCCCGAAAACCTGTGCGCTTTGGGCAAGCTCCGGTTGGTGGTCACGATGGTCGGGTGGCCTTTTTCGTAGCGGGTGTTAACGACTTGGAAGAACACCGCTGCGGCTTCGGTCCCACCGATCGGCAAAAGCCCCACGTCATCGATGACCAAAACCGTCGGGGCGGTGAAGGTCTTCAGTTTCGACGTGAGGGTGCCTTCGAGTGATGCCCGGACCAGGGTCCGGCACAAGTTGTCGGCGGTGGTGAAGTAGCCCCGGTAGCCGGCCTCGACCGCCAGGATGGCCAAAGCGACGGCGAGATGTGTCTTGCCGCAGCCTGGCTGGCCGAGGAACAAGATGGGCCGGTTCTCGTCGATGAACCGCAGGGTGGCGAGATCGTCGATGAGTTTGCGGTCGACGGTGGGTTGGAACTCGTAGTCGAACTCCTCGATGGTGCGCCGGTACGGGAACCGGGCATAGCGCAGGCGTGCCGCCAGACGCCGGTCCCGATCGGCGGTGGCTTGGGTGGCGATGAGTCGGGCGAGGAACTCGATGTGTGACCAGTCCTCGGTGCGGGCTTGTTCGGCCAGGGTGGCGAACACCCCGGCGGCGGTGTCCATCTTGAGATAGCCGAGATCGGCTTTGATCTGTTCGTAAAGACCGCTCATGCCGACACCTCCCCGCCCTTGCCGTCGTCGTTGTTGTTGTTGGTGATGGCGTAGCGGTCGTCGAGGTCGACCTCGGCGACGTCGTAGTCGCCTCCAAGGTCGAGACGCTCGACCGGTGCCGGGTCCTCGTCGCTGCGGACGGTGACCAGTCGCAGAGCGGGCCGGTCGGGCCCGCTGGTGTGGCCGAGGGCCAGGGCTTCGGCTGCTTGGCGGTGTTCGGGGTTCCACACATCGACCCGCCGCCCGGCGACAAGGCGGTGGGTGGCGATCAACCGTCCGGCGAGACGGATCTCAACGGTGTCGCCATCGACGTTGCGGCGGATCTCGACTTTGTGGCCCAACGCGTCGGGTGGGACCGAATACCGGTTGGCGTCGATCGACACGAACGGCAACACGTTATGGACCCGGCGGACCTCGACATAGTCGGTGTCGAACCGAACCGCTGGCAACCCAGACAGGAACTCACGCTCAACCGCCAGGCGTGCCGCAGGGGCCTCGCCCGTGGTCCGTGAGGCGACCCGGTGGACCCGCTCGTCCAACCACACCTGCGCCTGCCGGTTCAGGTCGTCGAGATCGACCGGGGCGCCGTCGACCTCGACCTCGGGAAGGAACGTTTCCTGCAGTGACCGGAATGGCCGCTCCACCTTGCCCTTGCGTTTGGCGTCCCCGGCCTGACACGACGCGATGGTGGTGCCGTAGTGGGCAGCGAACCCGACCGTCGGGGGGTGCAACTCGAACCGGCGGCCCTGGGAGCGGCCCAGCGCCCCCATCCGGTCGGTGCGACATGTCATCGGGACCCCGCCAATGGTGTCGAAGAACCGGGCCATCCCCTCGAAGGTGTGATGCCTGTCCTCGGAGGTGGTGAACCACCACATCCGCCACCGTGACCACGACAAGATCATCCCGAAACACACCAGCGCACCGGCCCAACCGAACCGGGCCGCCCACGACGACAGGTCACAGAAATCGAACTGGGCTTCCTCACCCGGGTCGGTATGGATCGGGACCGACACCGCATCGGCGGTGCGAAACCGAGGACCCCGAATGTTGCGCACTGCTCGCACCACCGTCGGGTACGAGCCCTCGAACCCGGCCGCCACCAGCTTGTGGTGGACACTCACCGACTGCAGCTTCGGCCACTTCTCCAACATCGTCTCGATGCGTTGCCGCCAATAGTCGGTCATCACCGACGGCTCCGTCGGACGGGTCTCCGGTGGCGGGCCCTCTTTCAGACGGTTGCTGACCGTGGTCCGATGCCAACCAGTCTTCTCGGCGATCTCACAGATCGTCCATCCCTGCGCATGCAGATCATTGATGTTCACGTACATCTCCTGGGTCATCATGGAGAGCGGCTCCTCCAGCTCGTGTCTTGGCTTGGTCGCTAGACACGCTGGAGGAGCCACCCACCCGAATGGTGGATGCCGGCCAGAAGACCCCGACACCCATGTCAGTTTTCATTGATCGCAAATGTCAGTTTTCAATGATCGCCAACAGCCGACCCGGCGCGCAACCGGCACCGGACCAGCAGCCGAGGTGCTTGGGGCCAAAGCGCCGTTCGGGCCATCCTCAAGAACCCCCGCTACACCGGCTAC
>CAMYLA010000161.1 GCA_947259095.1 uncultured Acidimicrobiaceae bacterium | reverse complement strand
GGCGGCCTGTCGCCGCTTGGTCGATCGTGGCGCCGATGTGATCTGCCTCGGCTCGACCACCATGCACCAGGCTCATGGCCATCTGTCGTCGGTGCTGGACGTGCCGGTGGTGAACCCGGGGCCGCTGTCGTACAAGCTGATCCAGATGATGCTGTCGCTCGGCCTGGGCCAGAGCCGCACCGCCTACCCCCGACCCCAGGTGCCGAAGACCGACATGATCCATGCCATGCTGGCCGCCGCCGGGGAGGTGCAAGGTGATTGATCAAACCGACCCGGTCGAGCTGGTGACGACCTTTCTCCGGCTTCTGGAGGCTCGGGACCTGGACGCCGCCGGCCGCTACCTGGCCGACGGGGTCACCATCACCTTCCCTGGTGGGCGGACCTTCACCAACCTGGCCGACCAGGTGGCGTCGTCGGCCGGCCGGTTTCGGGGTGTGACCAAGACCTTCGACCAGTTCGATGTGGTGGAGCGAACCGCCGCAGGCGAAGGCGGGGCGGGCATGGAGCACGTGGTCTATGTGTTCGGCACCCTGGCCGGGACCGCCCTCGACGGCACCGCCTTCGACGGAGTGCGCTACATCGACCGGTTCGTGATCCGCAACGGACTCATCGTCGATCAGCGGGTGTGGAACGACATGGCCGAGTCCGATGTGCTGTCAGCAGCCGACCGTGCGACGGATTAGCTGATTCGGACAATCACATGCCGGGGTTTTCGGAGCGATCTGCCGGTCGGCTGTGCCGACACTGCCACATTTGCGCCCTCGATTCCGTAGCCGCTTGCGGCGGGGAGTCGGATGAGGTGCCCTCATTCACGTCCCCCGGACCCCAGATCCCGGAATGCCTCATCCATGCGCCGGGTCATCCACGGCCACGGCTTGGGCTCGACGTTCAGGACGATCTTGCGCACGAACGCCTCGGTGTTGTCGATCTTTGGCCGGACCGCCGGTGTCACGTCCTTGTTGTGAGCCACGAACGAGGAGTAGACGTACTCCCGGAGGTCCGACGGGAGACCTTCGAAGGAGCGCATGGGCAGGTTGACCCAGTTCACCATCAACCCCGTCTCCACCCGCTCGCCCTTCTTCGGGATGAGGAAGCTGACACAGAGCTGGTCAAGCATCGCCCGTACCGACTCCTCGAACTCTGCATCCACGGCATGCTGCTTCATCCGGTCGTACAGCCGCTCCACACGCGGCGCCAGCACGCAGCCGCTCAAGTTGAGACTCTCCGAATGTTGGTAGGCATCGATGATTGGCTGACCGGCGAAGTAGGTGTCCTGGATGAAGAACTCACCGAACGAGACGCACCCACGGAGCGGCAGGCCGACGTCAAACATCTGCCGCAGCAGGACGGCGCACACCTCGACGAAGCCCACGACCCTCGGTGCCCAGTCGATGATGTCCCGGTCGATCTTCAGCGGCAGGCTCACCAGGATGCTGTCGGAGAAGAGGAGCCAGTCCATCTCCTCGCGCACCAGGCCCTGGAAGTAGCGTGAGAACTCGGGCCATGATGCGAGATCGTCGGCTCGCTCCAGGCCCTGGTCTACCAGCACGCCGGCGACGACTCTGTCCGGCACCTCCGAGAGCACATCCACCACGATCTGAGCGGTGCTGGAAACGTCGTTGGCAAGCAGCATCTGCTGGTACCCGAGGATGTCGAAGAAACCGACCAAGCCAGTCTTCGCTTGTACATCGACCATGGCGCCCTCCCGTCTGGACAGGCTCGATCATACGGCCCTCGGCACTTCCGGAGCACCATCGACCGCCTTGCACGCGTGCGGGCGGCTGGTCTACGCAGACAGGCGGGTCCGAGCCTCTGGTCACTACGACACCGTTCGTGATCCGGGACAGCCTCATCATCGATCAACGGGTCTGGAACGACCCGGCCGAGTCCGGGGCTTTGTCCCCAGCGTCGGCCGGCACGGGAACCACCCCAGGATGACTTGGTGGCGCCCCCTGTGGACGGGGGCCACCTCATCACTCAACGGGCGGGTTCTGGATCGAGGATCCGGCATGTGGGGCCGTCGGTTACCGCGGCCGGCCCGGGGCGGCGGACGGGCCCGGCACTCGTAGCTGACCGGTGCTCAAGGCGAACACCGAACGGCCGGCCGTGTCCTCCATCCCGGTGAAACCCTCGAAGAAGTTGAAGACGTCCTCCACGAAATCGGGGTCGGTGTCGTCGGCGGTGCCGAAGATGTTGTCCTCCCCGACGCCGGCGATGGCCGGGAAGTCACCACCGGCGTCCATGAGCGCGTCGACCTCGTTGAAGGTCTCCTGGTGCCAGTTGCCGATGTAGTGGCCGATCTCGTGACCGGTGATGTGACCGATCACGAACCCGACGAACCCGGCCTTGGTCGCCCCCGCAGCCACTTCGTAGCTGTTGATGCTGGCGTCGCCCGGGAAACCTGCCGGTTCGCTCATCACATCGAGTAGGACCACCGCGGTCTCGGTGGTGTCGGTGTTGCCCGGGTCGATGGTCTGGGCGATGCCGATGGTCGGGATCTGGAGCTCTTCGATGGTGCCGCGATGACGACCCGGCTGACGTTGGGATCTCCCCGGCGATCGCCATGGTCCCGGCTGTTGAGCACCAACACGTCGAACTCGGTCCCGCGGTTGGTGGCGTCCCGGTTGCCATTACGGCCGTCGAGAACCCGCAGGTTGTGATCGAGCGTTTCGATCACGGCGTCGATGGTGGCGTCGATCACGGCGTCCTCGTCGGACGCATCGAGATCCCACCGCTCGAGGAAGGCCGACAGCGGTGACAGGTCGGCGTCGACGCCGGGTGCCCCACACGTCTCCGGGGACAATGGCTCCGTCGAAGTCGAGGAAGATGATCTGTTGATCGGTGTTTCGCTCGTCGGCCAGGCCGGAGCGGATGACGCTCATTTCACCCTGGTACTCACCGAGGCCGTCGCCGACGAACACGGCGTAGGTGCCGTCCACCGTCGCCACGTGGTCGAAACCGTTGCGGCGATCGTGGCGCAGCGGTGACTCCAGCGGGTAGATGAAGCTCGGGTTGAACGAGGCGCCCGAACGCTGCACCCCGTCGGGGTCGAGGATGCCGACCTGGCGGGAGGCGTCGAAGCCGCCGGCGATGGCGTCACCCTTGCGGAGGTCGACCAGGTAGTAGTCGAAGTCCAGTGGTTCCTCCTCGGCGTTCGCCGCGGCCGCCGCCTCGGCCCCGGCGTTGGCGTCGGCCTTGCGCTGGTCGAGCAGCTCGGCGAACCGGGCCAGCGGACCCTTCTTCCCCAACTGGGTCGGCGTGGTCTGGGCCGTCTTGCGACCACCATTGGCCGTCCAGTCGGCGAGCCCGACGCCGAGGAAGCTCTCATCGGCATCCACGATGAACATGGCCTCGTAGAGGCTGGTGATGTCGGTGTTGGTGCCGGTCGTCTCGTCGAAGGGGTCGGTTGGCATGCCACCGCCGACGGCCACGTAGTAGACCCCGTCCTCGGGGATCACGATGGAGAAGAGCTCCGACTCCGGTCCACCCTGGCTCGGGTCGTCGGATCCGGTGTGACGACGTCCATGTCACGGTTGTGCCCCCGGCCACGGAGCCCCTCGAGAGCGGCGACGGGTACGTGGTCAAGATCGGAAGGTTCATGAAGATCCACTGCCACGTGCTCGAGTCGTCGGTGCCGGGCACCGGTACCAGCGAGGGCGGTGAGATGGTCTTCGACGCCACCGGGGTCGCTCTCGGTGGCTTGGTCAAAGCTCGCTTCACGTTTACGGTGTTCCGGAGCGAAGCTGGCGTGGTCATGGCCAGGGCACAGGAGAAGATCATGTCACTGTCCCTGCTCGCCCCATCCAAGGAGACCCTGGAAAACGAGCATCGGCACACCTTCAGAGATCTGAACGACAGCTTCCTCTCTCCCACTGTCTGAGCCCGGGGATTGCCCCTCATTACATGACCCTGCGCTTGTCCCGGGTGAGACGGTCAGTGGCGGACGGCATGGCACGCATCCGCGGACGCGTCCCGTGTTTGACATCAAGGCCGCTCGCCGGTGAGAGCGATGAGGGAGAATGACGTGAACCGTCGGCGGCGGGCATGATCGATTCGATCGCGTGGGGATCTACAGTCGGACCGCCCGGTGAACGAAGCGAAGGACTTGGTCGAGCTCGCTCGACCAAGCATAGCGAAGCGCTGTGACATCGAAGCTTAGGGGGATCGGTGTCGGAAATCCGGGGCAGCGTTTCCGACTTGACGCGTCCGCGGACGCGTGAGCCCATCGTCGAGCCCGGTTCGGGCCCAGGCGATGTAGTGGTCGAAGGCGTCGTCGGACGCAGTCCAGAGTGAGGTCCCCAGTTCTTCGGCGATACGTTGTCCCGACACCGGCGCCCGCCTCAGGCGGGGATCGGCGTCGAAGCCGATGGTGGCCCGGTCCGGGTCGTTGACTAGGGCATGGTCGATGGCAGACTCGGACTCGGTTCCCGGCTCGACCCGGGCGGCGACCAGACGGTACAGGAACCGGCGGGCGGTGGTGGTGGTCTCTGGGCAGGTGTTATAGCAATCGTGGCTCAGTTCGGGCTTGAAGGCCAGCGCCACCAGTGCCCGGGCGGCGTCGGGAGCGTACACCCAGTTGCGGGGCCGGTCGGCCACCAGGCGGATCGGGTTGCCGTCCCGAGCAGCTCGAACCATTTGCAGCATGGGGCTCATGAAATCCCGGACCCCGGTCGGGTATTCCCACGGTCCGAACACCGCCGACAGGCGGGCCACCACCACATCGAGATTGTGCAGTTCACCGTGGCGGCGGGCCAATTGCTCGGCCGCCAGCTTGGTGATGCCGTAGTAGGTGGTGGGTGCCACCGGCGTGGTCTCGTCCAGGGGATCGGAGCCGAAGGTGGCCGGTCCGTAGACGGCCCCACTCGACACATGGACCAGCCGGGAGACGCCGGTGGCGGTGCAGGCGTCGAGCACGGATTGGGTTCCCCCGATGTTGACGTCGATCACGGTCCGGGCCTCGGCCCGTTCCCGTTCCGGCCCGGCCGTCACCGCTGCGGTGTGGATGACCACATCGGGCCGATGGCGAGCCATCGCCTCGGCTATGGCGTCGGCGTTCCGAACATCAACGATCTCCACCGTCGCCGCCGGGCCGAGGTCGGCCAAGACGGCCCGCGCCGGCTCCGGCATCGGCCGGTCGGCCACCCCAACCACCCGGTCGGGGAGCGGGGCCAGCGCTTCGAGCAGGTTGAGCCCGATGAACCCGGAGGACCCGGTGATCAGCACCGTGACCGGCCCGGCCGGCTCCGATTCAGGGCTCATGGGTTCAGGACTCGGGGGTTCAGAATTTGCAGATTCGGAGCTCACGACTTCAGAGCTCACGGGCGATCCGGTGACCCTCGTAGACCGCCTCCAACGCCGTCCGGGGAGCCAGACAGTCGCCGATCGAGGTGACCACCGGCCCGCCGTCGACCGATCCGGCCGATCGCCATCCAGCGACCAGGGCGATGGCCAGGTCGCCGTCGGCCCCCGGATTGCCGGCGGCGATGACGGCGTCGACCTCCAATGACTCGAGCTGGCCCGTCGACAGATCCTCGACGGTGAACACCCCGTCCGCCAACGATCGGGCCGAACGCAGCGGGCGGATGGCAACCCGGGCCTTCCGGAGGCGGACGGTGAGCGCCGTTTTGGAGTAGACCGTGATCTTCCAGCCGTAGCC
>CAMYLA010000160.1:8943-9971 GCA_947259095.1 uncultured Acidimicrobiaceae bacterium | reverse complement strand
GGGCTGGCCGACGACCCCCGGTCTGTGGCCGGCGAGGGCGAGGTCCTGGTCGGTGCCACCAGCGCAGCGCCGGCGCTGGCCGGAGCCGGCTTCGATGTGCTGTCGGTGGCGAACAACCACGCCGGGGATGCCGGCGACGGCGCGGTGGCGGCAACCATAGGTGCTCTGGAGCCGAGCGGGATCGCCCCGATCGGAGTGCTCGAGGGCGGCGAATCACCGGCGCCCACCGTCAGGGTGGTTCGCGGTGTGCGCGTCGCATACCTGGCCTTCGATCTGACCAAGCAGGGCCCTGCTCCCACGCCCCGGGGCCCCGGTGTGGTGACGTGGGACCCGGAGATCGCCTCGGCTGCGGTGCTCGAAGCCCGGTCGGTGGCGGACATCGTCGCCGTCTCGCTCCACGGCGGAGCGGAGTATCTCCCCGGACCCGACCCCGCCCTGCGTTCGGCGGCAAACCTGGTGGCCGATGCCGGCGCCGATGTGGTGTGGGCCCACGGCTCGCACGTGGTCTACGACGTCGAGATCCGCCGGCACGGCCGGGTCAGCGTGGTTGCCTACGGGCTGGGGAACTTCCTCTTCGACCAGCATCGTCGGGGAACAACCGAAGGCGCAATCGTCGAGGTGCTGGCCGACGAGCGCGGCATCATTGGTTATCGGGTCGGGGCGGTCGAGCACCCGGCGGTGTGGCCGCGGTTCACCGGCTGGCACCAGCCCGAGGGGGACGCCGTCCTGCTCGACGGCGAGTGGTGGCAACTGACCAGACCCGTGGCGGTTGCGATCGGGGCGCAACCGCCCGGGAACATCGCCGAGCGCCATGGCAACGACGTTGAAGCGGTCGCCGCCGGTGATGTCACCGGCGATGGTCGCACAGAGGTGGTGGTGGCATTCCGACGCCCCTACGAGCTGCGGCCGGTGCACCAGCGCTTCCCGGATGCGACGTGGACCGACGAGCAGGCCAGGACAGCCCATCTCGGGGTGTACCGGCCCGAGGACCTGGGGCCGATCTGGGTGGCGTCCGGGCTGGCCAAGCC
>CAMYLA010000160.1:0-8924 GCA_947259095.1 uncultured Acidimicrobiaceae bacterium | reverse complement strand
GACGGGGTCCTCGACCCGGTGTTGCTGAGACGGCTCACAGGCTGAGTCGTTGGTCCCTACCGCCTGGGTCGGGCCGGCAGTAGCGTGCGCAGTAGAGGCAAGAGATCTGTGGCACCGGCGCCACCCGCCGGTCGAGAAGGGAAGGCAGCCATGCGACGAGTGGCGCTCATCCTGGCGGTGTTGTCCCTGGTTGCCGCCACCTGCACCTCGGGCGAGGTGGCGACCTCCCCGACGTCTTCGACCACCACATCGTCGACCACCTCGACCGGTGTCGTGGTTCAGGACTTGGGCCCGCCGACCGGGACCTTCGCCCCGTTCGAGCTGATACCGCTGCGCGACGATGCGACCCCCTATACCGGACCGAACACCCCCGACACCTTCGACGACGTCCTCGTCGCCCCTGTCCTCTCTGACCGGGTCAACGACCCGGAGCTGCTGGGGACCATGGCCGCCAACGGGTTTGTCATCGTCCCCGGCGAAACCCGGCTCTTCCACGAGGCCTATCACTTCGATGAGTACGACCCGCAGCCTCTGTTCGTGACCACCGACGCCGCCTACCACGTGTGGCATCTCGCCTTCGACAAGGTGCTGCGAGACACCGAGCAGCGGGTGCTGCTCCCGATCCTGGAGCAGTTCGTCCTCGGTTCCCTCGATGCCGCCCGAGCGCAGCAGGAGCAGCTTGCCGGGACCGACTTGGAAGACCCGGCCGATCGGGTCGTCGAATGGTTCCAGGTGGCCGGCGCACTGCTGGAGTTGGACGTCGGAACGCTTGGCCCCCGCGCCGCCGATGAGGTGGCGCTGGCCACCGAGGCGGCACAGCTGACGAATTCTCCGGTCACCAGTTTCGCCGACTGCAATCCCGGGCTCCCCAATCCGCAGTGCATCGACTACAGCCTGTACCGGCCCCGCGGCCACTACAACCGCAGCGCCGACCTGGAGCGCTACTTCCGGGCCATGTCCCACCTCGGTCAGTCGGCCTTCCTCGTCGGTGTCCCCGAGTCGCTCCGGCTCGGCTTGCTGGTGTCGCGGGTGATCGTCTCCGACGATGCTCTCGCCGAGCGCTGGGCGCTGGTCTATGAGCCCACCGCCTTCCTCGTGGGCAGCGCCGACGACTACACCCCGTTCGAGGCCGAGGCGGCGGCCGGCGGCCTCGACGACCCGGCCGGCTTCACCGGCCTTGACGACGTCGAGGCGGTCGGGAACCAACTCCTCGCCGGCCGTGGCGTCGCCATCAACCCCGAGGCGGCATCGGTGAGGGTGATGGGCGCCCGTTTCGTCGTCGACTCCTACATCTACGACCAGCTGACCGCTCCATCGGTGTTCATCCCGGACAGTGACGATGCACGACGGATCTCACCGCTCGACCTGGCCGCTGCCTTCGGGTCCGAGTTCGCCTTTGCCGTCCTCGAGGCCGAGGGCAGGACCGAACCGCCCTGGTTGCACTACGACGAGCAACTGGCGAGGGTGCAGGCGCTGCTCGACGCTCGCGACGGCGACGACTGGGCGGCGACCGTCTATGACGCCTGGCTGTACGCCCTCGAGCCCATGTGGTCCGCCCACGGCGCAGCCTTCCCCGACTTCATGCGGAACCAGGCGTGGACCGCCAAGGCACACCAGACCGGCTTCGGCTCTTACACCGAGCTCAAGCACGACACGATCCTCTACGCCAAGCAGGGATTTGCCGTCGAAGGCGACTTCCAGCCCGTGCTCTTCGAACCGCGCCATTGGGTGGAGCCCGACCCGGTAGCGTTCCAGCGGATCGGCTCGGTCGTCGCCCTGGCCCGGGAGGGGCTCGACGACCGTGGCCTGCTCGACGCCGAGGCCGACCGGCTGCTCGGCGACGTCGGGGACTTCGTCGCCCGGCTGGCCCGCATCGCCCAGGACGAGTTGGCCGGTGTGCCCATCTCGGAATCGGACAATGACTGGCTGGAGGGCGTCGGTTCCGTCATCGAGCTGCTCTGGCTGGCTTCGTCCGATCTCGACCCCGAGACCGGGCTGGCCGACACTGTCGAGGACGACGAGGCAGCCCTGATCGCCGACATCTTCCGCACCTCGTTCGAGGTGCTCGAGCTCGGCACCGGGCGCATCGATGACATCTACGTGCTCGTGCCCAACGATGAGGGCGTCTTCCAGATCGCCCGGGGCGGGGTGTACTCGTACTACGAGTTCTGGCGTGACGCCGACCAGGGCCGCCTCACCGACGAGGAGTGGCGGGCCATGCTGGCGTCCGGCGAGGCACCGGCCCGGCCGGCGTGGCAGGACGCCTTTCTACCCGGTGGCGCCGGCACCGGTTCGCTCCCGGAACCGGCAGAGACCTTCCGCGGGGTGCCCCGAGGCAAGTTCTGCCGAGATCTGGTCCCCCTCTCCTTCAGCTATGGCGACGCCTACGCGTACTGGGAGTGGGACGGGAGGCCGGATCGCATGGACGCCGATCGCAACGGGATTCCATGCGAGACCGTGTACCCGGCGGATGAGGTCGCCCGCCACCTGGCCGGGCAATAGATCTCCCTGCGACCCCCTGAGAGTGGGGCACGCGAGAGTCTGTTGCCCAGGATTGCTGCGCGAAGGGAGGACCACAATTCCGGCCCGCCGATGGCACGCCACTACGCCAGACGCAATCGACGGCTTGGGAGGGGGCGGCTGCGGCGTTTGCTGTCACCGTGAGGTGACCAATCCGCTACAACGTCGACCCAGCGAAGGCCGGGACATCCTTGACTCACGGTTGCGGCGTGACAACGGTGACCCCGTTCGCTGCCGCAACCTCGGCCAGGCGGTCGTCGTAGGTGATCAAACCCTCGAGATCATCACCCAGGTCGAGCGCAGCGGACAGATGAAGGGCGTCCAGCGATCGCATCCCTACAGGATCAAGGCGTCCGGCCTCCTCGAACACGGCAGTTGGCACGCCGACAAGGGTTACGCCATCGAGCACGGCCCGGGCCTGCAACACTCGATCCGGGACGACCCTGCGAAGGGCACGCATCAACTCGGTGCGAGCCAGATCGCAGGCGACGAGATCCCGTTCCTCTTCCGTCAACCAGGACCGAATCACAGCAGTCTCCGCCTCGGCAACCACCAGCTTCACCAATGCCGACGTGTCAATGTAGAACGCCATCTCAGTACCGCTCGCCCTCCCTCATCTCGGACAAGACGTGCGACAACTCAGGTCCGGGCTCAGGGGCCGGCACGTCACCAAGTCGATGTCGGGGCAGCCGGGCTCGACCCTGGTCGATCAAACCCTGCAAACGTGATGTCGGTATCGGTATCGCCGTCATCTGGGCAACCGGGCGACCCCGATCAGTGATCGTCACTGTCTCACCACTGGCAGCCTTGGCCACAACCGCAGAAGCGTTCTGTTGCCCGGTCCGACTGTCGGCGCGTGGCCCACAGGTAGAGACCACAAGGCCGGCTGCGCGAAACTGACGAGCCACAACGCACAAGGTGAACGCTCCCTCTCGGGGAATAGCCCCCGAACCAACCCGGTTCGTTGATGTATGAGCACCGCCAAGCCCCGCGTCCGAGTCGAGCCCAATCCCAAGTGGATCCGCGGCATGGTCGACGGGCAGGTCGTGGTCGACAGCCGCCGCAGCCGGTTCGTATGGGAGATCCCGTACTACCCGGCCTGGTACTTCCCGGTGGACGACGTCGACACAAAGCTGGTCGAGAACGGCGAGACCCTGCGATCCCCGAGCCGGGGCGACGGCACCCGCTACGACCTGGTTGCCGGCGACCGCACGCTGCCCAACGCCGCCTGGCGCCACCTCGATTCCCCCGTCGACGAGCTCCGGGATTTGATCCGCATCGAATGGGACGCCCTCGACGCCTGGTTCGAGGAGGACGTCGAGGTGTTCGTCCACCCCCGCAGCCCCGAGGTCCGCATCGACGCCCTTGCGTCGTCTCGCCACGTGCGGGTCCTGATCGACGGCGAGGTCGTGGCCGACAGCACCCACCCCACCATCTTGTACGAAACCGGCCTGCCCGCCCGCTACTACCTGCCCAAGACCGACGTCCGGATGGAGCTGCTCACCCCAACCGAACACTCCTCGGCCTGCCCATACAAGGGATGGGCTAACTATTGGAACGTCACGGTTGGCGGCCAAGCGGACGGCCATGGCGAGGGGAAGACCCTCGAGAACATCGTGTGGGGCTACCGAACCCCTCTGCCGGAGTCGGAGGCGATCGCGGGACTCGTCTGCTTCTACAACGAGAAGGTCGACATCGAGGTCGACGGCGTCATGCTCGACCGACCGAAGACGGTCTTCAGCTGATGCCGGTCATCGACCGGGCAGCGATTGGCCGTCCGGCTCGGTGGCCAAAGAACGCAATTGCGGTGTGTTGGCGGATCCGGTTGGCCCGGTTCGCAGGCAGCGCCCGGTCCGGCAACGGCGACGTTGGCGATGGGGTAGCGTCGACGTCATGCAGACGATGACCAACGACCAGGTGGTGGCGTTCATGCGGGAGGGGTCACGAACGGGCAAGCTCGGCGTCGTCCGAGCCGACGGACGGCCCCATGTTGTGCCGATCTGGTTCGACTTCGACGATGCCACGGGTGACCTACTCTTCGTCATGGGTGCCGGCAGCCTGAAGGCCAAATGCATCGCTCGGGACCCCAGGGTGACGGTGTGTGTCGACCAGATGGAGTTCCCCTTCGCCTTCGCCCGCATCGACGGGGTGGCCACCACCTCCACCTACGCCGACGATCCCGACGCCATGGCGCACTGGGCCACCGAGACCTGCCGTCGTTTCGTGGGAGACGACCGGGCCGTCGAGTACGGACGCCGCAACGCCGATCCCGACGAGGTGTTGGTCCGGGTGACCCCCACCCGCCATGTCGGCGCCACCGGCATCGCCGACTGACCCCGGAGGTCCATCCTGCCCGAGCGATCAACCCACGGGCAAAAAAGTGACGAGTCGGCATACAAAAAAGTGACGACTTACTCACTCGGCGGTTCCGATCCACTCGCCGGACGGGCCACGCGGGTCTCCATGTTCCCGTTGACCGTGGGAGAACGCACGGGCAGGCCGATCAACGTCGTCGAAGCGTGGATGGCCGGTGACATCGCCACCCATACCGGTCCCGAGTTGGTGGCCGACGACCTCATCTCCTATGTGATCCAGGGCGGTCTGCCCGGCTCGATTCTGAATCGGCCCGGCGTCGTGTCAAACGACGAATGGTGGATGCTGGCCACCGAGACGATGCCGACCTATCTCGAATCGGCACTGTCATTGCTGTACGGCAAATACGATGCCGACCGTCAACGCCTGGTCCGGACAATTGGCTATCTGGCCGCCAACCCGGCGCAAATACTCAATGTGTCACGTCTGGCCAACGAGCTGGAGCTCAGTCGCGACACGGCACGCCGGTATACCGAGATGCTGTCCGATGCATTGCTGATACACCGATTGCCGAGCGTGCGATCCACGGCTCACAAGACGATCGCCGCTCACCCCAAGCTTGCCGTGTTCGATACGGCATTCGCCTCGTGGGCGGCCGGCGTCGCTCCTTCCGAGCTGCTGCTCAACGGACTGGTATGGGGTGGGTTGGTCGAGAATCTTGTCGCTCTCGAACTGCTGGCTCAGGCTTCGTGGAGCCGCCCGGGAACAACAGTGGGTCATTGGCGTGAGAGCTCGAGCGAGGTCGACTGCGTGATCACCGACGCCGGTGGCAAGACTGTCGGGGTCGAGGTCAAGGCGGCGAGTTCGGTCTCGAACCGGGACACGGCCGGGCTACGGGCCCTGGCCAAGCGCCTGGGTGACCGTTTCGTGCTCGGTGTTGTTCTCTACCGGGGCGCCATCACCTTCGAGCTCGACGAGCACATCTGGGCCGCCCCGATCTCGGCCCTGTGGGCCTGAGCCCCGCCCAACGAACAGCCCCATCCGCTCCGCGCTGACATCGTCGGTGTTCTGGTCCCGGGCGACGATCGGCTCACCAAGTCAAGACATGAAAGACATGGCAAGATGTCGATACGAGGACCTCGGCCACTTCCCGGGCCCTTGATCAGGCTGAGCGGGCGGGTCCGTCCGGCCGGTGGCCAACGAGGTCAACCGGGCGACAGGACCTTCGGCTCTACCCGTGCGGAGCCTTCTCGGATCGACTGAGAGATGAGTCGATGCGGCTGGTCGAACCGGAGCGGGCTCCGCTTGTGGTCGACCGGACGAAAGGGACGGAACCATGCCACTCGAGCCGAACGCCATGTTGATCGACGAGCTGATGCCGGACTTCGACGCCACGATCGTCGAGCACATCGTCGTCGACGCCCCGCCCGAGACGGTCTATGAGGCCACCCGCACGATGGATTTCCTGCAGATCCACTCCCCGATGATGGATGCGGCGATGTTCATCCGCGGGGTCCCGTTGAAGGTCGCCCAAACACTGGGCAACAAGCCGGCACCGCCGCCGCCGCCGGCCATGCGTCTCGGCGACATGTTCGACGACACCGCGGAGCCCGAGGTGCTCGAGGGCTGGTTGGCGCTGGCGGAGGTCGAGGGCCGGGAGCTGGTGTTCGGCGCCATCGGCAAGGTGTGGCAATCGGACATCGACTGGAAGACTGTCCCTCGGGACGAGTTCCAGGCGTTCGACGAGCCCGACTTCGCCAAGATCGTGGTCAACTTCTCCGTCCGTCACTACGGCCTCACCCGCACCCTTCTCAGCTATGAGGCCCGGACCAGGGGCACCGATGCCGAAGCCCGCAAGAAGTTCCTGCGGTACTGGTGGATCGTCGACCGTTTCGTGAGCTATGTGATGAGGGCCGCGGTGAAGACGGCCAAGGAGCTGGCCGAAGCACAGCGTCCGGGTATTCCGGCGATGTAGTCCATGAGCGGCCGGCTACGGTCACGGTTCGATGTCCTCGGGGCGGTCCTCGGCCGACGATCCGTCCCCGGCGCCGACACCGGTTCAACCGTCCCTCTTGATCGAACGGCCGACTTGGGCTATTGCAGGGGGTGATGACCTCCCCCAACCAGTTTCGCAACGTCGTACTCGTCGGTCACCAGAGCTCGGGAAAGACCAGCCTGGCCGAGGCACTGCTGTACCGGGCCGGCGCCGTGACACGTCTCGGGCGGGTCGAGCACGGCAACACCCAGCTCGACCACGACCCCGAGTCACGAGCCCGCAAGCAGACGCTCTCGCTGTCGGTCACCTCCTTCGACTGGGACGGCCACCGGATCAACCTCATCGACACCCCGGGCTACGCCGACTTCCTGGGCGACGCCCTCATGGGGCTCCAGGTCGCCGACCTGGCCGTGTTCGTGATCGACGGGGTGGCCGGGGTGCAGGCCCAGGATCGGCTGTTGTGGCGCCGGGCCGATGAGCTGGGTCTGCCCCGCCTCCTGTTCATCAACAAGCTCGACCGGGCCCGCTCGTCGTTCGACCGCACCCTCCGGGAGGTTCGGGAGGTGTTCGGATCCCACACCGATCCGGTCGAGCTGCCGGTCGGCGAGCAGTCGAACTTCCACGGCATCACCGACCTGATCACCGAACGGGCATTCGTCTACGACAGTGGCCGGGCCGAGGCCGGCCCGGTGCCGGACGATCTCGAGGACCGGGAGCGGACCGAGCACGAGCACCTGATCGAGGAGGTGATCGAACTCGACGACACCATGTTGGAGCGGTACCTCGAGGGCGCCGAGCCGTCCCCCGAGGAGCTCGACCGCCTCCTCCACGAGGCCCTCGACGCCGGCATGGTCTTCCCGGTGTTGTGCGGCTCGGCCACCGCGCCCATCGGGGCCGACTACCTCGTCGACTTCATCTGCCGGGTAGGGCCGGCCCCCGGCGACGCCGGCCCTACCGCCGTCACAGCCGGTAACTCGACCCTCGGCATCGCCCCCGACCCCGACGGCGAGTCCCTGGCCTTCGTGTTCAAGACCATCTCCGACGACTTCCTGGGTCAACTGTCGCTGATCAAGGTGCTGTCCGGCCGGATACGCACCGGCGACACCCTGGTGAACACCCGGAGTCGCTCCAGCGAGCGGATCTACCAGTTGGCCACGCTGGCCGGCCCCAACCACTCCTGGGTCGACGAGGCCGTGGCCGGCGACATCGTCGCCGTCCCCAAACTGGGCCACACCTCGACCGGTGACACCCTGGCCCCCGAAGGGATGCCGGTGGCTGTGACCCCGCTCGAGCGACCCGGCCCGACCTACGGGGTGGCCATCACGGCAGCCAAGCGGTCCGACGAAGGCAAGCTCATCGATCATATTCGCCGCCTCACCACCGAGGACCCGACGCTGCGGCTGCACAACGACACCCGGACCGGCCAGACCGTGCTCAGCGGCAGCGGGGAGATGCATCTCCTGGTCGCCCTGTCCCGCCTGGCCCGACAGGGCATCGAGGTCACCGTCGGCGATGTCGTGGTCCCGTACCGGGAGACGCTGGCCGGTCCGATCGAAGTCGAGGGCCGGCACAAGAAGCAGACCGGGGGGCACGGCCAGTTCGGCGTGGCCCGGATCCGATTCGAGCCGCTTCCCATCGGGACCGGCTTCGAGTTCGAGAGCGAGGTCCGGGGCGGCGCCATTCCGGCCGGCCTGATACCGGCGGTCGAGGCCGGCATCGAGGAGTCGATGGCGCGGGGCGGACGGTACGGCTACCCCCTGGTCGACATCCGGGCGGTCTGTGTCGACGGCAAGCACCACTCGGTCGACTCGTCGGAGCTGGCGTTCAAGATGGCCGGCGCCGTGGCGCTGCGGCAGGCGATCGATGAGGTCGGGGTCAATGTGCTGGAGCCGATCAGCGAGATCCATGTGATGGTGCCGAGCGACCGGCAGGGTCAGGTGCTCGGCGACCTCAATGCCCGCCGGGCCCGGGTGCTCGGCACGGACACCGATGGCGGAAGCACCACCATCCGCGCTCACGTCCCGACGTCGGAGATCACGCGCTACGCCATCGACCTCCGCTCGATGACCGGGGGACTCGGCAACTTCGAGGTCGA
>CAMYLA010000159.1 GCA_947259095.1 uncultured Acidimicrobiaceae bacterium | reverse complement strand
TTCACCGATGCTTCGGGGGCGCTCGACGAGATGCGAACCGAGGCGGTCGGCACCATCCGGTCGGAGCTGGGTCCCCTTGAGAACTACGTGTCCGACGCCCGGGGGGTCATCAACCTGCCGCTGAGCGTCGGCCCATCGGTGTGGCTGGTCGAAACGAGGGACGAGGCCGGTCGTGCGGCCACCGGGTCGGCTTTCGCCATCATCGGCCATCAGGGCGGCACCGCATTGGTGACCAGCTTCTCGGTGGTGATGGCATCCACCACCAGCCCCGGGCCCGGTATCGAGTTGCTGAAGGGTAATGAGCGTCTCCAGGCCGAGCTCTGGGCCTGGGACGAGCAGCGCGATCTGGCTCTCCTGGTGGTCGACCGTCAGATCCCGGTGCTGTCGATGGCCGGCAACAACGCCCAGATCCAGTCGGTGGGGGCCCCGGTCTTCGCCATCGGCGGTCTGGGGGGGCAGGGGGCGACGGCGTCGCCGGGAACCCTGCTCGACCAGTCACCGATCGGGCTGCAGCACACCGCCCCGGTCGGCACGTTGTACGCAGGCGGGCCGCTGGTCGACGGTGAGGGCCGGGTGCTTGGCATGGCGTCGACCGCCTACAGCCCGCTCGGCGTCGATCCGGGAGACGTCCGGCAGGCTCCGGACGTACGAGCCATCTGCGCCAAGATCCTCCGCTGCTCGGAGGTGGACGAGGAACTCACCCCTGACGCCGCCGGTGGCTGACGGGGGCCGGCCGGTCGGTGAGGCGGTGGGCCCCGGCCGCTGGTCAGTCGCCGGCCGCTCGGCCGATGACGAACAGGGCGACCAGCCCGGCAAGGGCCTTGCCGAAGCCCAACGTCTTCTGGCCGGACTGAGCAGCAGCGACCGGAAGCCGCCCGGCCACAGACCGGCTGCTGGTGACCGGGGCGGAGGCGAATTCTGGTGGGGTGTCAGCCTCGGCCATGCCGTTCACCTCGGCGCCGATGATCACCGACAGCGCCGTCAGCTGAAGGAAGATCATCAGTGCGGCGATGCTGCCCAACAGCCCATACGACGACGGCAGCACGCCGATGTTGGAGGAGTAGAAGCTGAAGCCGACGGCGAAGCAGACGAACAGCAGCGTGCCGACGATCGCCCCCCGATTGCGCCACGGGGTCCTCGGGTCACGATCGGGGCTGTAGCGGTAGAGCACGGTGAGGGCAAAGCCGAACAGGAACCCCAGGGCCGGGAACTGGAAGATGGTGATCGCCGCCTCGGTCCCGCCGCTCAGGTTGACCTGATCGAGGATGGCCGGCACCGCCCCGACGACGAGTGCCATCATGGCAAAACCGACGATGGCCCCGGCCGTGAACCCGTAGGCCATCAAGCGGAGTTTCCACCCGGGGCGGGTTTCGGTTGCGTCGTAGGCCACGGTGATGGTGTTGATCAACTTCTGGACCGCCCCCGATGCCGAGAACAGCGCCAGTGCGATACCCCCGATCAGGCTCACCCAGGCACCGATGGAGCGGCCCGGGTCTTCGGTGTCACCGACGATGTCCTCCAACACTCCTTTGACGAAGCCCTGGGTGTCGCTGTCGAGCGAGCCCGCCAGGTCGTTGACCTGGGACTCGATCTCGGCCGGGTCGGTCACGATGCTGTAGATGGAAACGAGGGCGATCAGCGTTGGTACCAGGGCCACCAGGCCGTAGAAGGCGATCCCCGCCGCGGCGACGGTGATGTTGTGGTCCTTTATCCGGCTCGACAACTCCTTGAGGCCGGCCATCATGTCTGGTCGACCCCGAGGTTCCGGCCCGCCGATCGTCGCCGCTGGAACCGCTGAGGATCAAAGCTCATCGAACAGTTCTTCTTCGACATCCAGGATGTGGGCGCCGGTCCGGTCTCTGGTGGGGTACTGCTCGCTCGGCTTGATCTGCTTCGGCCGGAATCGGGCCTGGGGGAAGTTCAGGCGATCAACCAGGACCGCGATCACGGCCAGGATCAGTGCCCCGGCGCAGAGCAGGAAGATCGTGTTTCCGCTCAGCTCCATCGTCGCCCCGGCCGGTTGTTCCCGGTCGTCGAACCGTTTGGCAGGTGATCGGGAACCTCCTGGCAACTCCTGTTCACAGCAGCGCTTCTCCTAGTCTTCTCCAGGCCTCAACCGGTATCGTACCGGCGTCCTCTTCGAGGACCTGAATGCAGACGTGGTCGGCCCCGGCGTCACGGTGGGCCTCGACCCGGGCCAGGACGTCGTCGATCGAACCCCAGGCCACAATAGCGTCGACCACATTGTCGGTGGCATCGGCAACGTCCTGGCTGTCGTAGCCCATCCTGATGAGATTGTTGGCGTAGTTCGGCAGATCGAGGTATACCCGCATGGCGTTGCGGGCGATCGAACGGGCCCGTTCCGGGTCGGTCTCCAGGACCACCATCTGCTCAACCGCCAGCAGCTTCTCCTGGCCGATCGCCTCCCTGGCGATCGCAGTGTGCTCGACCGGCACAAAATAGGGGTGCGCACCATCGGCCAGCTCGGCCGAGAGCGCCAGCATCTTGGGGCCGAGGGCGGCCAACACCCGGGACGGCGGCTCGGCCGGGGGGACACCCCGATACTTCGAGGCGTCCATGCGTTCCAGGTACTCCCGCATCCTGGTGAGCGGTTTTTCGTAGGTGTGCTTGCGGACCCATTCGGTCAGGGTGTGGTGGCTTACGCCGAGGCCGAGCAGGAACCGACCGTCGTAGGCCTCGTTGAGCGTCATCGACGCATTGGAGGTGGTCATGGCGTCACGGGCCCAGATCGATGCGATCCCGGTGGCGACCTTGAGGTTGTCCGTCGTTTCCAGCATCATGGCGGCCGACACGAAGGGATCCCGCGACACCGTCTCGGGGATCCACAGGGTCGGCCAGCCCGCCTCGTCGAGTTCGGCCACCACCTCCCGGACCCGACCGGCCGGATGCCTGTCCAGAACGCCCTGCCAGATGCCTACCCGTCCGATGTCGATCATGACAGTGCAACCTACCCGAGGTCGGCCCGCTCCTGAAGTTGGCGCCGGATCGTGGTGCCGAGTCCAGCTGCGGTCGGCGGGTCGGGCGCCGTTGTCGGCGGTCGGTGTCGGCGGTCGGCCTAGCGGCGATGGACCACCAGGGTGACCGAGCTCTCGGCCCGATCGGCCCACCGCCGCTTGTAGTCGAAGTCCATGCCGAGGTCGTAGACGTCTGCAAGATCGAGTCGATGCAATTCCCGGAGTTGATGGTCCTGGAGCAGGTTGCCGACCGACAGGTGGCGGGCCTCGTCGGTGTAGCTCAACTGGAGGCCTCGGTATCGCCGGGCCCTGACGCCGCCCAGGATGTAGCCGATGTCGACGCCGTCGAGGGTGGCGATATGGGCGTTGAGGCGGCCGCGGCCGGCGAGGCGGGCGATCATGGTGCGATACATCGTGCTCATCTCGGTCGAGGTGATGCCGGAGCGTTCGCGACCTTTCCATGACCGGTGTTCGACGGCCATCAATCGATCAAAAAGCGTTGGATCGCCCGTTGCATCCTCGATCTCGACACCGGCCCTTGCCGCTCTGGCTGCGGCCTGCCGGAGATTGCGACGGAACCTGGCGGCCCGTCTCCCCAGCCATGCTTCGTAGCCCCCGGAGAGGTCGGCCACCTGACGGGTGATACCGGCTGCGACGCCGACCTGGCCCAATGACGAGAGGGCCACGGCCACGGCCATGGTCGGGGTGGAGTGCGGCCCGGCCCCGGCCGCCGATCGGTCCTCGGCCGCTGTTCCGGCGGCCGGGTCGGTCGTGACCGGTGGCATGCCGGCCAGGAACAGGCTCTGCCAGTCGTGGCGGCGGTCGAGCAGGGTGGCGAGTTCGGTGGCCACGTCGGCCGGGTTGCGACCGAAGATCGGGGCCCCGAATCCCCACAGCGGTTCGATGCCGCCCAGGATCGTTCCGTGCCGACCCCGATAATCGGCCAGCAGGGCGAACCCGGCGCCCCCGCCCGCAGCCAGCAGGAGCCGTTCCGCTCCGGGGGCGAATGCCGTGGCCACCGGGATCTGCCAGTCCGGTCCGCTGCACCACGGGTCGATCGATGGTGTGACGTCGACCGCGGATTCGACCTCGAGCCAGCGGCTGTCGAGTTCGGTCAGTGAGATCTGCTTCATACCACAAACCAGTATGTCGGTTTCGGTGCCGGTCATTCGATTGCGGCTACGGTGGGGGGCGGTTGAGCTGGTCGGGCCCGGCCCGAAGGTCGACCGTGCCAGAGGTCCATAGCCGGAACTTTCTTACCACCGTGGTTGGGTCCGATTTGTACATTGCGAAGTTGTTTATATGCAGTCAAGAACTAGCAAGACCGACCATCGACGAAGTACAACCATGGCCATGGTCGACGACGCCGCGATAGAGGCTTTTGCCCGTGATGGTGTCGTCGTGGTCCGCGGGATGCTGTCCCACGACGAGGTCGAGTCCCTGGCCGTGGGGGTTGAAGCCGCGCTGGCCCATCCCAGCGAGCGGGCCATCGTGGTCAGCGATGGCGACGATCCCGGTCGGTTCGTCGAAGACTTCGTCCGATGGACCGACGTCCCGCAGATAGCGGAGGTGGCATTGGGCTCGGCGATCCCCGAGGCGGCGGCGATGTTGATGGACTCGCTCAGCGCCCGGTTCTATCACGATCACATCCTGGTCAAGGAAGCGGGCACGTCCCAGCGGACCCCCTGGCACCAGGACCAGCCCTACTACAACGTCGACGGTCGGGGCATCAGTGCCTGGGTGCCGATCGACCCGATCCCCAGGGCCGGGTCGCCGGAGTTCTGGGCCGGCTCCCATCTCGGCCCGTGGATGTTGCCGAGGACGTTCCTCGACAATGAGGCCAAGTGGTTCCCCGAGGGTTCGCTGGCCGAGCTGCCGGACATCGAGGCCGATCGGTCCGCCTACGACATTCGTCAGTGGCGGCTGAGTCCCGGCGATGCCGTGTTCTTCAGTTTCCAGGCCGTGCACTCCGCTCCGGGGTTCCCGTTCGAGCATCGCAGGCGGGTGGTGTCGTTCCGCTATCTGAGTCCCGAGGCCCGACACGCCGTTCGACGGTGGAAGACATCGCCGGACTTTCCAGGTCTGGCCGATGAGCTCGGCGATGGCGCCCCGTTCGACCATCCGATGTTCCCCGTGGCCTGGCCCTCCGAAGCGTTGATGGACTCCATGGATCAACGCCGATCCGGCTGAGCTCGATGTAATCGGATCGGGCCGATCGGGCCGAGCCCGGTGGCCCGTTGAGATCAGGGGTGTGAGCCGCCGTCGGCGGGGGCAACGAAGGCGTAGCCGTGAACGTCGTGATACCGCCCTTGCAGTAGCAGACGGCCCCGCTGTATACCCTCGTATGCTGCACCGGCCCGAACCGCCACCTGCCGGCTGGCCTCATTCTCCACCGACATCAGGACCTCGATCCGATGGAGACCGAGTCTCTCGACGCCGTGGCGGGCCAGGAGCTTCGTGGCCGACGTGGCGTAGCCGAAGCCGGTCGCGTCGGCCCGGAGCCAGTAGCCGAGGTTGGCTCGGTTGTTGAGGCTGTCGAAGTGGTTAAGCCCGACCGAGCCGACCATACGCTCCTGAGTCCGGCTCGATCTCGCCGTGGATCCAGGCCCGGGCCGCCGATTCGTCGTAGCCCTCCGTCGCCCACGGCATCCACGGCGACAACGTCTGCAGCGAATCCCTGACCGCGGCCGCGACCGCCGTCGCATCATCATCGGTCGGCGTTCGAAGCGTCACGTTGCCGTCGGTCAGTTCCATTCCATCAGTGTTGCCCACATCGGTGGCGCCGTCGGCCCAATTTTCGGCGCTGCGGCCACCGGGCGCAGCTACGATACGGCTCGGAGCGATGGCCGCGGTTTGTCATGAGGCCCGAGCCATCACCCCGCCCAGCCCCCGTAGCTCAGTGGATAGAGCGTCGGTTTCCTAAACCGTGCGTCGCATGTTCGATTCATGCCGGGGGCGCTCAGCTCAGCCGCTCGCCGGAGCCGGTTTCGCAGGTCAGCGACCTCTCGGCGATCAACCGCCGTTGACTGCCGAGAGCATGGTTTGATTGCGTGATCGATGTGGGTCGCGCCCGCGAGCATGGCTGCAACCAGGGTCGACACCTTGCGCCCCGGCAGGGCGGAGCCGGTGCGGACCCAGGTGTTGATCAGCGCTTCGACACCGAGGCAGGCCATGAGTGTGGCCGGGCCGATCAGCCCGGCGTTGGCGTCACGGCGTACCGATAGGCAAGGTCCTCGGCATCAAAGAAGTTGAATCTGATGTGGTCGTAGGCCGGGTCATCGAGGAGTCGTTCGGCGAGGTCCCAATGGCGATCCCACCACTGCTCGACGTAGGGGTGCTCGGCCAGACGGTGCTCGTTGAAGCTGAGCCGGGCGTCGGCCAGGGCCG
>CAMYLA010000158.1 GCA_947259095.1 uncultured Acidimicrobiaceae bacterium | reverse complement strand
GCTCGACTACCGGCGAAGTGGAGCACCTCGACCGCTCGGGAACGAGAACGCGCAGGGTGCGATGAGCGTTGCCAGCTCGATCACCGCCTGGTCCTCACCCTTGGTGGGCGGCGCCCATAACCCGGAGCGTTCCCGCGGGCGCGATACGTGCCGCAGTGTTGCACTCAGCGGGAGCGACTAAGGGAGGTTATCGGGCGTCGCCTGACCTGTTGCTGGAGCCCTGTCGCCCGCTTAGCGAGGTGCTGGTGTCGCTCGCGTGCGTGTCAGTTGCACTATCGACGCAGCTACGAGACCGTCGAGGTTGCGGATGCACCGACGGAATCGGGCGAGGTGTCGGACCAGATTCGATCCATCCCGTGGGCGTGGTCGCGGGACCTTGGGCTCTGGTCGCGGAGGCGGGTGGTCGGGGAGGCTGGCTGCGATGTCGTTCATCGGGTTGATCGCGAAGAACTTGGCTCGCCAGCCTGTTCGGGCTGTGTTGACGCTGGTGGGGATCACATTGGGCATTACCACCGTGGTTGCCCTCGGGGTGATCACCGCTGGTCTGCAGGACACGGCCGGAGCGTTCGTTCGCTCGGGTGGCGCCGATTTCCTCGTGGCGCAGGAGGGTGCGGCCGACATGACCCTCTCAACGGTGGCCGAGGAACGGCTGGATGACCTTGCCGGGGTCGAGGGGGTCGAGGAGGTCTACGGGGCATTTCTCCATGTCACCACGGCAGCGTCGAACCCGTTCTTCTTCCTGATCGGTGTGGAGGATGAGGCCGTGGCGGCCCACCCGCCGGTTCTCGTGGATGGCCGGTTGCGGGAGGCCGGCGATGGCGGCGATGCGATCATCATCGGAGAGTCCGCTGCGACCGACTTCGGGGTCTCAGTGGGGTCCGAGGTCGAGATCAGCGATCACGTTTTCACTGTAGTTGGGGTATTCCGTTCGGAGGTGGTGTGGGAGAACGGGGGAGCCTACGCCGCGCTCGACACTGTGCAGGACTTGGCGGCCCGGCAGGACGCCGTGACGGTCGCCTACGTTCACGCGGAGCCTGGTGCTGATCCCGCGGTCGTGGCTGATCGGGTGGAGCAGCGGGTGTCGGGGGTGGTGTCGATCTCGAGTGCCGACGACTATGGCAAGGTCGATCAGGGGTTCGTGCTGATCAATGCCGCCAACGTGGCCATCTCATTGCTGGCCGTGGTCATCGGCGGCATCGGGGTCATGAACACGATGGTCATGTCGATCTTCGAGCGGACCCGCGAGATCGGCGTGTTGAGGGCCATCGGCTGGTCGGGCGGTCGAGTGCTGCGCATGGTGGTGTTGGAATCGGTCCTGTTGTGCCTGGCTGCGGTGGTGATCGGCATCGGTCTCGGAGTCGCGCTCTCCCGCCTGGTGATCCAGGTCCCCGCCGTCCGGGGCCTGGTCGTGCCGGCCTATCCTCCCAGCGTGTTCATCCAGGCCACACTGGTCGGTCTGGTCGTCGGTCTCGTCGGAGCGATCTACCCGGCGGTGCGGGCCAGCCGCATGTTACCGGTGGAGGCGCTCCGCTATGAGTGACCAACCGATCATCCATCTCCGAGGTGTGTTCAAGACCTACGAGGATGGACGCCTGCGGGCCCTCGATGACGTCGACGTCGACATCGAGGCCGGCGAGTTCGTGGCCATCGTTGGACCGTCCGGGTGCGGGAAGTCGACGTTGTTGAACATGATAGCCGCCCTCGACCGCCCGGACGAGGGGACGATCGAGGTGGCCGGCCACGATCTGACCGGCCGACGTGACCTCGACCACTTCCGGCGCGAGGACGTTGGCCTGGTGTTCCAGCTCGACAATCTCCTTCCCACCCTGACCGCCACCGAGAACGTGGAGGTGGCGATGTTCGGGCGAATAGGTCCTCGGCGGCGTCGACGGCAACGAGGCCTCGAGCTTCTCGACCTTGTGGGCTTGGCCGACCGTGCCGCTGAGCGGCCGCCGAAGCTGTCCGGGGGAGAACGGCAGCGGGTCGCGATCGCCCGGGCCCTGGCCAACGAAGCCCCGATCATCCTGGCCGATGAGCCGACCGGCCGACTCGACTCCCACACCGGTGCGCAGGTCATGGATCTGCTGGAGCGACTCCAGCGAGAACAAGGGGTGACCCTCGTCGTGGTCAGCCACGATCCGTCCGTCTCGTCGCGAGCCGACCGCATCCTCCACATGCTCGATGGCCGCATCACAACCGACGTCCCGGTCGGCGACGACGACCTAGCGACAACGCCGGCGTCGACTGGTTGACCTCGGCCCGTCGATCAAAGCAGCGGACGACGATCGCAGTTCTGGTGGCGCGGTTGCGAACCCGTTCACTCGCTGAATTGGTCTACGGCTCCCGCTTCTTTCAGTTCCTCCGAGCGGGGTATCGGCTTCCAACTTGAGACGCTCGTCCGCGCCCGATATCACCGCTTCACAATCCCTACACAGCGCGCAACAGTGCCGGCGATCCAGCTCGACGCAGACATCGGGTCAGGTCAGGGCGAGTCGAGGAGTGTTGTCGATCGTCCGAGGAGTGCCTGATATGCGTGCGTTAGCGGTAGCGATCTGAGTCCGTTCGCTGTCGGTTAAGCCGCCCGTTCTCCACGCCACCTCTCTCGGTATTCCTTTGGTGGGTGGATCTGTCCGACTCAAGCTAACTCTCGGGCCCAGGGCGCTGACGGGCATTGTCAGGTGGTTGGCTCGCGCTCCACCAATATTGCTTGTCGACCGTCGGTGGCGCTCGCTGGACCGAGCCGAGGTAGCCGTAGTGGTATGGCTCCCGTCCGCTGTTAGTTGGCTCGGCGAGGATCGCCGGTCACGGTTGGTCGTTGGGCTTCACGGGTGGCGACCAATCCGGGTCGCGGCCGAGGAAGCCGGCCACGCGGTCGATCGTGGGCGCGTCGGCACTGACCGTGACGATTGGCCCGAACATGCCCGGCACCCGAATCGAGGGATCGTCGTTGGCCTCCGCTGCTGCCAGAGACTCGGCGATCAGATCGGGGTCGTACGCAGGAGTGTGGCCGGTCGCCCGGGCCAGGTCCCACCCATGGGCCAACTGCTCCATGACCATGAAGCCGATCAGCGTGGCGCCGGGCGTGTCACCCCAAGGCATTGAGTGAAGCCGACCAGCTACGGCTGGATCGGACCACGTTGACAGCATCCGGCCGGCGGCCTCGTCGAAGGCGGCGAGCGCGTCGGCCGGGCTCAACGACATCTGAGCCAACGGATCGAAACCTGCACCAGCACCGACGTCGGCGAACTGGGCCAGGTCCGAAACCATGTGCTCGATGACTTCGAGCACGGTCCAATCGGGGCAGGGTGTCGGCGCCGACCAGTCGTCGTCGGCCAGACCCTCGATGAGTTGGCGTGTAACCGGTGTGGCTCGTCCCAGCAGGTCAAGCATGTGGGCCGGATCGGGTTCAGAGGTGTGGCTGGTCATGATGGTCGTTCCCTTCTCACGGCGCTCATCCTGTTCTCGGCACCGACGGCCTCGAAGAGGCGAAGGTCTCAAGACGATCGGTCTGATCGAGGCCAGGTCGACGAGGAGCGATATCGATCGCTGGCGTCGTGCCTGAGCGGGTTGCCGCGGCCCCTTGCAGCGAGCGTTGTCGGGAACGGAGAAGCCAAGGTCAGTCTGATGCGTTGTGCCCTCTGCTGGTTGAGCAGTCGCTGTGGTCAGGTAGCGGCGACTAGAGGGAGCGGGCCGAGTCCCAGAAGCTGGCGACCTCGTCGCTCGGGTAGATGGTTTCGCATGGCCGCCCGTTGAGATCGGCATCCATTCGGTCGGGCCGGTTCTCGGTGAGCCAGTAGAACATGGCCAGCCCGAAGCTCAAGTGATCTTCCTCTGGCGACCAGCGGCCGGGTTCGGTGCCTTGGGGCGGCTCGGCCAGATCGCGACAGAATAGCCCGGGCGGGTAGTCCTCCAACGATGGGCCGGCGTCGCAGCACACGCCCAGGGCCCAGGCGTATCGGCGACCGTCGAGCATCGACACGTAGACACCCCCGAACTCGATAGGATCGGCGGGCAGAAACGAACACAGGACCGGTTGCCACTCGGCCAGCTCCCCGGATGCGCCGCAGTCGGCAACACCGGTACCGACTTGGGGAAACCTGGCTTCGATCTCGGCGATAAGGGCCTGTTCGAGATCGTCCAGGTTTGGCCGTGGGGCAGCCGACGTCGTACTCGGGTCAGTCGATGCGCTCGTCTCAGTCGTCTCGCTTGTTGAACTCGTAGGCGAGGTGGTGGTTCCCGTCGTCGCAGATGATGACGACGTCAAGGACGTCTCCGAGCCGGTTGTTCCCGCCTCCTCACCATCGTCGGAGTCGCCACATGACACAAGCGCCAGAGAGAGAGCTGCGAGGGCCAAGCCGCTGAGAACAAGACGAAGACGTCGCATACCCGAACTACACCACCCTTCTCGACCCGGAAGAAGGGCCTGAGGTCCCAAGACGACACCGGAGCCTGGCACGGTTGGCAGCGCCGGTGTGCCGGTCGCGGCGAGAGGGGAGACCTACCTAGCCAGGCGAGATGCTGCTGGCGATATCGAGCGCTCAACTCGTGCCTGATTGGATGGTCAGGAGTCGGGTTCTGCTTGCATCGAGTCTCCCGGTGGGACAGGCCGTCGGGGCTCTCGAACTCGGGAGTCAGGTGGGGGTTCTGGCGGCCTCCAGGGCTCGACATCCCAGCCTCCGCGAAGCCACATCCACTGGTAGGCCCAGCGATCCACGAACGGCGTGTTCAGCCAAACTCGGATGTGTCGGGGCATGCGGTCGGGCCTCGGTATTGCGCCACCTGGTGGACTCCAATCCCAGGCGACCTTCACTCCAGGAGGGCACGCCCATCCGCCATGCGACGGGATCCGTTCGGCGCTCGGCTCCTTGAAATGGCGGCTGCCCATCAGTGAAGTTTCTCACAGCAACCGAGATTGTGCGCACGCTTGTAGTGATGCCGTAGTGCTTGTCTAGCTGGTGGCTCCGAAGGCATTTCGAATCCGGGTCGCTTCCGCTATCACCGACCCGTCGAACCATGAAGCGGCCGAGCCTTGATCACCTGCCAGCATCGACTAGGCAACCGGCAGCGGTGGCAACCCCGCCGCTGAACGGTGGGTGCGTGTCGACACGTCATCATTTGACCTGACCACCGGCCAGTACCCCTGCGACTACCGCGGCGTCATACAGCGTTTCGCAAGGAATGCCGTTCAGATCGGCGTCCATCCGACCGAGCTTTCGAGATCCGGGACGACCAGGACGGCGGTCACGAGCCGAGAATCATCGGTCATGCCAACATCTTGCCTTGCAGGCCACCCCGATATCCGGTGTTCTCGCTGGAGCTGGAACCGGTCGTGTCTGTGGTGTCGGTTTCGGCAATGTCGGAATCCGCTCCACAGGCCAAAACGCAGTGAGGGCCAGCAGTGCGCTCAGCGACCGCCGAAGCCCCAGTCGAGCCCTCCGGATCGCAGGGCCGACCAGGCCCGAGCTCGTTTGCTGGCCGCTCGACCGGTCAGCACCCTACGCCCATCCCTGCCGACAACCTGTCGACTCGTGCATCGTCGGCGGGGTCCCGATCGAGCGTCCCGAACACGTCACCCCCGAGGGCGATGGTATACGCACCGAAGCATACGTCATACGCAGTGGAGACCTCGAGCCGGTCTCCGTAGAGCGCCTGGAGGTCGGGAACGACCGTCCCGATGCCTGCCCCTTCGGCCGTCACGAAGCCGGTGCCGCCGTCCGGGCCATAGTACTCCCAACCGACGAACCGGCTTGCGCCGGTGTAGCCGTCGGCGGCCGGCGTGTCGAACCCGACGAAGAGCCCGATCTCGCTCCAGCCGACGAACTCGACCCAGTCCGCACGACTTCCAGGATCAGTGGGCGGAGAACCGATGACAGCTTCGAGCACGGGCATCACCTCATCAGCCGCCTGGCCGAAGTCCACGACACCGAGCCCATCCCCGCGAAGCGTCACCGACCCCGGAACGGGTCGATCGCTCGTGGATGTGGCTGGATCGGCTTGGGACGAGGTTCCCGG
>CAMYLA010000157.1 GCA_947259095.1 uncultured Acidimicrobiaceae bacterium | reverse complement strand
GCATGTTCGGCATCGACACCAAGCGGCCCGGGCTGTCGGAGTACCTCAACCACACCGCCGAACTCAACGCCGAGCGGGCACCCGGTATCGAGAACCTGTGGCTAATCCCGTCGGGGGCCACCACCCAGAACCCGGGTGAGCTGCTGAACTCCGACCGGTTCGAGCAGCTGATGAAGGAGCTCGATCGGGAGGGCGTCGAATACATCGTGATCGACACCCCACCGGTGCTCAGCACCGCCGACGCCGTGTCGGCCGCCCGGTTCGTCGACGGCGTCATCGTTGTCGTCGACACCGAACGAACCGAAACCCCCGACCTGCTTCGGGTCCGGGCCGATCTCGAGCGAAGTGGATCGAAGTTGCTCGGCGCCGTCATGAACCGGCAGAAGTTCAAGCGGCGGGGATTCTTCGCCCGTCGTGACCACTATGTCTACTAGGCCGCTGCCTGCCGGCGTGCTGTCCACCAGCCGGCCCGATTGCGGTCCGTGACCGCTGTTGGCCTACCCCGCCCTTCGTTCGCTCCGAACCCGGTTGCGTCGACCCCGGTTGGCTCGACCGAGTCCGAGGCCGACCTGCTGGAGCTTCCCGGTGTTGTCGAGCAGGCATTGGTGGTTGTCGCTTGTTTCGTCCTGCTGAACGGGCTGCCCGTCGACTGGTTCGTGCAGACCGACATCGTGGGTCAGGAGAGCACTCTGAACCGGGTGGAGATCCAGCTGCTGGTCATGGGTGCCTGCACCCTCAGAATCATCGGCAACCTCGACTGGCTGCTGCGGATCATTCGGGTCGACGCCGCCCTGTTTCTCTTTGCCGCTCTGCACTTCGTGTCGACGTTCTGGTCGGCCAATCCGGTGGAGACGGCGAAGCGGGCCGCCGTCTTTCTGGCCGTCACCCTGTTCGCCGCCTACCTGGTGCTGCGCTTCCCCTTGGCCCAGATCCTGGAGCTGTGGGCCATCATGTTCTCCATCACCGCCATTATCAACGTTGCGTTCGTTGTCTATTGGCCGGAGTACGGGATCACCGCCGACCGTTGGGACGGCATCTACCCCCAGAAGAACGCGCTCGGATTTGCGGCGCTGATCGCCATCCCCACGTTGCTCATCGCCGGTCGGGGTGCACCGAAACTGCGGTTCCTGTACTACGCCTCGGCCGCTGCCTACGGTGCGCTCCTCCTGGGGTCTCAGTCGAAGACGATGCTGCTGGCCACCGTGGGTTCCCTGGGGCTGATGCAGGTCTATCGGGTGTTTCGAGGACGGCGGACCATGCCCGGCGTCGTCTACCTGAGCCTTCTCCTGTCGCTCACGTTCACGCTGATCTTGACCTTCAGGAATCTGGAGGCCATAACCGAGTTTCTGGACAGGGACGTGACCTTCACCGGCCGTGTGCCCCTGTGGGACTACCTGCTGCCGATCGCCGCCGAGCGGCCGATCCTCGGCTATGGCTTCAAGGCGGTGTTCGACGGCTACTTCAGCCCGGTCCACGAGCTCTGGGTGGCCGAGAACTGGGAACCGGCCCATGCCCATAATGCCCTGCTGCAGACCTGGCTCGAGCTGGGAGCAGTTGGTGCTGCCATCTTCCTCTGGGTCTTCCTCCGGGGTGTGCGACGGGCGGTCCGAGCCGTCGACCTGTTGCCCGGAGCGGTTGGGATTTGGCCGCTCGTGTTCCTGACGTCGGCCCTGCTGGTGTCGATCACCGAGCCGGGTATGAGCTACGAGCTCTCGGGTTGGTTGATGTATGCTGTCGCCCTCTTGGCCGCCGGTAGCAGCATTGATGCAGCTTGACTGTGGACGAGCAGTTAGCCTGGCATTTCGCCATCCAGCTAGGACAAAATAGATTCAAAAGGACGGATGTCGGGGCAGATGGTCTTCGGAAAACGACCTAGAATCTTCGACCCTGATCGGCTGGTATAGTGCCAGCCGATGACCGCCGCCTTCGACTCGGTGAATGCCACCGACTACAGTCTTTTCGACTATCTGACTATCCTCCGTCGCCGGTGGTTGTGGAGCCTGATCCCGGTCGTCCTGCTGGTGGCCGCCGCCTACCTGTATTCGACCACTCGGGCCGATCGGTTCGTGGCCTCGGCCAACGTCCTGCTGGCCGACACGGCAGCGCAGCGAACTCTCGACGCCGGCTCAGGGAACACCGGTTCCCTCTCGAACGAGATCTCGCTGGCCCGCAGTGACGCTGTCGAGCAGCTCGTGGTTGAGGATCTCGGCGACCTGCCCGACATCGCCATCTCGTCGCAGTCGAAAGCAGACGTGTTGACCTTCACCGCCGAATCCGACGACCCCGACCGGGCCGCCCTGGCGGCCAACACTTGGGCCGAGAGCTACGTGGAGGTGAAGCGTGACGAAGTGGTGGCCAGCATCGCCACCGCCATCGAGCGGTTGCAGTCGAGGCTGGAGGAGATTCGCACCGAACGTCAGAACCTGCGGCAACCACTTGATGACCTCGAGGCCCGGATCACCGACGCCGCCCCCGAGGACGCCCCCGCGCTGCAGGCTCAATACGACCGCCTGGCCGACGACCTCAGCTACGAACTCGATCTGCTTGCCGCCCAGTCGCAGGCCACGCTGGCCAGCCTGGCCAACCTCGAACTCCAGGCCGAACTGTCGACACTGGGCACGGCCCGCATCGTCCAGGTGGCCAACCCCCCGCAGGAGCGTAGAAATCCGCCCCTGTCCCGGGATCTCGCCCTGGGGGCCACGGTGGGGCTCCTGGCCGGCTTCGGGCTGGCTCTGCTGGCCGACACCCGTGACAACACCATCAAGTCATCGGGCGATGTCGAGACCGCCACCGGTCTGCCGGTTCTGGCTGCCATCCCCGATGCCGGGAGCAAGTACAAAGGCGAACTGGCCCGGGCCACCTGGGATGAACCCGAAGGGGTGTACGCCGACGGCTACCAGAAGCTCCGAGCCGCCATCGAGTTCGCCACCATGAACAAGAAGCTGAAGTCGGTGCTGATCACCTCGCCCAATCCCAAGGAGGGCAAGTCGACCACGGCGTCGAACCTGGCCATCGCCCTCTCCACGGTGGGGAAGCGGACCATCTTGCTCGACCTCGATTTCCGCCGGGGTCGCATCCACCAGATCTATGGCATTCCCAACGCACCGGGTCTGTCCGACCACATCCTCCACGACGCCCAGCTGGCCACCGTTGCCCGACATGTCGAAGGGGCGGAACACCTGTTCATCATTCCCAACGGAACGACACCTCCCAATCCGGCCGCCTTCGTGGGGACCCCCCGGTTTCTCAGCACCGTTGAGTGGATGGAGGGCCAGGCCGAGACCGTGGTGCTCGACGCCCCGCCGCTGTTTGCCGTCTCCGACACCTACACCCTGGCCAAGAACGTCGATGCCGTGGTGCTCACCGCTCGAGTCGGCAAGACGACAAAGTCGGAGCTGCAGGAGGTCCTCTCGGTGCTCGGGCAGGTGGACGCCAATGTGGTGGGCGTCGTTCTGGTGGCTGCCAAGAAGGGCTCGGGGTCGTACAGCTACTACAACTACGGGCCGGCCCGCAAGCGGCGTTGGCGTCGTCGTACCCCCCGCCCCGCCATGCCTCTGGCCGCTCGAACCGTGCAGCGCCCGTTTCAGCCTCAGTATGTGCCCCCGTTCGACGCAGGCGAGGTGTGGGTCAGGTACCACGACACCGGCCAGATCGACCAAATCCCGGACCTCCGGAACCGCCCCACGCCGGTGCCTCCCCCGGAACGGGACACCGGCGCCACCCGCCGCTGAGGGCACGGTCATACGGCACATTGCCATGCCCGCGACGGCCAGGATCCCCCCTGGGGTCGGAGCCGGCCCGGGCAACGGGGCTACCTGAGACGTCGGGCGTGGCCTTGCTCAATCGACCCGTGGGTGATGATCGCCATCGGGTCGTTCAGGATCGGGAGCGAGGCCAGTGCCGACATCACAAGATGCGACGCCGGGGCCTGTTCTCTGGTCGCCGGGTGGAACTCGACGTGGCCCGCCCCGAGCCAGGCCGCATCGAGCTCTCTGCTGACCTCGATGGCTGTCGGGTAGCTGACCTCGGAGTCCGGCCCGGCGGCGGCCGGGAGGTAACGCCAGCCCATCCACTGGCTGTCGTCGAGTCGCTGCTTCACCGAGGCGACCCCTTGGTCATCGAGCTGGGCCAGGCCGCTGACCTCGCCGTGGAGCAGCTTGCTCCCGTACTCGGAGACGGAGAACAGTCGTCGTTCGTTCCAGGTCTGAATGTCAGGAACATCAGCGACCAACTTCGGGACACCGAGGAACTCGCGGCCCAACACCACCGGGATGAACTCGCTTTCCCACATGACCAGTGCATAGGAACCGGTGCAGTCGTCCTGCTCACCGACAAAGCGAGCGGCGAGGTTGATCCCCACGAGGTTGTAGCCCCGGCCGGCCATGAAGTGGACGCCACGGTTCTCTTGGTGGAACACGATGACCGTGGCCGGGTCGGTGAGCTCGAAGCCGGGCGGAAGCAGCTCGGCGGCCCGCTCGGGGTCGGTTTCGAACATCACGATCGTGGCGGTGACCTCATCGAACCGGCCGTCATCTTCAGCTGTCCTGGGTCCGAAGTGGGCGGGCATCAAGTACAGCTCACCGGGTCCAAACCGAAAACCGCCCGTTTCGCTCATCATCGTCAGATCCCCTTTTGTGTGCTCGAGCTTGTGTCCCAACCCGCAGCTTTGCCGGAGCCCGAAGTTGCGTCCCGCAGGGTTGGCTCCGCTCCGTTTCGGCTCGGAGCCCTGGCTGGGTTGGAGATGTGCGCAACGGCGTCGGTGCACAGCCGGAGTTCGTCCGGTCTCTTGGCCTGCACGCCGGGCCTTTCGTAGCTGATGTGCTCTTCAGTGTCGTGTGTGGACCCGAGCGGGCGGTAGGGGCCAACGTCCCGGCTGCGGGTCCCCTCGCAAGCCCGGCGGGGGCCGGTTTCGTCCTCGCTTGATGGCGTCTGATGGCGTCTCATCGTGAGGTTGCCTGCGGGTCCGGTTCCCGACCCGGGTCTTGCGACCGCTCATCAGCTTCGGGTCTGCTTGATCACCGCCCGCGCCGATTCTCGCCGACCGCCTCGGAGATGGCGGTGTCGACCGCCCTGCGGTGCCGGTTGGTCGATCGGATGCTCCACTCGGCCGGCTGGTCGTCGGCGAAGAGTCCCTGCTGTTCGAGTTCGAGGCTGACGTCCTGCCCGCTCGATCTCAGTCGTTCGACGATGGCACGAGCCTGATCGACCGTGAGATCGGAGGTCGATATCCCGAAGGTGATCTGTCGCCAGCAATACCAGTCGAGCACCCGTGCCGCAGCGTAGGCGGCGGTGAACCCGATGGCCATGGACGCGGCTGGTTCGACGCCGGAGTCGGCCGCCAGTGCGACCGAAAGCGCGATCCCGGTCCCGATCAGCGCAAGCCAACCGAGGGCGTTGAGATCGACCGACCTGAACCACACCAGCTCAGCGAGCCGGCGTCTGCGGTGGAGGTGTCGCCCCGCGCTTCGGACACCGACGTTTCCACCGTGGTTGCCACGGTGGTTGAACCAGCCCCCCGAGCTTGACATGGCCGCATCGTGGTCCACTGGCGCTGCCGTCTTCCTGCCCGGTCTTCTGCTCGGTGGGCCTGTGCCCAGTACTTTCGTGTGTCTCAGATGAATTTGATAGAACAGGTGTTTGATACTGTCACACTGGCCTGGTATGGTGTCTATTAACGGTTCGGACGCTCCGTTTCTTCCCCGCCTCTGCGTCCCGAGAGTGGTTCGCTCTGATAGGCGGTTTGCCGGTGGCTGTCATGTTCGCCCCGGAAAGTGAAGATGCGGCCTCCAAGCTGGGCGGTGCCGCTGCCCGGGAGGCAACCGGCGTGGACGAGGCCGTCGACGTGTTGGCCGGACTGAGGCCGCTGTTGGCCGGGGTGCGGACCGGCGAGTGTTCGGCCGACGAGCTTGAGCGCCTGGTCGCCGTGGCTCGGTCGGCTCAGCGAAGTGTCGATGGGTTCGTGACCCGGTTGGGTTTGGCCGCCGATCGGCTGTTGGAACGGGATGGTTCCGGG
>CAMYLA010000156.1 GCA_947259095.1 uncultured Acidimicrobiaceae bacterium | reverse complement strand
CTGAAGCCGGAGCAACCTCCAGGGCGGACCGCGACGCGAAGAGCCAGTGACTCGTCGTTCTCCTGGTCCAGCAATTCCTTCACCTTGGCTGCGGCCGAGTCGGTTACTGTGAGCACGCCTTACCTCCTGCTTGATCTGAAATTCTACCCAATCCCGGCCGGAGAACACCATCGAGAGAACACCATCGAGCGGCCAACCCCGGGTCGGGCGCCCGGTGCAGAGAAGACCGGGAGTGGGCGGTAGTGTTGAGCCATGTCAAGCCCGGGAGCCAGCGACGATCAACACCGGGAACCGATCGAAGACGGCGGCCCGACCGAAGCCGACATCATGGCGGTGCTGCGGGGGGTCATCGACCCCGAACTCGGGAGCAACATCGTGGAGCTCGGCATGGCCAAGGGGGCCAAGATCGCCGAGGACGGCCACGTCACGGTGAAGATCGCCCTGACCACATCCGGCTGCCCCCTGCGAGCCCAGATCCAGAAGGACACCAAGGCCCGGATCAATGCGCTGCCCGGCGTCACCGGGGTCAAGATCGATTGGACGGAGCTCACCGCCGAGGAGAAGTCGGCCACGATGGCGGTGGCCCGCAAGAACGCAGCCGATCGTGCCACCGAGACCGCCATCCCGGCAACGGCAAAGGTGCTGGCCATCGCCTCGGGCAAGGGCGGCGTCGGCAAGTCCTCGGTGACCGCCAACCTGGCCGCAGCTCTGGCCATGTCCGGTTTGAAGGTCGGCGTGATCGATGCCGACATCTGGGGTTTCTCCATACCTCGCATGTTGGGACTCGACGGCCGGCTCGAAGCGTCGAACGACGGTGACCGGGCGGTCATCACCCCCCACTCCCTGCCCATGGGTCCCGGTCGCCTCGACGTGGTGTCGATGGGGTTCCTGGTGGAGGACGAGGAGTCGGCGCTGCTGTGGCGGGGGCTGATGCTCAACCGGGCGGTCCAGCACTTCCTGGAAGATGTGCTGTGGGCCGACGATCTCGACTACGTGGTGATCGACATGCCGCCCGGCACCGGCGATGTGGCCATGGGCCTGGCCCGGATGATCCCCAGAGCGGAGCTGATCATCGTCACCACCCCGGCCACCGGGGCCCAGAAGGTGGCGTCGAGAGCGGTTTCGATGGCCCGCAAGTCGTATTTGCGGGTGGCCGGCGTGATCGAGAACATGTCGGTGTTCGTGGCGCCGGACGGATCTGAACACGCCCTGTTCGGCTCCGGCGGCGGCGAGGCGCTGGCCGAGGAAGCCGGGGTTCCCTTGATCGGCAAGGTCCCGATCGAGGCGTCGGTTTCCGCCGGTGGAGACGTCGGCCGACCGGCGGTGCTCGACGACGGCCCGGCCGCCGAGATCTTCGCCGCCATCGCCAAGGCCATCATCGAAGAGATCGCCCCGCCGGTCGAGATGGCGGGTTGCACCGCCAGGATGTTCGACCTGGCCAATGAGGCGCTGGTCGAGTTCGACGCCGCCCAGGCGGCCGCAGCCGAATCGGCCTGATCGCCGCCTGAACCACGGGGTCGGGCCGGGCGGTTCTAGTCCTGGGCCGACTGCTGCTCGGCCTCCACCCGCTCGATCGAGATGGTGCTGCGGACAAGCTGTGACGATGGGATCAACATCGACTCCCCGGAAGGGCTCGAGAGCTCGACTGCGGTGGGATGGATGGCAACCACCACACCCCGCTCGTCACCGACCTGCACGGTGTCGCCCTGGCTGATCAGCCGCCGAACGGCCCGGGAGGCCGCAACCTCCCTGGCAACCCCGTTTCCTCCCAATCCCACCAGCAGCGTGAAGCTGGCGGCGATTCCGAAGAAGACCGCCGCCACACCGAGGTTGACCACATCGGTGTTGATTCCCAGTTGGCTGACCGCCAGCAGGGTCGCCAGGGTGATGATCGCCGCCTTGACGATCGTGTTGGCCTGACGCTGGGTCTGGATCGGCATCCGACCCAGCGCCCGACCCATGGCAGTGGTGGCGAACGACGACAACACATTGGCAACGATGATGATGATCGCCGCCGTCATCACCTTCGGGATGAAAGCGATGGCGTCCTCCCACAGCTGGTCGAGCGAGTCGGGCTGGACGATGCCCAGGGCGATGATGAGGCCGAGCACGATGCCGATCGACAGCGCCAGGCTGGAGAGGGCCTTTGCCACCTGTTGGATTGGTTCGGGCCGCTTCGATGATGCGGCGAGGCCGTACACGATGCGTGACGCAATCAGGCCGGCGATCAACCCACCGGCCAGGGCAATCAGCACAAGAATCCAATCACTCATCAATCGAGTCCTCGGTCAGCAGCAGTTTGGAAGTCTCGATTCCGGCGCCGAAAAGGTCCGAAACCACGTCGAGGACCACTCTAGAGTCCAGCCGGGCGGCGACCCGTCGTTGAAGGCGGTCGGAGAGATCGGCCGGGGGCTCGTACACGAAGGCCAACGCATCGCCGATCGGCGGCTGGCTCGATGCGTCGAGCTCCTCGAGGGTCGCAGCGCAACGCTGGCAGGTGTCGATGTGGCCGTCGATGGATCCGTCGTCGGGGCTGTCAAGCCATTCCTGGAGGGCCCGTCGGCTGGGGTGGCGGAAGAACATCAGCTCCACTCCCTCAGGGCCGAGCCGAGCCGCCGCCTGGCCCGCAGCAATCTCGTCTTGACCGTCGGCAGCGGGACACCGAGGACCTCGGCGATCTCGTCGTAGGCCATGCCCTCCAGCTCCCGGAGCACCACGATGCTTCGGGACAGGTCGTCGAGGGTGTCGAGGGCTCGGACGAAGTCGCTCATCACCGCCTCGCTCTGAACCCGCGATTCGACCGACCGCTCCGGCCTGGTCTGGGCCTCGGGAAGATCGTGGGGATCGAGGACCACCGCCCGCCGCTGGCGCAGCATGGAGACCGCGGTGTTGTGGGTGATCCGCAGCACCCAGCTCCGAAGCGATGACTCGGCCCGGAAGGTCGGCAGGGCCAACCACGCCTTGACCAGGGTCTCCTGGGCGATGTCCTCGGCGAGGGCCTTGTCCTTCACCACCGACAGGGCCAGGCGGTAGACGGCGTCACCGTGCTCGACGACGAGGTTGTGCAGCTCCTCGGGGTCGGTCTCGGCGGTTCCCTCCGACGGTCCGGCGCGTCCGGGCCGCGGCCCAACCTGGCCTCGACCGCCCGCCGATTCGAGGGCCAGGAGCCTCGGTGCAAGTTGGAAGAACCGCTTGGTCACAATCATCTGACGCCCTAGACCATACGTTGGTCGCGACCGGTTGGCGACTGTTCATCCCAGGTGCGAAAGCACGGCGAAACTACGCTCCCTTCGGGGATGGCCACGTGACTCTCTTCGGAAATCTCGCGACCAGAGCGGCGCAATCGCCGTCTACCCCTCGCAAAACATCAAAGTAGGGGAGTAATTGACATGCTTGCACAAGATGTAGCCGACGATGGACTTGACATCGTCGACTCAATCCAAACCGGGATAACCGACTTCTTCAGCCAGCTCTTCGGTTTCCTGCCGAACGTGTTCGGCTTCCTTCTCATCCTGCTCATCGGCTGGTGGATCGCCAAGCTCATCGCCAGGCTGGCCCGCCGGCTGTTCAAGGCCATCAACCTCGACCACTATCTCGATCGGGCCGGCATCGGGGGACCGTTGGCACGGGCCGGCTACGCCGACAGCGGCCGGTTCGTGGCCAAGCTCGTCTACTACACGGTGATGCTGCTGGTTTTGAAGCTGGCCTTCGATGCGCTCAACATCGATGCGCTGAACGAGCCGCTCGACCAGCTGATCACCTGGATCCCCAAGGCGCTCGTCGCCCTGGTGCTGATCGTCGTCGGTGGCATCGTGGCCAATGTGGTCCGAGACCTGGTGGCCGGCCTGACCGGTGGCCAGTCCTACAGCGGCATCGTCACCAACATCGCCACCATCTCGGTCTGGTTGCTGTTCATCCTGGCCGCACTGGACCAGGCCGAGATCGCAGGCGATGTCGTCGACACCCTGACCACTGCGGTGTTCGCCAGCCTGACCGGCGTCTTCATCATCAAGTTCGGTGTCGGCGGGATCTGGTCGGCCCGGGACCGGTTCTGGCCGGCGGTCTACAACGGCCTCGTCGAGGGCACCGAGGCCCCGGCTCCGGCTCCGGCACCGGCGCCGGCCGCCGAGGATCCGCAGCAGTAGTCGCAAGCGAAGTTCTCCCGGGTGGGACCCTCAGCCGCCCGGGAGCCGGGGTGTTGCCCGGATGGGCGATTCGGGCGACACCCCATCATTCGGGTCCCAGCCAAGGGGACCTGATGGCCGGGCTCAACGGGTTGGTGACACCCGTTGGGTCCGGCCCTTGTCCATTTGCGGCGGGCCGCTCGGGGTCGTTGCGGCGGGCCGCTCGGAGTCCCGCTGAAGGTCTTGGCAGCGGGCCGCTCAGACCGTGGCCAGTACCTCGGCCAATTCGGTTCGATCGAAGACGTTGTCGATTCGGTCCACCAGCGTGCCGTCGCCGGCCACCACGAACAGCGAAGGCTCGAATCCGAGACGCAGGTCGGCCACCGCCGGCGCCAGCCGGATCCTCGGGTCGAGGTAGTTGCCATCCACCTCGTCGGGGTTGGCGTAGACCTCGATGTGGATGAACTCGACGTCGGGATGGGCGCCGCTCTCGTCGATGAGGGTGTCCAGCACCGGCCCGCAATAGGCGGTCGAGCAGAACGCCGGGGTGGCGACCAGCACCGCAGCAGGCCGTCCCGTCCCGACCACCTCGTCGACACTCTGGGCGTGGAAGGGGCACGGGACCACCCTGGTGCACAGCCGATCAACCCCGGCCGGCTGGTCGACCGTCGGGCTGGCGATCGACGGGAACGGATCGCCGACCAGCGGCAGTTCGGCCTCGGCCGGATCGAAGAGCTGGATGGCCAACTCGGTCTCGGTGTCCTCGATCAGCAGCGTCAGATCGAAGATGCCGGGCTGGTCCAGCTCGGCCCGCAGTGGGTAGTAGCGGAACAGGTTGGCGTGCTGGTGGTCCGGATCCGGCTCGCCGACGTGGTCGTGGTCCACCACCCGTCCCGCCACCGCGGTTTCGGTCACCACCACCCCATCACGGCGTATGACGACGCCGACCTCGCCCCCGTCCGGTGGCAGCGCCACATCGGTCTCGCCCCGCGACGGGTCGGGGGAGACGATGGCGAACGGGATGCGCTGGGGCCGCCCGGCCACCAGGACCCGGTCGGGGGAGAACAGCGGCACCACCGTGGGGGCCGTCGGCGATGAGGAGCAGGCCGCCATCAGCCCCGCCCCGGCGGTGACCAGCGAAGGTGCGACCAGTCGGCCCAGGGTAGGGGCCAACATCGCCCCCGCTCCGGCATCGAGGGACCGGCGGAGAAAGGCCCGCCGGGACAGTGGCGCCGACGACCTCGGTGGGTGGGTCGAACCGGTCCGGCCCGGTGGGGATTGTCGGCGCCTGACGGCCATGGATCTGACGGTAGCGGGGTAGCTGCGACCACCCGGCACCGTATGCTCGGGAGTTGTGTCACAGCAGCAGCCAACCCCGGACGATGCCGGAGGACCGCGGTCTGAAGCAGGTGTGCTGTCGCTGGTGGTCAACGGTGAGCCGGTCGAGGTTCCCGACGCCGGGGAGACCCTGCTGGCGGTGCTGCGGGAGCGACTGGGCCTGACCGCGGCCAAGGACGGGTGCAGTCCCCAGGGCCAATGCGGCTGTTGTACGGTGCTGGTCGACGGCAAGCCCCGGGTGGCCTGTGTCACCCCGGCCAGGCGGGTCCGGGGCCGGGCCGTGACCACCCTGGAGGGGCTCGATGAGCAGCGCCGCCAACGGTGGGGCGACGCCTTCTGTGCGGTTGGTGGCAGCCAGTGCGGTTTCTGCACCCCGGGGATCATCATGCGGCTCGATGCCCTGGCCGACACCGACGCGGCGGGCAACGAGGCGGCGGTCGACGAGGCGGCGGTCGATCAGGCCCTCCTGGCCCACCTGTGCCGCTGCACCGGCTGGCAGACCATCCACGAGGCCTGGCGATACTTCCACACCGACTCCGACACCGACTCCGACACCGACACCGGCTCCGACTCCGACACCGACACCGGCTCCGGCTCCGACACCGACTCCGACACGGCCACCGG
>CAMYLA010000155.1 GCA_947259095.1 uncultured Acidimicrobiaceae bacterium | reverse complement strand
CCCCGTCCCGGGCTCCCCGGCGTTCAATATGTCGGTGTCCCGGAGTTCCAGGACGTCGGCGACAGGTGCACCGAACAGTTCTCAGCAGCGATCGCCGGCTCGATTGGCGTGGAGGATGCGCTGGCCGCCTGCCAGTCGATCGCTTCGGAAGCAAGCCCCTAGTGACGCCCAGCCGCGCCAGGCAAGCTGCCACGCCCCGAGCCCGACACGAGGGCGACGCTGGCAGCCGACCGGGAGATGGCTGGCCTAAGTATCGACCACGAACCGATGGAGTAGGGATCCGTTAACTTCAACGCCTCTTCAGGGGACGTCCATCTCGATAGTCTCGATGACGTTGAAGTCACGTGACCTGGAACCGGGTGGGAGTGCACTGCCAATTCCACTGCCATTGCAGGGGCGACACTGCCCTACTGGACGCCACCATCCGTCACGAAACCTCGACAGAACCGCTAGATTCAGCCATTCTTGACCCTCCCTGGACGAGGGCAGCTCCCTCGCACCGCCGACAAACTGGTGCAACAGTGGCTCGAACTCCATCGACGAGAGTTGGAGGCGAACTGGCGACGAGCCCAGATCCCCGACAGCCTCGAACCCATCGAGCCCCTCGAGTAGAATGGAGTGCATGAGCATGCCACGAGTCATTGACGTCGAGTACCTCGGCGGCCGTGCGCTGAAGGTCACGTTCTCCAACCACAAGGTACGAGAACTCGACTTCACCGCCATGCTCGACGGCATTCTTCGCTCGATCGACGACGACAACGTCTTTGGCCAGGTGACCGTTGACCCGATCACCAAGACCTTGACCTGGCCGACCGGTGTGGATCTCGACCCGGACGTGCTGTCCGGAGATCAGATGCCGGCCAACGGACCAGGTCCAACAGTGCTTGCCGAGTACCGGCTCGAGGCGAGCAACTGAAGCGCCCGATGAGGGGCGGTTGTGAGGAACGACAACGGGTGGATGGTTGCGGCCAAACGACGATAGCGCCGGATTGCCGGAGCCGGCCGAAACGCCACCGATGCCGCCGACGGACACAGGCCGACGTGAGCCCTCCCATCACCGCGGCGCCAAGGCGGGCTCGGGGCCGGCCCAGTCGTTGGCTGGCGGCCACCACCGGTGTGCTGCTCACCGTGATCGGGATCGCCCTGCTCGTTCCCGCCATCACCATACTGATCTTCGTGATCGCGATCGCCGTGTCCAGTGGCGACGTCGACTCGCCGGGTCTCGAAGCAGTCGCTTATCTGGCCGCCATGACCGCCGGCGGTTTCGTGCTGTGGGCGGCGGGGGCCAAGCTTCTCCGGGGCCGACCGCAAACCGTGCTCTTCCTCCGCAAGTTCGGCTACGACGATGCCAAGGACTTCGTGAGCCACGCCGCCAGCGAAGCCCTCGGGCGACGGTGGCGACTCGTGACCCTCGACGATCTGTCCACCCAACCGGTGGGTACGAAGCGATGGCAACAATGGCTTGTACGCATCGTCATGATTGTGGCCGCCGTGGTCGCCGTCTGGCTGGTCTACCAGGCGGTGCAGGTGCTGCTGAATCCCGACGACGACATCATCGACAATGCTGTCGACTCCGCCGTCGAGGACGGCGAGAACCCGGTGGCCGGCTTTATCGCCGCCATCGTCACCGCCTTTGTCATGGCCTTTGTGGTCGCGCTGGTTACGGTGATGGCAGCGCTGATGGTGTCGTTCCTCACCGCCGTCGTGGGAGCTTTCGGGATGGTGACGTTCGCCGCCAATCGAGCCCTGACCCGAGCCGAACGTGACGAGTGGACACCGGCCCGTAGCCGGGATGAGCTGATCGCGTTCCTCGATCGAACCGAGCAACAACGCTCAAAGTTGTTCGCCCCCCGTATCGCCGTCGTCCGGGTCATCGACGCCCTGTGGAAGGAGGCGGTGTCCGGGTTGGCCGACATCTCCGATGCGGTCCTCATCGACATCACGCAACCGACCGAGAGTCTCCTGTGGGAGCTGCAGATGCTGGCACGGCGACCCGACATCGAACTGGTCGTCATCGGCGCGGCCGATCAGGTCCGAGCGCTGAAAGCATCGGGTGGTTTCGACCGGGACGACCGGGCCTCGCTGGCGGTACTCGGCCCCCGCCCGGTGCTCGTGTACGGCGACGATCGGAAGGCCTTCGCCCGCGAACTCCGGCACATGCTCGACGCCACTCAGCACGATCGGGGGAGGTGACCGATCGGGTTGGCGACCCATGATCGCACGACATGGTCTTTATCGAACAGGCACAGGTCACGATCGCGGTGGCCTTCGCCACCGGGCTTGCGGTGGCGGTGGTCGCCGGCCCCCCGCTGTTGTGGGCCTACGGTCGAAGTCTGCGACGACACATGTCGGCCCCATCCTCCCGGCCGGGCCCAGCCTTGCGGTCGACCATGGCGTCCTGGCCGCCGCCGTCATCGGGCCCATCCTCGGCGTCGACGGTGGTGTCCTGGCCGCCGCCATCATCGGTCCCATCAGCCCTGGCCGACTCACCGCCGGCGACACATCAGCTGGTTCGGCTCGTCACCTTCGACCCCCCGGCACCAACCGCCGTCGCCGACCGGGCCCGGCTCCGGCGTCGACTCTCCGTGCTGTCGTACGCCGCCGGCGGTCTGGCCTTCGCTGTGGTGGCCACGATCCTGTTGTTCGTCAGCAACGACTTCGAGTTCCTCCCGTTTCGGACCACAGTGGTCATTGTCGCCTATAGCGGGCCCATTCTGATCATGATCGGTCTGGTCTACGGCGTCCGTTCCTCGGTGCTGGCTCGATCGGTGATCGCCTACCTGTGCATCTTCCTCGCACTTGGGGTGATCAACGCCGCCATCACGTTGGAGCCGGCCGGTGTGACTGCACCGTTTCTCCTCGGATTGCTCTACGGGCTGCCGTCGGCCGTGCTGCTGGTCCTGTTCAACCAGCGGGTCCGTTCGATCGCCCCGGTCCTGGTCATCATCTCCGCTATGGCCGCCGCCGGTGCCTTGCTGTCCCTGCCGGTCCTGGGCAACGAGTCTGTGCTTTCCGCGTCCGTGTCGACGTTCGTCTCGCTCGGATTGGGTGCGGCTGAGGTCGTGGTGCTGTTCGGCGCCGTCGGATTCGTGGTGCTCGGCTGGTTCGGCTGGAAGCTCTCCCGACTCATGGCCGACGCCTACCGGCGTCAGCGGCTGAGCCATGAACGGTTGATCATCGACTCGATCTGGCTCTTCCAGTCGATCATCGTGGCCTGGTCGTTCCAGGGTCTGGCGGTCCTTGCCATTGTCCCCTTCGCCGCCTACAAGCTGGTCTCGGTCGCCGGCATGGCCCTGGCCGAATCGGCCACCGCTACCGCCCACCAACCGGCACTGCTCCTGCTTCGGGTGTTCGCCTCCGACTCTCGCTCACAGCGGTTGCTCGACGACCTGGCCGATCAGTGGAGCTATCTGGGACCGATCCGGCTGATTTCGGCCCCGGACGTGGCCCGACACGTCATCAACCACCACACGGTCCTGCTGTTTCTGTCCGGCCGGCTGAGCGAACTCTTCATCCGGGATCGGAACGATCTGCACCAACGCCTGGCGTCACTCACGTCCCGCCGAGACCCGGACGGCCACTTCCGCATGGAACCGTTCTTCTGCCAGGGTGACAGCTGGCGTTGGACGGTTCGCCACTTGATCACGGCCAGCGACATCACCGTCATGGATCTGCGGGCCTTCAACCGGACCAGGGAAGGTTGCATCTACGAGATCGAGGCCCTGCTCGACCTCGTTCCCCTCGACCGGCTGCTCATCCTGGTCGACCACACCACCAACGGCGACGACCTCCACTCGGTGCTCAACCGGAAGTGGCGCCACCTGGCCCCGGACTCACCGAACCGTGGCGCCGTCAGCCCCGACGTGCGAGTGCTGCCGATCACCGATTCGAGCGAGACCCCGGTCGACCACCTGGTCGCCTCGGCCCTCAGCCCGATCCGGTAGCCGGTCGATCATCGCCATTCGGGCCCCGTTCCCATCGGCACCTTGGAACCGAGCGGGGGGCCGAAGCGCGCTCAGGGACAGCTCTCCATGGCGTAGCGAACGCATTCGGTCTCTGTGAACGACAACCCGCCGACCCGATCCCGGATCTCGGCCTCGGCCTCGGCAAAGCTCCACGACTCCCACTGCGACACCGTCCCCTCCGCGCCGGCGGCCACGATGCCCCGCCCATCAGAGGTGAAGTTGACGGAGGAAACCTGCTCGGAGAAGTTGCCCAAGACGGCAAGGACCTTGCCCGAGGTAGTCCAGACACGTACCGTGCCGTCCAGGCCGGCGGTTGCGACCCTGCTCCCGTCCGGGCTGAAGTCGGCCGAGACGACGGCGGCGGCATGTCCGACAAGCACGGCTCCCGGTCGGCCGGCGGTGTCCCACAACCGGGCTGTGTTGTCTCTGCTCGTGGTCACGACCCGTGTGCCATCGGAACTGAACCGGGCCGAGGTCACCTCTGACGTATGCCGGTCGAGGACGGCCACGAGGCTGCCGTCGGAGTTCCAAAGCCGCGCCGTGTGGTCAAGGCTGGAGGTCACGATCAGGCCGCCATCCCCGCTCACGTCGACCGAGGTAATAGTGTCGGTGTGGTCGTCGAGGGGTTCCAGCACCCGACCGTCGAAATCCCGAATTCGTGCCACATGATCGGCCTCGATCGTCACCACCAGGTCCCTGTCAGGATGGAGGCTCGCAGAGAAGATGCTGCCGGCTCGAGCAGGCAGGGCGGCACGTTTTGTGCCGTCGACATTCCACATCGTGACTTCACCGCGATCCGTGGTGGTCACGACAAGGTTGTCGTCACCGCTGAAGCGGGCCGATTTGACAGCGCCGGCATGCCCCTCCAGATCGACCACGCGAGTGCCATCGGCAGTCGACCACACCGCCGCCTCCCCTCCCCTGGTTACGGTGACCAGCCATTGGTCGTCGTCACTGAGGTCGGCGGCGACAAGATCGTTGTCGGCCGTCCACGGTGCGGTCAGGCTCCCTGTCGCCCCCCAGACATAGGCATTGCCGTCGGTGCTCGTGGTGACGACCACATCGTCGCCCAGGGCGAAGGCCGCCTTCCGCACGTCATGTCGACCATCGCCCACCGAACCGATGAACTTGCCGTCGGCGGACCATACTCCCGCCGTTCCGTCCCGGCTGGCCGTGACCACCCGGTCGCCATTGCCGCTGAACGCAGCGGACCAGACCACATCGCTGTGCCCGGTCAGCTTCGCCACTTGCGTCCCCGAGCGATCCCAGATCCGGGCCGTCCCGTCATGGCCTGCGGTGACAATTCGGCTCCCGTCGGGGTTGAACGACGCCGCATCAACCGCACCGTCGTGCGGAAGTACTTCGAGTTCAGAACCATCGATCGACCAGATGCGAGCCGTGCTGTCCTGCGCGGCCGTGACCACCAGCGTTCCGTCGGGGCTGAACACCGCCGTGTTCACTGCACCGTCGTGACGCAGGATTCGGGGCGGCTCGGAATCGTCGACCGGCCAGATGCGGGCCGTCCCGTCATTACCGGCAGTGACAACCAGCTCGCCATCGGGGCTGAAGGTTGCGTCGTTGACCGACCCCTCGTGTTCGTCCAGTGTCTCCTGGCCAAGGCCGTCCCCATCCCAGATTCGGGCCGTGCCGTCGGCACTGGCGGTGACCAGCCGGCCGTCAAGGCTGTGGCTGATCGAGTTCACTGTTTTCTCATGTCCCTCGAGCTTGTCGAGAAACTCTCCATCGGTGGTCCACAACGACGGCTCATTGCCACTGGAAATTGCCACCCGGGAATCGTCGGGGCTGAACTGTACCGCCGTGACGGGGTCACCGTTGTTGACCAGGGCAGGGCTCGATCCTCCGCCCGGGGTCCGGACTCTGGCCGACCCATCGTTGCTACCGGTCACGATCTGCCGGCCATCCGAGCTGATATCCAAAGTCCAGACCGCAGCCTTATGGCCGGACAGTGTCGCCTCCCACGCCGAACCGGCCGCCTCGTAGAGGGCGACATACTGGGTTCCGAAGGCGGGCGATGTGGGGTCTCGAAGCGTCTCGAGTGACTCCAGGGCCAGGAGACCGGCCAGCCGGGGATCGGTGTCGACTACCGCGCTGGACGATGCCGCCAGCTCCCGGGCTCGGGCTTCCACCCGAGCCTCCTCCCGCTGCTCGAGGGCCACCAGGGCGACGCCGCCGGCAATCAAGGCC
>CAMYLA010000154.1 GCA_947259095.1 uncultured Acidimicrobiaceae bacterium | reverse complement strand
TCACCTCGGCCGCCCCGTTTCACGGGTTGGCGAACTACTCCATGTACGTGGCCGCGCGCGGCGGCGCCAACGCGCTTGCCCTGTCGCTCGCGAAAGAACTCGCCGCGTTCAACATTCAGGTCAACGCGGTCGCGCCGAATTTCGTCGAAAGTCCAACGTATTTTCCGCCCCAACTCCTCGCCGATCCCCAGGCGCTCGGCAAGATCACCCGCAACATTCCATTGGGACGATTGGGAAAACCCCAGGAAGTGGGCGCGCTGGTCGCCTTCCTGGCCTCGAACCAAGCCGATTTCATCACCGGCCACGTCATGCCCATCGCCGGCGGATGGGCGTGAACAAACAGACCATCCTGGCTAGTCGCTTTTGACAATCTCGCCGGTGGGGTCTTGCTCCAGCAGATCCGCGGCGCGTTCGTAAACGGTGGCGAACTCCTCCTTGCGCTGTTCGCCCTGGAGTGACCGAGCAGTCCAAACGACCAGGCTCGACGCGATCCCGGCCCGAGATGATGCTCAGCCGGGTCCGCACCGAGCCGAGAGCACCGACCGGTTTGCTGTACATCTGAGAAACACTGGGAGGGTCGGGCCGGAGCCCCGATCGTGGTCCCGATAGAATATGGTCCATGAGCAGCATCCTCGACGTCGACCTGCTGGCCTTCGAAGCCGGCGACGCCAAGCAGCGGGCCGCGGTTGTCGACGGGGTGCGGACCAGCCTGCGAACCGGCTTCGTCTACACCAGCCACGACCTCAGCGCCGATCTCCTGGATATCGCCTACGGCATGCTCACCGAGTTCTTCTCCCTGCCGGCCGAGGAGAAACAGCAGGCGATGGTGCCCGGATCGCACGGCCAGGCCGGCTACACCGGCCTGCTGGTGGAGACCGCAGCCATCAGCGACACGCCGGACTGGAAGGAGATGCTCAATTGGGGGGCCGATCTCGCTCCCGGTCATCCCCTCCGGCAGCGATTTCCCCACCGCTATCTCGGCCCCCGGCTGCCTGAGGAGCAGGTTCCCGGCATCACCGAGGTGCTCATCGAGTTCTACGCCAAGGTGCTCGATCTGCAGCGGCGGTTCCTGCGGGTCATCGCCATCGGCATCGGCTGCCACGAGAGTTTCTTCGATCGCATGATCACCGACGGCACCACCCTGACCAGGGCCATCCACTACCCCTCGATGGATGTTGCCCCCGGCGCCGATCATGTCTGGGCCGCCGAACACGGTGATATCAACCTGATCACCGCCCTGCCCCGGGCAACCTCCCGAGGTCTGCAGGTCAGGACCGACGACGGCTGGGTCGATGCCATCCCGCCGGACGACGGGGTCATCATCAACACCGGCATCATGCTGGAGCACCTCACGAACGGGGTGATCCCCCAGGGCATCCATCGGGTCGTCGCCGACCCCGACCAGACCGGCGACCGCTATTCGGTGGTGCAATTCTGCCACCCGACGCCGTGGACCATCCTGGCGCCGGTCCCGTCCTGCATCAGCCCCGAGAATCCCCAACGTTTCGCCGCCATCGAAGCCGGCAACCTGCTCGACCAGGTCCTGTACGACATCAACCTCGTCGAAGATGCCCGCCGGGTCGGCTAGGCCCGGTCCCGGCCGGGTCGACTGCGCTGGTGCCGGCGCAGCGCATCGACCGGCGGCGGCACCGCCGAGGCAACCCCAGATTCGTTTCCCATGCAAGGAGTAGACAAATGCCTGAGAAGACATTCAGCGAAGAGGAACTGCGGCGGCGGCTGACCCCCGAACAGTTCGAAGTGACCCAGAACGCCGGCACCGAGCCGGCGTTCACCGGGATCTACCACGACAGCAAGGAGGACGGCACCTACAAGTGTGTGGTCTGTGAGGAGCCGTTGTTCTCCAGCGACAGCAAATACGATTCACGCTCCGGCTGGCCGAGCTTCTGGAAGCCGATCGACGAGTCGAAGGTTGAGACCAAGACCGACACCAGCCATGGCATGGTTCGCACCGAGGCGGTGTGCGCCACCTGCGGCGCCCACCTCGGTCACATCTTCCCCGACGGCCCCCAGCCCACCGGTGACCGCTACTGCATGAACTCCGCCTCCCTCGAGCTGGACAAGGCCGAGGACGGTTCGTAGCAGTCGATCCCGGTGCTCCGGCCGTCGGGGGATCGACCCCTCGGCGGCCGCTCCGGCCGGAGCGCGCAACCTGGTCTGGTTTGTTGCCGAATTGTGAGTCGTTGGCGTTCCCGTCTGCCAGGATGAACCACGTCAGCAGCCGAACCCCGACCTGGAGACGAGAAGATGGCGAACGGCCGTATTTCAGCACGAGTGGCGTCGATCGCCCCATCGGCAACCTTGGCGGTGACCAACAAGGCGAAGGCGCTGAAGGCGGCGGGGGAGCCGGTGGTCGGCTTCGGTGCCGGCGAGCCCGATTTTCCGACCCCGGACTACATCGTGGAGGCTGCGGTCGAGGCCTGCCGTGATCCCAAGAACCACCGCTACGGTCCCGCCGGCGGCATGCCGGAGCTCAAGGAGGCGCTGGCGGCCAAGACCGGGCGCGACTCGAAGTACCACGTCGATCCGGCCCAGATCGTGGTCACCAACGGGGGGAAGCACGCGGTGTACAACGCCCTGGCCGGGGTGATCGATCCCGGCGACGAGGTGTTGATCCCGACCCCGTACTGGACCACCTACCCCGAGCCGGTTCAACTGGCCGGTGGGGTTCCGGTCCCGGTCGAGACCACGATCGCCGATGACTTCAAGGCAACCGTGGCCCAACTGGAGGCGGCCAGGACCGATCGGACGAAGGCCCTGATCTTCGTCAGCCCGTCCAATCCGTCCGGGGCGGTCTACAGCAGGCAGCAGATCGAGGACATCGGTCGTTGGGCGGTCGAGAACGAGCTGTGGGTCCTGACCGACGAGATCTACGAGCACCTGGTCTACGACGACAACGAGTTCCACTCGATGCCGGTCCTGGTCCCGGAACTGGCCGACCGTTGCATCGTGTTGAACGGCGTGGCCAAGACCTACGCCATGACCGGCTGGCGGGTCGGCTGGCTCATCGCCCCGGCCGACATGGCAAAAGCTCTCACCAGCCTCCAGTCGCACCAGACCTCGAACGTGGCCGGCGTGTGCCAGGTCGCGGCTCTGGCCGCGGTCAGCGGTGACCTCAGCGCGGTCGGCGAGATGCGGCTGGCCTTTGATCGTCGCCGCCGGGCCATGCACAAGCTGCTGTCGGCGATGCGGGGTGTCGAATGTCTGATGCCTGAGGGTGCGTTCTATGCCTTCCCCTCGTTCGAGGCGCTGATCGGCCAGACCGTGGCCGGGGTGGAGATCACCTCGACGCTGCAACTGGCCGACCTGGCCCTGGAGCAGGCCAAGGTGGCGTTCGTGCCCGGTGAGGCCTTCGGCAGCCCGGGCTACGCCCGTTTCTCGTTTGCCCTCGGCGACGACGACCTGAGTCAGGGCCTGGAGCGGCTGGCCGACCTCCTGGCCACCGAGTAGCGATCCGCCATGGCCGATCAACCGATTCATGTTGTGCCCTTCGGCTCCTGGCCGTCCCCGATCTCGGCTGCGCTCGTCGCCGCCGGCGGCGTCGGCCTCGGTGGACCGGCGGTCCGCGGTGGCGAGACGTGGTGGTCCGAGCTGCGTCCGACCGAGGGGGCCAGGGTGGTGCTGGTCAGCCGTACCGGCGACGGCCCACCGTTGGACCGGCTCGACGCTCCTTTCTCGGCCAGGACCCGGGTCCACGAGTACGGGGGAGGGGCGTGGTGGCTCGGCGCCGATTGTGTCTACTTCACCAACTGGACCGACCAGCGGCTGTACCGGCTGGCGACGCCATCGGTCCAGGGTCGGGGCGAGGGTCAGGGTCAGGCTCGGACCGGTGGCGATGACGCGGGGGCCGGGCCACGAGTGATCACCGCCGAGCCAACGGTGGCGGCCGGCTGGCGCTACGCCGACGGTCAGGAGCACCCGGACGGCCAGTGGTTGGCCTGCGTTCGGGAGGACCACCATGGGATCGGCGTTGGCGACAAGTCAGAAGCGTCGAACGAGATCATCGGCATACCCCTCGGCGACGACGGCGAGGGACCTGCCGTCCTGGTGTCGGGCCCCGACTTCGTGTCGACGCCCCGTTTCTCGCCCGACGGTCGCTGGTTGAGCTGGGTCCAGTGGGATCATCCCGACATGCCGTGGGACCGTACGGCGCTGTGTGCAGCCCCGGTGTTCGCCAACATGCGGCTCGGCAACGTGCAGGTGGTGGCCGGCGCCGTAGGCGACACCGCCGGTGCGGGTCACGGGCCGGCCTCGATCCACGGCGCCGACTGGACCGCGGACGGCAGGCTGGTGTTCTCCAGCGACCGGAACGGCTACTGGAACCTCTGCAGTTGGAGTCCCGGTCGAACCGACGTCGCCGCCGTGACCGAGCTGACCGGGGCCGAGATCGGCGGTCCGCCCTGGGTCTTCGGGGTCAAGCGGTGGACCGAATTGGACGACGGTCGGATGGTGGTTGCGGTCACCACCGATGCCGTCGATTCCCTGGCGGTGCTGGAGCCCGACCCCGACGGAGCCACGACGGCCAAGCTCACCCCGATCGCCGCCCCCGGTCTCACCGTCGTCTCCGGTCTGCAAGGGACCGGACCCGGCCGGGTTGCGCTGGTCGCCGCAGGCCCGATGTCATCGCCGGTGGTCGTCGAGCTCGATATCGAATCGGGAGCGCTCGACATCAGGCGGCAGGCCGATGAGATCGGGGTCGATCGCAGCTGGTACAGCACCGCACAGGCGATGCGTTTCCCGTCCGGCGACCGGTGGGCCCACGCGTTCTTCTACCCGCCGACCGGGCCGGATCTGGCCGGCCCGGCCGACACCGCGCCGCCGCTGATCGTCATGGGCCACGGCGGGCCAACGGCACACGCCGGCTCGGCCCTCAACCTCAAGATCCAGTACTGGACCAGTCGTGGATTCGCGGTCGTCGATGTCAACTACGGTGGCTCCAGCGGCTTCGGGCGGGCCTATCGGGACCTGCTCCGTGGTTCGTGGGGCATCGTCGACGTCGAGGACTGCATCAACGCCGCCCGCCGGCTGGCCGCCGACGGGCGGGTCGACGGCAACCGGCTGGCCATACGGGGCGGCTCGGCCGGTGGGTTCACCGTGCTGGCCTCGCTCATCGGCTCCGACGACTTCGCCGCCGGCACCAGCCTGTACGGGGTCGCCGATCTGACCGCCCTGGCCACCGACACCCACAAGTTCGAGAGCCGCTATCTCGACGGCATGATCGGTCCCTACCCGCAACGGCGGGATCTGTACGAGCAGCGCTCACCGATCAACCACACCGATCGGCTGTCCTCGCCGCTGCTGGTCCTGCAGGGGCTCGAAGACGAGATCGTGCCGCCCAACCAGTCCGAGGCCATCGTGGCCGCCCTTGCGGCAAAGGGCGTGCCCCATGCCTATGTGGCCTTCGAAGGTGAGCAGCACGGGTTCCGCAGGGCCGAGAACATCGTCCGCTCCCTGGAGGTCGAGCTCTGGTTCTACGGCCGCATCCTGGGTTTCGAGCCCGCCGATGTCATCCAGCCCGCGGAGGGTGCGGTCGGTCTGGACTGAGCGCCCGAGTTGGCAGTGCGGATCGATTTCGTCCAGCATCTCCGGTGATGACTTTCCCCGAGACCGTCCAGTCGACCGACGGTGTCGAACTCCGGCTTCACGACCTTGGCGGTGACGGCCCGCCACTGCTGATGTGCCACGCCACCGGGTTCTGCGGCCCGGTGTGGCAGCCGATGGCCGACTCGCTGGCATCCCGATTCCACTGCGTCGCCCTCGACTTCCGGGCCCACGGCGCCAGCACCCGGCCCGGCGGCCCGCTCAAGTGGACCGGGTTCGCCGAGGACGTGCTGGCGGTGGTCGCCGCCATCTCGCCAGACCGACCGGTGGCCGCAGTCGGGCATTCGATGGGGGGTGCGGCCCTGGTCCTGGCCGAGACCACCGTGCCGGGAACACTGTCGAGGGCGTGGACCTTCGAACCGATCCTGTTCGGAGCCGATCCGATCGGCTCCGGCGAGCCGTCGGAGATCGCCACCGGGGCCCGCCGTCGCCGGGCGGTGTTCTCCGATCGTGACGAGGTGCTCGATCGGTACCGGGCAAAGCCGCCGCTCAGCGTGCTCGATGAGCGAGCGCTGCGAGCCTACGTCGAGCATGGATTCGAGGAGCTTGCCGATGGCACGGTCACACTTCGATGCCGGCCCGAGGACGAGGCCCGGATCTGGAATCCAGGCTCCGGGGGATTTGCCGTTCAGGGAGTGCTGGGGCGGGCACGCAATTGCATCAACGGCAGCCGCCTGCAGCAGGTGGTTGGCCTGCTCAATTCCAACCACGACAACTACGTCAGCACCCTGCGGCGCTATCTGCTCAAGCCGGGACCGCGCAGCAGGGAGTGGATCCATACCTTCGTCGCCTTCTCGACCGACCTGCCGCCGGAAGT
>CAMYLA010000153.1 GCA_947259095.1 uncultured Acidimicrobiaceae bacterium | reverse complement strand
CAACGTCCGCAACCGCTCATACCGGATCGCGGCATCGGTCACGATCGCCGACGCCACGGCATCGGGCGTGCTGTTCTCCCACGGTGGACGGTTCGGTGGCCACAGCCTGTTCGTGAAGGACGCCAAGCTGCACTACGTGTACAACTGGCTTGGCGAGATCGAACAGGAGCTGGTCTCGTCCATCGCCGTTCCGACCGGCGACATCGTCCTCGGCGTCTCGTTCGACAAGAAGAGCAACGACGCCCAGGGGAGTTCGCTCGGCACGGCCACGCTGTTCATCGGCGAGGATCCTGTCGACTCCGCCGACATCAAGACCCAGCCCGGCAAGTTCATGCTGGCGGGCGAAGGGCTCAACATCGGGCGTGATTCCGGCGGCCCGGTCAGCACAACCGCCTACCGGTCACCGTTCGTGTTCACCGGCGGGACGATCCGCGAGGTGGCGGTCGATGTGAGTGGCGACCCCTACATCGACCTCGAACTCGAGGCCGCAGCGATGATGCACCGCGACTGAGCGGCGGTCTTCACCCGGTTGTTCGGGCCCGTGCCTGCCATGCTCGAACCGGGCTGCCAGGCGCTAGGGTTTCGCTTGTGATCCTGTCAGACCGCACCATCAAGAAGGAGATAGCCAACGGCCGGATCGTGATCGAGCCGTTCGACGAGGCGTCGGTGCAACCGTCCTCGGTCGATCTCCGGCTGGACCATCGATTCATCGTGTTCCGGAATCACACCTTCAGCCACATCGACGTGAAGGACAACCTCGAGGACCTGACCGACACGGTCGAAGCCTCGGACGACGATCCGTTCATCCTCCACCCCGGTGAGTTCGTGCTCGGCTCCACCGCCGAGCGGGTCGCCATCCCGGCCGATCTGGTCGGCCGGATCGAGGGCAAGTCGAGCCTCGGTCGTCTCGGTCTGCTCATCCACACCACCGCCGGCTTCGTCGACGCCGGCTGGGACGGTCAGCTCACCCTCGAGTTCTCCAACGTGGCGAGCCTGCCGATCACCCTCTATCCCGGCATGAAGATCGGCCAGATCAGCTTCATCCAGATGACGACCGACGCCGACAACCCCTATGGATCGGGCGGGCTCGGCTCCAAGTACCAGGGCCAGCAGGGCCCGCGGCCCTCCCGCTACTGGGAGAACTTCAACTGATCACGGTCCGCAGCCGGTCCCGTTCGACCTCCGCCACCGGCCGGTCATAAGATCTGGCAATGGCTGTACAACCGATCGACCTGGCGTCGAGGCTCGATGACGACCACCGCCAGGTCCTTTTCGCACTGCCCCCCGATTTGCTCGACCTGTCCGACCTCGCGAAGACCAGGGCCGGCCTGACCGAGCTGTTGGCCAAGCTGCCAACGCCGGACCTGCCGGCAGAGGTTGCGATCGAGGACGAGCAGGTCCCCGGCCACGCCGGCGACCCCGACGTGATGGTCCGGCTCTACCGCCGGGCCGACCTGGAGCCGGACGCGCCGGCCCTGTACTGGATCCATGGCGGCGGCATGGTTCTCGGTTCGGTCGAGATGAACGATGTCGAGTCGGCGCTCCGGGCCCTGACCCTGGACTGCGTCGTGGCCTCGGTCGACTACCGGTTGGCCCCCGAGCATCCGTTCCCGGCCCCGATGAACGACTGCTACGCCGGGCTTTGCTGGTTGGCGGCCAACGCCGGCGACCTCGGCGTCGACGCCGACCGGATCGTGATCGGCGGGGCCAGCGCCGGCGGCGGTCTGGCGGCCGGGCTGGCCCTCATGGCCAGGGATCACGGCGGTCCGGCCATCACCTCCCAGCTGCTGGTCTACCCGATGCTCGACCATCGCAACACCACCGCCAGCAGCCACGCCATCACCGACTCGAGGGTCTGGAATCGAGAGGCCAACATCGCGGGCTGGGCCGCCTACCTCGGCGACGCCGATCGTGTCTCGCCATACGCTTCGCCGGCGATCGCCGAAGATCTCTCCGGTTTGCCTCCGGCCTACATCAACGTCGGCGAGTTCGACATGTTTCTCGACGAGGATGTCGCCTATGCCCTGGCCCTCAACCGGGCCGGGGTGCCGGCCGAGCTTCACGTCTACCCGGGAGCGTTCCACGGCTCCAATGGCTTCGTCACCGAATCGCCGATCTCGCAACGGTGGCAGGCCGAGGAGCGGGAGGCTCTGCGCCGGGCCTTGCACGGCGACCACTGATCGCGCCCGCTCGGGAGGCCGGCTCGGCACGCGGGCTCGGCGGCCCGATGGCGCCCGGTCGAACCCTCGGTCTGGGTTGAAGGACCCAGCGACGGCCCTCGATTGGCTACATATTCACTACAGACCGGTTCGAGCTTTGCTGTGACCATGGGGCGATGGACTCTCGCTCCGCCTCTCGCAGCCTCGTTGGAGCGAACGTCGTGCGGCGGACAGGACCGGCCCTGGTCAGGATGTGGTGGGCGGCGACCGCGGTGTTGCTGGCGGTGGGGGCCGCCGCCCACTTCGACCTCGTGACCGAGGACCGGCTGGGACCCCTGGTGGCAACCACCGAGGTTGCGGCCGGGGGTGGCGGCTTCCCCGGGCCCGGCACCGACTTCGATTCGCTGCCTTCGGTGCGCTACGCCGGCATCGACGTCGGGCTGCTGGCGGCCCGGGTCGTCCCCGACAACCGCACCGGTCGCCCGATCGTGATTGCCGAGATCGCGGTTCGGAACACCTCGTCGGTGCAGGCCAGGCTGCTGCTGAGGATGGTGCAGCTGGCCGGCCCGGATGGCGAGCTCATCGCCGCCGATCGTTTCGACTACACCGACCACCGGTCCCGCCTGGTGGTGGAGCCGGGGGCCGTCGACCGGGGTCTGCTGGTCTTCAAGCTGGGCCCGGGCCGGCCGCCGATCTTGTCGGACTACCGCCTCCAGATCGGCGAGGAGGGCCGTTGGCCGGCGGACCTGCCGCTCGATGGACCGGTCCCGCCGGCGCTGTATCCACTTCCGCTGGAGGTGACCGCTGATGAGCCGACCGACTACCGGGGACTCTCGATCACGTTGCTCGACGCCCGGAGTGCGTTGCAGTACCGGCTCTACCGGGCTCGGATCGGCCAGCACCTGGCCCTGATCGAGGTTTCCATCAGCGGGCCGTCGACGTTGGTGGCCTCGCTCGATCGAAGCGCCTGGGCCCTGCTCGACGACGACTCCGGGCGGTCACCGATCCGGGCGGTCACCGGGGAGCGATCGGCCGACGGTGAGGCGGTGACCACGGTGCTGGTGTTCGCGTACGACACCGAGGCGTCGGCGTTGCGCCTGGCGATCGGTCAGGGGGAGCAGCGCCGGGTGGTGGCGGAGTTCGAGGCTCAGGCGTTCGAGTGATCCCGGCCCGGCCGGGCCCGGCACAAGACCAGGCCCGGACCGAATCCGCGGCCGGAGCGAACGGTCAGGCCACCGGTTCAGTGCCGGAGGCCTTCTCGCCCTCCTCGATGGCTTCCAGGAGGTGCATGGCGATGTCGGCGACCCGGACCTCGTCCTCCTCGACGCCGTGGCCCTTGACCCCGTCATCCATCATGACGTAGCAGAACGGGCAGGCGGTGGCGATCCGGGACGCCCCGGTGTCGATCAGCTCCTGGGAGCGCTCGTCGTTGACCTTGGTGCCGATCGTCTCCTCCATCCACATCCTGGCCCCGCCGGCCCCGCAGCACATGCCCTGGGTGCCGTTGCGCCCGGCTTCGACGATCTGGATCCCCTTGAGTGAGCCGATCACGTTCCGGGGCGACAGGTAGACGTCGTTGTGGCGGCCCAGGTAGCAGGAGTCGTGGTACACGATCCGCTCCTCGAGGGTGGCGTCGTTGACGTTGAGCTTGCCCTGATCGATCAGCCACTCCAGGAACTGGCTGTGGTGCACCACCTCGTAGTTGCCCCCCAGCTGCGGGTACTCGTTCTGCAGCGTGTTGAAACAATGGGGGCACTGGGTCACGATCTTGCGCACGCCGATGCCGTTGAGGGTCTCGACGTTCTGCTTGGCCAGCATCTGGAAGATGTACTCGTTGCCGGAGCGTCTGGCCGGGTCGCCGGTGCACAGCTCGGCCGGACCGAGAATGGCGAAATCGATGTCGGCCCGCCGCATCAACTTGGCCATGGCCTGACTGACCTTCTGGTTCTTGTCGTCGAAGCTGCCGGCGCACCCGACCCAGTACAGGTACTCGTGGGTGAACGGCTCACCGCTGTCGACCCGTCGGCGGGCCTCGTCGGGCTCGATCACATCGACCCCGAGGTCCTTGGCCCAGTCGGTGCGGGTGGTCTGACTCATGGCCCAGGGATTCGACGAGTTCTCCATCGCCCGGAACGCACTACCCAACTCGGTTGGGAAATTCGATTCCATGAGGGTGAGGTAGCGGCGCATGTCGAGGATCTTGTCGAGGATCTCGATGTTGACCGGGCAGATCTCGTCGCAGGCCTTGCAGGTGGTGCAGGACCACAGCTCCTCGTTTGTGATGCGATCGAAGACCCAGTCGGCCTTGACCTCGATGTCGGCGTCGACCCCGATGGGAGGCGACACCGCCGGGTCGCCGGTACGGGCCATGACCTCGCCGGTCTTGAGCACGATCTCCCGGGGGTCGAGCGGCTTGCCGGTGGCATTGGCCGGGCACACCGAGGTGCAGCGTCCGCACATGGTGCAGGCGTCGGTGTCCATCAGCTGTTTCCAGGTGAAGGTCTCGATGGTGGAGGCACCGAACGTTTCCAGCTCGGTGGATTCGAGATCGGGCAGCGGCTTCATGGCCCCCTTCGGCCGGTCCCGGTCGGAAAGGTACATGTTGAGCGGGGAGGTGAACATGTGGCGCATCATCGTGCCGGGGATGATGGCCAGGAAGGCGCAGAAGCTGATGACGTGGGCGATCCACCAGGCCTGATGCCAGCCGCTGAGGTTGCCGACACCGTCGACAAGTTGGGCCAGCGGGTAGCCGACGATCGACCATCTCTCGAAGTCCGGCGAGCCCTGGACGGCGATCCGGAACCCCTCGGCCCCGAAGCCGGTGACCCCGATGGCGGTGAGCACACCAAGAATCACTGCATGCTCGGGACGGCTCTTGATCGAGATCCGGTATGGCCGCCACGCCCGGGGCCCGTAGCGGCGGACGATGGCGATGCCCATGCCCAGCAGGAACCCGAGGCCGGCCAGATCGCCGACGAGCGAGTATGCCTTATATACGTCGCCGTTGAGGAACTTCAGGCTCTCCGGCACCTGGTGGTTGATCTCCAACACGGTGGTGACGGCCAACAGGATGATGAAGTTGAAGTAGATCAGCGAGTGCATGATCCCGGCCCCAGGTTCCCGCATCAGCGTCTGCATGTAGACGCCGGATCGGAAGTCGGCCAGCCGTTTCTTGAGGTTGTGGCGGTTGGTGGTCCGCCGGTCCGGTGCGCCCCGCTCCCAGTTCTTGACCCGATACGAGAGTTGCACCGAACCCCACAGCAGTAGCACCGGGATGACGGTGTAGAACGCCAGTTTCCACGGGTCGGGGATGTTGACGAACACCTCCCGCTGGACCTCGGACTCGTCGTGGAAGTTGAACACCCAGGCCGCCAGGCCCGAGAGGGCGGTGACCATGGCCACGGCCAGCCCGACGCCCAGCCACAGCTGATTGGCCTTGACCGGGCTCTCGGGGGGCGTCTCGCCGGCCGAAGCGGCGTCTGCGCCGTGGTCTGCGTCGATCACTGCTTGGTCCATATATCGGAGACGGTAGTGGCAATCGGCCCCGGCAGGCAGTATTGGGGCCTTGCAGTTCCGAGAAAATGCCCGGCGACGAGGTGGCTGGCTAGGCTTCCGGTATGCAACTCGTCACCGCAGTCATCAAGCCCCACATGCTGGACCCGGTGAAGGAAGCGCTCGCTGCGGTAGGCGTCCAGGGTATGACGGTGACCGAGGTCAAGGGTTTTGGCCGCCAGGGTGGTCACACCGAGACCTACCGGGGGGCCGAGTACCGGGTGGACTTCGTCCCAAAGGTGAAACTGGAGATCGTGACCGACGGCACCGATACCCAGGCCGTGGTCGACGCCATCGCAAAAGGGGCCCAGACCGGCAAGATCGGCGACGGCAAGATCTGGGTCACCCCGGTGGGGTCGTTGCTTCGGATCCGCACCGGGGAAACCGACATCGCAGCCGTCTGACCGGCGCCTCGAGGGTGATCGCCGCCCCGTCGGGCGGGCGAGCCCGTGGTTCAGCCTGCGCTCAGCCGGGCCAGGAGCCCGACCTGATCCGGTGACGGGGTGTCGGCCAGCCTGCTGCGGAACGATTCCCCGCCGGTCTGCCAGGCGGCGAAGCTCTCGGCGAAATCACCGGCCCCGGTGCTGAAGTCGGTGGCGCCGCTGCCAGGCCACCAGGGGTGGGACTCGATACCCCGGCTCGCCTCCCACAGCCGCCTGTCCGGGCCGCTGTTGAAGGTCACGTCGACCGCATGACCGAGCTCGTGGGCGATCACGTGGGAGAGCAGGATCATCG
>CAMYLA010000152.1 GCA_947259095.1 uncultured Acidimicrobiaceae bacterium | reverse complement strand
AGGGCGTCGACCAGAGGCCCGAGACCCGCTGATCCGGCTTCGGCCAGACAGTGCCCGGCCGCTCGACTGGTCGATACGTTGGCGGCCGAGAGACCGTCGACAAGGGCCCGCCGCGCGGCGACGTCGCCCGAGCGGGCGGCCGACCCGAGCCGGTATGCCGCCGCCACCTTCTGGTCCTCCCGACCGCGGACCAGATCGTCGGTGGCGCGGCCAGGTGCGGTGCGGTGCCGAGGCGGTTCCACCCCTCGCAGGTGCCGGAGCCGGGCGTCGACGACCGGTCGAAGTTCGGGCCGGATCGTCGGCGGCACGTCGCCCTCGGCCCCCGGGGTGTCGCGGACCTCGGCCTGTGGTTCACGAACCCGTGCGGCATAGAACTTGTACATGTACCGGGGGTCGGGGTGGCCGTCGACCCTTGATCCCCGGTGGATCAGGTCGTAGTCCGCGATCACCACCGTGCCGGCCGGGACGTGGAGGAAGCGACGATCGAGGTCGGGCACGGCCAGCCCTCGGGCCAGTGCCGCGGCCTGATGACGATCCCTCGCCTCCAGATCCTCGTCGTCGAACACCGAGGGATCGACGGTCCGGTCGATCCGATCGCCGGGGTGCCAACCGCCGTCGGGTTTCTCGTGGTCGACCGTCCAGTACTGCGAGCCTGCCACCACCTCGGTCGGGCCGTTGCCGTGGTCGACGTCCTGGGGGTAATAGAACAGCATGAGCCAATCGGTTCGATGCGACCGGTAGTGGCCCCGTTCGTTCCACGGCAGGTTGCCGTCCTGATGGAAGATCTGATCTCCGGTACCGCTGCGGTGGCAGTAGCTGTGGGGGTGAATAAGATGGTCCGGTCCCAGCAGGCTGGTCAGCGCCCCTTCGATCACTGGATCGGTCAGCACCCGATCGATTTCGGGAACCCGGGCCCGGAGGTTGTCGCCCAGGATGTCGAGGTGGGCGGTCGGGCTCCGCGCCAACCGGCTCAGGTCGTAGAGCTCACCGGCCCGGCGGTACAGGACCCGGTGGTCGTGCTCGGTCATGTCCCGAGGCGTCAGCTCCAGATAGCCGTCGATCAGGAAGGTCAGGAGCCGGTCGGCCGGGAGCGGCTGCAGTTCGTCCATGATCTCAGTCTGACCGGTCGACCGGAGCAACGTCGAACGCCCCGAGAGGACGTCCAAGGTCCGGACCACTAGGGTGATCGACATGGCTCTCACCCGCGATCAACTGGCCAAGCTCACCGCCGACTTCCTCGCCGCCTTCAACACCGCCGACCTCGACGCCACGATGGGCTTCTTCGCCCCCGACGGCGTCTACGAGGAATTCAACGGCAAGATGAACCGCGGTCTCGACGAGGTCCGGGCCGCATTCGCCCCCCAGTTCGCCGGCGCCTTCGGCGAGATGAAGTTCCTCGACGAGGACCTGATCGTCGATGCCGAAGCCGGCAAGGTGATGGCCTCGTGGAGCTGCAGCCTCGAGGTCAAGGGTCAACCGACGGCCTGGCGGGGCCTGGACGCCATGACGTTCGACGACCAGGGCCGGATCACCCACAAACTGACATACGCCAAGACGAAGGCGCCGCTGTTCGCCTGACCGATCCGGGGCAGGTCAGGGCACGATGAGGGCGCCGAGCATCGCCTTCAGCTTCGCTCGGGTCTCCTCCAGTTCGGACTGGGGGTCGCTGTCGGCGACAACACCCACACCGGCGAAGAAGGTAGCGCTGGTGCCGTCCAACTCGGCGGAGCGTATGGCCACTGCGAACTCCCCGTTGCCGGCCCCGTCGACCCAGCCGGTGGGCCCCGCGTAGCGGTTCCGTGTCGCCTGCTCCAGTTCGGCGATCAGGGCCAGCGCCTCCTTCTGGGGGCTCCCGCCCACCGCAGGGGTCGGGTGGAGGGCGGCCACCAGCTCCAGGATCGAGGCCGCAGGCTGCGACAGTCGCCCCTCGACCCGGGTGCCGAGGTGGTGGACGTTGGCCAGGGTCACGATCGTCGGCTCGGGCTCGGCGTCGACGTAGGAACAGAACGGCAGCAGGGTGTCGAGCAGCCAGTCGATGGTGATCCGATGTTCCCACCGGTCCTTGTCCGAGGCCAGGAGCTCACCCAACCGTCGCTGGTCGATGGCCGGATCGCTGGACCGGGGCGCCGTGCCGGCCAGGGGGTGGGCTCGCACGATGTCGCCGTGGCGGGCCACCAGCAGCTCGGGCGAGGCACCGACGAAGCCGTCGACCAGGAACAACGCCGCCGACGGGAACACGCTGTGCAACCGTGCCACCACCGCCGGAGCCGAAATCGGCCGGTCGGTGGTCAGCACCATCTCCCTGGCCATCACCGCCTTGTCGAGCTCGTTGTTCCGAATCCGGTCCCGGGCCGCGGCCACCACATCGTCGCGCCACCGGGCCGGTTCCAGCACCGACCGAAGCCGATAGTCGGCGGGCTCGGGGGCCAGGGTCACAGGTTCGAGCACCCGGTCGACCTCGGCCAGCGCCGACGCCACCGGGCCATCGAGCGCCGGGCCACCGAGCGCCCGCTGGTCGTCGGCGGTGCCGATGCCGGCGGTCGCCTCGGTATCGCCGGGCGGGTTGATGGCCGGTTCGATGACGGTCAACCAGCGCTGCCCTGCCGGGTTGGCCCCGAGCACGACCCGGGGCACGATCAGTTCCCCCGGCCGATCGGGTTCGAACGGCAGCGAGCCGAACGCCACCGCACCGGCACCGGGAACCTCGAGCTCGCTCGGGCCGGCCATGGCGGCCAGCGCCGAAGCGGCGGGGCCGAATCCGCCGGGTCGATCGAGGGGGAGCCGCAGCGCCTCGCCGAGGCCGACCAGGACCAGGCCCTCCCTCGACCACAGCAGGCCGGTACGGGCGCCGATGTCGAGGAGGGGCAGGTCGGCGTCGAGGCGGACGGTGGTGGATCTGGGCTGGTCCCGGCTCACCGGCTCAAACTACAAGCTCCGACCGGCCGAATCGCCAATCGGACGGGCAGACTGGTGCGGTGCACCAAACCTTCTCCGCCGAAACCGAGGCTGGGCCCCGGGAACTGTTCGACCTGATGGCCGACCTCCGGACCTACCCCAACTGGCTCGATCTGGTGTCGGAGGTCGAACCGACCGATGACGACGGCTGGCTGGTCACGTTGCGGGCCCGGGTCGGGCCGTTCTCCCGTTCAAAACGGCTGCGAATGGTGAGGACCGTGCACACCCCGGTCGGCCATGACCGCAAGGGCTCGGTCAGGTTCGAACGGCGGGAGATCGACGGCAAGAACCACTCCGACTGGGTGCTGGCCGCAGTGGTCGAGCCGGTCGAGGAGGATCGGCCGCCGATCGACCGTGCGCCGATGGAGAGCAGGGTCGAGCTCGACCTGGTCTACGACGGCGCCTTGTGGTCCGGCTTGCTCGATGGTGTCCTCCATGCCGCAGCCGATCGGGCCACGGCCAAACTGCAGGACTACGTCAGCGGCGTCAACCGCTGACCGAGGCCACCGGGTCGACCGGCTTCGGCGGCTCGCCCCGCAGTGGGGTCAACCAGTCCGAACTGAGAGGGTGGCCGCCTCGGTACAACTCGGTCAGCCGGGCCCCCAGCAGCTCGGTGATGGGCCCGGGAGCGACCAGGCTGCGCTCGTCGAGCAGGGACACCGGGAGGACGGGATTGTTGGTGGAGCACAGGATCAGCTCGTCGGCCGACGCCACCTCCTCCCAGCGGATGGCCCGGACCTCGACGGGGATGCCGGCGTGTTGGGCCACGTCGAGCATGACCCGGCGGGTGATCCCGTCGAGCACACTGTCGAGCGGCGGGGCCAGCAGTCGCCCCTCCTTGACCACCAGCATGCTGTGGGTGGTCGACTCGGCCAGATCGCCATCGGTGGTTCTGAACACCGTCTGGTCGAACCCTTCGGCCCGGGCCAGCAACTGGGCTCGAACGCCGGGAGTGTAGGCGGCCGCCACCTTCATCGACGGCGGCAGGATCTCGGCCGGCAGCTTCGGTATGGTCGACGAGCGGACCTTGGCCGCAGGTTTGACCACCGTTGGCTGCCCGTCCTCGCCCGAGGGCAGGGCCACGATGTAGACCGTCGGCCGAACCTCGGCCGGCAGCACGCCCATCGATTCCTCGGTCCAGGCCGCGATCATCTTGACCACGAACGCACCGGCGTAGCCGGCGTTGTGGCTGACCGGGCTGGAGTTGGCGACCACCGTCTTGGCGATGGCCCGCTCGATGTCGCCGACGTCGCCGACGTCCTCCATCCCCATCAGCTCGGCCGAGCGCAGGAATCGGGTCACATGCTGGCGAAGCCCCACCCCGCAGGGTCCCGCCTCGGTCGGGGTCACCAACATCACGTCGAAGATCTGCGAGCCACGGGCCGCCATGTGGGACAGCACGTGACAGGTCGCATCACCGAACGGGATCAGGTGCCCGTTCCTCCATACCACTCCCTGGTCGTACACCGGATGGATCATAACCGTGGAAGGGTCGCCGATCGGCCCATCGGCCGACATGTGGTCAGCGGGCCGGTCGATGCGGAGCTTGTCAACGGTGGTCAAGGGCATGGCAGCCTCGGGTTCGCGGGCGGATCAACTCATATCGGCCAACCCCGGCGGGCGTTGAGGATCCGAGCCGGACGGTACCCTTTCACCGGTGGGTCGATTGGTCGCTCTCGCGATGCCGGGCGGACCGGCCTATGCCGACGCCATCGGCCGGGTGTGGGACGCCGGCGACGCCATCGCCCCTGTCGACGACCGACTGCCCGACGGTGAGCAACGGCGAGTGATGGCGGCGCTGCGGCCCGGTGCGGTGATGGAGGCCGACGGCGAGATCCGGGCCCTTCACGGCGGCCGCCCGATCGAGGACGGCGACGCCCTGGTCATCGCCACAAGCGGGACCTCCGGCCAACCAAAGGCGGTGATCCACACCCACGATTCGATCGAGGCCTCGGCCATGGCAACCAGTGCCGCCCTCTCGGTCGACCCGCAACGTGACCGGTGGCTGGCCTGCCTGCCGCTGGCCCACATCGGCGGTTTGGCGGTGGTGATGCGTTCGCTGGTCACCGGCACCCCGGTCGAGGTCCACCACGGCTTCGACGCCGCCGCGGTCATCGACGCCGCCCGGCGGGGGGCCAGCCTGACCTCGCTGGTGACCCGGGCCCTCCACCAGGTCCCGGCCGAGCTCTTCCGGACGGTGCTGATCGGCGGCGCCGCACCCCCGCCGGACCGACCGGCCAACGTGATCGCCACCTACGGCATGACCGAGACCGGCTCCGGTGTGGTCTACGAGACAACGCCGCTCGACGGCCTGGAGATCTCGATCGGAAGCCCCGACAGCGGCACCGGCGCCGCCGCGCCGCGGACCGACCAGCAGGGCGAGATCCATCTCCGGGGTCCCATGCTTTTCCGGGGCTACCGGTCCGGACCGGAACCGTTGGACCGCCACGGTTGGTTCGCCACCGGCGACCTCGGGTCGTGGCCGGACGGTGGGCGGCTCCAGGTCGCCGGCCGACGAGGCGATGTGATCAAGACCGGGGGCGAGATGGTCTGGCCGGAGCCGGTGGAACGGCTGCTGCTGCAACGCCCGGACATCGACCAGGCGGCGGTGATCGGCCGGCCGGACCCGGACTGGGGCCAGCGGGTGGTGGCGGTGATCGTCACCGCCTCCGGCCACCGGCGACCCGATCTCGACGAGATCCGCAACGCGGTTGCCGCCAAACTCCCGATCTGGGCCGTCCCCAAGGACCTGGAGTTCGTCGACGACCTCCCCAGGACGTCACTGGGCAAGGTCCGGCGAACCCTCCTGTAGCCGCAGCCGGTGCCCTACCGACCGGCCAGCGCCGCTTTTGCAAGGTCGAAGTCCTCGGGGTTCGTGATGCCGATCCACTGTTCCGGCGAGGAGACCACCTCGACCCGGAGCCGGCCGTCGGCCATCAACTCACCGACGACCGTTGGCAACATGGCCTCGGCCTTCGGCCGATCCCCGTTGTCGGCCAGGAAGGTGTCCCACCGTTCCTCGAAGTCCGGATTGATCGACTGGTGAAAGCACCAGAAGTTCATCGACACCGGGGTGTCGCCCGGTACCGGTTCACCACCGGCGGAGAAGCTGCCGTCGTCCTGCCGTCGGCACTCCTCGGTCTCGACGATGGCGGTGAGGAAGCCGTCAGCCACCTCGGTCACCGCTCTGGTCACCGAGCCGCTCGGCGGTACGGTCTTGCCCAGTTCGAAGGCGACGTTGGCCGCCAGCCCCGGGGCCAGCCGGTCCATGCAGGCGGCACCGAGCACGAAGCTCTGGGGACCGTAGTAGTCGTCGGCGTTGATGACCGCGTAAGGACGGTCGAGCACGCCGACCGCACTGAGCACGGCATGCAGCGTTCCCCACGGCTTGTCCCGGGGCGGACCGAGGTCGTCCTGGCGCACGTAGTGGACCGGCAGGTCACCGTGCTGGGCCCGGATCTGATCCCGGACGTCGGCCTCGATGTCGGATCGCACGATCATGACCACGTCGCCGAACCCGGCGGCCCGACCGTCCTTGATCGACAGATCGAGGAAGGCCTCGTCGCCCGGGCCGACCCTGGCCAGTTGTTTCACCCCGCCGAAACG
>CAMYLA010000151.1 GCA_947259095.1 uncultured Acidimicrobiaceae bacterium | reverse complement strand
GGCCTGGACCGAGTAGGCCTTGGCCATCGACAACTCCTTGATGGCCCGGTGCCCGCCGTCGAGGAGGGTGGCGGCGTTCAGGCCGAGGAGGTGGGCGGCGAGGATCTCCGTCGCGCAGTCGGCCAGGGGGAACGAGACCCCCTGGTAGTTGGCGATGGCCTGACCGAAGGCCTCACGCTGGCTGGCGTAGTCGACCGAGGCCTCGATGGCCCAGCGGGCCAGGCCGACGGACCTGGCCGAGTTGTAGATCCGACCGAGCGAGACGCCGGCCAGGCCGATGGCGAACCCCTCGTCGAGCTCGCCGACCAGCTGCCATGGCTCGACCCGCACATCGGTGAACACCGACTCGGCCTCGGGGCCGCCGGGCTCGCCCCACATCCGGATGATCTGCTCAACCCGGAAGCCGTCGGCGTCGGTCGGCACCAGGAAGGCGCTGATGCCGACGGGCTGCGGCGGGCCAGTTGGCCATCGGTGGTGACGGCCCTGCGGTCGACTGGCTGGTGGTCATGCGCCGCCTGCCCCGGTCCTCGTTCCTCGACCATCGGCTCGGCACCGACCCCGAGTCGCTCGGCCGCAACAACGTGACGGCCATCGTCGAGCACCTGGCCGGTTTCTACCGGGCGGCCGAGCGCCGGCCGCTCGACGACTCGACCCATCGGCGGCGCCTCTCCGCGGCCCTGGCCGATGACCGGGACGAGCTCCTCGGCCACGACCACGCCCTCGAATACGCCCACGTCGTCGACCTCACCGACCGGCTGGCCGCGGCCGTGGCCGACCCTCGGCGCCTGGTCGGCCGATCGGCCCGGCTGGTCGACGGGCATGGCGACCTCAGGCCCGAGCACGTCGTGCTGGCGCATCGATCCGGCGGCCGATCTGGCCCTCCTGGCCGTCGAGTGCCGCCTGCTCGGAGCCCCTGCCCTCGGGGACCGCCTCACCGCTGAGGTCCTGGAGCGGATCGGCGACCTGATCCCCGTGACCGACCGCGCCCTGTACCGGGCCCTTCGGGCGGTCACCCGGGCCCGGCTCAGCATCGCCCACCTCGACGACGGCGACCACGATGCCGGCCGCTGGCTCGATCGGACCGACGCCTATCTGGCGATTGCCCAGGACGATCTCGACCTGATCGAGCACCCCAGGGCCGGTGCCCCATCGGGGGACCCCTCCGGTGTCCCCTCAGGTGTCGAGGTGGAGTAGCTCGCCGAGGGAGCCACCGGAGTGGATCCGGGCCAGCGCCTCGGCCAGGAGCGGAGCCGTCGACAGGACGATGAGCCGATCGCCGACCTCGCCTTCCGGTGGCCGCCTCGGGGCGATGGTGTCGGTGACCACGACCGAGTCGATCGACGGATCGCCGAACAGGGCGGCCGCCGCGGGGGTGAAGAGGCCATGGGTGGCCATCAGGTGGACCGACTCGGCTCCCTGGTCGACCAGGGCCGCCCCCACCCGAGCCATCGTGGTGCCGGAGACGATCATGTCGTCGACGACGACGGCGATGGCCCCGTCGACCTCGCCGAGGACCTGATCGGGGCCCGACACGACCCCACGGCTCCGGAGCTTGCCGGCGAAGGCCAAGCCGATCTCCCGACCCAGGTGGTCGCCCAGCCGACGGCGGAGGCGATCGGCCCGCTTGACCCCGCCCATGTCGGGGGAGACGACGACCAGTCGCCGCTCAGCCAACCCCTTGACGTCGCTGGCGATGTGGTCGACGAAGAGCTGGGTGGCCTCCAGGTGATCGGTCCGGCAGCGAGCTGCGTTCTGGAAGGCGGCCAGGTTGTGGACATCGACGGTCACCAGCCGATCGGTCCCGACGGCCTCGAACAGCTGGGCGACGTATCGGGTGGTCACCGGGTCGCGGGCCTTGGTCTGCCGGTCCTTGCGGGAGTAGCAGAGGTAGGGCACCACCGACCGTTGGCCAGGGACCGCATCTTGTGCTCGCCCCCTTCGAACTCCCGGATCTCGTGGGGTGACGGCTCGATCCCGAGGTGGCGCGCCACCCGCTGGCCCAGATCGCCGTCACCGTCGATGGCGAACAGCAGGCCATCGAAGTCGTTCACCGGGGGCCCTGGCCAACGGTCGGTGGTGCCGCGTCCTCGACGATGACCGTCCGACCGTCCCACCCGACCGTGGTCTCCCGACCCCGGTCCTTGACGAGCTCCCACCGGAAGCTCGAACCGTCCGAGAACGACACCTGGTAGCCGTCGAGCCTCTCCCAGGCGTTCCATGACGCCTTGCCGTGATGGAGCGGGCACGACCAGCTCAAGGTCCGGCCGAGGTCGGGACGCACCTCGAGATCCTGCCGGCCCCACGCCCCCTCGACCGACGTGGACCGGAAACGGCCCTCGTCGTCGAAGCCGTGAATGACGCGGACGATGCCGTCGTAGTCGTGCTCCTCCAGGGTGCTTCCGTACGGGTTGCTTGCCGCCGTGGTCGACGTGGGCTCGATCGGCTCGGCTGCCCCGTCACCGACGGCAGAGCGCACGGTGGCCTCACCACTCGTTTCCAGCGCGACGTCGTAGCGTCGGGCGGGAGCACCGTCCTCGGCCCGGTGGGTGATGATCGTCCGGCCCAGGTCGGGCCAGACGATCTCGGTGGTGGTCCCGTCTGGCCGATCGACACGCATCGTCGTCGTCGTACCGGACCGAGCTTCCATGTCGCCCATGCTCCCCCGTCGTCCGCCGGCCATCCAGGGCCGAATGTCCCCTGCTTCGCATCGAGCTCGGCCGATCTTCCCGAGCGATCGCCGCCGAGGCGAGCGAGGTGACCATGGGCCCTGGCTCCGGTCCGACCGGTGGGCCAGCCTGGCATCATGACGGTGAACCTCGTCCAGGAGTCGCCCTGGCGCTGGCGGATCGACCCGACGGGGTCCATGCGCGTTCCCGGCGTCGTCTTCGCCACCCGGGACCTCCTTCCCGATCTGGCCGACGACCGGTCGCTCGAGCAGGTGTGCAACGTTGCGACCCTGCCGGGGATTGTCGAGGCGTCGTATGCCATGCCCGACGTGCATTGGGGCTACGGCTTCCCGATCGGCGGGGTGGCGGCCACCGACGTGGCCCGTGGAGGGGTCGTCTCCCCGGGAGGGGTGGGGTTCGACATCTCGTGCGGGGTGCGGCTGCTGATCAGCCCGTTCCGTCGCGACGAGCTCACCGACCAGCTGCCGGCGATCATGGATCGCCTGGACCGGGACGTGCCGAAGGGGGCCGGCCCCGGTGCGGTGTGGCACCTCCGGGACGAACGCGAGCTCCGGCGGATCCTGGTCGACGGGGTCCACTACGCGGTGGCCAGCGGTCACGGAACCGAGCAGGACCTGGAGCGTTGCGAGGACGGTGGCCGGCTGCCCGGCGCCGATCCGGACGTGATCAGCGATCGGGCCATTGCCCGGGGTCTCCGCCAGGTCGGCAGCCTCGGCTCCGGAAACCACTTCCTCGAGGTCCAGGCCGTCGACCAGATCCTCGACCCGGCCGCGGCCCAGGTGTTCGGGCTCGATCCAGGGCGGATCTGCGTGATGATCCACTCCGGCTCGCGGGGCCTCGGGCATCAGATCTGCACCGACCACCTGCGGGCCATGAAACCGGCGATGGTCCGCCACGGGATCACCGTGCCCGATCGGCAGCTGGCCTGCGTGCCGGTCGGCTCACCCGAGGGCCGACGGTACCTGGCGGCGATGGCCGGGGCGGCCAACTACGGTCGGGCCAATCGCCAGTTGTTGTCCGAGGCCACGCGGCGGGTGTTCGCCGATGTGGCCGGCGACGGCGATCTTCGGCTGCTCTATGACGTGTCCCACAACCTGGCCAAGTTGGAGACCCACGAGATCGACGGTCAGCCACAAGAGCTGTGCGTCCACCGCAAGGGGGCGACCCGGGCGCTCCCGCCGGCCCATCCGGAGCTCCCGCCCGACCTGGCCGTCACCGGGCAACCGGTGCTGATCCCCGGTTCGATGGGCACGGCCTCGTCGGTCCTGGTCGGCCGCACCGGCGGCGGGGCCTTCCACTCCACCTGCCATGGCGCCGGTCGGACGATGAGCCGAACCGCCGCCCGGGGCAAGATCAGCGGACGGGCCCTGCTGGCCGAACTGGCCGACCGGGGTGTCGAGGTGCGGGCTGGCTCATCCCGAGGTCTGACCGAGGAGGCCCCCTTCGCCTACAAGGACGTCGATGCCGTGGTCGAGACGGTGGAGCGAGCCGGCCTGGCTCGTCGGGTCGCCCGACTGGTCCCGCTCGGGGTGGTCAAGGGCTGAGCGCGACGACCGACACCAGCTCATCAGACGTCGACCAGGAACGAGCAGCGGACCCCGCCGTCACCGTGCTCGACCACCAGACCCGAATGGGACACGGCCTTGGGCGCAGGGCCGACGGGTTCGACACCGTCCCGCCCGACCATCGTCAACTCGACGTCGAGCCCACCCGACGGCCCGGCTCGGACCGCGGCCCCGACCGGGACCGCATCCTCGGTATCGACGACGAACACCACCTCGTCGAGCAGGTCGAGCAGCATGGTGTCGTTCGGCCCGGGTACCACGGCGAAGCCGAGGTGATCCGACACCGAGGACGAGCGTCGTTCGAAGCACAACCCCAGGAGGGCGGCGACGGCCTCCTCGCAGCAGGCCGGGAGGTCGGGACCCCAAGCCTCGATGATCACGTCCGCCGTGTGGGGGACGGCCCGGTGTCCCCGACCTCTCGCGGTCACCGGGTCGTCGAGCCCGCCGGCTCGGCCCCGACGGGTTCGATGACCAGGCGCTCACCGTCGCGGCGGACCTCGGTACCGTGTTCGGCGCAGGCCGCAGTGAAGCGATCGGCGATCCAGGCCGCCTCGGCCCGGTCGGCCGGTCGGGTGTGACCGACATCGAGGGCCAGGGGGATCGCCTCGATCCGGGTCGGGCCACCGACATCGAGGGTGACGATGAAGAACAGTCCGAGGTCGTTGCGCAACAGGGGATCGACGGCGTAGTCATCGACGAAGTCGCCCAGGTCGAAGAGCACCCGACCCTCGACGCCATGGAAGACGTGGGCGGAGTGACCAGCCACCAGATCGGCGCCGGCGCTCACCAGCTCGGCTGCGGCCCGGCGGACATCGCTCACCGGCCGGCGGACCATGTTCGGACCCCAGTGGGGGGTGACCAGGACGAGGTCGGCGTCGACACCGCGGACGGCCTCGGCGACCCAATCGAGGTCGCCGGCCCTCAGGTCGGCGTAGGCCACGCCGGGTCGTTCGGGGGCCGCGGCGAAGGCGGCCGGATGGTCGGTGAATCCGATGACGCCCAGCCGGAACCCACCGCCGGTCAGGATCGCCGGCGCCCGGGCCCGGTCCCGATCGGGACCCGCCCCCACCCAGGGGATGCCGACCCGATCGAGGTGGCGGAAGGTGTCGAGGAGGGCCTCGGGGCCGAAGTCGAGAGCGTGGTTGTTGGCCAGGGTGACGCAGTCGATCCCGGCGGCCGCCAGGGTCTCAGCTGCTCCCGGCGGCGCCCGGAAGAAGAACGGCTTGTCGGGGTCGGGCCAGCGCTGGCCGACGTCGGAGATGCAGCACTCCAGGTTGGCCACCACGATGTCGGCCTCGGCCATCATCTCGACCACGCCGTCGGCCAGGACGGCGGCCGGTGGATCCCGCCGCAGCCGCTCGGCCACCCCACGGCCGAGCATCGTGTCCCCGGCCAGGCCGAGCCTCACCGGTGAGCCCCGTCGTCGATTCGGAGGTCGCCGAGCCAGGCCGTCAGGCGGACCACAGCGTCGAGGCGATCGGCGAACATGCTCGCTCCTCCATTCGAGGAGCCCGATGCCCTGGCTCCCGGGGTCCATCGAATCCCGGAACGTCCGGCGAATCAAGGGACCTTGGTCACGATGGTGTCGTCGGGGTGATCGGCACCCCTACCCGGGGTAGGGGTTGAAGTGGAGGCGGTGTCCGGGACGGGGCCAGGTGGTGCGGAGCAGGGTTCCACCCAGCGAGGCGGTGATGTACGCGGTGCGGAGATCGGTACCGCCGAAGCAGATGTTGTGGTCAGCCCGTCGCCGGTCGGCACGTGGGCCACCGTCCCGTCGGGGGCGATGTCGCTGATCCCACCGTTGCGGATCGTGGCCACGCACACGTGGCCGTCACCGTCGACGGCGAGGGAGTCGAGGAGCTGCTCGCCGGGCAGGCCGGCCAGCACGCGGCCCCGGGTCTGTCGACCGTAGGGGGCGTCGAGCCGACCGGGGGCGGTCACGTCCGCCCCCGTTGTTGCAGACGTAGACCCGCCCGTCGGGTCCGAGGGCGATCCCGTTCGGCCCGCCGCCGCAGTCCGCCACCACCACGATCGTGCCGTCGGGCTGGACCCGGCTGACCGTTCCCCGGGCGATCTCGACCAGCACCACGCTCCCGTCGGGCATGGCGATCGGTCCCTCCGGGAACTGGAGGCCCTCGGCCACCACGTCCATCTCGCTCAACGCGATCTCCTCCGTCCGTCGGCCATCGTCCGCCGGTCGGTGCAGTCTCTTCCGTGGCCCGGAGGGATGCAACCGGACACCCGAGGCCGCGATCTCGACCTCGAGGGGGGTGGTGTTTGCGCCGACCCGGCTCAGGTCTCGGCCGCCACCCGCTTCAACAGCGATCGGGTGCGTTCCCGCTCGTCGTGTGATGGAGTGAATTCCGACGCGGCGAAGTCGGTGACACCAGCCTCGGCCAGGCCGGCGAGCATCTCCTCCACTGCCGCTTCCGAG
>CAMYLA010000150.1 GCA_947259095.1 uncultured Acidimicrobiaceae bacterium | reverse complement strand
CACTTCGGCGGCCCCTCGTGTGGGCACCTCCGCTCGAACGGAGAGGCCTGGACGCTCGACCCGGGCGATCATCCCGACCTGGCCTGACCGGTCCGAGTACGACCGGTGGCCGGCGCTCCGGCGTTGCTCCGTACGTTCGGCTCGAGCGATGCGCAGCATCGATCTCCAGGGCATCCCATCGGACTCAGCCGATCAGGACCTGCTCGGTGCCGAGCGTGAAGACGAAGTCGGCGCAGAGGGCGTTGAATCCGTCGTCGCCGATGGCGGCCAGGTGGGCCTTCGCCGCTTCGCCGTCGCGGTACCAGACCTCGGCCACCCCGTGGAAGGGGGCGTCGTCGTCGGCCTCGGTGTCGTGGTTGACCACGTAGCGGAGGCCCCCGTCGGTCGCGCCGAGGGTCGTGGCCACGTTCGGTGCGTGCACGTCGAGCCAGTACTCGAAGAAGTGGTCGGCGTCGACGCCGGGGGATCGGCGGACGAACGCCGTCGTCTTGAAGCTGCCGGTGGCCGGTCCACCGTCGTCGACGATGATGTGCTCGGTCACGTCCATGACGGTGCGAGGGCCGATCATGTCGTAGTACGGGTCGGCCTGGATCTGGGGTGGGGGAGTGCGCAGGACATCTCGTTGATCGTCGCGCAGGTGCAACGTCGCGATCCCGTGGTAGCCCCGCTGGGCCTTGACCAGCTCGGTGAGGGCGTAGCGCTGCGGGCCGATGTGCTCGGCGACGAGGCTGGCGTGGTGCTGTCGCCAGTGCTCCAGCAGCTGGGCCGGGGTCACGGTGTCGTTCGCCCCATTGGCGATGATGAACTTCGCTCCCATCGCCGGAGCCTAGCTCTGGCCGGAACGGGCGGGAGAAAGCTGGCGCCGGATCGACCGCCACCCGACGGGCGAACGAACTCTGATACTGGTTGGGCCACCGAGGGGGAGGAGCGGCCGTGTCGACCTACCAGGGCCCGATCTTCGACGCCGACAACCACTTCGACGAGGCCCACGATGCCTTCACCCGCCATGTGCCCCCGAAGATGCGCTCACGCTGCGTCGAGTGGGTGGAGCTCGAAGGTGGGCGGAAGTACCACATGGTCGGCGGGAGGATCGATCGGAGCGGGAACCACTCGCGTCATGCCGTCGCCTCGTCCTGGCTGGGGTCTCGACAACCGGCGACTGCGGTCAGTCGGCACGGGTGGCGGCATAGCCTCGCTGCATGAACGCCGTCAGGTAGTCGCGGTAGATGAGGGGCTCGTGCCGTTTCGGGTTGTCGGCATCGATGCAACTGGGCACCGGATCGATGATGCTGTCCACCCGGGGGTCGAAGAAGAAGGGGATGGCGTATCGATCGCTGGGGCTGTTGTTTCGCGCTCGGTGACGCGTCGACAGGAACCGATCGTTCGTCCATCGACGGAGCATGTCGCCGGCATTGACCACGAACGACTCCGGCTCCTGGTCAACCGGGAACCAGCGGCCCGATGGCTCCCGGATCTCCAGCCCGGCGACCGGGTTGGAGGGAAGCATCGTCATGTAGCCGGCGTCGGAGTGGGGGTCGATACCCCACTGACCGTCGGCCGCCTCCACCGCCGGATAGTGGGTCAGGCGCAGGGTGGCGAGGGCGGGGTCGAAGAACTGGTCGAAGTACTCGTTCGGCATACCGGCGGCGATGGCGTAGAGCGGCAGCAGCTGGTGGCCGAGCGTGTCCATCGTCCGGTAGTAGGCGGTGATGGCGTCCTCGAAGCCCGGCAACCGATCCGGTTCGGGAAACCGGTTGCGGCGCGAGCCGGGCCGACCCATGAAGAAGGCGGCGTTGAGCGCCGGGAGGTCGCCCTGCTGGGCGCCACCGAGAGGGATGTAGCCCATCGTCGAAGGCCCCATGCTGTGGCTGTTCTTGGCATCCAGAGGGAGTGCGTGATACGCCGCGGCCCATGCATAGATCTCGTCGACCTGAGACCAGGGGACGGCGTGACCAACGACGGAGACGAAGCCGATGGTGGTCAGCGCCTCGCCGATCTGTTCTGCCGCGGCGACCGTGGAGGCATGATCGCCGGCGATGTGACCGGCGAGGTCGACGACGGGCAGGCTGCGACTGATCTCCACCGAGATCAACCGTAGCCCAAGCCAACCCGACCGGTCCGGCCTGCTCAGGGCAGCGGGACCTGCACCATGAAGCGGTAGGGGCGACGATGGCCAGCCGCGACCGAGGGTGCCATCCCCCACCCTCTCCTCAACTGGAATCTGAGCCTGGCCCATACCGAGGCCGACATCGATCGGGTGGTCGAGATCGCCGGACGGGCCCCGGCTCGTTCGATCGACGCCTCGTCGTCTCCTAGAGCAGCTCGCCTTTGAAGCTGTCAGTGATGAAGAAGTCGTAGGGGCGGCGTCGCACCTTGGTCGACCACCACCGCTCGGCCATGGAGGAGCGGGCGATGAGCGGCAGCACCTTGACCAGCCGGCGGTGCTCGGCCTCGGCGGCATCGAGGTCGAGGGGTTCGGTGAGTTCGGCTGCGAAGTTCTGGGCCGCGGCCGGTGCCCAGCGTTGCTGATCGATGCGGTAGAGCAGCGACACGACGAACGACAGGGTCTCGGGGACCGACCGGTAGATGTGCAGGATGCGCATCGCCTCCCGGAGGGCGAACCGGCGCATTGGCGCCGGCACCAGGGCGAAGATCTCGGGAGTCAAGACGAAGTCGAGCTCGCCGTCGCCAGTGAACACGATCGGTGAAGTGATATCGAGGAGCACCAGCCGCTCACCGTCCCAGGCGAAGTTGGGGATCTGCATGTCGACCGATAACTCGGGCCTGACGTGTTCGACGGTGTACTCCCGCACCGCGGTCAGGAGCGGATGGTCGGCGCGAGGCTCGTCGGTTTCGAGCGCGGTCTCGGCCAGGAGCGCCTGTGGTACCACCGGCTGAGCGGCGTAGCCGACGTAGCGCCCGTCGCCGCGGGCGACCACGTGGACGGTCGTCGGGATCACCGGGGCACCGCGCTCGATGAGGCGGTCGACGTAGTCGGCGACCGCGCTCATGTGGCGTTCGCAGTCTGCGCGGTCCGGGTAGACCACGGTGCGTTTGAGCACCACGGTCGGTGACTCGGTCGGCCAGCCGATGGCCACGGCGATCTCGCCGAAGCCGAGCACCGTGAGGTCCGAGGCGTCCCGCCGATCGATCGCATCGGCGATGGCGCGCTCGGCCGCAACCAGGGTCAGCTCATCGGCTTCGACCGGTTCGCTCGGGATCGCGAGCATCATCCACCACCTCGCATCTCCGCCCACGCATGGTTGGTCATCGGGGTACCTCGGTTGTCGATGATCAGCCCTCGCTCGGTCGGATGCGGTAGCGAACCGGGAGGTGCTTGAGCCCGACGACGAACGCGGAGTGGATGCGCTTGGCCTCGCCGATCTGCTCGACCGACTCCGTCCGGGCCGCCAACTCCAGCCACAGCGCCCGCATCGAGCGTCGGGCCATGTTGGCGCCGAGACAGAAGTGCTCGCCGATCCCGAAGCCAAGGTGCCGGTTCGACTCGCGGTCGATCCGGAACCGGAACGGATCGTCGAAGACTTCGTCGTCCCGGTTGGCCGAGGCGTAGAACAGCACGAGTGAATCGCCCTCGCTGATCTTCTGGCCACGGACCTCCGTGTCGGCGGCTGCGGTGCGTTTCATGTAGTTGACCGGTGAGGTCCAACGGCCGACCTCCTCGACCGCCTGGTCGATCAGGTCCGGGTTGTCCCGGAGCTTCTGGAACTCGTCCGGGTTGTCGAGAAAGGCCTTCATGCCACCGGCGAGGGCGTTCTTGGTGGTGTCGTGGCCCGCACTGAACGTGATGAGGTAGTACCCGACCGTCTCCATCGGACCCATGGGCTCACCATCGATGGTGGCGTTGGCGAGAACGCTGGCGAGGTCGTCGCTCGGGTTGGCTCGGCGATCCTGGATGATGGCGTCGAACATGCCGTAGAGCTCCATGCCGAGCTCCATCAACGCCTGCTCGCGGTTCTCCGCGTCGCGCCCGAGCTCGGGGTCCTCGAAGGCGAAGAGCTGATTGGTCAACCGCAGGATGTCGGGCTCCTGCTCGCGGGGGACCCCGAGCATGTGCGAGAGGATCCGGAGCGGATGCGCAGCCGCGACGTCGGTCGCGAAGTCACACTCGCCCTCGCCGTCGGCTCCGGCCAGGCCGTCGACGAGCTCGCGGGCGCTGCGCTCGATCTCCTCGTCGAGGGCTCGAATCGCCTTGGGGGTGAACACCGGGCTGGCGACCTTCCTGACCTGGCGATGCTCGGGCGGGTCCATCGTGATGATCACACGCATCGCGCCGAACGCGCTCGCCTCGAGCGCCTCCCGGTCGCGCTTGCGCAGGATGTTGATCCCGGGCTCGGACAGGAACCGCTCGGGCTGTGTGGAGATCTCGGTGATGTCGGCGTGCTTCGTGATCGCCCAGAACCGCTCGTACTCCTCCGGGTCGCAGAAGTGCACCGGCGACTCCGCACGGAGCCTCGACCAGAGGTCGTGAGGCGGCCCGTTCTCCGCATACGGGATCGGCGCTACCAGCTCGTGGCCATCGGTGATCGGCATCGTTCCCCCACGGTGCTCGTCGACGCGTTGTTCGAGACAGCATTCTTGAATGACTGCTCAGTTTTGAATATAGACTCAGAAACACGACCCCTTCAAGGCCGGAGGAGGTGGCCTATGACCACGGCGACATCGCCCCGCATGTCGAAATCCGAACGCACCCGGGAAGCGATCCTCGCGGCTGCCGAGCACCTGTTCTCCGAGCGTGGTTTCGACGCCACACCGCTCAGCGCCATCGGCGAGCGCGCCGGCATCCAGGGCAGCGCGATCCTGTACCACTACGCGTCCAAACGCGAGCTCTACCAGGCCGTGCTCGAGCGGATGTTCAGACCGATGCTGGAGGACGTGCACCACGAGCTGGCCGGCGACGGCGACCTCTCGGACCGCTTGGCCGCCATGACGGTGGCGGCGGTGCGGTTCGCCGCGGCCCGCCCGGCCGCTTCCCGCCTCGTCATGCGGGAAGCGTTCGCCAGTGCCGAAGCCGGCGACATCGTCGGCACCGCGTCCCAGCATGAGTGGGACCGCTTCGCTCGCGCCCTGACTCGGGAAGGCAAGGTCGACTTCGACCCCTTGGTGGTGTGGAACATCGTCATCGGTGCGATCTGCTTCCACTTCGGGGCCGGCCCGACCGTCGGTGGCCTGCCCTACGACCCGACCGATCCAGCACGGGTGACCGAGTTCGAGGCGAGGATGGTCGCCGTGACGAAGACGCTGTGCGCGCAAGGGCGACTATGAGCCGGGCCCCGTTCAGCCAGCGATCGCAAACCACTGCGCTCGGTTGCAGGCGGTCATCTCCGGGTGCTTCGGCTCCCGCTCAGATTTCTGCTGTCAGGTCCTCGGTGCCTAAGGGCCCGCGCGGATTGGTGACCATCCACCCGGTCGGGGGGCTTGTCCGCGTTTGATCGCGGTGCACCCAAGTCCCCAACGACCGTGTGGAGGTCGTGTCCATCATGGGCGCGCTGGAACGAGAAGTCATCGATGTTCTCTGGGAGGCGGTCGAGCCGTTGCTCCCGCAGCCGGATCGGTCACACCCGTTGGGCTTTCACCGGGCCCGAGTACCGGATCGGCTCTGTTTCCGAGGCATCGTGATCCGGCTGGTCACCGGGTCATCGTGGGTCGACATCGAAGCGATCCTCGATCACCAGGTATCGGATACCACGCTACGAGCCCGCCGTGACGAGTGGATCACAGCAGGGGTCTTCGAACGGCTCGAGGCCGAGGTCCGTGCCGGCTACGACCGGCTCATCGGGCTTGACCTGTCCGAGGTCGCGCTCGACGGTTCGTTACATCAGTAATGTCGTGAACTGCGATCCGGCAGATACCCACGTCGGCATGGCCGTGAAGGTGGCGTTCGAGGCGGTCGACGACAGCGACATCCTGCTCCCGGTGTTTGTTCCCGAGCCGGCGTCGGGGGCCAGGTATTCGGGTGCGACGCCGGCGCCGGAGTAGTCGCCCTCCAGGTGATTCTTCGTCTGGAATCACGACGGGTGGCTGACCGTGGCGCTGGTGACCGCGCCGTCCGGCCACATCGTGAGTCAGGTCGCTGGCGGCGAGCCGCTCTCGATCGCTGCTTCTCGGGCTAGATCGCGGAACGGTCGATCGCCGATGATGGTCAAGGCGCCGGTTGCGTAGTCGCCGCCCTTGGTCTCCTGGAGCGCCAAGGTGGCTCCTCGAGGGAGTGGCTGACTCCCTGCGTACGGCGCAGTGCGATGGGTCGTTCGATTGCGGTGTTAGCTGCTAGCCACACGTGGCTGGCACTGCCGTTGTGGGGTCAGCCGAGACGGGCCAAAAACCCGCTGTTTGAGCGGTGGAGCTGAGGGGTTTCGAACCCCTGACCCCCTGCTTGCAAAGTCAGGCGGAGCGATCCGTACGGGTCTCGATTCGGTTGAGCCTCGGCTGCTCGCGCCGGTTGGCAGGCCATTGTGGGCCACGACGGGCTAGTGCTTGGGGCTAGCAGGCCGGCTGCGTCTGGGCCACACTGATTGAACCGGCCTCTTGTGAGAGCTTGAGGTGGCACAGAGTCTTGGCCAGAGGCGGGGCTGGCTGGTGTTCGGCACACACCGGCTCGGTTGACCCCGTCGGACAGCAGGGCGAATATGGGGCGATGATCGAGCTGCGGCCGGCGACGTCCGATGAGATGGCGGCG
>CAMYLA010000149.1 GCA_947259095.1 uncultured Acidimicrobiaceae bacterium | reverse complement strand
AGGCGGGCCAGGTGACGCTGCGGTTGCCAGAGGATGATCTCGCCCCCTGGAACGCTGGCAGTTACACCATCGAGACCGATGGTGAGGAGACCACCGTTGCCCGCTCGACCGCGGAGCCCGATGCGGTTGTGCCGGTGAAGGCGATGGCCTCGCTGTTCAGCGGCTATCGCTCGGCCCGCCGCCTCCGGTCGTGGGGCTTGCTCTCGGCCGATGACCCCGCAGTCGACCGTCTCGACAGCCTGTTCGCAACCCGCCACCTCTCTCACTTTCCCGATCATTTCTGACCAACCGGTCCGGCTCACCACGACGGCACGGGGCGGTCCCGGCACCATCGCTACGAGCAGTTGGCGTACCGGTCGAGCACTGATCTCCTGCGGAACGCGCAATCTCCCCAGCCATCCATATCAAGACCGCGGCGGCGAGAGCGCTGATGATCCGCAGTGTCGGAGAGAAGACGGCAGTGGTACCGCGGCCACCCCAGACATGCTCGCCAAGAGGTGCCCCACCGGCCAGGGCGAGCTGGAGACACCACGGTGGCGGTGGCCGCCGATGGGGCGGCCATGGCCGTGGCCAAACCGATGGCGGGCCAGTAGCCAAGATCGTTGGTGCCGCCGGCGGCGGCGGTGAGGATCTGGCCGGGGCGGCTAGTCCTCGAGTTGGGCCAACATCGTGGCGGTGTCGTAGGAGAAGCCTTCGCGGAACCCGGCACTCAGTTCGTGGAGACCGTCTCGACCGGAGATTTGGTCGCCGTCGGGCCCGTCGTCGCGGTAGTCGTCGTGGATCAGTTCGTCCAGGCCTGCGAAGTGGCCCTGGTTGAGGATCTCGTCGACAAAGCGCCGGAGCACGGCGAGGTTCGCACTGACGGAGGTGGTGTGAGTCGGGTGTGTGGTTGTCATACCACCAGTGTCCGCACCCCGCGGCTCGCCGTCGTCACCCGAAGGTGGATCTCGGGGTGGTATTCGGGCCGCGATCAGGTGAGAAGGTCGAGCTCGCGGGCCCGAGCGGTGGCCGCCGTGCGGTTGGCGACACCGAGCTTGTCGAAGATATGGGTAACGTGTTTCTTGACGGTGTTCAGCGAGACGTAGAGGTCGGCCGCGATCTCCTTGTTCCGGCGCCCGGCCGCGATCAGGCGGATCACGTCGAGCTCGCGCTCGCTCAGCGGCACGATCAGCCCTGCTTGATCCGGGAGCAGCAGCCCGGAGTTGGCTGGGTCGTGATCAAAGGATCGAACCAACTCACCCAGGTAGCCCCGAGGCAACGACTGGGCATCCGGGTCAGCGAGAAGGTGGCCGAGGAGCTCGCCGACCCTCTGGCCTTCATCGACGAACACTCTGATGTGGCGTTGCGGCGCTGCGAGCTCAACCGCAGCAGCCAGCGCACGGCGTGCGCCGGTCTCGTCGTCGGCTGCCAGCTCGAGCGCCCTCAGCACTTCGATCTCGATCAGCCGGCCGAAACGGTGATCATCGATGGCAGCGGCGCGCAGGCGGTCGAGCAGTCGAAGTGCCTCCCCACACCGGTCTTGTGCGGACAGCACGCGAGCCAGCACGAGATACGCCGGCTCGTTGACGTGGCGGGGCTCGTCGTCGGCCGCGAGGCCTCGTGTCACGACCCATGCGCTGGCTGCGTCCACGTCTCCTTGGGCCAGGAGCAGTCGGGCTCTTCGGGCGGGGATGGGGTTGAGGAGGTCGACCACGTCGCTGCTCGGGCCGACTCGAACCGCCTCGGCGATCAGGTCGCGAGCGGCAGCGTGATCGCCGATCGCCTGATGGACGCAGGCCTGTGTGGCCAGACCCAGACCCGCGGAGAGGATCCGGGAGTTGGCCGACTGGCGGCACAACGCGATGCCTTCACCGGCGTGTTGCCGTGCGGTGTCGAGCTCGTTTCGTTGATAGGCCACTTCCGCGGTGCCGATATGGGCCAGACCACACGCAAGAGCGTCGGGCAGAGGTTGCATGGCCTCATACGCCAGCGCGTCCTGGTAGGTGCCAAGCGCATCGTCGAGGCGGCCCCGAGCCCGCTGGATGTCGCCTAGGTAGTGGACGGTCCACGCGGCGCGGTCTTCATATTGTGTGGCGCGCCACCGGGCGATACCGGTGGTCAGGGCCGGCTCGGCCTCGGCCACCGCCCCCCGCAGCCAGGGCGCGGCCGCGAGATGCAGCTCGGCGACCAGTCCCAGGGCCGGCTGATCGTCACCGGCCGCGTTGAGGATCAGCGAGGCCAGTGCCTCGGTCCTGTCGGCGTCGCCACGCAGGTGGGCTGCGAACGCCCGGAGGAGGGCGACGTTGAGGCCGAAGCTGTCGATCGGGGCACCGGCTCCATCGATCGTTGGCTCGGAGTCGAGCAGCCGCTCGGCCTCGGCCACGTGCCCGGCGTACAGGGCAACCCTTGCTCGGGCCAGGAGGAGTCTCCGGGAGCCGAGCAACTCCGGGGGGAGCTCAGCGAACCAATCCCAGGTAGCGCCCTCGCTGCGCAGCAGGAGGGCATCGGCGTGGCGTTCGATCACCTGAGTTGCCAGGTCGACGTCCTCGGCGTTCAGTGCATGACGGACCGCCTGGCCGGCCTGCCCGTGCTCGTCGTGCCACGCGGCCGCCCGACGATGCCGTTCCCGCACCCATTCCCGGGGTTGCTGTTGGAACCTGACCCGCAGCAGGTCGGCGAACAGGTGGTGGTAACGCCACCAGTACCGGACGTCATCAAGCGGGATCAGGAACAGGTTGGCCCGCTCGATCGCCTCCAACGTCGCCTGACCATCGGTGCGCCCGGTCACTGCATCGGCCAGTGGTGCCGACAGTCGATCCAAGATCGACGTCTCCAGCAGGAAGTCCCGGATCGCTGCCGGTTGGCGGTCAAGCACCTCCTCGGTGAGGTAGTCAAGGACGAACCGATGCTGGCCGGTGAATGACGCAGCGAAGGACTCAGCGTCGAGGCGTCCCTCCAACGACAATCCTGCCAGCTGGAGCCCTACCGCCCATCCCTCTGTCCGCTCTGTCAGCGCTGCCGCCACCCCATCGGCGATGTCGACTCCCGCCATATGGCGAAGCAGCTCTCCACCCTCGTTGGTGGTGAACCTCAGTTCCGCTGCTCGAATCTCGGTGAGTCTTGCCTGCGCTCTCCAGCGTGCGAGCTGGAGGGGCGGATCTGCTCTGCTGACAATGGCTATGCGCAGTCCGGGTGGCACGTGCTGGAGCAAGTACCGAACCGAGCTGTGAACCGCTTCGGCTTCGATCACGTGATAGTCGTCGAGAATCAGGGCCGCTGTATCGCCATCGGACGGTAGAGCGTTGATGAGGGTGTCGACGACAGTTTCGTTGTCGGGTCTGGCTTCTCCCCTGGTCGAATCATCGACGAGGTCCAGGATCCGGGAGGCGTCGCCGATGGCGTTGTCGAGCGACGCCGCGACGTGTCGCCAGAACCGGACGGGGTCGTTGTCACCCTGGTCCAGTGAGAGCCAGGCCGTCGCTCCCTGGCGGCGTTCACATGCTTCGGCCAGCAAGACCGATTTCCCGAAACCGGCCGGGGCACAAACGAGGACTACCCCGGGTCGTTGCAGCCCTTCGTCGAGCTGAGCCGCAAGTCGCGGTCGAGCAACAAACCCCGCCGGCAGCTGCGGGACGTGCAACTTCGTCCAGAGCACATCCTCGGCCGCGGTCGGCACTGCTTCCTTCCCCCATCCGCTGGTATCAGCATCGACCGTTGCGCCACTCGCGAACTTAGCAGGGCCCCTTGCTTCTCGATCTATCGGCTCGGTGGGGGCCGCAAGTCGGGTGGCACTCACCGGCGATAGGGGCCCAATACCACCCCCAATGGCACCTCTGGGTGACGACGACAGCGGCACTCCGAGCGCACGATCGAACCATCGCAAACAGGCACGAGGAGACGCCGTGAACTACGAGATCTACGTCGAAGCCAGCCTCGACCAGAGCTGGTCGCAGTGGTTCACCGGCATGGACATCGAGCGTGCACCCGGCAACCGGACTCGGCTGGTCGGACACGTCGAAGACCAAGCCGCACTGCATGGCGTACTCGCCCAGGTCCGAGACCTGGGCCTCGAGGTGATCTCCATCGCCCGCATCGACAACAAACCAAAGGACACACCATGAACCCGAAAACGAACGAACCAAAACAAACACTGGTCCTCGGCGCCACCGGCAAGACCGGACGACGCGTGCTGGCCCGCCTGCAAGAGCGTGGCCGCCCCGTACGCGCCGGCTCACGAAACGGCGTCCCGCCCTTCGATTGGGAAGACCCAGCCACCTGGGGCCCCGTACTCGAAGGTGTGAGCGCGGCCTACATCTCGTTCTACCCAGATCTCGCCGTCCCCGGCGCCCCCGAAGCGGTGCGGGCGTTCGCCGATGCCGCCCTCGACCACAACGTCCAAAAACTGGTGCTCCTCTCTGGCCGGGGCGAAGAAGAAGCGCAGCGGGCCGAACAGGCGCTGCTCGACACCGGCGCCGACGTGACGATCGTGCGGTGCGCCTGGTTCATGCAGAACTTCAGCGAGGACTTCATGCACAGCGCCGTCATGGACGGCCAACTCGTCCTCCCCGGCAGCGAAAGCCAGGAACCGTTCGTCGATGCCGACGACATCGCCGATGTGGCCGTCGCTGCGCTGACCGAGGACGGCCACCGCGGAGAAATCTATGAACTCACCAGCCCCCGTCTGTACACCTTGACCGAGGTCGCGGCCGAGCTGAGCCGAGCCACCGGTCGCCCCGTCACCTACGTGCCGGTCACGGTCGAAGAGTACGCGGCCGGGGCCGCCGACCACGGCGTGCCACCAGAGCTCATCACCTTCCTGACCTACCTCTTCGGCACCGTCTTCGGCAACAACGCCTACACAAGCGACGGCGTCCAGCGAGCCCTCGGTCGTCCCGCACGCGACTTCGCGACCTTCGCCAAAGCAGCCGCAGCGGAAGCGGCGTGGGAACTGGAACCGGCGACATAGCCCCGGGCCAAAAAACGCCTTCCTCGCCCAATTCGACTGACCCGACCTGTACGACCGGGCCAGGGCCGACCCCCTCCCCCGATACGGCCCTGGCCCGGCTCCCAAGCTCTCGGTGTCGAAGCCTCATCGATCTGAGGGGCTTCACGATTCCCGAGGCCACCCCGCCAACACAGACAAAGAGACAGAGTGAGAACCCTTCCACCCAAGTACCGCAATCGAAAGGTGAACACCATGAACCTCCCAGACACCCTCCTCGGAACCAGCGTCATCGCCACCGGACTCATGTCTGGCCTCTGGTACGGCTGGACCGTGTCGGTCATCCCCGGCACCCGCCGCGTCGCCGACGCCAACTACGTCGACACGATGCAAAACATCAACAAAGCCATCATCAACCCAGCCTTCATCATCCCCTTCATGGGCATCCCCATCGTGCTCGGCGTAGCCGCCATCCTGCAGTTCCGGGCCGGAGACAGTCGCCGGGGATGGCTGCTGGCCGGCGCCACCGCGACCTATGTCGTTGGGGTACTCGGCGTGACTATCGGCGGCAACGTTCCGCTCAACGACGCCCTCGAAACATTCAATCTTGCGGGGTCAGACGAACAAGCCATCGGCACTCGTCGCCAAACCTACGAAACGCCATGGAACCGCTGGCACTACCTCCGCACCGCAGCCAACATCGGCGCCTTTGTGTTGGCCTCGACCGCCGCTGTCGTCACCGCCGAAACCGACTGAGCCCCCCGTGACCATGACACCGATCGACAAGCCCGACCAGACACCGACCGCGACGCCGCGACCCGTCACCCGGCGCCGGTTACGGGGCATTCACATCAGCGCCCGACCCGGGCAACAACGGCGGCACCGTCCCGCCGCTCAGGCTGGGACCGGCACGGGCCAAGACGCCTCTAGCAGCAGCGTGCCCAAGCTGCCTGATCTCAACGACAGCAAGGAGCTGAACATGAGCAAGCAACTAACCAGACAACAGGGGGACACGTCGGCCCCAAAGAGACAGACGGAGGTTCCGCCGCCCCCGCACGGGTCCGCCATCACCCCTCGACGATTCCGTTTCGCCGGGTCGCCGTGGTGGCGATGGACCCGTCGAGCTGTTGCCGTCCTGACGGTACTCCTGATGATCGGTGGCTGGCTGATCGGCCAAGCCTCGACCTTCGTCTTCTACGGCCCGTTCGTGGTGGTCGTTGTCACTGGTGTGCAGCGAATCGTGGCACGTGCCCGGGGTCAGCTTGTTCCTCGATTCATGGCGGATCCGTTCGACCGCGAGAACCGGCCGTACCTGGTGCAGTTCGTCCTCCGTACTGCACTCGCCGCGCTGGTCGTTCCCAGCACCGTCCTCGCGATCCCGCATTTTGCCATCAGCGACACCGAGTACGCGCTCACGCTCGGACTGGTCGCAGTTTCAGCGTTGATCTTCGCGCTATTGCAACTGGTCCCGGCCCGGTCGGTCTCCAAATCGCTCAACGTCGTAGCGGCCATCGCCGCGTCTTTTCTCGCTTTTCAAGCTGGTGCAGATCCACTTCCGGTCCGGCCTGGACGATGCCGTCACCATCGCCGCGCCGTTCCAGGACGGCGAGTGGACCGTGGGCAGCGGGGGTAGGAGCACGCTGGTCAGTCATCACTACGGCCCGATGACTCCCCAGCAGCGCTACGCCATCGACTTCGTCGTCGTTCGCGATGGCCAGAGCTACGAGGGCGACAAGAGTGAACCTGCCTCGTACCACGCCTGGGACGAACCGCTCGTGGCCCCGGCCGACGGGACCGTCGTGGACGTCGAGAACGACCTCCGGGACTGGCCGATCGGTGGAGGCGAGCCCGACGCCGAGAGAGCGCGAGGCAACTACGTGATGCTCGACCTCGGCGACGAACGCTACGTGATGTTCGCTCATCTCCGCCAAGGGTCGGCAACGGTTGCCGAGGGCGATCGGGTCGTTGCCGGTGAGGTCATCGGCCGTCTCGGCAACTCGGGCAACACCACCGAGCCGCATCTCCACCTGCAGGTGCAGGACTCACCCGATTTCCCCACCGAGCTCTTCGACACCAGCATCGAGACCTTCCCGATCCAGTTCACCAATATCACCCACCTCCGGGGTGGGACCGGTCACCCCGGGCAAAAGGATCAGCTCCGCCGCAACGACAGCATACGAGTCGAGGGCTGATCGACATGGCCACGCCGGGCCAACCCACGGCCTCCCCATAGGCCCTCGCTGGTGACGAACGACGACGGCCCCGCCCGACGCCGACGACCCAACCCGTTGCCGGTCGATCGGCTGCTACGTCGCCGCAAGGCCCCTCGCCGACCGCTACTTGGAGGACCGATGACCAAGAAGATGACCCGCACCGAAGAACACGACTTCTACGCCAACCCCGACAACCAGGAGCCACAGGGCCCAGCCCGTCGGCGCAAGGCCAAGCTCACCGAGTT
>CAMYLA010000148.1 GCA_947259095.1 uncultured Acidimicrobiaceae bacterium | reverse complement strand
CAACCGTCTCGCTGCCATCCACTCGCTGTTCGCCTACGCCGCCCTGCAAGCACCCGAACACGCTGAGGTGATCGCCCGGGTATTGGCCATCCCGGCAAAACGCACCGAACGGCCCCTGATCTGCTTCCTCACCGACAACGAAGTCAACGCCCTGCTCGCCGCCCCCGACACCGACACTCGGCTCGGGCGACGCGACCACGCCCTGCTCCTCGTCGCCATCCAGTCCGGACTCCGAGTCTCCGAACTCGCCGCCCTGTCCTGGGTCGACGTCGAACTCGGCACCGGAGCGCATCTTCGCTGCCACGGCAAAGGCCGCAAGGACCGCATCACCCCGCTCACCACCCAGACCACCGCCGTGCTCGCCGACTGGCAGACCGAGGCCAGACCCACCCCCGACGATCCCGTGTTCCCCAGCCGACGACAACCCAGTCGGCTCAGCCGCGACGGGATCGCCGCCATCGTCACCCGACACGCCAACACTGCCGCTGCCCATTGTCCGTCGCTCGACTCCAAGAAGGTGACCCCGCACGTGCTCAGACATACCTGCGCCATGCGGCTACTCGCCGTCGGTGTCGACATCTCCGTCATCGCGCTCTGGCTCGGCCACGAAAGCATCGAAACCACCCAGATGTATCTCCACGCCGATCTCACCATCAAAGAACGAGCCCTCGCCCGCACCACACACCCAGGAACGCCACCAGGCCGCTACCAGGCGCCCGACACCCTCCTCGCCTTCCTCGACAGCCTCTGATTATGCCGACTTCAACAACACCGGCCCCCCGTCAACCAAGGACCCCCAGACCCAAGTCGGCATAACCCGGCCCTCGGCATAATGTACGTCATGCCGAATTCGGCATTACGTACAAAAACGTGGGGACGTATCGGGGTGCCGCCGAGATCTGCGGTGTGGACCCCAAGACCGTGAAACGCAAGGTGCTGGCCCATGAGGCGGGTGAGCTCGACGACGAGCGCGCCGTCCGGGCGGCGGTTGCGAAGAACACCGACGTCGCCAGGGACCTGGTCGCCCAGCGGGTTGAGGCCACGAAGGCGAAGATCACGGCGAAACGGTTGTTGCCCGAAGCCAGGGCGGTTGGCTATGCCGGTTCGGCCCGCAACTTCCGGCGCCTGGTCGCTGCGGAGAAGAAGAAGTGGCGGGTATCGAATGGCCGTCAGCGCCGCCCCGCGGTATGGACGCCTGGCGATTCGCTGGTGATCGACTGGGGCACCCTTCCCGGCACCGGGGTTCACGTGTTTTGTGCGGTGTTGGCGTGGTCAAGGATCCGGTTCGTGCGCTTCGCCCGGGACGAGACCGCAGCGACCACGTTCGCCATGTTGGCCGAGTGCTTCGAGACCCTGGGTGGGGTGCCGGCCAAGGTGCTGGCCGACCGGATGGGCGCTCTCAAAGCCGGAACCGTGGCCGGAGTGGTGATCCCAACCCCGGACTATGTGCGGTTCGCCACCCACTACGGGTTCTCCCCCGACTTCTGCCATCCCGCCGACCCCCAATCGAAGGGGATCGTGGAGAACCTGGTCGGCTACGCCAAACGTGACATCCCCACCCCCGACACCGCCACCGACCTGGCGGCATGGAACCAGGCCGCCGCTGAGTGGTGCACCGAGCGCAACCGCGTCGAACACTCCGAGATCTGCGACGTCCCCACCGACCGGCTGACGGTCGAGGCCGAGCTGTTGCGGCCGTTGCCGACGGCCCGTCCCCGGATCGGGCGGGTCGAGATCCGCAAGGTCGACAAGCTGGCCACGATCCGGGTTGCGTCGGCCCGCTATTCGGTCCCCTCCGCCCTTATCGGCACGAGGGTCGAGGCGGTCACCTACGACGGGGTCGTCCGCATCTACCGCATCGACACCGCCGAGCTGGTCGCCACCCACGACCAGCTCGCACCGGGTGACTCGTCGATCCTCGACGAGCACTACCCGACACCCCGCAAGCCGCCCTCGCGTGGGCCTCGGGCCCGCACAGAGACCGGAGCGCACGTTTCTCGCCCTCGGCGACGTGGCGGCGGCGTTTATCCGGGCGGGAGCGGCGGCCGGGATGACGATGCTGCCCAAAGAGATCGAGATCATCATAGCCGACCTATTGCCCGCTCACGGTCCCGACGCCGTGGCTCGGGCGTTGGAACGGGCGGTGCGGTTCGGTCGGTTCCGAGCCGATGACATCCGCTCGATCCTGGCCATCGGCGTGGTCGCTCCCGAACCCGCAACTGTCGGGGACCCTGTGGTCATCGACCTCCCGACGGTCGAACAGCGATCCCTGGACGCCTACCGGATCGGGGGTCTCGCATGACCCCCTCGACCACGACACCGTCGTTGCCCGCCGATCTCGAGGCCGGACTGAAACGACTCAAGCTCGCCGCCATCCGTCACGCCGCCCCCGAGATCCTCCTCACCGCCGAAACACAGCGCTGGAAACCCGAAGAAACCCTCCGCGTCCTGGTCGACCTGGAGATCGCCGCCCGCGACGAATCCAACTGCCGGAACAGGATGAAAGCCGCCCGGTTCCCCGTGACCAAAACCCTCGACGAGTTCAACCTCGACGAGTCCTCGATCCCTCGGGCAAGCCATGACTATCTGGTCACCCTCGACTGGATCGACCGGGCCGACAACCTGTGCCTTGTCGGCCCTGCCGGCACCGGCAAAAGCCACTACCTCATTGCCATGGGCCGGGCTGCTGTCAAAGCCGGCCACCGGGTCCGCTACTACACCGCCGCGGAGTTGGTCGAACACCTCTGGCGTGCGACCGCGGACAACACCGTCGGCCGCGCCATCGAACAGCTCTGCCGGAACCAGCTGCTCATTATTGACGAGGTTGGGTTTGCCCCGTTGGATCACACCGGCTGCCAGCTGCTGTTCCGCCTGGTCGCCGCCGCCTACGAGAAACGCTCGTTGGCGATCGGGTCGCACTCACCATTCGAGGACTGGGGACGGTTCCTACCCGACCAGCCCACCGCCGTGTCCCTCCTCGACCGGCTCTGTCACCACGCCCACATCATCACCACCACCGGTGACAGCTACCGGCTCACCCACCGCACCACAGGAGGTGACACCACGACATAGACGCGAGGACTTTTGTTGGCCACCAGCGGGGACCGCTCATGGCCACCAGCGAGGACATCAAGATGGCCATTGACACCTCGGGAATCTGCCTTCATGTTGAGACATCGCTTGGCACACTGGCAGCTGGCTATCCGATCGGCGAGGGCGAGGTTGACGGTTTGATAGCGGGCTGGCAGGACCGGTGGAGGTTGACACGGGCGGACGACAACGCTGGGACGAAGGCCTCTTCCTGCTCGGGGGACCGTTTGGTAGTAGGGGAGTATGAACCACCGTTGGATTGGATTGCTCGTGGCTGCGATTGTGCTGGCCGCAGCATGTGGTGGCTCGCCGGATCCGGCTGACTGGGCCGCAGAGGCTGAGGCCTGGCATGACGCCCTGGTTGAGGCGCAGATTGCGCAAGGGGGCGCAGCCTACGCACGGTTCTTGTCCCCTGAGGTGGTGTGGGATGACAGCGCAAACTACGCCGTAGAAGCCGAAGGTTTTCCACGCGTGGGTGTCGAAGCAATCGAGACCGCCATTTGGGTGCTGGGCCCGGCGAGTCTGAGGTTGGAGCCCGAGATCTTCATCAGCATCGATGGTCTGGTGGACTTCTGGTTCTACGACTGGTCGCCGCTTGGTCACGACGTCTTGCCCGACACCAAGGAGCCGGCGCACGGTGTGGGTCTGATGGCCCCCATCGGGCCGTCGGGCGCGGAGTCGTACATCAATGGCACCGCCATCGACGACTGGCGAGACCGCCGTCCGGACTGGCCCCAGGCCGACGAGGCCGAGACCCTGGGAAAAGGATGGACCGAGCTGTGGTCGGGTACCAACGATGGTGTCGACCTTTTGTACCGCGACGATGCCCATGTACGGGACTCGATTGATGGTGTCGACATCACTGGTCACGAAGCCATTGCCGACCTTGCGGCCGCAGCCGGCACCTGGGACATCACCACCGTGGATCCTGACACCGTCCGGGGTGTCTACCCGTTGGTGCGAAGGCGGTCCGGCGTCAAGGTGTTGGAGGAGGTGGTGCTGGTTGTGGCCGGTGAGGACGGGAGTGGTTGTGAGGGGGAGATGGTGGTCTGGCTGGTTCTCGACGAAGGGCTCGTGGCTGTGGAGTCTCGCTATTGGCCCGTCGAGCGGGCCCGCCGCTGCCTGCCGTCGGGCGAGTTGCCGGACGGGTGGTGGACCGACCGCCCCGTGCCCCCGGAGAAGCAGCGTCCGACCGAGGACATCGACAAACCCACCGATCCGCTGGTGTTTGGCGGTGCCACGATCACCGTCTACAACGGCACACCGAACCTGAACCGGCTGCTGGCCTGGGGTCTGGGCCGGTTTGAGGCGGCCGGGCTCGATCCACCTGTGATTACGTCAGCGACCTTCGCCCTCTGCGCGGAGTTACGCGGCGACATGCAAGCCCGGTACAGCTCGACGATGGAGGGCGCGGACCTCGGTTTCGGCCTCGACGAGAGCGACGCCTGCTGGGACGAGAACTGCGCCTCCTTCACCCCGGTCAGTCGCCGGTTTGTGCTGCATGAGCTGGCTCACGCCTGGATCGACGCCACGCTCGACGAGAGCGCCCGCCAACGATTCACCGACCATGTCGGCCTGGAGGTGTGGAGCGACAAGTCGGTGCCGTGGCGGGAGCGCGCTGCCGAACATGCGGCGGAGACCATCATGTGGGGCCTCATGGATCGGGACATCAACCCGTTCCAGATCGGCTACCGCAAACCCGATCAGCTGACCGACGGATTCCGCCTGCTCACCGGCACTGATCCACTCCCTAGAACCGAGAACTCCTCATCGGCGCAAGGTCACCAATAGCAAGTCGAGGGTCTTGCCCGACTAGACCACCAGGAATCGCCTGGCGAACCCGGGCCAGTCTCCTTGCCCGGTTCCCGGTGGCGTGTCATTGAAGAACTGGCTGCTGGTCGGCGGGCAGGTGGTGTTGTTGCATGAGGTCGAGCGCCGGGCGAGCGAGCTGCGTCCTACGTTCGATGTGGACGTGGTGGTGGATCTGCGGGCCGGGCCTGGTGGTCTCGACCGGGTCCATTCGGTGCTGGTGGCTGTCGGTGTGCGACGGGTCAGGGCCAGGCGTGGACGGTGGGGGAGGCTGGGCCCAGCACGGCCGTGAGCGTCGTGAGGTCGTCTGGGTCGCCGGTGAGGATGTCGTGGCCGAGACGGAGGGCGGTGATCACCAGGTGGGCGTCGATGACGTCTGACGTTCCGGTCTGAGCGAGAAGCTGTCCTACTGGTCGGCCGTCGTCGAGGGGGTGAATTGTGATCGTCTTGAGGAATGCCGAGAGGCGGGCCTGGCGGGATCCGGTCCTCCAGACCTGAGCTACCACCGGGTGGGTGGTGTGGAGAGCGGTTCCGGATCTGGTGGCAGCGGTCAGGAAGGTGCGGGCGGTTCGTTCGCTCCGATCGATGGAGATGAGGAATCCGGCATCGAGGATCACGGGCCGAGGGTTTCGGCCATGCCGTATCGCTCGGCCATGGCGGCGATCTCTTCCTGTTCGATCGGCCCGTCCTCGGCGTCCCATTCGGCGAGGAACGATCGGAGGGCGTCTTGGCGTTTCCGGTCGGCTGCGAGATTGCGAAGTGCGTGGCGGATGGCGCTGGAGCGTCCCCCGTATTCGGGCGCGAGCATGTCGAGGAGGGCTTCGTCTTCGTCGTCGAGTCGGACGGTTGTGGTACTCATAAACTGAAGTGTAGCACGCCCGTGCTACACTATGATGGAATCTTGAATGTTCTCTGGATGGTGAATGCCTCCGTGACATGGAGGAAGTCGGGGGTTCAAGTCCCTCATGGCCCACGTCGGACCTGCGGAGCAGGTCTTCACCGAGTTTGCCTTCGGCAAACGTCGCTGGCTGGAACCGTCAGGGGCTCGAAAGCTGTCCTCTGACGCCTACGTTGTCCTGGTCATCGGTATTCCTTGAGCCGTTGTCTACGTGGTCGACGCTGACATCCAGGTGACAACTCCGAGCGGTTCTACTCGCCTGCTTGTGGGCGGCGGAGCGGCCCGTTGGGGTACCATCGGGGTTGATGGACCGGATCGCGAGAGTTGCCACGAAGCGCCGTCTGGGCGATGTCGACACGTCATGGGTCGACTACTGGCGTACTCGGTCGGTCGACGAGAGGTTGGCCATGGCGACCGAGCTCAGTTTGGAGTGTGTCGGTGAACATCCTGACCAAGGACTTCGTCGAGTTCATCGAGTGTTGCGTCGCTCGTGACGTCAGGTTCCTGATCGTCGGCGGGTATGCGCTTGCTGCTCATGGTTATCCGAGGGCGACGAAGGACCTTGACGTGTGGGTCATGATTGATCCCGGCAATGCCGAGCGACTTGTTCAGGCGCTCGACGATTTCGGGATGGAGTCGGTTGGCTTGGAGCCGTCGGATTTCCTAGAGCCTGACGTCGTCGTGCAGCTTGGCTATCCGCCGGTGCGGATCGACTTGATCACGTCGGCGAGTGGGGTTGACTTCGAACAGTGCTGGGACCACCGGGTGATGGTGCAGGTCGGTTCGGTCGAGGCGGCCTTCATCTCCGAGGCCGACCTGATCGCGAACAAGAAGGCCAGCGCTCGGCCACAGGACCTGGCGGATGTCCAAGTTCTGGAGGAGCAGCCCCCCAAGGAATGAGGGGGCATTGGCATTGCTCGATGGTGATAGCCGAGCTGATAGCCAAGGTCGTCCGGCACGTACCGATTGGTGCCGATGGGTATGCTCGACAAACTCGTTCCTCGATGCCGAATAAGGGCTTGCTAGCCCGGTCCGGGAGCCATGACATGGAGGAAGTCGGGGGTTCAAGTCCCTCATGGCCCACGTTTTGCCGCCGGAGGCGGCAAACCCGAGTTTCGGCTTTGCCGAA
>CAMYLA010000147.1 GCA_947259095.1 uncultured Acidimicrobiaceae bacterium | reverse complement strand
CGATCGAGTCGGCGACGCCATACCGACTCGCGACGTCAGCGGATGGCGATCTCGCCGAGATGGTGCTGTCGGCCCAGGCACAGCCCGGTGAACCCATCCGGGTCGTCAAATATGTGACGTACCAGACATCTCGCAGTGTGCCACCAGGTGACCTCGCAGCGCGCTGTCAGAGAACTCTCGACAGCACGATCCCGGGATCGTTCGGCCGCCTCGTCGACGACCAAACCGCGAACCTGGACCGGTTCTGGGATCGCGCCGATGTCGTCGTCAGAGACCGCCACCACCCCGTGCGGGCGCAACAGGCCGTTCGCTGGAACCTCTTCCAACTCTGCCAGGCGTCGTGGCGAGTCGAAGGTGCGGGCATCCCGGCAAAGGGTCTGACGGGTGCCACCTATGATGGGCACTACTTCTGGGACACCGAGGCGTACGTGTTGCCGTTCCTCGCCTACACCTCACCTCGCATCGCCCGAAACTTGCTGCGGTTCCGTCACAGCATGCTCGACGAAGCGCGGGAGCGCGCACGACTACTCGATGTGAACGGTGCGCTGTTCCCGTGGCGCACATCAACGGTAAGGAGGCGTCTGCGCTGTACCAGGCCGGCACCGCCCAATACCACCTGAATGCGGACATCGCCTATGCGATACGTCGGTACGTCGACGTGCGCGGTGACACGGGCTTTCTCGCCGAGGTCGGCATCGAACTCCTCGTCGAGACGGCCCGGATGTGGGCCGACCTGGGCTTCTACGGCGACGATGGTCACTTCCATCTCCACAGTGTGACCGGTGCCGACGAGTACACGACCGTCGTGAACGACAACGCCTTCACCAACCTGATGGCCCGGCTCAACCTGAAGTATGCCGCCTCGGCGGTCCGACTGATCGAGGCCGAGTCTCCCGAGCGCTCCGCCGAGCTTCACTTCGAGCTGTCGCTCGACCCTGCTGAGCTCGATGCCTGGGAACGGGCCGCAGCGGCCATGTATATCCCCCATGACCCCGACACCGGGGTCACACCTCAGGACAATGCGTTCCTGCAACGTGAGAAATGGGATCTGGACAACACGCCACCCGAGCGCTTCCCGCTGCTGCTCAACTATCACCCGCTCGTGATCTACCGCCGCCAGGTGCTCAAGCAAGCCGACGTCGTCATGGCCATGTTCTTGTTGGGCAACGAGTTCAGCCTCGACCAGAAGCGGCGGAACTTCGAGTACTACGACCCGTTGACGACCGGCGACTCGTCGCTCTCGGCCAGCATCCAGAGCATCGTCGCATCCGAGATCGGCGACCAGCGAACTGCGTCACGCTACTTCGACTTCGCGCTGCTCATGGACCTGGCCAACCTCTCGGAGAACGCTTCCGACGGGGTCCACATCGCGTCTGCGGCGGGGACCTGGATGGCGCTCGTGTTCGGCTTCGGCGGCGTCCGAGACTTCGACGGGCGCCTGACGATCGACCCACAGCTCCCCCGGCGGTTCGACAACCTTCAGTTCTCACTGCGGTTCCGCGATCGTCAGATTCGGGTCTCGCTGACTCACGAGACGGAGACCTACCTTCTCGACCGCGGCGACCGAATCAGGGTCACGATCCGAGGCGAAACACACCACCTCTACCCCGGCCAGCCGCTCACACTTGCCACTGCCGCCAAAGACTGACCACGTCGGGTTCGGCGCTTGCGTTGGGCATCCGACATCGCCAACCGGCGCGCTGCGGAACCGGCGTCCTCGGACGGGTCGAGTGCTCGGGAACGACAGTCAGGCGCGTTCACCCTGTTCGACCGCGCGTTTCCGGGCGTTGTGAGCGATCGTCGTGCCGTTCATTTCGTGTTGGTGATACGGCAAACGATGAGCGTTGCCGAGCGCCGTTGCCTTCCAAGCGCTGCAGACCCCACCCAACGGCTCGGACTATGCGCTCGGCTGGGCAGCGATCCCGGACCCCTACGCAGGGTTGGTTCTCGCCCACGACGGCAGCAACAACCGATTCACGTCATCGGCGGTCTTGGTGCCAAGCCAGAACGTCGCTTTCTCGTAGTCACCAACGTCGGTGAAGGGATGGCGGCCCAGGACGTCCACGCCGTCGTCGGCGCAATAGTCGATCGCGTCGAATCCAGCTAAGCCGCTAACTACACAGACTGAGCAGCCAGCTCGATAACGTCGCCCGAAGCGTCGGATCTTCGTGCACTGGTATCATGCGATATGCGTGCCCCGACCAACCCGATAATCCCCTTGGGCGACCCGGGACCAGGGAACGCTTAGCGTGGTCGGGCCCACAGTGGTCGAGTGTTGGCGGCAGCGGCTTCGATGACGGCACGCAGGGTTGCTCCCCCACCGGGGCCTCGACCGTGGCCGCGTAGGAGGCCACGATCTCCCAGGTCCCGGGGTGGAGATCAACAACATGGGACTGCTTGGTCTTGGTGTCAGCCAGAACAGGACCATCGGGGCCCTCAACCCACCCAGCCCGAAACGCCACCCGCTCCTCCGCGAGCGAGACATTGTCCCAACGCAACCCGAGCAGCTGCGCCCGACGGGCTCCAGTGAACGCCGCCAACACCAAGAACACATAGAACTGCCGGTCGTGTTCAGCGACATGAGACAGCATCGTCTCAAGCTCGGCTGGGGTTGGGGGCTGCATCTCCCGGTTCGAAACGACAACCCGATGGGCCCGCTGCACTGGGTTATCCCAGATCCACTCCCACCGCACCGCCTGGGCCAACGCCGAGCGCAACACCACATGGACCCTGGCCAAAGTACACGCGCAAGCTGGCGCACCGATCTGGTCTCGGCTCAGCTTAGGTGTTTTCCCTGCTCAGATGCGTCCTGATGCGCACGCTCGAGCCGGCCGACGCACGGTTGCGAGGTCAGGGGAACCGCACTTGTACGCTGGCTCGCAGCCTCCGTCGTTCATGTCGAGGACGGCTTCCGCTCGTGATGATGACCGCTTGACTGGTCATACCGGGCATGGTGCTGGCCATCGTGGTCGTGTCGAGCACGGTGCCGTTGCTGACGGCGCTGCGGGTCGAGTTGGCCGTTGCGCCGGACTCGCTCATGTCAGTCGTCGCTTACGATGTCTGGGTCGGTGTAGGTCGCTCTGAGGATGCCGACGGGATGGGTGAGGATCTCGCCCCTGAGACGCTCGAACGGGCTAACTCCGTCGGTGTCGAGTGCGCCGATGGATGCCACGACATCATGGCCGGCAACGACCGTTCCGAACGCAGGGAATCCGCATTCGTCGGGTTCGGAACGACCACCGGCATCGAGTTCGGGATAATCGTCGAGACAGATGAACAACTCGGGCAGCACATGGCCGGTCCCGTCGAGATCCCGAGCGAACGACACCGTGCCGTTCTCATGTCGAAGACCGGTGTCGTCGGTCATCTCGATGGACTCCAAGGCGCTCGAGTTCGACCCGACACTCGTCGAGTCGGCCGACGACGTTCGAGTCGAGCTCACGAACGGTTGCGGGTGCTGCGAGCGGACCACCGAACTCGCCGACGCCTTGGCCGCATTGGCCGACGACCCCGCCTGCGACCTCATCGTGCTCGAAGCCAGCGGAGCAGCCGACCCCCTCGGCCTCGCCCAGATCATCGCCGCCGATCCGTCGCTACGGCTCGACCGAATCGTCACCGTCTCCACCGCCGCGCAACTCGCCGCCACCACAGTTCACCAACCCGCTCTGTCAGGACCGATGGCGTCGATCGCCCGACGGCAGATCGACAATGCCCACTGTCTGATCGTCTCTGCATGCGACCTCGTCGATGACGACGCCGCCGCAGCCGCTGTGGAGCGGGCCGTCCAGCTCGCTCCCGGCCGGACAGTGACCCCTTCGACGCGCCGGGCGCCGGCAACCCAGGTGCTCCTCTCCACTGCTCCCCGAGGAGCTCGGCCGGCACCGGCCAACGCCGGGGCGGTACACCGAGAGCTCGCAGTCGTCACCTTGGAACAACGACATGAGCCGACGATGAGCCAGCTGCGTACCGTGCTCGAAGCATCCCGGCCGGGGCTGGTGCGGGTCAAGGGTCGCCTGGTCATCGGAGGTCAGCGGTATCTGGTGCAGCTCACCCCGCAGTCGATCGACATCACCGACGCTCCGCCGGGCCCGACCGGTCTCACGGTGATCGCCGTCGAGCAGGACGGTGCACAGCCGCTGATCGACCTGATCGACCCAACGGCTACTCCCGCGTCGTCCACCAAGCCCACGCATGCAGAGAAAGCGGTTCTCACAGGATCAGAACTTCTCGACAAGCGGGCTAGGAGCTGGCGCCGTCGACGAAGTGGTAGAACACGGACAGCGCTTCGATGGTTTCCACTGCCCGGTCTGCGGCGGTGATATTCAGCCAGGCCGTCTTCAGCAGCGTCCGCTTGGCGATCAGTTGCTTGAGCCGGATGATGTCTGCGTGGCGGTGCTCGCTGTGGTCAGCGAACCCTCGAGGCATGGTCTCGACGGCATTCGATCGCTCCAGCTCCAGACCGATCGAGTCGTAGGCCTCGAGCTGGCTGGACATTTCTCAGCCACTCGTCGAGCTCGTCGATGGGCAACGGGCGACAGACACCGAACCCCTGGGCCAGGTCACATCCGAGGAATCCGAGTCGTTCTTGGATGTCCGTGGTCTCCACTCCCTCGGCTACCACCTTGTACCCCAAGTTGTGCCCGAGGTCGATCGTTGACTTGACGATGACTTCGTCGTGGTGGCCGAGCAGCATCTCGGCGACGAAGCTGCGGTCGATCTTCAGCTCGGTGATGGGAAGGTAACGGAGATTGGTGAGCGAGGAGTGGCCGGTACCGAAGTCATCGATGGAGATGGCGACGCCGAGACGGTGTAGCCGTTCGAGGATCCTCACCGACCGGGGCACGTCACCGATCACGGACTGTTCGGTGATCTCGATGGTCAGCATCGATCCATCCACACCGGCGCGCTCGAGATGTCCCGCGATGCGCTGCGGAAGGTCCTCGTTGAGGAGACTGTGAGGGCTGAGATTGACCGCAACTCCGATCTCGTAGCCGTTCTCGGCCCAGTGCTCAACGGCCTGGAGCGATCGAGTCAGGATCTGGTCGGTGAGCTCCTCGATCAGTCCTGCCTGCTCGGCCAGCGGGACGAAGATTTCGGGGCTCACCTGGCCGTGGGTGGGATGGTTCCATCTGGCGAGAGCTTCAACCGCGACGACTTGCCCCGAACGCAGATCGGTCTTCGGCTGATAGTACACGTCGAGCGAGCTGGAAGCGAGCGTTTGCCGTAGATCTCCGAGCATCGCGAGTCGAACCGAGTCCTGACCTTCGAGGCTCGACGTGTAGACGATGGAACGTTCGTGACAGCGTTTGGCGTCGTACATCGCGAGGTCGGCTCGTCGTAGGAGGAGGGATCCGTCGGTGCCGTGATCGGGAGCGAGTGCGATCCCGACGCTGGCCGCGATGGCGAGAGACGATCCCATGATCTCGAACGGCAGCTCCAAGCGCTGACTGATCTTTTCGGCGAGAAGCGAGGCCGCGTCCTGCCCAGCCCCCGGAGCGATGACGGCGAACTCGTCACCGCCGAATCGTGCGGCGAAGTCTTCATCTTCGAGGGCATCACTCAGGCGCTTGGCGACCTCGATCAGCAACATGTCGCCCGCGTGATGCCCGAGGGTGTCGTTCACTTCCTTGAATCGATCCAGGTCGATCATCAGGACTGCAACCTGCTCCGAGTCGTCAGCCTGGATGGCTTGTCCGAGCCAGGCCTCGAAATAGGCTCGATTGGGGAGGCCGGTCAGTCGGTCGTGGGTCGCGTCGTGCTGGATCTGGACGTGGAGCTGACCTTTTCGGAGGGCGACGGCCAGCTGGTCGCTGATGGGCCGCAGCCGAGCTCGGTCGTCCTCGCCGAATCGATCGACCACGCCCTGTCGGCCGGCGACGACGAGCAACCCGATCGGTCGTTCATCGGCGTGGAGGGCAACGACGAGCGCCTGCTCGATGTCGAGCCCGGCGAGCCAGCGACCGAGCTCGTCGTCGGTGCTGGCGTCGACGATCAGCGGCGCTGACGAGCCGATGTCGGAGATCCACTCGACTTCTTCGGGGCCGTGGGGCAGGAACGCTCCGAGCTTCAGGTCGCCGTGATGGGAGCGAACGCTTCCTGCGCCGTGGTCCCACACGGCCAGTGCCACCGCAGTCGCTCGGAGGTGGGAGGCGATTTCCGACACTGCTGTTTCGGCGATCTCCTCCAAGTGGGCCGAGCGCCCGACCTGGCTGCTGAACTCGTGGACGTCTCGCAGATCGGTGAAGCGGTGCATCAGGTTGCCGTGAGAACGGAGGATCAACCACACCAGGGGCGCCGGGGCCGCGAACAGCATGATGAGCCACGGGTCGACGAGTATCGGGATGGCGAAGGAGGCGCCGAGTACTGCACCGGGAAGGTAGAAGAGATAGCTGTGGCTCAGCTCCTTTCGCACCCGGGCGGCGGTGTCGCCCTCGAAGATCGAGATTGCCGTTGCGATCACGATCCCGGCCGAGATCAAGCCGACGAGAAGCGAGATGATCATTCCCACCCAGAGGATCGGTGAAGCGCTTTCGACGGCATCGAACAGGGTTCGAAACACGAGCACGGCGATCAGTGTTTCGGCGGCGAATGCCGTCAGATTGAGAGTGAGCTTGAACAGTGGGGGTCGGCGCCAAATCAGCAGACCGAGACCGGACCCGAGTAGCCGGGCAGCGACCAGGCTGAGTGGTGACAGCATCAGAAGACCGAGGGCCAGCGGAAGATCGGTCGGCGAGAAGCTCACCGCTTCATTCCGGGCCTCGACGTGGAAGACGAGGGGCTCCGCCGCCACAAACATGGCGGTTACGAGGAGAAAGAGCCAGAACCCCTTGTCGTAGTAGGCGATGTTCCGCTGAGGCATTGCCGCCAGGAGGAGGAGTGTGGGAGCGAGGGTGCCGAGGGCAAGAAGTGAGACACGTTGTTCGGGCGTGGCGAACAGGGACCTCATGTGCTGCACAGTCCTCGTCCTTTCTCGCTCGGTCTCTTCGGTCATGATCGTCACTTTGCGCCCGCTTGTGAGTCGCCCGCCCGCGTCGCACGGGTCTAGGTGGACGAGGTCACAGGCCTTAGTCCCAGGATGCGCCGGTCCAGCTGGCTCCGGTCCACGATGCGCCGGTCCAGCTGGCTCCGGTCCACGATGCGCCGGTCCAGCTGGCTCCGGTCCA
>CAMYLA010000146.1 GCA_947259095.1 uncultured Acidimicrobiaceae bacterium | reverse complement strand
GACCACGCACCCCGCCGACCCCCTGCGTCAACGACATGTCCATAACACAGACCCCCAGGCCAGACGCCCGCAACAGCAGCGGACTAGAGATAACGGCACCTTCGGCCCGCTCGGGATCACCGGCGACCAGCTCCCGGATATCACGGACGGTGGCGACCAGGCGCCCGTCGACGCGGTAACGCTGCTTCTCACCGTGGGTGGCCTCGTTCCTGAGCGGTCGGGCCGCTGATGAACGCCGGCAGTGCAGCGCGCCTGTTCGTGATTCCCGAGCGGCATTATGGCGCGGCCTGCCATGTGGTCCTTTGACGATCGCCTTAGCCCGATCAGAGGTGAGGATCAGGAGCGTGTCGGCGCCCCTCTGTGGCCCGAGCGTTGTCGTTAGAGAAGGCGGCTGTGTGAGTTGGTCCGTGCGGCTGTCGGTGAGTAGCGACTGAGTTCGGCTGGCGAGGTCTCCCCTCTTGGTCTGTCCGAGAGGGTTGCGCAGGCTGGCCTCGGTCAACCGTTGAGGAACGAGTTGACCGATACAGGTTTGCTGAAGCCTTTGACCATACGCTGACCAGATGATGTGAACTGGCATTGCGTTGCGGCGGAGGCCATTTCGTCAGTAACAAGTATCTCTTGAGGCATAGCCTTGTCCACCAGCCTGGACGCGAGGTTTACGATCGAGCCGTAGTAGTCGCCTCCGCGCAGGAGCACGTTGCCATAAGCGAGTGCGCCCCGGGGTACCACGTGGTCGCCTGCTAACTCGAAACCCGACATGAGCGCACTTGCGGCTCGGCACGCCGCGTCGGGATCAGTCGAGACGAACATCACCTCATCGCCGATGAACTTCACGACCCGCGCACCCGCAGCGGTAACTACATCGTGGGCCCGGCCTTCGAAGTCCCCAAGGAAGTCGCCGAGTTCCTGGGGCGACATTTTGGCCGATATCGGCGTGAAACCCACCAAGTCGACGAACCCCACCGCGTAGCGATAGTCAAAGCGCTGCTCGAACCCGATCGGTGCCCTCCGGGTCCAATCGATTGCCTGCATTGTGTGTCGCCGCAAGATCGAGTTGAGTTGTGCGCCCAACCCGCTCTCCGTCAGACCGACCGCCTCGTGAGACTGTTGAGCCTGAACGAATTCGCTCCCACCGGCGTTCACGTGCCGGGACTCAATGTCCTGCAGAAAGACCGAGACCAGCGCTTCGGCGATGCGCGCCACCGACGAGCCAATAACGCGCATGATTGCCATGGCAGCGTCCCTCGAGAACATCGCCGGGAACAGGCCGAGCGCGGCGAGAATGGCCGCATCGTCTGTCGAGAACCCGAACTCTCCATCGGGGAAACGATCGATTGCGACGATACCGATTGCAGCCGCAAAATCATCGGGCGACAGGCCCGACAACTCGATCGCCTCGCGCCTGGTCAACAGCTCCCCTCCGCGGAGACGACGATCAGTCGCCAACGACACGAGACCTACAGCGACAACACTGTGTGCCTGCTGCATCTCGACGATCGTGAAACCTTGGCCATCGAGCCACTCCAAGAGATCGAGCCGACCTGAGTCCGCATCGACTACCGCATCATACAGTCCCGCTGCTTCGAACTCCTCGACCGACGCCATCACGTCGAGCCTATGGCAAACAGGAATCACACAGCTACGTCCACCACGCCAATCCGGTCCACCAAGACCCGCCTCCCTGCGGTCCCCGAGAGCGAACCGAGTCGACGGCCCCGCGAGAGCAGACCGTCCAGGAACCGACAATCGACAATGTTCACATGGCCAGAAGACCGGCCACCCGAGGACGGCACTTTGTCCGCACCGGATGATGTTCACGTCTCGACCGATGGGTGGCCGAGTTCGCTGTCCGTGGTGGGACGGAACACGGTGGATCTGGCGGTCGAGTGCCCGAGCCGCTCTCATTTGCCTGTACTGTGCGGCGGCCCAGCGTGACGACAGCGAGCGTTGTGTTCGGCGCTGGCGTGTGGTGTGCCGTCTCAGCGTGCGTCGGCCGCATGCGGCCACAGCGACGAACCAAGCGACTCGCGACGGCTTCGAAAAGCTCCCCAGCAAGAGAAAGTCGAACCGAGATGTGGTACCACGTTTGAATGCGTCGCGAGCTTCTTGACCACTCGCTCCGGGTCGGGATTTCCTTCGGTGTGACCTCGGGCATCATTACCACGCTCGGACTTTTGGTGGGCCTGTCGGCCGGTACGAGCTCGCGGCCAGCTGTCCTCGGCGGCATCTTCACGATCGCGGTCGCTGACTCGTTGTCAGACGCCTTGGGGATTCACATCTCAGAGGAATCCGAAGGTATTCACGCCCAACGCGAAGTCTGGACGGCCACGGTTGCAACGTTCGTCACGAAGCTTCTCACGGCTCTCACGTTCGCGATCCCGGTCGGGCTGCTCGATCTTGACGCCGCGGTGGTCGTCTCGATCGTGTGGGGAGCGAGCGCGTTGACGGCGCTCAGCTGGGACTTGGCACGTCACCAGGGTTTGAACCCGAGGCCGCTCGTGGTGGAGCACCTCGGCGTCGCGGCACTCGTGGTGGCCGTTGCTCACCTCGTTGGGCTCGCCATCTCCGCCCTTTCCTCCTAGCCGAGGACCGACTCGGTGGCGCGCTGGTCCGCCGCCGTGTCGAACCGCCATCACGCCGGCCTGAGATCGACGCAGGAGAACGCCATCGGCGCGATGACCAACGGCTCTGGCCGACAACAGCGAGACACGCTGGAATGAGGGATGAACAACACCTGTGGGAAGGACTGGGCTAATGGGGGCTAATGGCCACCAAACCGTGTTGATATCGGGAACATCGACCGGGATCGGCGCAGCCTGCATGGCTGGTGCCGGTTGGAAAGTCTACGGAGGCGTCCGGAACAAGGCCGATGGAGACACGCTCATCGAACAGGTCTCGGGCGATGTCACCCCGGTCCAACTGGATGTGACATCCAACGACGACATCGAATCGGTTCTGGCCCGGATCGCCGACGAGGTCGGTGGGCTTCGACGGGCTTGTCAACAGCGCCGGTATCACCGTCGGCGGTCCGGTTGAACTACTGAACGAACAGGACTGGCGCCGCAAGTTCGAAGTCAACTTCTTTGGCCTTGTCAACCTGACAAAGGCCGCGTTTCCACTGGTCTCCGCGGTCGACGGCCGGTTCGTGCACATCGGATCGATCTCCGGCCGGGTCGCCGTTGTCGGGATGGGGCCATACGCGGCGTCAAAATACGCGGTGGAAGCCTTCAACTGGGCCCTACGAGCAGAGTTGGCCCGCAACACCAAAATGTCGTCATCGGTGATCGAGCCGGGAGAGACCAAGACCGCCATCTGGGACAAAGCTGTGCAACACGTCGTTGATCTCGAAGCGCGAATGGCCGACAGTGACATGAAGGCCCGCTACGGCTTCCTACTCGACCGGAATCGCGGCCTCATCAAAGAGGGCGGGAGCAAGGCAATCGCAGCGGACGAGGTGGCTAAAGCGGTTGAACACGCCCTTACCTCCTCCCGGCCAAAGGCCAGGTATCTGGTCGGAGCCGATGCCAAGGCCGGAGCCCTCATGGCCAAGATGCCAGACCGAGTTCTCGAACGACTGATGGCAATGAACGCCAAACGCCTGGAGAAACTCGGCCGCAGCTAGCAGCGTACTGACTGAAATCTGCCGACGCCTCGGGACACCGCACCCGACGCTTCTATGTTTGTGGAAACGGACGACTTCACGTTTGGTCTTGCTCTCGGCGAGCCGGCGCTCCCGCCCGAGTGGTCATCGAGCGGCAGTGGCTAAGGGCTCACGCCGGGATTGGTTGAGCGTTGATGGTGTAGTTCCATTCGCCGTGCCAGTCGTGGGGTTGGAGAGGTAGGGCGGCGAGTTCGGTGTCGGTGATTTTGACGCCTTTGGGATACCAGTTGGGGTCGTAGCTGGCTTGGATGGACAGGCCGGTGTCGGTGGTTGTGTTGGCGATGAGTTCGATGATTGTCTTGAGGTCGGTGAGGGGTCGGCCTCGCCAGTTCATGGTGATGAAGCTGAACATGCGGTGTTCGATCTTGTTCCACTTTGAGGTGCCGGGCGGGTAGTGGCAGACGGTGACCGCTAAGCCGGTTTCAGCGGCCAAGGCTGCGAGGTGGGTCTTCCAGGCTCGGACCCGGTAGCCGTTGGAGCCGCCGCAGTCCGCGGTGATCAGCAGGCGGGTCGCGTTGGGGAACCGGGCGTGGCCCATGGTGTTCCACCATCGGCGGATCGATTCGACCGCGAACTCGGCGGTGTCGGCGGTGTCGCCGACCGAGACCCAGCCTTCGTTGTTGCCGATGTCGTAGATCCCGTACGGGATCGCCTTTGCGTGCTCGCCAAGGGCAGGGTCGGGGAAATCATGCACCTGGGCGCGTTCGGGCGTGCCCGCCTCGGCCCATTCCCGGCCGCCGTTGGCGTAGTCGCCGATCAACTCCTTCTTCTTGGTGTCCACACTGATGACCGGTTCATCGCCATCGACGAAGCCCTGGGCCAGGTCGTTGAGGTAACGGAACTGGCCGTCCCGGTCGGGGTGTTGACGGCCCTCGGTGACCTTGGCGTTGGCCTGCAACGAGTAGCCAAGTTGATGCAACAACCGCAGCACCGTCCGCGACGACACCTCGTAGCCCTTGGCCACCAACTCTGTGGCCAGCTTGGTCGACGACTTCGACGTCCACCGCAGCAACGACATCGGGTTACCCCTGGTGTCGGGATGCACCAACCCATCGAGCGTCTCCAACAGGCCAGGCTGTTTGTCGACCGCCGGCTTGTCGCCACCGCCCGGTGCCCGCTGGCGATCCGACGGCTCGATCCCCGCTTCGACCTCGCCCTGGGCCTTGATCACCGTGTTGCGGCTCATACCCGACGCCGCAGCGACCGCCGTCTTCCCACCCCGGCCCAGCATCTGCGCCATCGCCCCAGCCACCACACGGCGCTGCACCTCATTCAGATGAGGAACGGCCACATCGAAGAACCGCGCGAGCCCCTCAGCCTTGACCTCCACACATCCACCATACTACGCGCGCTCTAACCTGTCGTGGACCCTTAACGTCGCAATCAGGCCCTTGGGCTCTAGCAAGGGTCGATCGAAGCGACAATCATGACGGACTAGTCCAAACCACCACGGACGAAACGCCAGCGACGCGACCAGCAAGGGATGACGCATGACCGTACCCTCATTCACAACAGACCAAGCAAGACGTATCGGTGAACAGATCGGAATCGACTGGGCAACAGCTAGCTTCGATGTTGAGGAGTTCCGGAGCGGGCTTGATGTCGAACTTGAACACGGAACCCAAGATCCGAGCACCGACGTGACTGACGACGATTCGATTGCCACAGGCAAGATCGCACTGGCTCACCTCAACGAGTTTCCGGACTACTACCGCCGCCTGGCCATAATGGAAAAAGAGGCCGAAGACGCAGGGTCTGGAGAATAGTCGAGGAGTTGCGGGCGTGGGGCTCCCGCATCCCGCACGGCACGAGAGCTTGCCGAGCTGAAGCGAGCTGCCCCGCCGATCCCCTCGATAATGTTCGGCTCCGGCTTCGGTGGAGCGCAACGCTGCGGCACGACTGCTGTGACCGGAAATCCTCAGGATAAGTCGGCCTCGGCGATCCCGACCGGCGCGGGCGTCACAGCCCGCCGGTTCAGCTGTGGCGCTGAAATCCCGCGCCCTTCGGCTCTGGTTGTGACACGGTAGAGCACATGGAGGTCGTCTTCGAGCGCACCGGCCAGCGAAGCTACGCCATCGAGATCCGACGCGTGGGCGCGCCAGTACTCCGCATGGACCCAGCCCCCGGCTTCGACCAATGGTTCCCCCATGACCTCCAGCACCTGGTTGTCGAGGAGCAACTCGGACTCACCGACGGCATCTACGGTCGACTCGCCAACGGGGGAACGGCGTCAACGTTCAACCTTGCCACGGCCGACGGCCCGCAAGACAAGCGAGCTGCTGCGCGCCAACGCCGCAAGCTGAAGAGGCGAGACGCCGCCCTCGCATCGAACGATGCCAATGACTTTGCTCGTTCCGAACGAGCTACCTACATCGCCTGGCATCGGGCTCACACCTGAGCACGGCATCAGCAGCCGCCCGACAACAAGCTCGCGAACAATGACTTTTCGTCTGCGGATGAACGGAACTTTCCGCGTGATCGACAACGACGGTCAGCCCACGACACAACGACGGGCTGTGGTCGAAGCCACGATCGGTGACTAAACCTGAGATTTCCGGTCGGTGAGACCTCCCGAGGACGCCGGATGTGCGTGACAGTGACCTGAACGTGCTGTGAGAGCCGAGGAGCTATCGGGTGTCGCGCACGCGAGGCAACGGTCCTGGACCCGACGTCAGCAATCAGACCTCGGGCCGAGCGTCGAAGTACCCGAACTTCGGCGGTGCGGTCACGTACGGCTCGAGAAGACCCATCATCCCCGTCTCCATGCGCCAGCCCAGGTACGACTCGTGGTTTGCCCGCTCCTGCCACTTCTCGATCAGGAAGACGTGACCTGGATCATCCTGATTGACGTGCGTTTCCACAAGCTCACACCCTTCATAGGCGCGGGTGTCAGGCAAAGCTGCTTTGAGCATGCCAAGAAACTCCTCGGACTTTTCGGGCTTCACGAAGAACTCCGCGGTAGCAAGAATCGACATCACATTACCTCCCTATTCTCATGGACGATCCTAACCCGCTGGTCGCATCCCCGCCGGCCGGCCGACTCCTGCTGGGCGAACGCTCTGGGCGAGCCAAGATCAAGAACGGCGCACGACAATGCACCTCTCAGCGACAAGTGGGCGAGGCGGGGACGAAGGCCTCGTGGTCGGCGAGGCTTGCTCGCGGTGACGGCCCCCGCCGTTTCGATCGCTGCTCTCGGCGGCTTGGCTGCGACAGGACCGGACGACTCCGAGGTCTTCTGCCACCTTGCGCTTGAGATTCGACCCGACGGCAGTCGGTGGGGTGCCGACCCCAACAACGGCTGCCGGCCGATGCAGGTCCATCCCTCGACGACACAGGGATAACGGCACCACTGTTGTGCTCGGTATCACCCGCGTGGGCTGGACTTGGTGCCCGCCCTTGATGGGCAGGGGTCACCAAGGAGCACACCATGTCCATCATCACAGAACTGTCGACGTTCGACGATCCGACCTCTCGGCGCGAGCTGTTAGCAATCGCCGGTTTTCCTCGCCG
>CAMYLA010000145.1 GCA_947259095.1 uncultured Acidimicrobiaceae bacterium | reverse complement strand
GACGACGGGCCGTTTCCGTTCAACCCCGATTTCGAACTGTGCCTGATTATCGACAGGCTCTGCCCGCCCGACATCGACGACTTCCTGCCGTTGCCCGGCGACGACAATCCGGGTGACGACAATCCCGGCGGCGATCAGCCGGGAGACGACGACCCCGGTGACGACGATCAACCCGGCGACACCCCGACCGACGATCCCGGCGACACCCCGACCGACACCCCCACCGATGATCCCGGCGACACCCCCACCGATGATCCCGGCGACACCAGCGACGATGAGCCCGAGGTCCCCGAGGGCGAGGTGCCGGAGGGCAACTCGGTTCCCACCGACATCGACGAGCCCGTCCCCGGCAACCCCAGCTTCACGGGGTGAGGTCCACGATGTCCATCCGCACCGAGCCCGCACTCACGACCACGTCCCCGTCCGCACCCCAGCCCGACATTCAGAACCACAAGGAGCCCGTCATGAACACCGCACCTGAAAACAACCGCAGCAACAACAACACCAGCAACACCAGCAGCAGCTGCAGCACCACCACCGCCCGTGTCACCCGGACCGTCATCGCCGCCGTCGGCCTGACCATCGCACTGGTGCTGTCGGCCTGCAATCCGATGGCCGGCCAGGACGAAACGGCTCAGCTCGTGTCCAACGAAGCGGTCACCGCACCAACACCGGCCCAGGCCGGGGCCGCGGCGGCAGGCACATCGACCACGAGCTCGGCCACCAGCGACCTCTACACCAACAGCTCGACCCGGGCCGTAGTCACCGTCGACAGCCTCGCCGTCTACGACGTGCCCAACGGAACGGTGATCGACGCCCTGACCGGTGCCACCGACTACGGCACCACCCGGGTACTGCTGGTGGAGCAGACCATGGGTGACTGGGTTCGGGTTCGCCTCCCGGTGCGGCCCAACCATCGCATCGGCTGGGTGGCGGCGGCCGACGTCCAGCTCGAGGAGGTCGAGCCGGTGGTCCACATCAATCTGGAAACGAGGACCCTCAGCGTGATCTCGGGCGACGATCTGGTGACCCAGGTGACGGTCGCCGTCGGCAGCGATGAGAACCCCACCCCCCGGGGCACCTTTTATGTCACCGACAAGCTGGAGACCGTGATCCCCGACGGAGCCTACGGACCGTACGCCCTGGGGCTGTCCGGCTATTCCGAGACGCTGTCGGAGTTCGCCGGCGGAAACGGGCAGATCGGGATGCACGGCACCGACACCCCGGAATCGCTGGGCCAGGCCGTCAGCCACGGCTGCGTCCGCCTCCCCAACGACGTCGTCACCTGGATGGCCGACTTCCTGCCCCTGGGCACGCCGGTCCACATCGTCTGAGCGGTCTTGTGGCCGTGGTTGATTCGAGCAGTGAGACGAGCAGTGAAACGACACTCGACACCAGGATCGACACCGCAGCGGACGGGCTCGGTGCGGGAATCGGTTGCCGGCGGCCTCGGGTCGCCGGCAACCGGCATGTACGAAATGGGGCCGACAACCGTCGGTACCACGACACAGCCGACAGCGGTCAGGTACGGTATGAGGACAAGGGTGGTGAGGGCACCGATGGTACAAGGCGGCGTGAATCCCGACGGGCGAACCGATGCTGAGCTGGTTCAGGCTGCCCGCTCCACCGAGCCCGAGGCCTTCGGCCAGCTGTTCGACCGGTGGTTCGACCGGTCGTGGAACGTGGCTCGCAACATCGTGCGCCAGGACGATATCGCCGCCGAGGTGGCCCAGGACGCCATGCTCAACGCCTGGCAGCGGCTCGACCAGCTTCGCGACGTCGACGCATTCGGGGGCTGGTTGCTGCGCATCACCCGGAACCGGGCCCTCAACCGCCTGGAACGGGAACGCCGCAGTCGGGCCACAGGGGACGAGATCGTGAGCGGGCTGCGCGACCGGCGCCTCCACGAGGGCCAGACCGATCCCACCGGGGCACAGACCCCGCCGTCGACCGACGCCGTGGTCGACATCCGGGATCAGCAGGAGCTGGTGTGGGCGGCGGCCGCCGCACTGGGCGAGCGGGATGCCAGCCTGCTCGACCTCCACCTCCGCCACGGCCTGGCTCCGGCCGAGATCGCCGAGGAGTTGGGGGTCGAAGCCAACACCGCCCACCAGCAACTGTTCCGCATGCGGAACAAACTGGGGGACGCCATCGGCTCCTATGTGTTGTGGCGAAACGGGCGACCGCTGTGCGACGGCCTGGCCGCCGCGGTGTCGGGCCAGGTGGCCTTCGACCGGTCGGTTTCGAAGGCGGTGGCCAAACACCAGAAGAGCTGTGATCAGTGTTCGGAACGACGGGCCGCACTGCTCGATCCGAGCAAACTGTTCGCCTCGGTGCCGCTGGTCGGCGTTCCCCTCCAGCTCAAGGTCGACGCGGCCGCCGCCCTTCACAACGCCGGAGTGCCGGTCGATCCGGCCTCCATCTCGGCCGGCGGCCGGTCACTCGACCACCCTGACGGCCCGCCGTCGGAACCGCCACAGGCCGACGGCTGGAATTCGATATCCAAGCCGCCGTCGTCGTCGGCCCGTCAGACCGCCAACCAGTCCGTTCTGGCCGACACCGCCACCGGCCTCGACAACGAGTCGACTGGCGCCATGGCCCCGACCGGTTCATCCCGGGCAGTGCCGTCCACTTCCAGGCCCTCCACGGCGCTGCCGTCCAAAGCGTTCTTGGGCAAGACGGCCATCGTCGGCTCGGCCACGGTGCTGGTGGGGTTGGTCCTGCTGGCGGTGTGGCAGGCCGGACTCTTCGGTCTGATCGGTGGCGATGAGGTGGCGGCCGACGGATCGGAGATCGTGGCCGGTCCGACCATTTCCAGCGAAACCGACGAGCTCGACCCCGATTCCGCCGGGCAGGCCGAGAGCACAACCGAGCAGGCTCCCCTCGGCGGCAACGAGCCGGCTGACGGCAGCGCCGATGCTGGCGCGGCGGTCGGCGGAACGACCGGCGGCTCGGAAGGCGGCTCCGAGGTCAGGGGCTCGAGTGAGTCGGGCAGCGGCTCGGATCCGACCACGGGAACCACCCCCACGACCATGGCCGACGGATCCACCACCACGGTCGACAACGGATCCACCACGGGGTCGACCACGGAAACCACAAGCACGACCCGACGCACCACAACCACGTCGACCACGGTCTCGACCACCATATCGACCTCGACTCGGCCCGAGCCCACCGGCTCGACCGCCACAACCGACCCCGGCTCCAGCACTACCACGACCTCGACCAGGGAGACGACCACCACCCCACCCCCGGATCCCCCGGTCATACTGCGGTTCACCAGCCGAGCCTCGGCCAACCAGTTGCCGTGTAACGACCGGACCCAGCGGGTCTACGACGCCATCTGGGCCACAGAGAACACCTCATCGGTGCAGTTGTCGCTGCCCAACGGCGCCGGCCAGACCGGGAAACCCTCGGGCCGCGCGTCGTTCTGTGGCGCCCCCGGTGACACCATCATCCTCGTCGCCTCCGGCCCCGGCGGGTCCGACAAGGCCAGCACCACCCTGGGCTGACGCCTCTCCCATTCGGTCCGTTGCTGCTCCGACCGTCCGGCTATTGCCGGAGCACCGAGCGCCGGAGTTGGTTGAGCAGTCGCAGGGTGTTGGTCACCACCACCAGCGTGCTCCCCTTGTGAACGACGACGGCGAGCTTGATGCCCACCCCCAGGATCGTGAGGGGAATGGCATCGGCCACCCACCGGTCGTTGGCGCCGCCGGCATGAGGCAGCACGACGTGCAGATCGAGCTGTAGTGTCTCGGTCATGGTTCCAGCCGTCGAGCAGCGCGGCACCGATGGCGACGAGCTTCCCGTCATGGTGATCGGCGATGCACCCGTCGAGGGCGGTGCTACCTGATTTCTGCCACATCTATGAAGAATCAAGATTTCGGGCGACGGGGAACCTGATGAACACCGTCGGCGCCAAAGGAGCCATCGATGATCCGCGACGAACTGGAACACCACGGACACCGCTACCAGCGGGCCCACCAGGACCTGGTGCTGGCCCTCGAGCGGGAGACACTGGGAACCGACTACGGGGCCAACGGCTACACCACGATCGACCAGGGCAACCGGCTGGGGGCGCTCCTCGACCTCGACGTCGATGACGTGCTGCTCGACCTCGGATCTGGATGCGGATGGCCCGGGCTGCACCTGGCCAAGAACCACGGGTGCCGGGTGATCGGCGTCGACCCGGTGATCGAAGGGGTAACGGTGGCCCGAAGCCGGGCGATCGAGGATGACATGGCCGAGAGGGCGCTGGCCGTGGTCGGCGACGGGACCGACCTTCCGGTTCGGGGCCGCTCGATCGACGCCATTGTCCACAGCGACATGTTGTGATGAGTGCGCCGAAAGCTCTCCGTGTTGAGAGCATGCCGACGGGTACTGAAGCCGGGTGGGCCCATGGCCTTCACCGTGATCGAACCGACTCCGGGGCTGTCGGCCCGGGACCGACGACGGGCCCATAGAGCAGGTCCGGTGGGCGTGGCGGTTCGCACCGGCTACCCGAGCCTCCTGGCCTCGGCCCGGTTCCGCGTGATCGAGGCCATCGACGTGACCGCCGAGTACGCCGAAACCCAACGCCTGCGGGCCGAGCTGTTCCGACGGGAGGAGGCCGGGTTGCGGGCGGTGTTCAATGATGCCGAGTACGAGGAGCGGCGCCGCAACCAGCGCCTGGCTCGCGCCGCCATCGAGGACGGTCTCCTCTCCCGCTTCATCTACTCGGCGGCAACAACATAGGCGGTGTCGGTGTGCCCGGCTCCGGCCGGCCGGTCGGACCCGCCGGCCGGGTCGGCCAGGATGCTGGAGATGGCGAACAGGATGAAGACGGCGATGGACACGAGCAGGATGTCGCTCTGACCCCGGGAGTGAGACATGGCACGGCACCTTTCCGTTTGCTGGCTTGCATGTGTCCTGACCGTCGACGATGCGTCGCCTTACCATTTCTTCCCGGCGATTTCTTCCCTGCAATGGCTGTCAGCTTGGGCGTGGTGCCGGGCATTCACTCACCAAGCCGACCGACAACTCGCCAGGAGACGAACATGCGGATGCTTCCAGTGTCACTGGCCCTCGCACTCGTCATCGCCGCATGCGGTGGTGGCGATGACTCGACCACGGCGGCCGCCGGCCCTGCCACGACAGAGTCGTCATCGCTTGGGGACCGGGCCGACAATCCGGAGCCCGGCGTGGGGACCACCACCGCAACCCAAACAGTGGATTCGGACTCCCAGCCGGCAACGACGCCGGCACGGTTGTGGCCGGCGGACCGAATCCATCCGACGTTGTCGTCCGATCCCGTGAGCGGTCAGATGATCATGATCGGAGGACTCAGCAGAATGGGCCCGGTGATGGACATGCGAGACGCCTGGCTGCTCGACACGCGTGATTTCGAATGGACCCATGTGGCCGACGGCGCACCGGGCTCGGCATTCAACTTCGGAATCGACACCGATTCCGCTGAGCTGGTTGCGTTCAACCTGTCACCGGCCGAAACCTGGAGCTACGACCTGACCACCGGCACATGGACCCGACGGATGCCGGAGGTCCAACCCGAGACCACCCCGGAGAATCCCCGATTCGGCACCCCCCTCACCTACGACGCCGAATCCGACCGGATCATCCTCTTCGCCGGAGGCTCACCATGGCACATGTACTCCGACACGTGGGCCTACGACGCCGATACCGCAACCTGGGAGCTGATGGCGCCCGCGTCGAGTCCGAGCCCCCGAGCCATGTACGCCACTGCCTACGACTCGGAGTCCGACCGGGTGTTGCTGTGGGGCGGCTTCACGGGAACGGACGACAACGACGTGCAGATGTGGGCCTACGACTACAACACCGATTCGTGGGAAGCCCTGCCCAACCGCCAAGGCCCCCAGCAACACCCCGAGCGCCACGGCATGGCGTACATCCCGGAACTCGACAGGACCTTGATCTACTCCGGCATGCTGGAGTACGAAGGGGTGCTCCCGGCGGAAACATGGTTCTACGACTACAACACCAACACCTGGACCGAGGTCGAGGTCCAAACCAGTCCGCCTGCGCTGGCCATGTACGGCATGGCTCATGACCCGGCAACCGGCAACGTGGTGCTCTACGGCGGCGAGATGACGTCCAAGTCCGCCGGCAATCTGTCACCGGACATCTGGGTGTTCGACCCCGCCGCCGTCGATTGGACGAGAATCCAAGCCCCCGGAACGAGTTGACCGTCGGCCGGATCCGGCAACACCGGCACCACCAACACGGTGCCGGTCACCGATCCGAACAGTCGGCCAGATCCGGCTACAAGGCGGACTCCCGGCGCATGACGACGAAACCGATGATGGCGGCCAGGATGCCGCCGATGATCAAGGCCAGCGGGACGATGGTGCCGAGAAGCCGGATCGTGCCCTGGGCATCCTCGGCGTCGGCCACCGCATCCTGGATGGAGGCATCGGTGAGCTGATACTGCAGTTGCATGACCTCCGCAACCGGGATCTGCTGCTCGCCGAGATCGATCGCCACCGCCCGGGTCTCGACCTTGGCGAAGTCGATGAGCACCCCGGTGTCGGGCTCGACCCAGTAGTCGGAGGTGTAGGCGTAGGTGTAGGCCAGGGGCACCGGATCGGGCAGGGCCGGCAGCAGTTCCGCCAGCTGACCCGCAGCCTCGGCGGGCAGGCCCAGAGCCGGCACCAAGGCTTCGATGGTGGCCTTGGGCAACGCCGGCGGGAAGTTGGCCAACATCTCGGGGCTGGTGATCGGGTCCGGGCCCGAGGTGGCCTGAAAGATCCTGGTTTCCATACCCTCGTGGGTTTCGGTGCGATCGTAGGCGATGGTGTTCATGGTCTGGGTGTCGCCATTCCAACCTTCGTAGTCTTCAGCGTCGGTACCGATGGGGAAGCCGACCACCAGACCTTCACGGTCGATGACGCGCTCGTCGTCGGTGAAGTTCTCGATGTGTTCCATCGACTTGCGATCGATGGTGTAGATGTTCTCGGTGGCCAGAACGGGGCCGGCCGGGCTGTTCATCACCGAGGTGTCCTCGACGAGTGCCTTTTCGCCGTCGACCTCGAGCACCTTGACCGTGCGGTCGATGGTGACCGGGACATCGGTGAGAAAGATGTTGGCCGCGTCGCCGGCGGCCAATGCCTCGGCGTTCAGCATTCGACCGAGCACCCCCTCGAACTGGCGTGTCTGGTCGACGTCGTCGGGGTACTGAAGCAGACCGGGGACGATCGCAAACTGCACCACGAGCCCGGCCACCAGGGCCACTACTCCTACGCCCAACAACGCAGTACCTATTCGTTTCATGTTCTCCCCTTGAGATGACGAACGGCCTACAGCCGGTAACAACCACCGTGGCCGTAAGCGCGACTATAACAGGACCATCGACACTCGTCCTGCGCAACGCCACCGGTCGGTAGCCAATCTCCACAAAGCCCCTTGGCACCATGGCGACGATCGTGTTCGAGCATCAGCTTGTCGAACCGGCCGACGTCGAGTCTTGCCGAGCGGTTCTTTCCAGCTACCATCAACTGCGATCCAGTGGCTTCCGACGGTCAGGAGACTGAGTCAATGGCCCAACTGACAGTCCGCAACCTCGGAACGAGCGGCCTCCCGGGGCCATTCGGCCGAGGAGGAACATCGGCAGATCCTGCAGGCCGCTCTCCAGGGCAAGGAATCCCTCGTGTCGGCCGCTTCCCCGAGCCGGGGACTGGCCCAACACCTGACCTCGATCCCTGACGTCGGCCATGGCGAGGACTTCGACCGCCACCACGACGACCCCCGGCCGGTGGACCTGTGACACGCTACCTCCTCGATACCAATGTCATTGCCGAGCTCCGGAAGGGGTCACGCGCCAACAGCGGGGTGAGGCGGTGGTTCGAGCGGCATGCCGGGGATGACTTGTGGCTGTCGGTCCTGGTTGTGGCCGAGCTGCGCAGAGGGGCCGCTCGCATCCGACGGCGCAACCCGGCCGAGGCCGACCAACTGGACTCATGGTTGGATGCGCTCGAGGCGTCGTTCGCCGACCGGATTCTCCCCGTCACACTCGATGTTGTACGCCGGTGGGCTGCGCTGGGGATTTGGACGTTCACGATCAGGTCAAGTTTCGGCGACGTTTGGCCGGAGGCCAAACTCAAGCCGTCCTCGGCCGTCGGCAGGAGTACCGTCTCGCCGCACTAGCAGGGTGCGGAAATTCGCCGGTGAGGGTTTCCGGAGCGAGGTGCGAGCCAATCAAGGACGCAGATTTCGCCACTGCTCGTAAGCGCAATGGCGGAATCGAGGACGCAGGGTGGCGAAGTTGATCGCTCCGGAAACCCCAGCATGTGGTTTTCCGCACCCTGCTAGCCCCTCTCTGGCAGCAACGGTACGGGGGCCGGTTCGCCGACCACCACCCGTGAGGTTCGTTACGAGGCACCCCCGGCGATCTCGATGTTGACGCCGGTGAGGTAGGAGGCATCGTCCGACAGCAGGAACCGCACCACCGAGGCCACCTCGTCGGGGGTACCGTAGCGGCGCAGTGGGACCTGGTCGATCATCTGGGCTGCCACCGTCTCGACGTCGTCGCCGTAGTACTGGCTGGGAGTCGCAGCCTGCAGCTCGACCTGGCGATCCCACATCATCCCCGGGCAACCGAGGCCCCGTCGGCCGCCAGCCGGGCCGCCGCCGCCCGGCCGAGGTCGCCGGCCGCCCCGGTCACCAGGGCAACCCGTCCATCCAACGTCATCGCCGCCGGACCTTCATCGACGCGTCCGCCCACTCTCTCCGACACGGCCGAAAACGACAGGCCCCCACGCGGGACCGAGCCACTGCTCGCGGCGAATAGAGGAGCCGCCCACAGGCCGCTCATCCGCGCACCCCGAGCACTGGTCGCCATCGTGTTCCGAGTCGGCTCGTCGGGGTCGGCAACTTCAAGTTGGTGCAGGTCGCACATCGCACCGGAACCCAATCGCTGCAGGCGAAGCTGCGCGGCCCTCCTCACGTTGCGGTGTAGCCACCGTCCACGACCGAGTTCTCACCATTGATCATGCCGGCAGCGCCACTCGTCAGATAAAGCGCAGCAAGCGCGATTTCTTCAGGCTGCTCGAAGCGGCCGGTAGGAATCTTCTTCTTGAATGCCTCGCCGACTTCGCCAGACCAACTCCCTTGGGCGCCCATCTTGGTCTCGACGACCGTTGGCGAGA
>CAMYLA010000144.1 GCA_947259095.1 uncultured Acidimicrobiaceae bacterium | reverse complement strand
CAATGTTATATACATCGGCTAGAATGCCGTTCATGGCCCCTCCTTCGATAACTGGATCAGACCGGCTCGCGGCCGTGGCCGAGCGCATGCTTGTCGAGGAGGGTCCACACGCCCTCTCGCTCCGCCGGATCGCCGACGCAGCAGGGACATCCACCCAATCGGTGTACACCCAGTTCGGCGGCAAGCAGGGGTTGGCCGATGTCCTGTTTCGATCCGGTTTCGAGCGTCTGGCGTCCCACCTCGCCGATCTGATCCTTCCCGATGGGGCGGTCGAACGTCTCATTGCCCTCGGGTGCGGCTACCGGCAGGTCGCTCGGTCAAGCCCTCATCACTATGCACTGATGACCTCTCGACCCCTTCCTGAATTCCAGCCGACGGCCGAGAGCCTGGCCTTCGCCGCCTCGACTATCGAGCCGCTCCGGCAGGCTGTCGGTCTGGCTGTCGACGCCGGAGTGCTGGCGGGACGCACAGGGGAGATCACCGAGGCATTGTGGGCGGCCGGTCATGGCTACGTGAGCCTGGAGAACAGCGGTCTGCTGCCGGTCGACGACGATCGTTTCGTCCAATACCTCCACGCCGTCATCGGCGGGTGGGCGGCACCGACCGCCTGACCGCCGGCACTGCGCCATCAGCTCGGTTCAAACGCTGTGGCCCGGCTCAACTCGGACCGGCCATGGCCGACAACTGTTGAGTATGCATCCTGCACCGCCGCTGGTCGTCGCCCTCGTCGCCGTCGCCCTTGTGGCCGGTTCGTGCGGCAACGGAACCGGTACCGACACGTTCCCCGTCGCCGACACCACACAGGTCGCCGATGACCAGCCGGAGGGGGATGGAGCTCAGACCGACGCACTGGCCATGGCGGCCGAGGTCGGCGACATCGACCTCTCCGAGGACGAGGCCCGCCTCGTTGCGGTGGAGGCCGGTTGGTTGTGCCGGGCCCAACGCTTCAGTTTCGGTGACCCGGGCGAGATGACGGCCGCTCGGGACGAGTTGCTTGCCGCCAAAGGGGTGACGGCCGATCAGTACGCCGCCTTCACCTCGGAGCTGGCCAACCGGCTCGAGCTGCGGAAGGCCGTATTGGCCGAGTTCGCTGCGGAGTGCCTCCAGAAGGACTAGGTCCTGGGTAATCAAACCCATAAACCGTGGCGAGGTTCATGACGACCACAAGGACATGGCTACTACCGGACATCGACTGCGAGTGAACCAAGGCCCCCGAGCACTGTTTGCCCTCCTACTCGGGATCGGCCTGATGGCGGGCGTGGCCTCACCGGCAGCCGCCGCCGATGGCGACGGTGATCGGGGCCAGCCGGTGCTGATGGACCAGGACCTCGCTGCGGTCATGGCCGGGACAACTTCGTGGGTGAATCTCGTTTGGGTTGCCGACGGCGGCATCGACGGTGTCAAGGTCACGGCCAAAGGAAAGGACGGCGTCACGGTCGGCTATTCGCCGACAACCGGTGACCACGCCGGCCCGATGCAGGGCTACGCCATGGCCGATCTCTCGATCGACACCACCGCACTCCAGGTGACGGTGCCCGAGAACTTCGACCAGAAGCAAGTCAAGATCGATCTCGACGTCGAGTGGACCGACGCCGAAGGCCGTCAGCGGGGTCGCCGCTCGATCTTGATCAAAATACCGATCGTGCACCACACAGGCGCTGATTGGGAGCAGGTCGACACCACGGCATCACTCGACTGGACCACCGACAACGGCTGGGTGGATGTCCGCTTCGCCGGGCTCGCCCCCCGCAGCGACGACATGCAGATGTGGCTCGCCGACGGCGCCGGCCTCGAGGTCTACCTGCCCCAGGACGGCTCCCAGTGGAGCGGCCCCGACCATGACGCCCTGCTGGAGAGGAACGAGACCGACAGCATCCGCTTCTACATCGAGCCGGGCACGCCGGCCGGCACCTACCCGATGGAGTTCCGCATGACGTGGACCTCGGGTGATGAGAAGATGGAACAGCCGGTCACGTTCGAGTTGACCATCAACTGATCACCTGAGCCGACAAACCAGCCCGGTGGTCATGCCGCCGGACTGCTCGCCGGGGTTGGGCGACCTCAGCGACAACCGATGTGCTGTACTTGACGCCGGGGTGAACGGCGCCCGAGCCCGGAACCCTCCTGGGCGAACCCGGTGCCTTCGCCCCGGGCGACCCTGGACCAGGGGGACCACATGGGTGAAGGTGACGCAATCGACGCCGAGGCGCTGACCGAGGAGGCGCGGCGCATCCTGATCGAGAACGACCGGGGCGGCTACACCGTGCCGTCGGCCCGGCTCTACCCGTTCCAGTGGAACTGGGATTCGGTGTTCGCGGCCGTGGGATGGGCCGAGTTCGACCGGGACCGGGCATGGCGGGAGATCGACACCCTGCTCGAGGCCCAGTGGCCGTCGGGCATGCTGCCCCACATCGTGTTCTGGACCGAGGAGTCGACCTACTTCCCCGGACCCGATGTGTGGTGCGCCGACCGGGGCGGCACCTCGAGTTCGGGCATTTCCCAACCGCCGGTGGCGGCCACCGTGATCCGACGGCTGAGCGAGGCCGGCGGTGAGGTGTCGGAGCGTCGATTCGATGCCATCGACCGGTGGCATCGGTGGTGGCATACGGCCCGAGACCCCGAGGGGCGGGGGGTGATGGCGGTGGTCCATCCCTGGGAGTCGGGTCGGGACAACCTGCCCGACTGGGATCGGCCCCTGTGTGCCGTCGACATCTCCGGCGTCGGAGGCTATAGCCGCCGGGACCTCGATGTCGTCGACCAAGCCATGCGGCCCCACAAGGCCGATTACGACCGCTATCTGGCTCTGGTCCAGTTCGGTGTGGCCAACGACTGGGACGACGAGCGAATCGCCCTCGGCAGCCCGTTCCGGGTAGCCGACCCGGGGGTCACCGCCATCCTGTTGCGGGCCGAACGGGACCTGGCTTGGATGGGCCGCACGCTCGGTCGGGACGTGACCGTTATCGAGGAACGGATCGCCCGATTGGAGACCGGTTTCGAGCAGTTCTGGAATCCGGCCGCCGGCACCTATTGTTCGTTCGACCTGCTGACCGGGGCCATGGCCGAGGCCGGGACGTCGGCCTCGTTCCTCGCCCCCTATGCCGGGGTGACGGATCACCTGGACGAGCTGGTGGACGAGCTGACGGCGTGGTCGGAGCGGTGCCGGTTCCTGGTGCCGAGCTTCGATCCCCGCCATGACGCCTTTGAGCCGCTCCGGTACTGGCGGGGGCCGGTGTGGTCCATGGTGAACTTCCTGATCGCCACCGGTCTGCGCGAAGTCGGCCATTGCCACTGGGCCGAGCGCATTCGCTCCGACACCAGGGCCCTGATCGGCCGCAGCGGTATGCCCGAGAGCTTCGACCCCGTCGACGGTGGCCCGGTGGGCGGGCCCCGGTTCACGTGGACCGCGGCCATGTGGCTGGCCTGGGCCGGCCGGATGTGAGCGGCCCGGCGGTTTAGTCGTAGGCCGGACGGGTACCCCCTTGCTACCCACGTCCAAGGGCCAGCCCGGAGGTCTCGAAGAATGCAGCCTCACTCGCAAGTACCTCTCCCACCCCGGCCTGATGTGCGATCGATTGGTGCCGACCGATGAAACGAACCGCTCTCACCCGAATGGTGGTGGCCGCCACACTCGCTGTGTCCGCCTGCACCGGCCCACCTGCCTCGTCGTCGACCGCAGGCGGGGACGGCGCCGCACCCACCAACGCGTTGGGCGTCGACTTGCGGGCGGCGGGAGCGTCGACCGCGGCCAGTGCAATCGAACAGGCGCCGATCGTGTTCCCCGACGGTGAGACCGTCACCTTGCTGGCACCCGACGATTCGGCCTTCGCTGCAATCGACGCCGACTCACTGGCATCCCTTCTGGCCAATCCGGATCAGCTGAACAGCCTGCTGGCCAATCACACGGTGATCGACGCCATGACCGTTGAGCAGATGGTCGACCGGGGTGTCGTGGCGCTGCCCGATGGCGCGCAGATCGCCGTGACCATCGGCCCCGACGGACCGATGATCGGGGACGCCGCGATCGTTCAGGGCGACATTGTGGTCGATGATGTGACCGTCCACGTGATCAACCGGATGCTGGTCGAGGTGCCGGATCTCAGGGTCAAAGACTGATGGTCGAGCAACCACTGGTCGAGGCGGTGGCTCTCGAACGTCGATTTGGCGATGCCGTGGCGGTTGACGACATGGCCTTCTCGATCCCCAACGGATCCCTGGTGGCGGTTATCGGTCCCAGCGGGTCGGGCAAGACCACCCTCATCCGGCTGCTGCTGGGTGTGCTGGCACCCACCAGCGGGACAATCCGGACGTGGGGCGGCCCGGCCACCGGGTTGACACAGGAGCAGCGCCGCCGACTTGGCTATCTCCCGCAGCACACAGCCCTGCTGCCCGAGCTGTCGCTGACCGAAAACCTTCGGTTCTATGCGTCGATGGCCGGCCTCGACCTGGGCGACGGTCAGCTGGAGCGGGCACTGGCCGATGTGGAGCTGTCCGAGCAGGGTGACCGCCGGGTGACCGACGCATCAGGCGGAATGCAGCGGCGGCTGGGACTTGCCGCCGCGCTGATTCACGAGCCCGAACTCATTGTGCTGGACGAGCCGACGGCCGGGCTCGATCCGGTCCTCCGACTCAAGGTGTGGGAGCGGCTACGGGACCTTCAGCAGCAGGGCCGCTCGCTGCTGGTAACCACCCAATACGTGGGCGAGGCCGCCAACTGCGACCGGGTGCTGCTGATACGGGCCGGGCGGCTCCATTTCGACGGCACACCGGACGAGCTGCGGCGTCGAGCCTATGGCGGCGACGTGATCGACATCGAGGTCAGCGAACCGCTCCGATTCGACGACATCGACGCCCTCGAATCGCTGGACTTCGTTCGGGGTGAAGTCGAACTCCGGACCCGCCGGGCGGTGTCGGTGGTGGTCGACGACGGACCCCGGGCCATTCCCCGGATCAGCGAGCTCCTGGACGACAGGGAGGTGGCTGTCGCCGGCATCGCCGAGCGGGCCGTCGAGTACGACGAGGCGTTTGTCCAGCTGGTGACCGAGGACGAGCCGGCATGATCGGTCGTCAGATCGCCGGTTTCTGCCGCCGGGAGCTGGCCGACCTTCTCCGTCAGCCCGAGCTCATCGTACTGATGGTGCTCGGCCCGTTTGTCGTCCTGTTGCTGTTCGGGGCAGGTTACCGCAACGAGACCATCAGCCTTCGTACCATGTTCGTGGGGCCCGACGTCGAGGGGATGGAGGACCTGATCACCGCCAACCGGGACAACTTCGAGGATTATGTGACTCCCATCGGCTTCGGCTCCGACCTGATCGAGGCGACCGACGCCCTGGAGAGGGGCCAGGTCGACCTGGTGGTCGTCTTTCCCGACGACCCCATGGCCGAGGTCAGGGCCGGGCGCCAGGCCGAGGTGGCGGTGCTGCACAACGAAATCGACCCCATCCAACAGGTGGCGGTCGAGATTGCCACCGAGGTTGCCACCGCCCAGGTCAACACCGCCATCCTGACCGAGCTGATTACGCTGGCCCAGTTGGACCTTCAAGCCAATGAAGAGAACATCCGCAGCGGCCTTGTACTGGGCAGGCGGGTGTCCCAAGCCGTTGCGGCCGGAGACGAGGCCGGCACCCGGACCGCGCTCGATCAGGCCGACGCCACGTTGAGCTGGCTCGAATCGGGTGGGCGCCTGGGGTCCGGCCTCGGTGGAGCTCCGGCCGATGAGGACACCCGGCTCGACAACGTCTCGACCGCCCGCTCCATCGTCGACCAGCTCCGGAACGACCCCGGCGGCGCCTCGGCCACGGAACAGGCGGCCGAACTGAACCGGCTGCTGGTGTCGCTTTCCGAGCCGCTGGAACAGGCGCTGGAGGTCGATCCCGAGCTGGTCACCCGGCCGCTGACCAGCGATGCCGAATCGCTGCTGACCGAACCGGTCGATGAGGTCGACTTCTTCGTCCCTTCGGCCCTCGGTCTGCTCCTCCAGCACGCCACGGTGTCGCTCGCCGCACTGTCTCTGATGCGAGATCGGCGTTTGGGGCTCATGGAGATGTACCGGGCCGGACCGATCGGTCCCGGTGTCATTCTGACCGGCAAGTACCTGGCCTACCTGGTGGCCGGTCTGGTGATCGGTGCGTTGTTGTTGGTGGCCACGACCGTCGGCCTGGGCGTCACCATCGTGGGTTCGATCGGCTGGGCCGTGGTCGGTGTGGTGCTCAGCCTGGCGGCCAGTCTCAGTCTAGGATTCACCGTGGCCCTGATGGCACGGTCCGATGTGCAGGCGATCCAGATCGCAATGCTCGTCCTGCTGGCCGGGCTGTTCTTCGGCGGGTTCTTCCTCGACCTCGACACACTTCGGTCCCCGGTCCGGGACTTGGCCTGGCTGATGCCGGTGACGTTCACGATTCGGGTGCTCCAGGACGTCATGCTGCGGGGCACCAGCCCCGCCCTGGTCGATCTCACAGGTCTCGGCATCCATTTCGCCCTCTACGCCGCGCTGGCCTGGTGGCTTCTGGGCCGCAGGCTCCGAGTGGCCTGACACCCAGGAGGTTCCGCCATGTTTTCGGACTACACATCCCTCGGTCGTTTCCTTCAACTGGCCGCAGGCGCCACCGTGGCCGCCTGCCTGGCGTTGGCCGTCGGGGGCTGGGTGCTGCTGTCGGCCCTCAATGCTCGGTGGGTCGAACTGGTCGACACAACCGATGACGGTTTGGAGCGGGTCGACAGTCTTCTGACGGCCTCGGCCGAACTGGCGGGCGAGACCGCACTTGGCCTCGAGTCGGTGGACGGGGTGGTGGCAACCGGCACCGATGTGACCGACCAGAGTGTGGCGGTTGTGGCCTCGGTCCAGGAAGTCATGCTGCCTCTCATCGACAACGTCGACCAATTCGCCGCCAGCCTGGAGGACCTGGCCCGCTTCGTCGAGGGCAACGACGCGCTGGCGCTGCTCGGTCTCGAACCCTCGCTCGACAGCGACGAGTTGGCAGTCCTCCGCTCCGATCTCGACCGCCTCAGGGCCGACATCGAGGCCCTCGGTCTCGACGAGGACCTGGCGGCCGAAGTCGGTGGGGTGTCGGACGGGCTCGACTCGGTGGTGACCGAACTCAGAGCGACCGAGAGCGAGCTGCAAGCCTCAGCCGACCGGGTGGCCGTGGCTCGGAGTGATCTGGCCGACTTGCGAGGGGATGTCGCGCCGGCCTCCCGGTGGGGAAAGGGCCTGTTGATCGTGTTCCTGACTCCCTTGGCCCTGACCAACGTTGCGTTGCTCGCCCTGGGTCGTCGCCTGCAGCACGGACTCGATCTCCCGGTCGGGGCCTCACCTGCGATTGCGGATGAGCAGAGGATCGGCCCGGTCTATCCTTGACCTGGTGAGCTCGAACTGGCTGGAACTGCGAACCCATCGCAACTGGCTCCTCAACCATGCCGGCGAGTTGCTGTCGTTCGGCCGACGGTCACCGAGGGACGGTGACGGTGCGCTCTGGCTCGATGAGCAGGGACGGCCCGTCGAGTCGGAACCGATTCATACCTGGATCACGGCCCGCATGACCTACGTCTATTCGCTGGGTTCTCTGCTGGGTGTGCCCGGTTGTGCGACCCTGGCGGCCAGGGCGATGTCGGGGCTCACCGGTCCGCTCCATGATGACCGCCACGGCGGCTGGTACTCGGCCATGACGGTGAACGGCCCGGAGCAGGGCAAGCTGTGCTACGACCACG
>CAMYLA010000143.1 GCA_947259095.1 uncultured Acidimicrobiaceae bacterium | reverse complement strand
CACCACCGGCAGCGCCGCCGATGCCGGTCACGGGCCCCCAATCGACATCCGCCCAAAACCAAACCCCCTCCAACAACTCCAAAACAAAACCGTCAGACGTGGCTGAGAAGACCCCCCGCCCCGCCGCACTCCTGCTGATCGTCGCCGCACTGGTTGCGGTGCTGACGCTGGCCGTCTCGGCCGACCCGTTGGCGGCCCAGGAACCTCAGATCCCCGAACCGACGATCCCCGAGTTCGGGGTTCCCCAGCCACCGACGCCGTCACCGTCTCCGTCGGACACCACCGAGAACGACGGCCTGATCTCCATCAACATCGGCGGCGACGACGCAGGCGCCTCGTCACAATCGGTGATCCTCATCGTCGGCTTGGCCGTGCTCTCGCTGGCGCCATCGATCGTGATGATGCTGTCCAGCTTCACCAGGATCATCATCGTGTTCTCGCTGACCCGGAACGCACTCGGCCTCCAGGGCGTACCCCCGAACCAGGTCCTGGTCGGGCTGGCGCTGTTTCTCAGCCTCTTCGTCATGGGCCCGACCCTGACCACGCTCAACGAGGAGGCGTTGCAACCGTTCATGGCCGAAGAGATCACCCAGGAGGTGGCGATCGAGCGAGGTACCGAGCCGATCCGGGCGTTCATGCTGGTCCACACCAACCCCGAGGAGCTCGAGGTGATGTTGGAAGCCAGCGGTCAAGGCCGGCCGGCAACCGCCGACGAGATCGGCATGTCGGCGCTCATTCCGGCCTTCCTCCTCTCCGAGATCAAGTCGGCGTTCATCATCGGGTTCGTGATCTTCATACCGTTCCTCATCATCGACATCGTGGTCGCCGCCTCCCTGATGGCGCTGGGCATGATGATGTTGCCACCGGCATTCATCTCGCTTCCGTTCAAGCTGCTGCTGTTCATCATGGTCGGCGGCTGGTCCCTCGTGGTCGAGACCCTTCTCGCCACCTACCTCTGAGGTCTCTGCCGTGCAGGAAAGCATCATCGTCGACATCATCAAATCGGCGCTGTGGACCGCCTCGATCATCTCGGCCCCCATCCTGGTCACCGCCGTTGCCGTCGGCGTGTTCATGGGGCTGCTGCAGTCCGTGACCCAGATCCAGGAACAGACCCTGGGCTTCGTCCCGAAGTTCGCTGCCGTGGGGCTGGCCATCGCCCTCACCGGCGGCTGGATGCTGCAGACAATGACCGATTTCACTCTCGAACTCATCGCCCGGATACCCGATCTGCTGTGATCGCAGGGCTCCCGGGCCCGCAACCTCGACCTGCTCCACCGCCCGATACCGGCCCGGCCGAGAGGCCGTCGTGAATAGGTAGTATGACCCGACGGGCACGGCGAGGCGCCCTCGGTACGCATCCATGGGACTACTCGACAGACTGTCAGCCAGAACACCTCCACCGTCGGCGGTGGAACTGCCGCGCCTCGATCGGCTCGATCCGTTCCTCGGTGACGTCGAGCTGCGAACGGCCTACAAGGCGCTGGTCGACGGAGACTGGGCTCGGCTGGAACGATTCCTCGATGTCTCACCGAAGAGTTGGATGTTCGGTCCGATCGTGACCAGCGAGGTGGTGGGGCTGGAGACGATCACCTTCGAGCGTTGGGTCGGGTTCAAGGCGTCGCCCCGGTCTCGCTCGTTCCACGCGGCCGTGCTGGTCCGGGACGCCTTCGCCGCTCACCGCAGGGCCATCGACGCCGGGACAAACGGTCAGCACCAGACCGACGTCATCCGGTTCACCGAGCGGCTGCGGAATGCGGAGCAGATCCTCTACGAGGTGGTGACCGACCGACCGGCCATGGCCGACCCGTGGGTGACATTGTTGATCACGGGGCGGGGTCTCCAGGTCAGCTTGGAAGAACTCAGGGAGCGGTTCGAGAACGCCCACAGTCGAGCCCCGTTCCGGCCGGATGCCTGCCGCCAGTACCTTCAGAGCCTGACCAAGAAGTGGAATGGCTCCAACGTCGCCACCTTCGACTTCGCCCACTGGATCGAGAACGAGGCACCCCCCGGGTCCCCGGCCAGAGAAGCGTTGCCGACCGCCCACATCGAGAAGGGCTTGCTGGAGCAGGGTCGGGCCAACCTCGCCACCTATTTGATGCAACCGGAGGTGGTGGCCGAGTTGGCCACCGGCTTGCTGGCGTTCCTCCAGGGCACGGCATCGCCGGCACCGACCGAGGCGCTGGCGGTGCTCAACGCCTATGCGCTGGCCGTCATCGTCGAAGGGGAGTCGACCGCCAGGTTGGCCGCCGAGACCTTCGCCAGGATCGACAACCGACCGACCGAGTTTCCGTGGTCGATCTACGCCGATGACATCACCCATGTGTTCAGCGAGATCCAGGCCGACCAGCTCCGCTACGCCAACCGCTACTGAACCCCACCACCCCCGGGCAGGCCACGTGTGAACCCGGGTTCGGTCGTTGTCACCGTTCGATGGCCGGCGGAGCTGGGTTGAGCCCACTGCCGAAGAGGTCGGCCGAACCTCCACGATCGCCGGTCGGGACCGGGAGCCCGACCATGGAGTCGAGGGTCATGCAGTCGGCCAGCATGTTGTGGAACCGGTGCAGCGGCTCCTCGAATCGGGGCGAGAGCGGACCGGCCGGTACCGCCCCGGCGGTCAGACCTCGCTGACCCCGCTCCACGATGTCGATATCCTCGGCGTTCACCTCCAGCCAGAACTTCCGGGTCGCGGCGAACGCCGCCTCGTCACCGTCGTTGCCGGGGCCGGGCAGCAGGAAGGTGCAGGTCTCCACCGTCCGGCCCGGGGCGACCGGATCGAGCCGGATCACAAACACGTGATTTGGCAACACCGAGAGCAGCACGTTCGGGAAGATCGCCAGGAACCGGCCGCTGCAACCATCGGAGTGATCGAGGTCCTCCTTGGGAGGCAGGGCCAACCAGTCGTCTCGGTCGTCGGCCGACACCGGGGTCGTGGTCTGCCCGCAATACATGCCCGGTCCCTGGTACCGGTAGTGGTCATCGACCTTGGACACCTTGGCCAGCTCAGGATGGACCCAGCGGAGGTGGTAGTACTCCTGGAAGTTCTCGCTTATCAACTTCCAATCGGCCTCGATGTGGAAGGTCTGCTCCTCCCGCTTGCGCCAACCGTCGAGCTGATAACCGGCCAGCCGGTCGGGGAGGTCGCCGAGCCATTCGGTCAGGGGAACGGTTTCGGGATCGAGGCAGGCGAACAGCAACACACCCCAGGCGTCGACCCGGACCGGAACCAGTCCGTGGTCGGCTCGATCGAACCCGTCCCGGGGAACGTCCTCGAAAAACGGGGTGGCGATCAGCTTCCCGTCGAGGCGGTACCCCCAGCGGTGGTATGGGCAGCGGATGGTGTTGGCGATCGTGCAGTCCGACCGGGCCAGTTCGGTCCCTCGATGGCGGCAGGAGTTGAGGAAACCCCGAACCGTGCCGTCGCCGTCGCGGGTGATGATGATCGATCGCGACCCCAGGCGACGAACGATGAGCCTGCCCGTCGTGGCCACGTCATCGGCCAGGCCGACGCAGACCCAGGCCCGTTCGAAGACCTGCCGCTGCTCGATCCGGTGGAACTCGGGATCACCGTAGGCCCCGGGATGAAGGCCGGTGGCGCTGGTCAGCGGCGCCCGGGTGCCGGACCAGGTGGCCGGCCGACACCACTGCCCGCCGGGGCCGTCCTCTCGAAACCCGAGGGATTCCGCTGCCGTCGGATCGACCATGGGATCATCGTGACGACCGGGCCGGAACCCGTCAAGCGGATCGCAGGGTCGGGTCCGACCCGGCCGACCGCCGCGCCAAGTTGCCGAACCGGTGGAGCGTGATCGACAGTGCCTGCTCCCGGACGTAGTGCTGGAGTTCGATCCGTCCCGCCGCCGTGACCGGTTGGTCTGCGAGGTGGATCCCGAGCCTGACCGCCTCGGCCGCCATGGCGTCGGTCGGCTCCGCCCCGACGAGACGGACCCGGTCGATCCCCTCGGCCGCCATCGCCGACAGCCAGCCGAGGTCCCCCTCAGCACCATGATCGGCGGCGCGGACCACGACGCCGGCCAGGGCGGCCGCCTTGTGCACCAGGGCGAGATCAGCCGGGTCGGCCGCCGGACCGACGTGGAGCCCGATCGCCTCCAGCGGGCGGTAGCGGAAGATGTTGGCCTCGCAGACGAGCCCGCTGTCGTCATGGTCGATCGAGAAATGCTCTGCCCACTGCTCCTCGTAGTCGTCGCCAACCCCAACCGACGAGGGACCGGGACCACCCGACGCCGTCCGATCGGGCGGTGTCACCGGCGTCCACCGGCCGAGCTGCATCACATAGTTGGGGCCGCCGGCCTTGGCCCCTGGACCGACCGAGCTGCGCTTCCAGCCCCCGAATGGCTGACGTCTGACGATGGCCCCGGTTATCGGTCGGTTCACGTAGCCATTGCCGACCTCGATCCGTTCCGACCAGGTCCTGATCTCTGTCGGATCGAGGGTGTGGATGCCTCCGGTGAGACCGAAGGACGACGAGTTGGCGATCGAGATGGCCTCGTCCAGATCGGCGGCGGCCATCAAGCCGAGCACCGGGCCGAAACACTCGGTGCGGTGGAACCAGGAGTCGGGCCGGACCCCGTCGCGTACGCCCGGCGTCATCAGACCGGCGTCGGAGACCGAGGGCTCGACCAGCCACCGCTCCCCCGGCTCCAGGGTTGTTGCCGCCTTGGTCAGACGAGGGTTGCCGCCACCGACCAGCGGCGCGATGTCGGTTCCCAGGCTCAGCGCCGAACCGGGCGTCAGACTCTCGACGGCGTCGATCAGCTGTCTGCGGAACCGCGGTGACCGGGAGACGTCGCCGACCAGGATGGCCAGACTGGCGGCCGAGCACTTCTGACCGGCGTGACCGAAGGCCGACCTGACCAGATCCTGGACCGCCAGATCGAGATCGGCGTTCGGGGTGATGATCAGCGCGTTCTTGCCCGAGGTCTCGGCGAACAATCGGAGCTGTGGTTTCCACGAGCGGAACAGATCGGCGGTATCGCTCGACCCGGTCAGGATGACCGCATCCACCGACTCGATGAGCAGCCTGCCGACCTCGTCGTCCGGCGTGCGAATGAATTGGAGTACGTCACGGGGCACCCCGGCGGCCCAGCACGACGCGGCCACCAGCTCGGCGCAACAGGGTGTCTCCGGGGCCGGCTTGAAGATCACGGCGTTGCCGGCAGCCAGCGATGCCAGCACCCCACCGGCCGGGATCGCAGTCGGGAAGTTCCACGGTGGGATCACCGCCACCAGTCCGAACGGCTCGAAGTCGGCGCCATCGATGTGATCCGGATCGAGGCTGCGATCGGCGTACCAGCGGGCGAAGTCGATCGCCTCCGACACTTCGACGTCGGCCTCGGCGAAGGTCTTCGACGCCTCGTGCATCATCGTGGTGATGAGCTCGCCCCGCCGGTTTGCCAGCTCGTCGCCGACCCGGAGCAATATCGCCCGTCGCTCGGCCGGATCCCGGCGAGCCCACCTCGGCGCCGCCCGCCGACCGGCGGCAACCCGATCGGCCACCTCGGTGGAGCTGGTCGTGATCGGCGTCGCGCAGGACCATGGGGTTGCGGCGGCGACGTCGACGATCCACTTCCGGTTGGCCTCCAGGCTGGGGTCGGTGTCGGGTTCGTTGCCGAACGGGGCATCGATCGGCCGGGGCTCGACCGGCCGGGAACGATCCTGGCGACGACGGGGCCCGGAAGGGACACGATGGCGGAGGGCGACACCCTCACGGAAGAAGTCGGCCTCGGCGGCAAAACGGGCGGAGCCGGGACGGAGGTCGAACAGGGCACGCATGAAGTTGTCTGTCGAGGCGTTCTCCTCCAGCCGGCGGAACAGGTAGCCGATGGCCACGTCGAAGTCGTCGTCGCCGACCGCCGGCGTATAGAGCAGCATCGGCGATCCGGCGGTCCGCCCTGCCGACTCGTTCACCGCCTTGGCCTGCCCGGAGGCCATGCCCTGGAGCATCTCGAACTGGATCCGATCGGCGACTCCTCGCTCATCGGCCAGCAGCTTGGCCCAGGCCACATCGAAGAGGTTGTGACTGGCAACGCCGATCCGTACGCCGCTCAGGTGTTCGGCCGTCAGCACCCAATCGATGCACCGGCGGTAGCTGGCATCGGTTTCGAGCTTGGTGGCGAACGGCGCCTGCTCCCATCCGTGCAAGGCGGCATCGACCCGTTCCATGGCCAGGTTGGCCCCCTTGACCAGCCGGATCTTCACCGTGCCGCCACCCAACCGGTGTCGCTCACCGGCCCAGGCCACGAGATCCTGGAGGTGGTCGAAGACATCGGGCAGGTAGGCCTGGAGCACGATGCCGGCGTCGATGTGGTGCCGGGTGGGATCGCTCAGGACGGTCTTGAACGCCTCGACGGTGAGCGCCAGGTCGTGGTACTCCTCCATGTCGAAGTTGACGAAGGTCGGCGGCGTCATCGAGGCTGCGGCGTCGACCAGCAACTCGAGCCGCTCCCCCACCCGAACCAGGCTGGCGTCATAGGCCCAGTGGTTGATCTGTGACGCCACCGAGCTCAGCTTCACCGACACGTAGTCGACGCCGGGGACCTCGAGCAGCGCCAGCAGTCGCTGCAGCCGAGCGTCGGCCTCCCGCTCACCGAGAACGGCCTCACCCAGCAGGTTGACGTTGAGGTCGTAGCCGCCGGTCCGCTGGGCCAGGAGATGCTTCGCCAGCGCCTTCGGCTCGGCCGGGGCCACCAGATGGCCGACGATCGACCGCATCCTTCTGGCGGCGATGGGCATCACCAGCGATGGCAACCGGGGAGCCAGCCTGGCCCCGGCCCGCAGGAGCAACCGGTCGACGGGAGAGAGGAACTCCGGCAGCGGCGAGTCGGCGACGAGCGCCGACAGCTGCCCGGCCGCCACCTCGTGGTCGTCCGGCCTGGCCACCCGATCGACGAACTGCATGACGAAGTCGACGCCGGCGTCGTCGGTGACGAGCTCACCGAGCCGCTTGGTGGTGGCCCGATCGGTCCGACTCTCCAGGGCTTCGGCCCGTTCCAGCCACGACTCGACGAGCCCGATGGCCGGGTCGACGAGCGCCTCGGCCGAGGACGGCTGGATCGCGCCGGTGTGATCGTTCATGCCTCAAGTGTGCCCCGGTTCGAGCCGGATTTCTGGTACCCATTCAGCGTTGTTCGGCCTGGATTCGTACCATCGCTCCTGGCCGACCAGTATCGACATACGACCGCATTTCGGGCCACCGTTGGCCAGAACCACCGACCGGGCGTGACGAGCTGGAACGCCCGATCAGTCCGCCGGCCCGGCGGCGGCAGCTCGAAACTGGGCCGGCGTCTGGTTGGTCAGCCTGGCGAACCGGCGGGTGAAATCCGACTGGTCGTAGAAGCCGACCATGGCGGCCACCTCGGCCAGCGGCAGGTCGGTGTCGGCCAGCAGCTCAGCGGCGCGATCGACCCGGACTCGGAGGATGTACTGTGTGGCCGTCAAGCCGAACACCTTGCGGATCCGACGATCGAGCTGGTCGATGCTGCAGCCTGCCGCGGCGGCCAGATCGGCGACCCGGATCGTCTCGGCCAGATGCCGGCGGACGTGGGCAACCACATGCTGCAGGCTCTCCATGGCGATCCCCTCGCTGGTCGGGGTGGCCAGGTCGCGACTGACGCTGACCAGCCCGGCGATCGACGACGGATCGCCACGATCGGCGACCGGCAGCTTGGTGGTGAGGTACCAGCCGAGCTCGCCGTTGGGACGCCGGATCACGTCCAACACGTCGCGCAGCGGTTCACCGGAGGCGAAGACCGCACGATCCTGTTTCTCGTACCGTTCGGCGAGGTCCGCATTGAAGACCTCGGCCGCGGTCCGGCCGATCACGTCCCGCTTCGATCGCCGACCGGTCCGGCGGAGGAATGCGCCGTTGACCTCCAGGTAGGTGCCGTCGGCCGACTTGATGCAGAACATCACATTGATCAGCGTCTCGAACAGGGAGACGAGTTCGCTCTGACAGTCCAACGGCGATGCAGCGGCCAGCGGCGAGGAGCTCGGCGGCGTCGGGGAGCCGGTCGGGGGTGGTGTGCTGTCGCGCATGTCCGGACGCGCTGCCCCTCACAGCAGAAGGCCCCGATCCGGTTGGCTTCGGTGGAAACCAACCCTGATCAGGGCCTTTCGTGGCGGAAGGTAAGGGATTCGAACCCTTGGTGACCCGGAGGCCACAACGGCTTTCGAGGCCGCCCCATTCGTCCGCTCTGGCAACCTTCCGTAGGCAAGGCTAGCGGATATCCGGGGCGGCCGAACCGACCATCTCGGCGACCGCCATCGAGGCCCGCCGGTGTGGTCCGATCGTCAGCGGCGAGCGGCGAAGAACGCGCTCAGCAGGTCGGCGCAGGCCTGCGACTCGACCCCGGGGGTCAGCTCGACTCGGTGGTTCAGCCGCGGATCATCACACACGTTGTAGAGGCTGAGACAGGCACCGGCGGCCATGTCGGCCGCGCCATAGACCAGCCGATGCAACCGGGCGTTGACCGCCGCTCCCCCGCACATCAGGCACGGCTCGAGGGTGACCACCATCGTGCAGTCGGTCAGGTGCCACGAGCCGACAACCGCCGCCGCATCCCGCAGGGCCAAGATCTCGGCATGGGCGGTGGGGTCGCCGCTCAGCTCCCGCTCGTTGTGTCGGCTGGCGATGACCTCCCCATCACGGATCACCACCGCACCGACCGGCACATCGCCGTGGTTCTCGGCCTGGCGGGCCTCGGCCATGGCCAGTTGCATGAAGGCCGCGTCGGCGCCGTCCCGCTCCAGGTCGACCGGGGCTCCAGGGGCGGTCACGAGTGGGCCGCCTCGACGAGATCGATGAACTCGTCGAGGGGAACTCTGGCAATCGACTCACCGATCAGATCCAGGGGCAACTGCTCGAGCGACTTGAACCGGACACACGACTTGCCCATGTCGAGCTTCTTGCCGCTGGCCCGGTAGCGCTCGACGAACCACTCCTTGGTCTCCTCGTCGCCGTACACGCCGGTCAGGTACACCGCCATATGGTTCTTCTGCGATGCCAGTGCGGCATACATGAGCGGCTTGCCGTTGTAGGTGTCGGGGTGGGTTTCCAGCGGGACCTCGTAGCTGATCATGCCCCAGCTCATGGCTTCGACATAGCCCTCGGGAAGGTTGTCGAGGATCGTCTGGCGAACCTCGGCGATGGCTTGCCGTCGATCGTCGGGAAGCTCACCAAGGTACTGATCGACCGTTTCCGCTGCGCTTGAGACCATGGGCCGAGTCTAGATTCCTCCGACCGATGGTGGCACGGCCAACCTCGGCTTCGACCGCAGCCGGGTGGAGGGTTGTCGTCCGACCCCGTCGTCGGACGACAACCCTCGACATTGCCCCTACAGGGGACGGGGACCGGTCACCTTGGGGCCCAGGACCGAGAAGGCGGCACCGGTCGGATCGACGATGACCGCCTGACGGCCCACCGGGATATTGGTCGGTTCGGCCATCGGCACGCCACCGTTGCGGGCCGCCACCGGGAGTGCGGCGTCAACGTCGGCCACCGAGAACGACGGGCACCACGATGCCGGGCTGCCCGCCATCGGCGACTCGACGGCCCCGGCGACCCGCTCGCCCTGGCAGGTGAAGATGGTGTAGGTCTCACCGAAGTCACAGTCCCCGACCGAGAGCTGGCCCGAGTCCCAGTGGAACAACTCGCCGTAGAACTTGCGAGCGGCGTCCAGATTCGGCGTCTCGAGCTCGATCCAGGCGAAGGCACCCGGCCCCGACGCCGGCGAGTGGTCGGCCCGACCTGCCGGCTGCCACAACGACAGCATTGCGTCATTGGGGTCGAGGATGGTGGCCACGGTTGCGACATCACTCCGGCGAGCCGGGGGGCTGAGCACCAGACCACCGGCCGGTTCGACCAGCTTCAGCGTGGCGTCGAGATCATCGACGTGCACGTAGGGGAACCAGGTGCCGAGCAACGCCATATCGTCGAACGTGTCACTGCGTTCGACGAGGTCGGCCACCGGGCGATCGTTCGACAGGGCCATGACCGTCGTCACCGGGTTGCCCCGCTGG
>CAMYLA010000142.1 GCA_947259095.1 uncultured Acidimicrobiaceae bacterium | reverse complement strand
ACCGGTCGACACATCAGCATCGGAATCAACCGTGTCATCCCCACCCTGATCCACCGGCGAAAACGAGAACCCGGCCGGAGCCACAAACTCCACCCGATAGTCGCCCGGCACCAGACCGGTGAACGAATACGATCCGTCGCCGGCGGTCGTGGTGGAGGCAACGGTCGAACCCCCGCTGTCCAACAGATTGACCGTCACCGAACCCAGCCCGGACTCGCCCCCGTCCTGGATGCCATCGGCATCGGCATCGACCCACACCCGATCGCCGATCGACACCGGCTGGTAGAGGCCGGCATCCAGCGTGACATCGACGTCGGTTGCTGCGAGGGTGAACAAGCCGGTCCGACCGGTGCCCACCGCAGCATCGGAGTCAGCCGCGTCGTCACCGCCCTGATCCACTGGCGAGAACGAATACCCGGCCGGGGCCACGAACTCCACCTGATAGTCACCGGGGGCGATCCCCGTGAACAGATAAGAGCCGTCGCCGGCGGTCGTGGTGGAGGCAACGGTCGAGCCGCCGCTGTCCAACAGATTGACGGTTACCGAACCCAGGCCGGACTCGCCGCCGTCCTGGATGCCGTCGACGTCGGCGTCGACCCACACCCGGTTCCCAACCATGGCCGGCAAGGTGTAGCCGAAGTCGTTGCCGCTGTCGGTCAGCCCGAAGCCGGCCAGGCTTGCCGCCTCGAGGTTGTCGGTGCTCAGGTTGGATCCGGCCGGAAGGTCACCGGTGTCGATGTCGAGGACGAAGTCGCCGCTCGAGGCGACATCGAACGAGTAGCTGCCGTCGCCGGCGGTGTCGGTTGAGGTGAGGAGGATGTCTCCACCGTCGAGCAGGCCATCGGAGTTGACGTCCCGATACAGGCGCACGGTGACCGATCCCTGGCCGGCGTCGCCAGCGTCGAGCACACCATCGCCGTTGGTGTCGAAGAAGACGGTGCCGCTCATCGTGTTGAGGTCGGCGGTGAGACAGCCCAAGGACTCGAAGTCCCCTCCGGGCGACAGGTCGGCGAGATGGGTGAGGCTGCCACCGTCGATGTCGATCTCCCACAGGTCGCCGTTGGGCGCCCCGTTGCCGTCGGTTCCCATGAGGGTGCCGGCGTTGTCGAAGGCGAGACCCTCCATGTCGACGACACCGAGTCCGGCCAGGTCGAGCACCTGGGTCACCGCCCCGGTGGTGCGATCAACCGAGATGAGCCGGTCGTTGCCTCCGGAGTTGTTGTTCACCCCGTACATCGTGTTGTCGTACGACGAGATCGACAGGTCATCGAGGTCGTACAGCCCGGTGACGGCGAAGGACTGGATGGTGACCGCAGTGCCCGGGATGAACAGCCCGGTGGTCTTGTCGATCTGGAAGAGCACATCCTGGCTGCCGGAGTTGCGATCGACGCCCCAGAGCTCCCCGGTGAAGGGGTCGAAGCTCAGGCTGTCGACATCGTTGAACCCACCTCCCACCCCGGTGCCGATGGTGGTGAAGGCGCCGGTTGTCTGGTCGATCGACCCGAACTGGGCGTTGTCGATGGCGTAGAGGGTGTTCCCACCGGGTTCCATGGCGATGGCCTCGATGTTGCCGGTCCCGCCGGTGTCACCGATGGATGTGGGGACACCGGTCGACGGCACGACCGAGATGAGGTGATCGGCACCGCTGTTGGGGCCGGCGTCGGCCACCGAGAAACACAGATCGTGCACTCCTGCACTGGCCGCCGAGGACATGGAAAGCGTTGCTGCCACCACAATCATCGCCATCGCAACGCGTAGTGCGCCCCACCAAGTGCCCCGGCCGGAACTCTGCGGTCGGAAAGCGGGCATGTCTTCCTTGTCGACCGTTCTTTGCCGCCGGTTGAGTACTAGCGGCGACCGACGGCCGCAGCCGCCCACGGCCGGTTCGCCGGCACAGATACCGACGCCGTTGCCGGCCAGGCCTCATCGACGACCGTGACCCGGTCGTTACCCGTGACATGGCCCCCGGTCGGCACCGGAATCGAGGTGAGCCACCACGCCCCGGCCAGACCGGTCAGGGCCACCACGGCACCGAGGGCGGCGTCGACCACATAGTGATTGCCGGTCAGAACCACGGCAGCCACCATGGCCATGGGCGACACCACCCCGAACACCCGAGCCCAACGATTGACCCCGGTCCGGTACACGACCACGCCGATCAGGAGATTCCAGCCGACGTGCAGGCTGGGAAGGGCGGCATACTTGTTGACCAGCGACGGCGGCTGCAGGACGCGGTAGGACGTCGACAGCTCGGTCACCGTGTCGACGAAGCCACCCGGCAACAGGCGGGGCGGTGCCACCGGGTGAAGGGTGAAGATCACCAGTCCGATGGCGCCGGAGATGAACAGGGCGTTGCGGAGCAGTCGGTAGTCGCGGCGGCGGGTCCGGTACAACCAGATCAGGGTGGCGGCGATCACCGGCCAGTGGCCCCAGATGTAGATCCAGTTGAATACGGTCACCATCCAGTGATGAGGCAGGATCAGGGCCTGTAGCCCGGCCTCGATGTCGAGCCCCAGCGCTCGTTCGAAGGCCAGCAGGTCGAGCCCGTTGGCCACCGCCAATGCCTCAGCGCCCTCGGTCCGACCTCGAACCCCGAAGTACAGCAGGGCGGCGGCCACGATGAGCACCAACTGCCGGCCGAAGTCGACCACCACTCGCCCCGAAACCGACGAGTCTCCCGGGAAGGATGGAAACCGATCAACTCGCTGCGGCATGGCACTGCCTCCCCTCGGTCGGACGTGATAGACGTCGGTGTGAATACGAGCCGCCCTCGTTCTCAGCATCCTCCCGATAATGGGTCTCGGCCATCAGGGACAACCCAGATTCGACCCTGAGATGACCCTGATCGGTACCATCCTCCCGATGACATCCTCGTTGACCGGCCGATGCATGTGCGGCGGGGTGGGCTTCACCGTGTACCCGCCGCTACGGCCGGTGTTCAACTGCCACTGCGACCGCTGCCGCCGGTTCTCGGGCCACCACGTGGCCGCCACCGCGGTTGCCCCCAACGGTCTGGTGTTCGCCACCGACGAAACGCTGGGCTGGTACCAACCGGCGGTCGGGGTGTTCTACGGCTTCTGCCGACGGTGCGGGTCGTCGCTGTTCTTTCGCACCGACAGGACTCCGGAGCGGATCAGCGTCATGGCCGGCGCCCTCGATCAACCAACCGGGCTGGCCACCACCGAAGCCTGGTGGGTGGACGAGGCCGCCGACTACCACACCCGGCCCGCAGGACTGATCGAACACGGGGGCGACGGCTAGCCGGCTTTTCGCGAGTCACGCCTCTACATCACGGTAGCTCCGGCCCTGTAGGCGTCCACACCTTGTTTGGATCGTGAACTACCGAATCCATCCCTAAATAATAATCAGAACTGCTTGTCTATCGAACATGCGTTTGCTATAGTGAAGGCATGACCGACGGCGGGTTGCCACCAGAACCACACAGGGCCAACCTGACGCAGTTGCACACCGGCATCCATGCCGTCTTGGCAACCAACCTCGACAGCCTCTCTGTGACCGAGCTGTTGGATCAGGCGTGCCAGCTGCAACTCTTGTCGGCCCGGATAGACGCCGCACGGGCTGCGGTGTTGGCTGCCGCCGACACCGCTTCTAAAGCACCAGGCGTGCTGAGAGAGCTCGGGTTCCGAACCGCATCGCAGGTGGTGGCGGCCGAAACCGGGGCGCAGGCCCGGGAGATCCACGCCACTGCCCGCACCGGGCGATGGCTCAGCCAGTTCCCGGTCTTCGCCGCAGCCGCGGCCGACGGGGTGTTGACCCTGCGGCACCTGCGGGAATTGAAATCGCTGGACACGCCCCAGCGGCATGATGCCCTCGTCGCCTCGCAGGACGAGTTGGTGGCTGCTGCTCGGGATCATGACTTTGTGGAGTTCACCAACCGGCTCACCGTCTGGTTGATCAACCACACCACCAGCGACGAGGTGACCGAACAGGTCAAGAAGACCTCGTGCACGTGGAACACCAACACCGACGGCTCCATCGACGGCAGGTTCCACCTCGACCCGCTGTCGGCCGCCGCGGTGGGCACCGCACTCGGGGATGAGATGCAGCGCCTGTTCCGTCACCAATCCGAAGGCGACAACCACGCAGCAACACCGAATCGGCGGCGGGGTCAAGCCCTGGTCAGCCTGATTGTCGGCGGAGCTGAAGCCCCGGGGTCGGCCGCCACCACCCCGCTGGTGAACCTGGTGATCGGCCAGAAGATCCTTGAGAACTTCTTGGAGAGGTACCTGGACCCGGGCACCCGGCCCGTAGCGATCGACCGCGATGATCCCGACTATCGGTGTGAACGCATCGACGGGACACCGATCCACCCCGATCTGGCGTTTGTGGCCACGGCGGTAGCCGAGTTCGAACGGATTGTGCTCGACGAGAAGTCCCGAGTGATCGATATGTCGGTCAAGGCCCGGGGGTTCCCAGACTGGATGAAACGAGCGTTACTGATCGAAACCAGAGGCAGATGCCGAACCCGGGGCTGCGATGCGCCCTACCACTGGTTACAAGTCGACCACATCCATCCCCATTCGAAGGGCGGGCACACAACCCTGTCCAACGGGCAGATCTTGTGTGATCCGGACAACAAGTGGAAGCGCGACCACGTACAAGCCGTGGCCTGAGCCGGCAGACTCGCGCCTCTCCACGCGTGAACCTTGAAAACTGAATAGACCCGGGCCGGGCCCCGGATCCTGCGACGACTTCTCGCCCCCACCGGGATCTTGCATTACCACCGTCCCATGGAACCACTCATTCTCGGCATTGTGAGCCCCAGAGCACCCACCATGCCCGGGGCCGACAGACCATGGAAACCCATCACGCCCCTGGTGGCAAAGGCCAGGCTGGAGCGACTTGTCGGCCTCGGTCCTGAGAACCGGCGCAAGGCCCAACGTCTGATCGAGGCGCTCGGCGACCAGACCACGGTGACGGTGGCCGTGGCCCGGGACACCGTGGCCCCCGGGGCCAGTGAGGGGGCCAAGCGCAAGCAGATCGAGCGGCTGATCAGGGCGGTGGCCGAGGCCGCGGAAGACGCCGGGGTCGACCTGGCCCTGTCCATCACCGGCGCCAAATCCAGTGGAGCCGATGGCCAGGAGATCGGCTTTGTCGCCCGTACCTCCCACCAGTCCGGAGCCGCCCTGCCCGAGTATCACCAGGTTCTTCAGGACGGCACCGAGATCAACGACCGTCAGGGTGTGGTGCTCGACGAACACGGCCGTCCCCGCCTCGAACCCCGACTGTCTCTGGAGATCGGGCCACGCGGCAAGCCGCTGGTCCGCGTCTTCCTCAGCTGGGCGAGGAATGACAAACAGGAGGCCCGACGGCTGTGGGAGCTGCTGACGGTGATGGCGGCCAACAACGCCCACTACGAGTTCGAGCTATGGAGTTTCGACCAGGGGATCCTGGTCGGCGAGGACTGGGACGCCACTATCCGGTCCGCCATGGAGCAGGCCGACATCGCCCTCTTTGCCCTCAGTCATCATTTCCTCGGAAGCGAGTACATCAGCACTGTCGAGCTGCCTCGCTTCGTCAAGGCAACGGCCAAGCGGGCGGTACCTGTGCTGCTCAAGCCCCTGGATTTCGAAAACACCGACCTCAAGGGCTTGGACCGAAAGCAGATCTTCCGCCATCCCTTCGATGACGAGCGGGCCTTCAGCCGGGCCCGGGACCGGCGAGAGGAGTGGGCCGAGGCGTTGATCGTGGCCTTGTGCGCCATGCTCGACCGATACAGCGACGTGGACGGCGGGTCGGCCGGCAGCCCGATACTCACCGCCACCTCTGTGCCTGCCCCACCTGCCCCGGTCGAGAACGAACCCGTCACTCGGGTTGCGGCCCCGAAATCGTGCGGTGGCCGTCCCGGTCAGGCCGGGCACAGCCGGCTTGACTACCACGGCCTCCCGTACATGATCGAGGTCGAGGGTGAGCAGGGTCGAGGCCTGGTCCGACGCCGACCCGAGGCCCGGTCGCAGGAAGAGTCCGGCTCGGCCCATCAGGTTCCCGCCCTCGACTACCTGCTGGAATGGGCCTGCGACGGCGACGCGCCCCTGGCCGCCCTGCTGGGCGAATATGGCATGGGCAAGACCATCACCTGCCAGGCTCTGACCCATCGGTTGGAACAGCGCCGGACCGAGGGGATCGACGCCCCCCTCGTCCACTACTTCGACTTGCGGGACCTGTCCATTCTGGGCGGGGAACGGGTACCGACGCTGACCGAGATCCTGGACGAATGCATCGAGCGGGGCTGGACCAGCGAGGACCGGCGGCTGCCGCCGGCCGATGAGCTGCTGGATGAGGCCCGATCCACCCCGACGGTGTTCGTGATCGACGGGCTGGACGAAGCGCTCGTCCACCTCAACCAGTCCCAGGGCCGCAAGTTCACAGCCGAGCTGTTGAAGCTTCGGCCCCAACGGTCGGCCGTCGACGGCTCGGTGTACGCCCCGTTCGCCGGTGAGCACACCAAGCTGCTGATCTCGTGCCGCACCCATTACTTCCCCACCCTGCACGCCCAGTCCACCCACTTCACCCAGCAGAACCGGGGCCGGGCGGCCGAGGGCGACTATGTGTCGCTGGTGCTGGCGCCGCTGAACCGAAACCAGATCGAGACCTACCTGTCCCACGTGTTCTCGCCCGATCAGGCGGTATCGGTGATGGAGACCTTCGACGCCGTGCACGATCTCTCTGGGCTGACCACCCGGCCCTTCACTCTGAGTCAGTTGGTGGGCTACGTGCCGATGCTGGAGGAACGGCGTCAGAGGGGGGAACCGGTCTACAACTCCACCATCTACGAGCAGATGGCCCTCGACTGGCTGGGCCGGGACGGCGACAAGCACCAGATCGACGCCGACCACAAACTATCGCTGGCCGCCGGGCTGGCGGCCTGGATGTGGCAGCGGCAGTCCCGGATGGTGGAGGCGGGCCGGCTGCACACCTGGCTCCACCAGCAGCTGGGCCGTCCCGAGCTGGCCCCCCGCTACCGGGGTGCCGACCGGGAGAAGTTGGAGGAGGATCTGCGCACCGCCTCGTTCCTGGTCCGCCACGACGATGAGACCGGCAGTGGGTTCCGGTTCGCCCACTCGTCGATTCAGGAGTTCTTCCTGGCCCGGGCCCTACTCGATGCGGTGCGGGGGGATCGACCCGAGGGCTGGGAGCTACCCCAACCCAGCGACGAAACCCTGGAGTTCCTGGGCCAGCTCCTGGAACAGGCCGCCGACCGGAATGAGCTCCTGGCCACGCTTGGGACGTGGCGAACACCCTATCGAGAGGGCACCAGCGAACTGTTGTTGCGCTACGGCCTGTTCGCTCACACCAAGAAATGGCCCACTCCATCCCTGGCCGGTATCGACCTGCAGGGCGCCGACCTGCTGCACCAGCGGTTCGTCGGGGAGCCGGGACGCATCCTGAACCTGACCGGGGCCAATCTGGCCGGCACCACCCTGACCGGCTCGGACTGGCAATGGGCCGAACTGGCGGGGGCCAATCTCGAACGGGCCTGCCTCGACTCCGCCACCTTCGACCGGGTGACCGCCCCGGGGGCCCGGCTGGCCGACGCCGATCTGACCGGCGCCTTCATCCACAACAGTGATTTCGACACCGCCGGTGCCGGCCGGTGTGAGGGGCTTCGGGTCTCCCCGGCCCGGCGGCCAACCGAGGGCCGGTTCCGACACTGGGAGGTGCCGACCAACTTCGCCGAGGGTGTCACGGATGGTTCCTTCAGCCCCGGCGGCAAATGGTGGGTAGCTGCCGGGTTGGGAACGGTCCGGATCTACGACACCACCACCTGGGACTGCACCCACACCCTCACCGACCACACCAACTGGGTGCGGGGCGTGGCGTTCAACCACGACGGCACCCTGCTCGCCACCACCAGCGCCGATGGTGCCGTTCGGACCACCGTCATCGATGGTTGGGAGCCCGTGTTCGTGGGCCATGCCCTGGGCAATGGAGAACACGTCTCCTGGACGGTTCCCGAACAGCGCCTTGTCGACGTCAGCGAGCAGGCATGGCGGCGGCTGAGGGCACGTGTGGTCGACGACAACGGACACTTCCTCCGCCTCGATCCCCACGAACTCCATACCGGTTGACAGTGTGAACTCATGCGCCCGGCCCGGCCACCATCGCGGCGTGACGCCCGCAACAACGCCGAGGGGCGACAGGATCCGGTCCGTTGTGACGTTCGTCCCTGGCGGCGTGGCGGCGAGAGCCTTC
>CAMYLA010000141.1 GCA_947259095.1 uncultured Acidimicrobiaceae bacterium | reverse complement strand
CACCACGACGAGCGCCGACCCGGCAACCAGGGCAGCCAGCTCCATCCGGGGCCAGACCGGGGTCGGACGAACAAGCACGGCAGTCAGGTGACCCGGCGGGATGCCAGGAGGAACAGGGCGACCACCGCCACCACCAGCCCGACCAGCAGGCCGAGGGCGGTGAAGACCAGAGGATTGGGCCACGTTGGTTCGGTCAGGACCCGGGGCTGGGTCACCACCGTGACGTCGGTCCTTGCCAACGTGGCCACCTCCTCGGCCAGCACGGCATCCTGCAGCGACGAGATCTGAGCCAGGAGCCGTTCCGACTCCAATGCCATGCGCCGCACCTCGGCCGGGTAGGGCAGGGGCTGCTCGGCGGCCTCGGCCTCGGAGTTGGCCGCCTCCAGGCCTCGCAGGCGACGCTCCAGTTCCTGGCGCTGGGTCGTCAACTCCTCGATGCGTTGGTTGTAGACAGGCGTGCTGAAGTCGACCGAGGCCACATCGACCTCGGTCATGAACGAGCTCAGCACGGCGGCCACCACATCGTTGGCCAGCTCGGGATCGGTGTCGACGAAGTTGATCCCGAGGGCCGTACTGGCCTCAATGGGGAAGACTTTGAGCTCCTCCTCCACATAGTCCCGATCGACCGGCAGCTCCTCCACCGCTCGATCGAGGATGGCTGAGCTCAACATGAGCACCTGCTGGGTGGCCAGGTGGCGATCAGCAGACACCGAGCCCGGATCCAGCACCACCTCGGCTTCGGCCGTCCACCTGTCGGGCAGGTAGAGGGCGATGACATACCCGGCCCCTCCCCCGAGGGCAATGAGAGCAAGGGCAAAGGCCAGGGCCGAGACCACCGACCGACGACGGTACTGGCGCTCGGGCCGGCCCCCTCGGTGGGCGACCACCGAGTAGTCGTCACTGGCGGTGCCGGTCGGGGTGCGGGTCATGACTGCGCCGATCAGAACCTTGCCGTCGTGGTTGTCGTCGACGTCCTCATGGAAGCCGGCCGATTGATCTGCGTACTCCTCGTCGTCGACCTCGGCCTCATCATCAACCTCGGCCTCATCATCGACTGCGGCCTCATCGACGGTCTCCACGTCCTCGCCGACCTCGGCCTGTTTGTCGACCTCTGCCTCCTTCTCGCCGACTGCGACCTCGGCCTGCTGATCGGGTTGGACTTCGTCGGCATGCACCGTCGGATCCCCCTTGACAGTGGGTTCGGCATCGGTACGCTCTGCGACCGGCTCGGCATCGGTACGCTCTGCGACCGGCTCGGCATCGGTACGCTCTGCGACCGGCTCGGCATCGGTACGCTCTGCGACCGAGTCGGCATCGGTACGCTCTAGGACCGGCTCGGCATCGGTACGCTCTGCGACCGGCTCGTGCTCGAGAACAGTGTCGTCGGCGGTGGTCATGGCGGTGGTTTCTCCGTCGTTTGCCAGTTGGACGTCGATGTCGGAGGTGATGGTGAACGCCTGCTGAAGCCAGTCGTTCACCGGGATGGGACCGGTCGATGTCGTCTCGTCGACGGGTGGGGATCCGTCGACCTCGGATCGGTGTTCGGAGGCCGTGTCGGTCATGGCCTGCTCTCCTGTGGTACTCATCGGATCGGGCTCACCGTGGCGGGGTCCGCCGAGTGGTCTTCGTTGGCGCCGGCCGGGACCCGGTCATCGACGTCGATGCCAAGCAACGACGACCACAATCGGACGTAGGTCCGGGCCTGGCGAGGCCAGCTGAGAAAGAAATCGATTCGCTGCCGACCAAGCCGGGCCATGTCGGCCATCAGCTCGGGATCCTCCAGCAGCCGGTGGAGACAGCGGGCCAGCCCCTCGGGATCACCGGTGTCGGCATACACCCCGGCCGGTCCGGCCGAGACACGGGTCTCGTGGAGGTCGTGGGCCACCACCGGCAGGCCGAAGGCCATGTACTCCATTGTCTTGTTCATGGTCGACTTGTCGTTGAGCGGCCCGGGGGGATCGGCGCTCAGCCCGACATGGGCCGCCGACAACCACTGGAACGCCTCGTCGTCGGGGATCCAGCCGGTGAAGGTGACGTGCCGGTCGAGGTCGAGATCACGGGTCAGGGCCCGACAGTCGTCAAGCACCTCACCGGTGCCGATGAACACCAGGTGGGCGTCGGTCCGACCGATGTCATGGACCAGGTGGGCCATGGCCCGCACGGCACCATCCACCCCGTCCTGGGGACCCATGTTCCCCATCCACACCACCAGGTGACGACAGTGCGGTACTTGGATGGTTGTCACCGGCCGAGGCCGCATCCGCTCGGGATCCGGCCCGTTGCGCACCACTTCCACGTCGGCAGGCGGCATGGAGCCTCGTTCCACCGCCACCCGGCGATACGACCGGTTGGTGGCGATGACCCTGGTGGCGGCCCGGTAGGTGGCACGCTCGCACCAGTTCAGGATCGTGTGCAGGCTGCGACGCCAGCCGTCGTCGACCGGGCCGAACCGCGTCTCGAACAGCTCCGGAGTCAGGTCGTGCTGATCGAACACGAACGGTACACCATGCCAGGAGGCCCACCAGCCCTGAGCAAAGAAGATGTCGGGCGGGTTGCAGACCTGCACGCCGGAGATGGCATGATCCCGTCGACAGTGGCGCAGAGCCCGGGTCATCTGAAGCCAGGCCACTGCATACTCCCAGATGAAGCCGACCGCCCCACTCCGCTCCTTGGCCGGGGTGAAGGCCCTGATCTCCACCCCGTCGACCGTCGTCGGTGCCCTCAACCCGGGTCCGTCGCGTTCGGCGGCAGGGCAGACGACGGTCACGTCAACACCCGCCTCGACCAGAGCCTGGGCCTGACGCCACACCCGGCGGTCCCGCTGGACCGGCAGGTTCTCCAGCAGGATTACGACTCTCGGTGTCTGTACCATGCCACCCCCTTGGCCCACACGAACGACTCCAGCCAGGGACGTTCCGCCGGCAGGCGGAACTCCGTAAGGAGGGCCTCCGGGACTCCGACCCCTACCATGCAACCCCCTTGGCCCACACGAACAACTCCAGCCAGGGACGTTCCGCCGGCAGGCGGAACTCCGTAAGGAGGGCCTCCGGGACTCCGACCCCTACCATGCAACCCCCGTGTAACTGTCGGTGACCCGATCGACATAGGGAAGCGGTGCGCCTTCGGCGTCGATGACCGGCACCGAGGCGTCGGCGGCCAGGGCGGCCAACGCAACAGGATGCGACGTTCCCAACAGACCGACATCGGCCCCGGCCAGAGCCTCGGCCGGCGACGACCGCAGCAGACAGGCCAGGTGAGGAAGGCGCTCGTCGATGAAACGGCGATTGCCGCCGCGGAGCCGGGCCGGATCGAGGTCGGGGTCCCAGATGGCGACCTCGACTCCCTTGCCGATCAAGGTTTCCGCCACCCGGACATAGGGGCTCTCCCGCACATCGTCGGTGCCGGTCTTGAAGGTCAAACCGAGCAGTGCCACCCGTCCCGGCGTGGAGCCCCGGACGGTGTCGAGGATCAGCTCGATGGTTTGTTGAAGGTGATGCTCGTTGGAGATCAGTACGCTGGCCAGCAGAGGAAGCTCGAGATCGAGACGGCGGCCGTGATGGGCCATCGCCCGCAGGTCCTTGGGCAGGCAACTGCCACCGAAGGCGAAGCCCGGTCGCAGGTAGGCGGCCGACACGTTCAGCCGATCGTCCTGACAGAAAATGTCCATCACTGTGCGCCCGTCGGCTCCCGAAGCCCGGGCCAGGCGTCCGATCTCGTTGGCAAAAGCGACCTTCATGGCATGAAAGGCGTTGCAGGCGTACTTGATGGTCTCGGCGGTGGGGATGGTGACGGCGTGAAACGGCCGATCGAGAAAGCCGAACAGGTCCTCCACCACCTCGGCCGTGCGTTGATCCACAACCCCGGCCACGGTGAACGGCGGGTCGAAGAAGTCGGCCACCGCCGAGGTCTCCCGCAGAAATTCGGGGCACATGGCCAGCCCGTAATCCACACCGGCCCGGACGCCGTGGCGTTGCTCGGCCTCGCCGGCCAGTCGGTCCACCGTTCCCGGCAGCACGGTTGACCGGATCACGATCACGGGGAAGTACCCGTGACCGCCACCGCGACGGTCGGCGATGGCGGCCGCCAGTTCGTCGATCACGGCGGCCACCGCCGTGGTGTCGGGAGCTCCAGTGGGCAGAGAAGGTGTGCCGACGCAGACGATGTGGACCCCGACCGACTCGATCAGCTCGGCTGCGACCGAGTGATCGTGACCAAGGGCGACGAGACGGCCTGCGGCCACCGATCGGGACACCATGTCGTCGAGACCGGGCTCGACCACCGGGGGCGAACCCGCTCGAAGTTGGCTGACCTTCACCGGGTCGAGGTCGATGCCGATCACATGGTGGCCCTGGTCGGCCAGGCAGGCCGCAGTCACGGTCCCCACATAGCCCAGTCCGTGCACGGCGACCGTGGTCGACCACCATGTCTCACTCCGCACACCGTTCGGCCCGGTCATCGATTGTCCTCCTCGATCACGGCGACGATGGCTTCGCATACCCGGTGAACCTGATCGTTGGTCATGGTGGGGTACAACGGGAGCGAGACCAGTCGGGAGGCGGCCCGCTCCACGATGGGCAGATAGCCCGATCCGAACCGCTCGAAAGCCGGCTGGCGGTGACAAGGCATCGGGTAATGGATGGATGTCTCGATACCGCGGTCGGCAAGTCGATGGCGGAACCAGTCCCGTTCATCGACCTGGGCAACCATGAGGTGATAAACCGGCTCGGTGGCGGGACGGGCCTGGACCAGGCCGAGCGGAAGGTCCAACAGGGTGCTTCGGTACAGGGCGGCCAGTTCCCGGCGACGCCGGTTGAAGCGGTCGAGGTCGGGAAGCTTCTCACCCAGGAAGGCGGCCTGCAGCCCATCGAGTCGGCTGTTGCGACCGACCTCGATGTGTTCGCTGGCCACATGACCCCGACCGTGATTGCCGAGGGACCGCACCCGCTGAGCCAATACGGCGTCATCGGTCGTCACCATGCCTCCGTCACCGAGCGCACCGAGGTTCCTGCCCGGGGGCCCGGCGACCGTCGGTGGCGGCCCCATGGGCCTGCGCCGCATCCTCGATGACCACGATGCCATGACGGTCGGCCACCGCGGTGATGGCGTCGACGTCAGCCACCTGACCGTAGAGGTGGACCACGATGACGGCGGCGGTGGCCGGGCCGAGGGCGGCCAGCACATTGGATTCGGTGACGAGCAGCGTGCCGGGATCGACATCGACGAAGACCGGAGTCGCGCCGGCGGCCACCACCGCGGCGGCCGTGGCCACGATGGTGTTGGCCGGAACCACCACCTCATCCCCCAGCCCGATTCCGAGACCCCTCAATGTGAGTTCGATGGCGTCGGTGCCGTTGGCCACGCCGATGGCATGGTCCACACCGCAGTACTCGGCCCACCGCAGCTCGAAGCGATCCAGCCATGGTCCGCCGACGAAGGCATTGGCCATGACGACATCGTCGAGCTGCTGTCGAAATCGAGCCAGCAGGTGCTCGTGCTGAGGCCACAGAGCGTAGAACGGCACGGTGTCACCACCCTCGACGTCTAGCGGCTCGATGCGAGGGGGCGAGGCGTTCACCGTCATGGCCTCCACCCATTGCCTGTGACGCCGACCGGATCCTGGTCGGGGTCGCTCGTCGGTTCGAGCTCGCTCTCCAGGCCCAGCCGTGAGCGGTAGTCGATGTCCACCGATCGGCCCAGCTTCAGCGACCGCTCGGCCGCATCCAGGATCTGCACCACGGCCAATCCTGAGCGCCCGTCGGACGGGGGCGGTGTATCGGTGAGAATCGACCGGACAAAGGTTTCGTCCTCGACCGCCAGCGGCTCCCGGAAGTCCACGTACGGGGATTCGATTCCGCCCTGACGGTAGGCGGCCGGCCGACGACCGGCGTCGTCCGAGCCTGCACCGTGATGCACATCGTCGCCGGCCACGCCCTTGTCGAAGACCTTGATCCGTTCGTCTTCCGCCAGGTCGTCGTAGACCGCCATCTTCCGACTGCCGACAACGGTGACCCGCCGGATCTTGCACGGGTCGAGCCAGCTCAGGTGAACCTGGGCGGCCAGACCGAGATCGTCGAAGTGCAGCCGGAGATAGGCGACATCCTCCACCTGTTGATGGGCGTAGGCCCCGGCCCAAGCCGACACCCTCGTGGGTCGGCAGTCGAGGATGAAGTTGAGTATCGACAGATCATGGGGCGCCAGGTCCCACAACACGTTCACATCGCCCTGGAACAAACCGAGGTTCAAACGGGCGGTGTTGACATGGAAGACCTGGCCCAGGTCACCGCGCTGAATGATCTCCCGCAGCTTCCACACCGCCGGGTTGTACTCGAAGGTGTGACCGCTCATGAGCAGTAGATCATTGTCGTCGGCCAATTCGACCAGTGATTCGGCCTCCTTCACCGAGGTGGCCAGCGGCTTCTCCACCATCACGTGACATCCGGCCTCGAGCGCAACCTTGGCCACCGTGCCATGGGTCCGGGGTGGGGTGGCCACGATGATGGCGTCAACTGCGTCGATCACCTCGGAGAGGGAGGTGACGCACCGGATGGACGGGTGGTGGGCCAACAGGTTGCGGAGGATACGTTCGTCGCCGTCGACCGCGACCACGCCATTCACACCATCGAGCGAGTGCAGAACCCGCACGTGTTTTGAGCCCCAATAACCACACCCGACGACGCCCACGGTTAGTGATCCCCGGTCGGAGGACGAGGCGATTCGTGCATTGGTCGTGGTACCGATAGCAGCCATTTCCCTCCACGTTGTGGGTCTGAAAAGTGGTGAGAGTGAATGCTTAACATGGGACCAGTCTTTCCCTCATCACGCCGTCATGACTTTCGCCATCAGTGGCTCATGCCCGTCATCGACTCTTGAGGATCCCGAGCGCGTATCTGCTCGGTCTCCTTACGATCTTCAACCCGTCACCAACTCATCTCACGAGCAGCGCACATAACTCGGTTTGTCCCGGCCAGGCCGAGGACTTTCGGCCACATTCAAATATCTTCGTCTGGATTCTTGACAGTTCTTGTCGCATGAGGCTTTACTGTTGAGCGGGCGGAGGGAGAGGACACGATGCCGCGACCCCCAAGGCTCGAGGAGCTCCCCCGGATTTTGTTGATCCCGGGATTCAGCCTTATTTCGGAATCACAGCCCCAGGATTTCGGTTCATCATCATCAAAGTTGCTGGCCTACTTGGCCCTGCAACGTGAACCACTCGAGCGAACAGCGGTGGCCGCAGCACTGTGGCCCCATGTTCGTGATTCACGGGCATCCGCCAACCTCCGCACTGCGCTGTGGCGGGTCAGCCAGATCGATGCCGATCTGATCCGGATTCTCGGCAACAAGATCGGGTTGTGTCCCGACGTCGACGTCGACTACCGCCATCACGAGAAACTGGCCCGGCGGGTGCTGAACCGGGAGCCGCTGGAGACGCTCTCCGAGACCACGGAGTGTGACCGGCGCAAGACCGAGGATGTCATACACCGCCTTACCGGTGAGCTGCTGACCCATTGGTACGACGATTGGCTCATCCTTCATCAGGAACGCTGGCGCCAGCTGCGCCTCCATGCGCTGGACTCGCTCTCCTTGCAGCTCACCGAGGCGGGCTGGCACGCATCGGCAGTCGACGCCGCAACCGCCGCCGTGGCGGCCGAGCCTCTGCGGGAATCGGGCTACCGGTCGTTGATGGTGGCCCACCTGGCCGAAGGCAATGTGAGCGAGGCGGTGCGGACCCACGAACGATACTCCACCCTGCTGGAACGGGAACTGGGCATCGCCCCGTCGCTGCAGATGTACGAACTCCTGAACCAGGCCACCGGCAACGCTTCGGCTCAGACCCGCAGGGCCGGGAACCGGCGTCAGCCTCGTGCCACGGGCCGTCGCTCGGTGGACAACGGATGGGCGGTCACCGGTTCACGAGAGCGGTAGCGCCGATGACGGCGGTGTCCGCGTTCCGCCAACCGCGGCCCACCGGGCCGTCGCTGCCCGACCGTGTGTTCCATCGAGCCCTCGCCCTTGCCACAAGGGCGGCGGTCGAGCCGGTGCTCGGGGCCCGGTATCTGTCCCGTGTGTCGGAGATCGACCGGTGGTGGCGCCTGAGCGACGCGTACCGGGAGGCGTGGCGGGCCGTCGCTCTCGAGGCCATCCTTCGGTACGGAATCGACCAGGTACCGGCCTACGGTCAGTGCGAACCGGTCCTTGCCGATTTCCCCATCACCGACAAGCAGGACATCATCGCCCAGCCTGGGCGGTACGTGTCGAACGAGCACGCCTCGATCCCGGTGGTGGAGAAACACACCGGCGGCTCCACCGGTGACCCCTGGAACTACCCGCTCGATCGCCGAGCCTGGGCCGAGTCCTATGCCGCCCAGATTCACGCCTTCGCCCGTCACGGCATCGCCTACGGTGATCGACGTCTCCTGCTCGGCTTCCCGGCCTCGCTCGGCCTGCAGGGAATGGGAGCGACCAAGCGGCTCCGGCTGCTGGCGGAACGGACCGACGTGTCGCTCAGCGGGTTCGAGGTCGATCCCGAGTCCAGCCTGCGACGATCCGAGCAGGCCGCCAACAGGAAGGCCCGACTGTGGTACGGGTACGCCTCCACCATCGCCGCCATGGCCACGGCCGTGCTGAACTCCGGGCGGCGGCTGCCCGGTCCTGACCTGATCGTCACCATGGCCGAACCTCTGATGCCGGCCTGGCACGACGACATCGTCGCCGCCTTCGGCTCGACGGTGGTGGAGGAGTACGGCTGCAACGACGGCGGCATCATGGCCCACCGGTGTGACACCGGCAACCTCCACATGGCCGACCACCAGTCGCTGGTGGAGGTGGTCGACGAGCAGGGCCGGCCGTGTCCACCCGGGGTCGACGGGGCCATCATCATCACCAACTTCCACGCCCGACACATGCCGTTCATCCGGTACCGGGTGGGCGACATCGGGGCCTTCGGCCCAAATCCCTGCCCGTGCGGACAACCGGGTCGCACACTGGCCCGGGTATCGGGCCGCAGCGGTGACTTCGTACGGCTACCCGACGGGACCGAGCTGACCCCACCCACGTTCTACAACCCCTTCAATCAGGCCACCGGTGTCCGGCGATGGCAGATCGTGCAACCCGACCCAACCCATCTGGTGGTCCGCATCGAAACCCGCGACGGTTGGGATGACGATGACCGGTCGCTGATCGTGAACTGGATCGAGGAGCAGACCCGGCATCAGTTGACGGTGGAGCTGCGGGAGACCGAACCGTTCGAGCTGACCCGAGGGGGCAAGCACCGGATCATCATTCGGGAATTCTGAGCTGGGCGAACAGCCGATTGCAGACATCGGTCAACGGCGGGGACGAGCCCGAAACCAGGTCGACAATGGGCTCGATGAACGCGGCGTAGGCGGCGGGATCGGCCACGGCGGCCGCCGCCTCCAGCCGTTGCAGGCCGGTCACCATGGAGGCCCGGGTCTCGCCGGCCAGGGGGTGACCGTGCTGAATGTCGTGATAGACGTGGGGCTCCCCGGTCACGATCCGGGCCAGCAGGGCGAGCATGGTCAGGTGGGGGGGCGGAGCCAGGCGACGGACCTGGTCGAGGTCCAGTCCCAATTCAACCATGGTGGCACCGAAGGCCAGCACGGCGGCGTGGGTGGCCACCTGCAACCCGGCGGTCAGGCGATCGTGGTCGTTGGCGTTGACCGGCACCGGACAGCAGCCGGTGGCGGCCAGAACCTGCCGGAACCAGCCCAACCACCGATCGTCGTCGGACACCGGCGATGGGAGTTCGACCACTGCCACCGGCCGGCCCTCGAACCCCAGCGACGGAGCGAACATGGGGTTGATGCTGAGCACGGCCGGGCGATCGTTTGTCCTGGTCACGAGCCGGAACCAGCGATCCTTGACCGACAGGGTATCGACCACCACTGCGTCCGGTCCGGCCGTCTCGAGGACGACGGGCCCGATGGTGTTGGCCACCGCCTCGGGCACAGCCAACACCACCACATCGGCCCCAATCAGCATGGCCGCCAGCCTGTCCTCGGAGGAGGTCACGTCGATTCGTGAGTCGGGATCAGGGGCGGCGGGATCGAGCACCGTGAGTGCCGTCGTCGGACCCCCGTGGGTTTCGATGGCATCCACGATCAGCCGGCCGACCCGGCCGGCCCCGCCCACAACCACGACGACGGGCCGGTCGGCTTCGGCCGACTCAGTCCCGTCGGGAGGCATTAACGATCTCGTCCTCGACCCGGCACATCTCATCAATGATGAGTTGATACAGGGAGCGCACGAACTCAGGGTTGAGTTGGTGGGCGGCGGCGTCGGCCGCCACCCGGTCCAGAACCTGCTGCACCCTCGACGGCTGCATGACCGGGACAGCGTTGTCCCGCTTGTACTCGGCCACCTGACGCCCGATGTCGATGCGGCGACCCAGCAGTTCCAGCAGGGCGCCGTCGATCTTGTCGAGGTGGCGACGGTGATCGGCCAGCCGGGTCGACGACATGGGAGAGGACGAAGGCGAAGACGTGTTCACGGTACGAACCTAGCCGGCGGCGGCTACCATCGTGTCAGCACCGGCCGGCAGCCGGGGGGTGAGATCGGTCTCGGACATGGCGGCCACCAGGGCCTTGGCCTTGAGCAGCATCTCGGCCACCTCCTCGTCGGGATCGGACAGATCCACAATGGCGCCCCCCACCCCAACCGTGATGTCGTCGTCGGTCATGACGATGGTCCGGATGACGATGCTCAGATCGGTGGATCCGTTGAGGCCGAAGAACCCGATGGAGCCCGAATAGATCCCCCGAGGACCGGCTTCCAAACGGTCGATGATCTCCATGGTCCGAATCTTGGGCGCTCCGGTCATGGACCCGCCGGGGAACGCCCGGCGCACGGCGTCGACCGCGGTGACATCGGGCCGCAGCCGGCCCCGCACCGTCGACACCAGCTGGTGCACGGTGGCGTAACTCTCGACCGAGAAGATTCGGGACACATGGACCGAGCCGACCTCGGCCAGCTCGCCGATGTCATTGCGCAACAGGTCGACGATCATCAGGTTCTCGGAGCGGTCCTTCTCGTCGGTCCGCAGATTCTGGTAAAGGTGCTCGTCCTCTTCCGGGGTGGCCCCCCGGGGCCGTGTCCCCTTGATCGGCTTGGACTCGACCTCACCGTCGGGCCCCACGGTCAGGAAACGTTCCGGTGACGAACTCAGCACCGACACGTCCGGGAATCGGAGGAACGTGGCGTAGGGGGCGGGGTTGCGCTCCCGCAACGCCCGATAGGTGTTGACCGGATCGATGATGACGTCCTGACCAATCATGTTGGTCAGACACACCTCGTAGGTCTCGCCCTCGTTGATCTCCCGCTTGCAGTCGGCGATCAGGTCCAGGTACTGCTCGGGGGTGTGGCGGAACAGCTGGGGTACCGGTTGGGGATGCAGGGTACGGCTCCAGCGGGGTACCGGTTGCAGCTCGGCCAGGGCGTCGTAGGTGTCGTTGATCCACTGTTGGGCCCGATCCCGGTCGTCGACCCCGTCGATGCAGACCAGATAGGCCACCTCCTCCTCGTGATCGAAGGCGATGAGCCGGTCGGCGAACACGAAGGCGGCGTCGTCGGTGGGAGACGTGTGGGCGTCCGAACCGCCGCAGTGAGCCTTGAGTTCGTAGCCCAGGTAGCCGGCATAGCCGCCGTTGAAGTCGAAGGGCAGACCCTCGGTGCGGACATGCCGCTCGGCCAGCATCCGGTTGAGATAGTCGAAGATGTGCTCGTCGTGGCTGGTGGTCGTGCCGTGGTGGGTGACCTCGGTTGTGCCCCGGGTGATGGAATGGGTGACGAACTCGGCATGGGGCCCGGAGGTGTCCCCCATATAGGAGAATCGGGAGAAACCCCGCACCAGGGCCGAGTCGAGCCAGAAGGCCGGTTCGGCGTCGGCGTAGAGGGTCATGAACGCGGTCTCGGCGTCGACCCTGAACGGGATGCGGCGGGTGTAGACCTCGAGCGGGCTGCCGTGCACCGTGGGTTGGACGCCGTGGTCGTAGCGATGGGGCCGCCGGGCCGGCGCGGCGGTGTGATCCGGCGACGTGGCCGGAGGCGTGGCCGATGCCCGAACCCGGCTCGTGGAGATGGAGGGCTGAGGGTGCCGAAGCTGGAACCGCTCGGTGATGTTGCGGAAGTTGGCCAGCAGACGGTGACCGAACTCGGTGCAGATCGACTCGGGATGGAACTGGACCCCGTACACCGGTCGCTCCCGATGTTGGACCGCCATCAGCACCAGGTCGCCATTGTCGCCGTTGACACCGGACGAACCGTCGCCGAGGCCCGACGGGGCCCAAGCCGTGGCCTCCAGCTCATCGGGCAGGTCACGAACGTGGAGGGAGTGATAGCGGATGGCGGTGAACGGCGACGGGATGCCCTCGAACAACTCGCTGCCGTCGTGATGGACCGGGCTACCCCGGCCGTGCATGACCCGGGGGGCGTAGTCGACGGTGGCCCCGTAGTGGTGGCACAGACCCTGGTGGCCGAGGCAGACCCCGAGCACGGGAACCGTGCTATTGGCCAGTACATCGGCGCACACACCGAAGTCCCGACCCACCTCGGGACGACCCGGTCCGGGGGATATAACAACGTTATCGAAGTCGAGATGCCGCAGCTCGTCCCAGGTGGCCTCGTCGTTCTTGACCACGAGAGGTCGTTGGCCACAAACGGCGCTGAGAATCTGATAGAGATTGAAGGTGAACGAGTCGTAATTGTCGAGAAGCAGTGTCTTCATTGTGGTCGTCCCTCCTGCTGCGACACGGTGTTGCCGACTCTAGGATTCGGCCCCGGTCCCAGTCCATGAATCGACACAGGTGTGATGGACCTTGTGACGGAGGTGAGCCGCGCCGGTGACGGATCAATCATTTGGTCGCCGCATTGGCTGTTTGGTTACCGGCCGGACCGGCTTGTCCGAGTTCGTACATCGGGCTGCCAACAGCTCGTATACGGCCTGCGTTCATCGTGATTCACACCATCGATAATCAGAAAAGAACACCGACATGGGCACGATCGGGATACCGGAAGAACTCGAGAAGGCAAACGAGGCCGGTCGACCTTGCCCGGGCAAGGGGCGTTCGGGCCCAGCGTCCCTTGGTTGCTCGATCATTCAACATCGCGGCAAGTTTCAGGAACGTTCGGCCGCAGGCCGAACTTAAGCCGTCCTTGGCCGGCGGCAGGGGCGCCGTCCCGCCGCACCTAGTGCCGCGTCAGGCAACCTTTGCGACGTTCCGGCGGCCAGGACCGCCGCTGGACGGCGTCCTCGTCGCCCCTCTCACGCTCACGATGTGAGGGCCTTGCAAGCGATGTGAGGGCCTTGCAAGCAAGGGGGCTCCTGCGTCCTTGCCAGCGACACTCCTGACTCGCCGTCGACACCCCGAACGTTGCCTGACGCGGCACTAGAGTTGTCTTGTGAGTTCCGATACACCACCCGACGCCGAGCCGAACGAGCTGCATCCCCGGGCCCGGCGAGTCCGCGACCACGCCGCCGACCGCGGCGTGACCATCAAGGTGACCGAATACCCCGACGAAGGGGCTCGCACCGCCGAGGAGGCGGCGGCCTCGGTCGGTTGTGAGGTGGATCAGATCGTGAAGTCGATGATCTTCGCCGCCGGTGACGACCGGGAGCTGGTGCTGGCCCTCACCGCCGGCTCGAACAAGGTCGGCGGGTCGGCACTGGCCGGGCTGGCCGGGGTCGATGCCTGCCACCGGGCCACCGTGGAGGAGGTCCGGGAGGCCACCGGCTACGCCATCGGCGGCGTTCCCCCCTTCGGCCACAACCGGCAACTGCGAACCTGGATCGATCCACATCTGCTCACTTTTGACCAGGTGTGGGCCGCCGCCGGCACCCCCCGCCACGTGTTCGGCATCTCGCCCGACGACCTTGTGGCCCTCACCGGGGCCGAGCCGGCCGACTTCACCGAGTAGCAGCCCTCCCCCACCGCCCAAACTCGACCTCACCACCTCACCCGGATCTCACCCCGACCGAGTCCCAAAGCTCGCCGAATCAGCGGTCGAGCCAGGTGACAAGATCCGGGGGAAGGGTGGATTCAAGGCGGTGGCGGTAGAGCTCGATGGTCTCCGGTCGTGC
>CAMYLA010000140.1 GCA_947259095.1 uncultured Acidimicrobiaceae bacterium | reverse complement strand
GCTGCATCCATTGGGGCCAGCATAGTCCCGTTGGTAAGTAGATTCTAACACTATTTCCGACATGGATTTCCATGCCCACCTCATGTTAGCTAGCGCTTACGTTCGAAATGGCTTACTGTCCACCATGACAGACGACAGAACCCGTCGTCACATGGCGGCAGAAAACCGAACGGAGCGATGACATGGAACAAGCAGCAGCACTGGAAGCAGCCCTGGCCAACACCACCAGGTTGGTTCGAGGCATCACCGACGGGCAGTGGGACCGACCGACACCATGCCAGGAGTGGAACGTCCGCCAGCTGGTCACCCACACCGCAGGCGTCATGGCCAACTTCCGAAACGGGGCGGCCGGCAAACCGGTGGCCGGCGATCCGGACCACTTCGACCTCGGGACCGACCCCGGGGCGACGATGGCCAAGCTGTCGGCGGAGAACGTTGCAGCGTGGCAGGAGCGCGGCGAACTCGAGTCACCGATCACGTTGGGGGACAACGAGTTTCCCGGAATGGTCGGGCTCAACATCAACATGCTCGACGCCTACGTCCACGGCTGGGACATCGCCAGGGCTACCGGGCAACAGGCCGACCTCGACCCCGAGCTGTGCACCACCATGCTGGAGTTCGCCCGCCAGGTGGTACCCGAGGCTCCCCGCGGCGACAACTTCGCAGCGGTGGTGACCACCTCGACCGAGGCCCCGGCCACTGACCGGCTGCTGGCCTACCTGGGACGCCAACCGTAGGGCCCGGGCATCGGGAGCAGGCAGCAGAGCACCGGGGCCACCGACCCTGCCCGGCCGAAGCCGCCCCGCCGGACCACGCCGCCTGGTACGGTTTCGCCCAACTGTCGAGAGGGGAACAACGATGGCGCAATGGATGTTGGCGGCCAAGGCCCGCACCGACTTCACCGACATGATCGAGCCACTGACCGAGGAGCAACTCCAGCAGCAGAGCCTGTGCGACGCCTGGACCGCCCACGGAGTCCTGGCCCACCTGACGAGCTTCGTCGAGACCGGCCTGTTCGGGTTCTTCGGCCACATGATCAAGAACCGCTTCGACTTCGACAAGGTCTCGGTGTCGATGACCAACGAACTCAGCGCATGGTCGACCGCCGATCTGATCGCCTCCCTCCGGGCCAATGCGGCCAAGTCGGCCCCGCTGCCGATGTTTCCCGAGCAGCTGACAGTCAGCGACGCGGCCATCCACACCCAGGACGTCCGGCGACCGCTCGGCCTACCAGGGTCGCTGGACGAAGAGGTGCTGCGCACCGCGCTGGTGTTCACCACCACCGACAAGATGGCGACCACCCTGGTCAACCGCCGTCCGATCGAAGGCGTCTCCCTTCAGGCCACCGACCTCGATTGGAGCTTCGGCGACGGACCGGAGATCACCGGTCCGGCCGAGGCGATCCTCATGGGACTGGCCGACCGGCCCGTCCTCGACGATCTGTCAGGGGAGGGGCTGACCCGCTGGCAGTGAGCCCAGCCAGTGAGCCCAGCCAGTGAGCCCGGCCAACGAGCCCGCAATCACCCCGGCGACGAACCTGACGATCAGCCCCAGAAGATCCCGGTCGGGTCCTCGACGACCTCCTGCACCAGTTCGTCGATGTGGGGGGTGGGCTTGATCTGGTCGTACAGATGGAACTTGGCGCTCCGGTCGCGCCAGTACAGCGACCATTCCCGCTTGACCTTGGTGTAGCGGAAACGGCAGATCGGTGAGCGGGTCCATTCCGAACCGAAGTCCTCACGCCACGGCGCCCGGCTCTCGACAACGGTGATCGCCCGATCGCTGACCTCGACCTCGAACTTCATCTCGGCCCTGGCCGCGCCGGGAAGCGAATCGTTGCGCTCGGCGATCCACTTGTTGATGCGGGCGAGATCGAGATCGGGGACCATGGCCAGCCCAGGGTACCAACGCTCACCTCGATCCTCGCCCGGCGACCACACCCCGGTTCAACTGCGGGGATCGAGCAGGTCCCGCAGTCCGTCACCGACGAAGTTGGAGGCCAGCACCACGCTCAGAATCGCCAGCCCCGGCGCGGTGGCGATGTGCCAGTCGTAGAACTGCTTCGCCCCCTCGGTGATCATCGAGCCCCACTCCGGGGCCGGGGGCGTTGCGCCGAGACCGATGAAACTCAACGACGCAAACAGCAGCACCACGTTCCCGAAATCGACCGTTGCGTTGACCAGGATCGGGGTCATCGACAGCGGCAGGATGTGCCGCCGGAGGATACGGGGACGGCTGGCCCCGATGGCCACCGCCGCCTCCACATGGTCGAGCTCCTTGACCGCCATCACCTGCCCTCGAAGCAGCCGGGCGTAGATCGGCCACCACACCACGATCATGGCGAAGAAGGCGTTCCGCAGGCCCGGCCCCAGCGTGGCGGCGATGACCATGGCCAGCAGAATCGGCGGGAAGGCCAGGGTCACGTCGACCAACCGCATCAACACCGAATCGACCCAACGGCCGAGGAAGCCCGAGATCGCCCCCACCGCTGAGCCGATCAGCACCGAGGCGGCGATCACCAGGACCGCCATCGGCATCGAGTTTCGGGCCCCGTACATCGTCCTGGTGAACACATCCCGGCCGAGATCGTCGGTCCCCATCCAGTTGTCTGCACTCGGCCCTGCCAGCCGTGGCCCCGCCACCTCCAGTGGGTCGAACGGGGCCCACCACTGCACGGTGATGGCCACGATCACCCAGAACAACAACACCACCGCACCGATGACGACCGGGACCGAGATCCAGTGGGCGGCCCGGCGGGAGGCGATCACCGGACCGACCGGACCCGGCCCGACCACCCCCGGGGCGGCCGGAACCAGCGACACGGCGGAGGCCACGGGAACCTGCGACTCAGGCAAGACGGATCCTCGGATCGACGAAGGCGTAGGCGATGTCGGTGGCCAGGTTGGCCAGCAGGAATACGAACCCACCCGAGATCGACACCCCCATGACCGCCGGGATGTCGAGGCTGCGGGAGGATTCGACGGCGTAGGTCCCGATCCCCGGCCAGGTGAACACGATCTCCACCAGGACTGCGCCGGCGATCAGGGTGGCGAAGGCCAGGCCGACGATGGTGAGGGTCGGCAGCATGGCGTTGCGCAGGGCGTGATGTCGCATCACCAGGCGCTCGGGGACCCCGGCCGCCCTGGCCGTTCGGATGTAGTCCTGGTCCAGCACATCGAGCATGCTGGCTCTGACCAACCTGGTGATCGTGCCCATCAGCACCCACCCGAGAACCAGCCCCGGGAGCAGCAGATGGGACAGTGCATCCCAGAAACCTGACAGGTCGCCGGCCAGGAGGAAGTCGACGGTGTACATCCCGGTGATCTTGTCCGGTTCGGGCGCCCGGGAACTGAGGCGGCCCGGTCCGGGAGCGATGCCCAACTGGGCCCACAGGATGAACAGCAGGATCGCCCCGGCCCAGAACACCGGCAATGACGACCCGATCAGCGCCACCAGTCGGGAAAGGCTGTCGATCTTGGTGTTGCGGCGACGGGCGGCCACCACACCGAGACCGACCCCGGTCACGGTGCCGATGGTCAGGGCCGTCAGCGTCAGCTCCAGGGTGGCCGGGAACCGCTCCACCAGATCGTCCAGGACCGGCTGCCGGGTCCGGAACGAGGTGCCGAGATCGCCTTGGGCCAGGTTCCCGAGATACACCACGTACTGCACCGGCAGGCTCCGGTCGAGGCCCCACTGCTCCTCTGCCGCCGCCACCACTTCGGGATTGCTCAGCTGCCGCTCACTGACCAGGGTCGACAGCGGATCGGCAGGGATCGTGTTCGAGACGACGAACGCCAACGAGGCGATGCCGATCAGCAGGAACGGCACCAGGAGCAGTCGTCGGATGATGTAGCTGGCCATGTCCCTTTCTTCCCGAGACCCCGGTCCGGCTCGGTCAACCGGAGCGGGAGATCCGCCCCAGCTCCAGATTGCAGCAGGCGCTGTAGTGCACCCCGTCGATCTCGGCCCGACGGGCCAACACCAGTTGGGGGTTGACCATGGGCAACACGATCTTCTGATCGATCATCAACTCGGCAAGCTGCTGGTACAACGCCTCCTTCTCGGCGCCGGTGGCGGCGAGGGCCTCACTCTGGAGCCTGACCTGCTCCTCGTCGATCAGCGGATCGCCGCCGGGGTTGGCCTGGACCGCCCAGCGGGAGTCCGGGACCTGACCGAAGTACTCGATGTACTGGATCGAGTCGGTGTGATCCGGTGCGTAGTACACCGCGGTCAGCGGGATGCCGGCCTCGCTGAACCACTCATCGACCCAGACCGAGACCTCCAGTGGGACCAGTTCAACCTCGATGTTGACCTCGGCCAGGTCGATCTGGACCTTCTGCATCATCGTGTTGAAGTCCACCCCGTACACGTTGAACGTGGGGTAGGCGGCCCGGATGGCGAAGCCGTCGCCGACCCCGGCACCCTCCAACAGGGCCTTGGCCCCCTCCAGGTCACGTTTTGGCAAGGTCAGCCCGTCGGTACCGGAGAACCCGTTGGGGATGGGTGACGCCTGCAGGTTGCCCCGTCCGCCAACGGTGACATCGATCATGCCCTCGTAGTCGATGGCCATGGCGATGGCCTGACGGATCTCCGGGGTCAGCGGCACGTCGGTTACCGCCCCCTCGGCAAGTCCGATGTAGACGAAGTTGAACGAATCGACGTAGTCGACCAGCACGTCACCACCGGAGATACCGCCCGCGGTATCGGGATCGATCTGCATGGCGATGTCGACGTCGCCCGCTTCCAGGAGCTGGCGCTGGGTGACCGCATCCTGGACCTGACGGACCTGAACCTCGTTGAAGAACGGTCCTTCTCGCCAGAAGTTCTCGTTGCCGACCAGGCGCAACTCGTCACCCTCGGCATAACTCTCCAACACGAACGGCCCGCTCCCGGCGGAGTTCTCGCCGAACCAGGGATCGGCGGTGTCGGTGACCTCGGAGTCCTCGTCGGCGTTGGCCCCGTTTGCGATCGCCTCTTCGCTGTTGATGATCACCGTGTACGGCGCGTTGGCCTTGGCCAGGAACGCCGAGTCCGGGAACTTGAGGTTCACCACCACGGTTTGAGGATCGGGCGTGTCGATGGTGTCGACGCTGGCCAGCAGGAACGACGCCGAGGCGTCGATGTTGCGCAGCCGCAACCACGACCAGGCGACGTCTTCGGCCTCCACCGGAGAACCGTCGGAGAACACCGCATTGGGGTCGAGGCCGTATCGATACCGATCAGGGTCTCGTACACCGCGGTCAGGTACATCTGGCAGGTGTCACAGAACGAACGGGACGGATCGAGGGTCGACAGGTCCATGTCCCGGGCGATGACCAGCGGCGTGTCGCTGACCGCAGCACCCGACGGGTCGGCATCCTCCCCTTCGGACGACTCGTCTTCGGCCTCCGACGTCGCATCGCCGTCGGTCAACGGGTCCTCGCCACCGGCGTCGGTCTCGGTGTCGGTTTCGGCGCCGGTCTCGTCGTCGTCGCTGCTGCCGCAGGCGGCGAGAACGAAGATGAACGAAACGGCCAATGCCGTCAGTGTGCGTCGCACGGTTCCCCCTGGTGGTGGTGCCTCAATCGATTCCGTGGCCCGACGCCGGAGAGAGGCGGATCAACGTACGGGCGAACTGAAGCCAACAAGCTTCCGGCAGCACCTTATGTCCTTGTCGACGAAGGAGGCTAGTTTGACGGCCACATGACCGACGCAGCAGACGCCCGGAACGAGCCGCTTTTCGCCGTCGAGGAGCTGGAGGTCACCTTCGACACCAAGGAGGGACTGGTCCATGCGGTTCGCGGCGTGTCACTCGACGTGCATGCCGGCGAGGTGCTCGGTGTCGTCGGCGAATCCGGTTCCGGCAAGAGCGTGACGATGCTGGCCGCCATGGGACTGCTCCCCGAGACCGCGGCCATCTCCGGCTCGGTACGGTTCCAGGGCGAGGAGCTGCTCGGCCTGCCCGGGGAGGAACTGGCGTCCTACCGTGGTCGACGGATCGGCATGATCTTCCAGGATCCGTTGACATCGCTGAATCCGGTGCTGACGATCGGCCAGCAGATCGCAGGGGCGATCGCCGCCCACCGCAAGCGGCAGCGATCCGGTGGCCGCCGCTCGTCAACGCTGCGCAACGAGGCGATCGAGCTGCTCGATCTGGTGTCGGTTCCCGAGCCGGAGCACCGGGTCGACAGCTATCCCCACGAGCTGTCTGGCGGGATGCGACAACGAGCGATGATCGCCCTCGCCATATCGAACGAGCCCGATGTGCTGATCGCCGACGAACCGACCACGGCGCTGGACGTAACCATCCAGGCCCAGATCCTCGACGTGCTGCGATCGATTCAGGATCGGCGTGATCTCGGCATCGTGCTGATCACCCACGACCTCGGCGTGGTGGCCGGCATGGCCGACCGAGTGGCGGTGATGTACGGCGGGCGGGTGGTCGAACAGGGTCCGGTTGATCATGTGTTCTCGGGCACCCGCCACCCCTACACACGGGGTCTCATCGGCTGCCTGCCGAGACTGGACAAGCGAGACCTCACCATCGCACCGATCGCCGGGGTCCCGCCGTCGGCCCTTGCGCTGCCGTCGGGGTGCGCCTTCCACCCCCGGTGCCCGGTGTCGATCGAGGTTTGCTCGTCGGTCGACCCTGTCCTGGAGCCCTCGGGCCCGGTCCGGTCGGCCTGCCACCGGCACGAGGAGATGGCCGACCGGGACTTCGCCAACGCCGTGGTGCTCGAACCGGTGTCGGACCAACCGGCCACATCGACGACCGCCGACGGGCCGAGCGCGACCGAGCGGCGAGATCCGATCCTGCGGGTCGTCGGGTTGGAGAAGCACTTCGACGTCCGCTCCACCGGGCTGCTGCGTCGAGTCATCGGTCGGGTCGATGCGGTGTCCGATGTGTCATTCGACCTCGAGCGGGGCCAGATACTCAGCCTGGTTGGCGAGTCGGGTTGCGGGAAGTCAACCACGGGGCGGAGCATCCTCCGACTGATCGAGCCAGACGGCGGCACCGTCACCTACGACGGCCAGGACGTCCTGGCCAAGTCGCTCAAGGAGATGCGCCGCCTCCGACAGAACCTGCAGATCGTGTTCCAGGATCCTTTCTCCTCACTGAATCCGAGGATGCGGGTCGGCGAAATCATCGCCGAACCGCTGGTCGTCCACGGGATGCCGCAGGACCGGGCCACCGATCGGGCCGACGAGCTGCTGGAGCTGGTCCAGTTGCGGCCCGAGTACCGGTCACGGTTCCCCCACGAATTCTCCGGTGGCCAGCGGCAGCGGGTGTCGTTGGCCCGGTCGCTGGCCCTCGAGCCCGATGTGTTGGTGCTCGATGAGCCGGTTTCGGCGCTTGATGTGAGCGTGCAGGCCGGGATCATCCAACTGCTCGACGAGCTCCGTCGGCGGCTGGACCTGGGGATCGTGTTCATCGCCCACGACCTGTCGGTGGTCCGCCACGTGTCGGATCTGGTGGCGGTGATGTACCTGGGGCGGATCGTGGAGTTCGGCCGCAACCAGGATGTGTTCGACCGCCCGTCACATCCCTACACCCAGGCGCTGCTCTCGGCCGTTCCGATCCCGGATCCGGTGGTGGAGCGGGCCAGGACACGGATCCTGTTGCAGGGCGATGTCCCGAGCGGCATCAACCCTCCGAGCGGCTGCCGGTTCAGAACGAGGTGCTGGAGGGCGGAGCAACGCTGCATCGAGGAGCAACCGGAGCTGATCGATCGGGGCCAGGGCCATCCGGTGGCCTGCCACTTCCCGGTTCTCGAGCCCGCAGTGAACGGGGGCTGAGGAACGCCCCGTCGGCCGCGGTGCGGTCCCGGTCCGACAGCACTGTCGAACCGGATGGCCGGACCTCGCCGATCAGCCCATCTGGGTGGTGTGCTGTGGCTCGATGACCATCACCACCCGCTCGTCGCCGGGCTGATGGAAGGGGTACTCGTCCTGGCCCATGTACTTCTTGGCCATGGAGTTGATGAAGGCGTTGTCCGGATCCTCGTCGACCCGGACGACGGTGCCCCGGATCTCGAGGTACCGATAGGGATTGTCGGGGTCGGTGGTGCTCAGTGCGATGGCCGGATTGGCCAGGAGGTTGCGGTACTTCTGGCGGCCCTTGGTCAACGAGAACATGATGTGGCCATCGGCGTGACCGGCCCACACCGGCGAGCTCTGGGGTTCCCCGCCGGGGCCGGTGGTGGCGATGTGCCAGAAGGCGATCTTGTCGAGGAGGTCTGCGTAGTCTTCGGGGATGACGGTCATGGGTCCGGTCTATCCGGTCGTGCTCAGCGATCAACCCGGTAGTCGGAGAGATCCATCTCGGGGTACCGGCGCTGCACCGCGGCGATCGACCGGACCGTCCAATAGCCGTCGCCGCGAGGCGGGAACCCCAGCATCGTCCGCTGGTCGGTGGTCAGGCCGGTGACGAACTCAGCCGAGGGGCGCAGGTGGGCCTCCCGTACGAAGTCCCGCCAGCCGCCCCAGGTCATCGAGCGGTGCTGGTAGGCGATGTGGATGCTGTGACGCAGGCCTTCATCGGCGATGATGGCCGAGCCCCGGTGGAGCGTGCCCATGGAGTACAGCAGGATCGAGCCGGCCGGGACCGTCACCGCCCGTTCCCGATCGTAGAGCTCCGGGGCCTCGTCGCGATGCCAGCGATGGCGATCGGCCCACGGTTCGCCGTCGGTCAGCGACACCACCCTGGTCGGTCCGAGCTCGATCGGAACGTCGGTCAGGTAGGTGATCGAGGCCAGTTGCTCCACCCGGTCGGCCATCGGCACCACGAAGGTGTTGTTCGGGAAGTCCATGTGCAGCTGCTGGTCGAAGTCGTGGTCCGAGGCGTACTTGGTCATCGCCTCGGAGTGGGAGAGCATGATGTCGTCGGTCCCCAGGGCCCGGCGAGCGAACGAGATCAGTTCGGGGTTCAGGGCCAGATCGTTCATCAACGGCGCCCGGTAGGGGAACTGCTGCCATGTCAGCGATTTCGCCTCGGGCCACGACGACCGATCGTGGTGGAACTGCTCCCAGGTCGGCAGGTGGAGGTGCAGTTGCTCGACCGTCTCGGCCACGACCTCGGGGTCGATGAACGACTCGACGATGCAGTAGCCGTCGCGGCGCCAGCTGGCCAGGTGCTCGCCGGTCAGGCCCGAAGACAGCGGCGTCGGTGGCGGCTGAGCCGGCGGCACGGAGTCTAGGTTCGCCGATGGGCCGGGCGAGGATCGGCCAGTCGGCCGAGCGGCGATCGGGAACGGAGGCCGCCGTCGACCACCAGATGCTCACCGGTGACGAACGACGACTCGTCCGACGCCAACCACACCGCGGCGGCGGCGATCTCCTCCGGTTGGCCGATCCGACCCAGACTGTGGGCCTCGACGTTGACCCGCATCACCTCGGGGTTGGCCACCATGCGCTGCACCGGCGGTGTTTCGATGGTCCCGGGGCAGATGGCGTTGACCCGGATCCCGTCCCCCGAGTGATCGGTGGCCATGGCCCGGGTGAGGTTGATGACCGCGGCCTTGGAAGCGGCGTAGACCACGGCGCCGCCGTCGCCGTGGAGGCCGGAGATCGATGCGGTGTTGATGATCGAACCCCCACCCCGCTCCAGCATCGCCGGCACTGCGTACTTGCCACCGAGAAACACCGACCGAACGTTCACCGCCATCACCAGGTCCCAGTCCTCGACGGACAGCTCCACCGCGGTGCCGGGGCGGATCGTGCCGGCGTTGCTGAACAGCACGTCGAGACCACCCAGTTCCCCAACCGTTTCGGCCACCATCCGCTCCACGTCTGCGGCCTGGCTGACATCGGCCTCGATGGCCATGGCGTGGCCGCCCTGGTCGTCGATGGCCGCCGCGGTCTCGGCCGCTTTCGAGCCACGGATGTCGACCGCAACCACCGCTGCCCCTTCGGCCGCGAAACGTCGGGCGCTGGCGGCCCCGATCCCCGAACCGGCGCCGGTGACGATGGCGACCCGGTTCTCCAGCAATGGTTGTGTCATGCCTCACCTCTTGGTCGATGTCATCGAAGCTCATCAAATCCGGCCCCGCAGCGCCAATCGATGGCGATGGGCCAGGGGATCCAACGGGCCACACCGCGGCGGTCAGCGGCGATCGGGCAGAGGTCTGGCGGTGGCCTCCATCTCGGCCCACGGATCGCCCCTGGCCTCCAGCCGGTCGAACACCGAGTGGATGGTGTAGCGGCGAGCGCTCAGCCCGGGATCGTCGAGTTCATCCCAGCTGATCGGGGTCACAACCGGCGCTCCCTCGAAGGCCCGGACCCCGTAGGGAGCGGCGATCGTGGCCTGATGGTTGTTGCGGCCCATGTCGAGGTAGATCCGATCCCCCCGATCCGATTTTGAGAACTCGGTGGTCAGCTCGTCGGGGAACCGTTCGAGCAGCATCGTCGACAGCGCCCGGCCGAACCGGTGGGCGTCGGCCCAGTCGACCCGGCCGGCAAGGGGGGCCACGACATGCAACCCCTTGGAACCGGTCAGCTGGATGAACCCGACCAGGCCGGCCAGATCGAGTGCCTCCCGTACGCCGGCGGCCACGGTCCGCAGCGGACCGAAGTCGTCGGTCGACGGGTCGAGATCGACGGCGAACAGATCGGGGCCGGCCAGCCGGCCCGTTCTGGCCAAGCCCATGTGGGGGGTGATCACGTTCTGCTGGGCGAAGTAGACAAGGGCGGCCGGCTCGTCGACCACACAGTGGCGAACCACGCCACCCTTCTTGTCCAGCTCCACCCGGCGGATCCAATCGGGATAATGATCGGGCGTGTTCTTCTGGAAGAACCCCTTCCCGGCCACGCCTTGGGGATAGCGCACCAGCGTGATCGGCCGGTCGGCGATGAGGGGCAACATCGTCGGCCCGATCCGCTGGTAGTAGCGGGCCAGGTCGGCCTTGGAGATACCGGACCGGGGGAACAACAGCTTGTCGGGATTGCTGACCGAGATCGTGCGCCGACCGACCATGATCTCGAGACTGGCTGCGGCCATGGAGACCACAGTAGAACACCAAGACCCCTCGAAGACCGCCGAGCCGTGTCGCTGCCGCGGACCCGTGCACCATCGAGTCGGTGTTCCCAGGGCGGCCACCGCTGACTACGGTGGTGGCCATGCCTTCCAAAAGCAGTGGCCAGAAACCGTCCTACCTCGGACTCCTCAATGCGATCGCGGTTGGCGAATCGTCGGCCGAGCCGGTGTTCCTGGCCTGGGCCGACCGCACCGACGATGCCCAACTGGCCAACACGCTTCGATTCGTCGGCATGCGGGAAGGGGAACACGGCAAGGCCTTTGCCAAGCGGATGCTGGAGCTTGGCTACGAGGTCCGGGAGGGCGACTACGGCGGCAACGACGAACAGATGAAGATCGCCGGGTCGCGGCGATCCGATCTGCGGAAGTTCGAGGAGCTGGGGTTCGGCCGGGGGATCAGCGACAACGACGTGTTCGACACGATGTTCACCGACAAGAACATCGACCCGATCACCGGGGGCCTGCTCGGCCGGTACATCGCCGAGGAGCGGGACTCCGCCCGTCGGTTGCGGGCGGACTACGAGCGGCTCCAGCAGACCGACGACGTGCAGAAGGCGGCCCGCAAAGCGGCCAAGTCGGCCAAGAAGTCCTCGGCTCGCAAGCCGGCCGCAAAGTCGCCGGCCAAGAAGGCCGCGGCCAAGAAGTCGGCAGCCAAGAAGGTCGGGGCGAAGAAGTAGCCCACGCCGATCGGCGGACCCGTGGCGGCGAGGATCCCGGTGGCTGCGATCCACGGTCGGCCGCTGTTGTCCACTGTCGGCCAATGACGTGCCGGTCGGTCGATCCGATCGGCGGTGCTGAACCCGATCGGTGGTCGGGCTAACGTTGCGCATGGCCGTGGTTCGCAGCGTGGTGGGGTGGCTCAACGGTCGACCCGGCGCGGTGCTGGCCCTGGCAATCCTGTGGGTTGTCATCATCGGCGTTGGCGGGGGCCGGGCCGCCGACACCGACACGTGGCTGTCGATGCCGGGGCTCGACTGGCTCAACTACGTGTTCGTCGGGCTGCTCATTCTCGGCGGCCTCATCATCGTCGTGTCGATCCTCGCCGGCCCCAAGGGAACCGCCACCCTGCCCCCGCCCAAGAAACGGCCACTGTGGCCGCTGCTGTTGCTGGTGGCGGTGTTCCTGTGGTTCAGCCAGCGCGACCGCGAGCCCTCGCCGGACCAGGCCGACAGCCCGGCCCCACCGGAGGCGGCCGAGGTGGAGGAACCGGCCGCCAATCCCACGGGTTCGCTCGGCCGGGAGGAGCTGGCGGTGCTGCTGGTCATGCTGGCCGCAGCCGGGGCGGTGGCGGCGGTGAGCCGGCGCCGGGTCCCCGAACACCATGTCGATGACGACGAGGTATCGGTCGGCCAGGCCTTGTCCCCCGCCGTCGACCATGCCGCCGACCACCTGCGACTGGGCGCCGACCCCCGATCGGCGGTGCTGCTGGCCTACGACGGGCTCGAAGCCGCCCTTTCCGACACCGGCCGGCCGCGACAACCGAACGAGACGCCGACCGAGCACCTGCAGCGGGCCCTGGCCAGCCTGCCGATCGACACCGAACCGCTGCTGCGCCTGGCCGAGCTCTATCAGGTGGCCCGTTTCTCGACCCACCCCATCACCGCCACCGACCAGGAACAGGCCGCCTCGTCGCTGCAACGGGTTCGCTCGGAACTGGCGGCCCTGAGTTGAGGGGTCGTCGCAGGATCGTGATGAGCGTCCTGTGGGCCGCCGTGCTGGGGCTGCTGGTGGCGTTGCCGCTCGGGCAACAACGCCAGGTGTCGGTCGAGGTGTGGTTGATCGCCTTCTCGGCCTGGCTGGCCCTGTCGACCATCCTCCGCATGCTCGACCTGGTCCCGGTATCGCCGGGTCGCCTGCGTGGCCTGTGGCGGATCCGACGACCGAGCGAACCGCAGGCCAGCCGTCTCCCCCGCCCACTTCTGGCGCTCGAAGGCACGGTGATCAGCGCCCGCGACAGTCAACGGGCCTTTGCGCTGCGACTCCGACCCCGGCTGAAGTCGCTGACCGACCACCATGTCCGGACCCACCACGGGATCGATGCCGAAAACGACCCGGCCGCCGCGCTGGCGGTCCTGGGCCCGCTGGCCTGGCTGGTCGAGGCCGACACCGACCCCGACACCGCCGACCGCATGCCGACGCTGGACGAGATCGAGCAGTTGCTGCAACTCGTCGGCGAACCCGCCCACCAGCCGTGAGGACCGAACGTTGAGCGATCAGGACAATCCGCCCCGACCAGCGGCCATGGATGTCGGCGTTGCGGCAGACGCCTGCGACCTGATTCTCGATCGGATCGGCACGGTCATCGTCGGCAAGCGACCGGAGTTGGAGCTTGTCCTGAGCGGGCTGCTGGCCGGTGGCCACGTGCTGATCGAAGACCTGCCGGGGCTGGGCAAGACCCTGCTGGCCCGGTCGCTGGCCCAGGTGACCGGGATGACGATCGGCCGCATCCAGTTCACCCCGGATCTGATGCCGGCCGACGTCACCGGGTCGCTGCTCTACGATCAGCGCCGCCAGGAGTTCAGCTTCCGGCCGGGGCCGATCTTCCACAACGTGGTGCTCGGCGACGAGATCAACCGGGCGCCCCCGAAGACCCAGGCCGCGCTGCTGGAGGCAATGCAGGAACGCCAGGTCACCGTCGACGGCGTCTCCCACCCGCTCCCGGCCCCGTTCGTGGTGCTGGCCACCCAGAACCCCATCGAGTTCGAAGGGACCTTCCCCCTGCCGGAGGCTCAGGCGCTCGGCTACCCGAGTGCGGCCGACGCGGCGGAGATCGTGCGCCGAAGACTGCGGCGTGGCAGCGATGTGATCGAGCTGGAACCGGTCGTCGATCTGACGATGGTGCTCGGGCTCCAGGCCACCATGGAGACGGTGGTGGTCTCCGAGCCCATCATCGACTATGCGGTTGCGCTGGTACACGCCACCCGCAGCGACCCCCAGGTCCACGCCGGAGCCAGCCCCCGAGGTGTCGATGCGGTGGTCAAGTTGGCCAGGGCCAGGGCCTTGCTGAGCAGGCGCGACTATGTGACCCCCGATGACATCAAGGGGGTTGCCCGAGCGGCACTGGGGCACCGGATCGTGCTCCGACCGGAGCTCTGGGTCAGGGGGGTCGACGCCGCATCGGTGGTCGACCGGTGCCTCGATTCGGTTCCGACCCCGGCCACCCTGCCCCGAGAATCGGCGGACGCAACGGCCGCCACTCCTGCAACGACGGCGGCTCCCGCGGCGGCCGCCGCTCCTGCAACCGAGGAGGCTCGCCAGGCCGACAGCACGGTGCAGACGAGCTCGGCCACCGGAGGCTCGACCGCCCCCGATGGCTCGCCGGCCCGGTTCGGGCCCGACCACAGCACCGGGACGTGATCCGACGGGCGACCGTTCGGCTGCCGGTGGCGGTGCTGATCACCGCGGTCTGCGCCATCGTGGCGGTGATGGCCGGCCGACCAGACGCGGCGGTACTGGCCGCACCGTGGGCGGTGCTCCTGGCGATGGGGCTGTCCGGCAGCCGGAACCCGGAGGTGGTCGGCTCGGTCCGGGCCGAGGCCAAGCGGGTCGTTGCCGGCGACAGTTTCGAGGTGGTGACCGGGATCGCCGGCGCCGGCGGCTGGGTGGAGGTTGAGGTCCGGCCGGACGCCGGCTTCTGGCCGGACGCCTCACCGTCGACCGATCCGCTGGTCGAGGTCGCCCCGCCCGGCGCCGTCCGCCCGCTCGCCGACCTGGCCATCGCCGGCCGGACAACCGAGTTGCGGGCCGAGCTCACCGCCGGCGCATGGGGATCCCACGACGTCGGCCGGGTCGACCTCACGGTCAACGAACCGTACGGGCTGATCCAGTGGACCGGGTCGCTGCACACCCCGACCGTGGTTCGGGTCCACCCCCGACCGGTCGACCTGCAGCGGCTGCTGGCCCCATGGTACGTCCGACGGCTGTCCGGCGCCCATGACTCCCGGAACGTGGGGCGTGGCATCGAGTACGCCGACATCCGTCCTTTCGGCGCCGGCGATTCGCTGCGGGACATCAACTGGCGGGCCAGCGCCCGCTCCGACGAGCTGGTCGTCTCCCAACGGCATCCAGACCGGTCGACCGATGTCGTCCTGCTGATCGACACCTTCACCGAGTCGGGCCACGACATGCGGTCGATCCTCGGGCTTGCCATCGAGGCCGCGGTCGGCCTGGCCGGGAGCCATCTCTCGGTGACCGACCGGGTGGGACTGATCGAGCTTGGCGGGATCGTCCGCTGGGTCAACCCCGGCACCGGTCGCCATCAGCTGCAACGACTCACCGATGCCCTGCTGGCAACCGAACTGTACGAGAACGCAGCCGACCGTCAGGTGATGATCGTTCCACCGAAGGCCCTGCCGCCCCGGTCGTTCGTGATCGCACTCTCGCCGTTGCTCGATCCCCGGTTCGTCGACTCGCTGTCGGTGCTGCGGGCCGGCGGCCACGACGTGTCGGTGATCGAGTGCCCACCGATCACCGACCCCACCGTCGGGGAGGAATTCGCCAGCCGCGCCGACACCGCCCGCGTGGCCTCGCTGCTGTGGGAGGCCGAGCGCAATGTCACCCGCGACCGCCTGACCGAACAGGGCATCGCGGTCGGCCGCTGGGAGCTCGGCGACCCCATCGACCTGGTGCTGGCCGACCTGGCGAGGCGCCGCCTTGGCTCCAGGGCCGGGGCGCGGCGATGAGCGAGTACCACGGCCGACTGGGGGGCCGCAGCATCGAATTGCGCGCCGGATGGCGCAGCATCGAATTGCGCGCCGGATGGCGCGCTGCCGCCGGTGCCTTCGGGGTGGCCTCGCTCACCGCCGCAGTGGTGTCGACCGCCGACGGGGAGCTGGGCTGGTTGGCCGTGCGGGGGGCCGTGATCGCACTGGTGGCGTTCACCGCCGGTTTGGTCGGCGGTTCCCAGAGGTTGGCCGGTCTGGCCAGCCTGCCGATGCTGCTCGGGGCCCTGGTCGGCCCGGACCAGGCGAACGGGCCGCCCTGGGGTCGCTCGCTGATCGTTGGCTGCCTCTGGTACGTGGCGCTGGAACTGGCATGGGCCTCGATGGAACAACGGCGAGACGTCGACCGGACCGAGGCCGTCGGCCGTCAACGTCGACGTGAGGTGGCCCAGGTGGTGATGGTGGCGATCCTGGTCGGGGCCGGAGGCTCCCTGCTGGCATCGGTGGCCCCCACCAGAACCCTGGCGTTGCAGGCCGCGGTGATCGCCGCCTTCGTGGCGGCGATGGTCGGCGCGGCCCAGCGGCTCGCCCCGGACCCGACGAACCGGGACCGACCAGACCGAGCGAGCTGAGCAGCGCAACGGTGGCCGTCGAGCCATCGCACCCGAGGCCGAAGCCGGTCGCTCGAACGATCAGGGCCCGGTACCCGACCAGCGCATCAGCCCCTCCTGGTTGCAGGTGGAGACGAGCACACCGTCCGGGGTGTAGAACCGGCCCGCGGCCAGGCCCCTGGCGCCACCGGTCAGCTCGACCCGCTGGTCGAACAACAACCAGCCGTCGGCCCGGGCGTCCCCGTGGAACCACATGGCGTGATCGAGGCTGGCTCCGGTCAACCGGGCATCGTGCCATCGGTGACCGTGGGGCAGGACGACGTGGTCGATCAGGGTGGCATCGGCCAGATAGGCCAGGCCGGCCTGATGGATCCACCCGTCGTCGGGCAGCGGGCCGATGATCCTGGTCCAGGTTCGTTGCGGTTTCTCGGTGGGTGGCCCCGAGACCGGATCCGGCGGGTCGATGTAGCGGATCTCCATCGGCCGGTCCTGGCCGAACCAGTCGGCGGCGGCCACGTCGGGGTGGGCCAGGCAGTACTCGACGTAGCTCATCGTCACCGCATCCGGTGGCGGCAACTCGTCGATGGAGAAGTCGAGCGACCGCTGGTAGGCGAGACCCGGCTCCGGGTGATGGAACGACAGCAGCACCCGGAACGCCTCCCGACCCTCCTGGGAGCCGACCACCGATCGAACGGCGAACGAGCGGCCGTCCCTGACCCGCTCCACCTCCCATGTGGTCCGACGATCGACATCGCCGGGCCGGAGGAACAGCCCGTGCAGCGAGTGGACCGGCCGGTCACCGTCGACGGTCCGGTGGGCGGCCACCACCGCCTGGGCCAGGAACTGGCCGCCGTAGGTCCGACCGCCCCGCTCCGGCGACGGTGGCCCGACGAACCGATCGGCCGGGCCATCGGCGGTGAGGTCGAGTACTTGCAGGAAGGTCGACGGGTCTGGGCCGTTCACCGAGCCCAGTGTAGATTCGGACCGGTGATCCGCCGAATGGCGCTCGACTGATGGGAGATCCGCCGTGACCACACCGGATGCAGCCACCGCAGTGGTGACGGGGGCCGGTGGCGGCCTCGGTCGACCGATCGCCGTCCGGCTCGCGTCAGACGGGTATGCGGTCGCCGTCGTCGACGTCGACGGTGACGAGGCCGAGGCCACCCGTCGGTCGATCGAGGAAGCGGGCGGCACCGCCCGGGCCTACGCCGTAGATCTGCGGGACGTGGCGGCCATCGGCCGCCTCATGTCCGCGGCCGAAGCCGACCTCGGGTCGCTGCAGGTGCTGGTCAACAACGCCGCGGTGTTTCCCGCAGGGCCGGTGGCCGACGTGACGCCCGAGGTCTACGACGACGTGGTTGCGGTCAACCAGCGGGCCTACTTCTTCGCCTCCCGTGCCGCCGCCGGTCGGATGCGCCGAGGCCGACGGGCGGGGGCCATCGTCAACATCGGCTCGATCACCCAGCACGGCGGCTGGGCCGAGATGGTGCCATACGCCACCACCAAGGGCGCCGCGGCGGCCATGACCCGGGCCCTCGCAACCGAGTTGGGGCCGGCCGACATCCGGGTCAACTGCGTCGCCCCCGGGGCGTTCCCGACCAGGGCCGAGGAGATGCACGCCGACCCGGAGGCCTATTCCCGGCGGATCATCGATTCCCAGGCGCTGAAACGCCGGGGCCGGCTGGACGATGTTGCGGCCGCGGTCTCGTTCCTGGTCGGACCGGATGCCGCGTTCATCACCGGCCAGACCTTGAACGTCGACGGCGGCTGGATCATGGCCTGACCGGGC
>CAMYLA010000139.1 GCA_947259095.1 uncultured Acidimicrobiaceae bacterium | reverse complement strand
AGAGTTTGCCCAGGTCAGAGGGTATCTGCCAACAGAAGGTAGCAGCCCCAAGGAACCTGATGTATGTAAAATGTATGTAGTAATCTGACTCTATGCAAGAGCTGTCTCAGGCGGAGCTGGTTGTCCAGAAGCATCGGGGGAAGTGGGCGGTGCGCCAGGTCGGGTACGACCCGAGCACCGGCAAGCGCCGAGTCAGACAGGTCGGTACCTTCGAGACCAAGAAGGCGGCGAACGCATACAAGGACCGCGTCGCTCTCACCAGCCTCAGCGTCGTCACCTACCCTCTGACCTGACATGGGAAAACCTGTCGGGCTGGGGAGATTCGAACTCCCGACCTCTTGACCCCCAGTCAAGCGCGCTAACCAAGCTGCGCCACAGCCCGTGGCGGTTCGAGCGTATCGGGAACCGTGGGTCGCCGGTGGTCGATTCGCCGATTTCTGCCAGGCTGACGAGCCGCAGCGCCGATCGACGCCGTGGGTCAGACCTGGCCGACGAGCCAGACGATACCCTCGATCAGTCGCCAGCCCAGATAGGCCACCAGCGCCACAACCACCACCCAGAAGTGCCACGGCACCTTGGCGGTCTGCAGGTTCTTGTCATCGGCGGTGTCCACCTCGGCGTGGCAGGTGGGACAACACCCGTCGGTGGCCACCGTGTTGGGGGCCAGATAGACGTCGCAACTGTCACACCAGGGCACTGCCGCTCCCTCGCAGGTCCTCGACACTCAGCCCGGCGATCGGACCGTGCCGCCACCCGGAATCTAGCGCCGACAGCCACCCCGACACTACGTCCCCCAACCTAGGTTCTTCGCAGGACCAGGACCGCCAGATCATCGGTTATGGGCCCACCGGCGAAGTCCCGGGCCGCTTCGACCAGGACCTTGGTCAGCACGTCGGGCGACGCCGTGGGGTCCCTGCGAATCATGCTGGCAACGCCGTCCTCGCCGAAGAGGGCGTCACCGTTGCGGGCCTCGGCCAGGCCGTCGGTATAGAGCACGGCCACATCGTCGACATCCCAGGCCAGCTCCCGCGAGTGATACGGGGCGGTGTGGTCGAGCATCAGCAGTGGCCCGGTGGCCCCGAGGGGCCGCACCTCGCGGCTGTGCCAGACGAAGGCCGCCGGATGACCGGCCGAGGCGTAGCGCAGCGTCTCGGCGTCGGTGTCGAACACCAGCACACACAACGAGATGAACTCCTCGCCCCGTTCCAGGACCGACATCTGGGCGTTCAACTCTTCGAGCGCCTGGCCGGGATCGCGGAACTGCAACAGGAATGCCCGCAGCAGATATTTTGCCTGGAGGGCGGTGATCGACGGTTCTATGCCGTGGCCGGTGACATCGCCGATGACGGCCGCCACCCTGTGCTCGTCGACCTTGAACACGTCGTAGAAATCGCCGGCCATGGCTCCGCTGCTGGCCTGGTAGGCCTGACCGATGTCGAAGCCGGGCAGGTCGGGGAGGTCGGACGGCGCCAGCCGGGCCGCCCACTGCAGCGGTGCCAGCTCCTCCTGGGTCAGCACCTCACGGGCCCGCTTCTCCACCTCGGACCGGTCGGCGGCGATCCTGGCGATCTCGGCCTGGGTGCCTCGTCTGGCCAGGGCAACGGCAGAGGGCACGGCGAGCAGCGACACCGCGGCGGCGGGCCAGAACCCGATCTCGGCCACGGCCACCACGATCAGGGCCAGGGTGGCGATGGTGGTGAAGATGGCGGTTTGGAAGTCGCGGCGATAGTCGTTGTTGGCCAGGCGCCAGATGTCGGGGTCGATCTGCTCGCCGGCCAGCCGGTGGGCCACCCGTTGGCGATCGATCGTGGCTCGAATCCAGTACACCGAAGCGGCACCGCAAACAACGGCAGCTAGGGCGGGTAGGAGCCGATCCATGTCGCACAGGCTACCTCTACAACTGTGGCCAATGCTGGGGTAGCCACCGGTTCGATCCCTGGCCGACGCCGTCGGCCGACCTCGGCGCCTGGTTCTACCGAACGGTAGGCCCGCTCAGCCGCCAGATTCGGCCCCTCGATTGGCCGAATGGCCGGACTTATTCGCTTCTCTTACGAACTCGCATCTTTATCGGCGTGGCCCCGATATCGAAGCTCTCCCGCAGCATCCGCTCCAGGTAGCGGAGGTAGTGGTCGGGGATGGCCCGGTTGGCGAAGAGGGTGAACGTCGGCGGGTCGGTGGCCCCCTGGGTGGCGTAGAGGACCCGGGCGCCACCGGGACCCGGCTGAGCCTGCTGGGCCCGACGGATCACGTCGTTCACCTTCCTGGTCGGCGCTCTCGTCTGATAGGCGTCGAGCGCCCCCCGAAGCGATGGCAGCAGGGCCTGGACCCCCCGGCCGCTGAGAGCCGAGATGCGATGCACCCCCGCCTCGGGCAGGAAGCTCAGCTTGCGGGCCAACTGCTCGGTCAGATCCTCACGCTGCTCGGTGGTCAACAGGTCGACCTTGTTCAGCACGACGACGGTCGGGCAGCCGGCGGCATCGACCCGCTCGGCCAGGCGCTGGTCCTGCTGGGTCACCCCCTCGGTGGCGTCGACCACCAGCAGGGCAACGTCGGCCCCGTCGACCGCCTTGAGCGACCGCACCACCGAGTAGTACTCGGTGTCCTCGGAGATCCGGCTCCGCCGGCGCATGCCCGCGGTGTCGAGGAACCGGACCGTGCCGATCTCGGTCTCCACTACGGTGTCGATCGTGTCCCGGGTGGTGCCGGGCATGTCGTGCACCACCGAGCGCTCCTCACCGATCAGCCGGTTGAACAGCGTTGACTTGCCGACGTTCGGTCTCCCCACCACTGCAATGCTGAAGATCCGCTCGTCCTGATCGACATCGTCCCAGCCCGGCTCACCGGCCTCGGCGTCGTCCGGCAACAGCCCAACCACCTCGTCGAGCAGGTCGGCCACTCCCCTGCCGTGGATGGAGCTGACCGGATGAGGCGTGCCGAGACCCAGGCTGACCAGGTCCCAGATGGCAGCCTCGTGGGCATCGTCGTCGACCTTGTTGGCGACCAGCAGCAGCGGGCGGTCGGCCGCCCGCAATCGTTTTGCGGCCTGGCCGTCCTCTTCGGTGATCCCGATCGAGGCATCGACCACGAACAGGATCACATCGGCCGAGGCCAGCGCGGCCTCGGCCTGGCGGGACACCTTCTCGTCCAGATCGGATCCCTTGGCCAGCCAGCCGCCGGTGTCGACCAGACGGAATTCATGGCCCTGCCACTCGGCGTCAACCTCCTTGCGGTCCCTGGTGACGCCCGGCTTCTCCTCGACGATCGCCTCCCGGCGACCGAGGATCCGGTTCATCAACGTCGACTTGCCGACGTTCGGTCGACCGACGATGACCACCTCGCCGAGCGGGCTCACCGCCGGTCCTCCAGTGCGGCCCGCAACGAGATCCCGTCGGTGCTGACCACCTCGACCGGGCGGGGCAGGTCCTCGAGCGAGGTGCCGTCGAGGAACACGCCACCGGAAAGGCAGACATCGGGCAGGAGATACCGGTGGCCCTCCGGTTGATCGGCAAGATGGCGAGCCACGTCACCGCCGACCAGCAACCCGGTGACCCCGATGTTGCCACCGAAGAAACGGTTGTCGACCGGGATCAGCCGCACGTCGGCCCGGTCGAGCGAATCGACCAGCGGTGCAAGCACCCGGGCTCCGTAGTGGCCGGTCAGGATCCCGATCGGCGTCGCCCGAAGGCGGGAGGCCGCTGCCCCGGCGCCGGCCCGGGTCCGCAGCACAACCGGCTGGGGCCCGACCGCAGCCGACGGGGTCGGTGAGTCCACGACCGAGGCGAGGCGGTGTGCCCGGTACCCGTCGGCCGGGGCACCGTCGACCCAGGAGAAGAAGCCGGCCGCCGGGGTGGTCGCCGTTTCGACCTCGCCGTTGAACTCCAGCTCGAAGGTTCGGGCCATGCCGATGCCGTCCTCGTGCATGGCGAACCCCTCGTAGCTCTCGGCCGGGGGGAACGGCCGGTCGGCCAGGAGGTAGTACTCGTCGGCCGCATAGACCAGCCTCCTCCCGAGGTGGGCGGCGAAGATCGGCTGCCACTCCTCCACCACATCGACCACCGCCGCGGCTTCTGCGACGGTGTGGAATCGCATCTCCGGTTCGTTCGAATGATCGCTGACACCCAGTGGCACGACGGCCAGCGAGACGAGTTCAGGGTATTCATCGAGCACACCGAGCATGGTCTCCTCCAGAACGGCACCGTCGTTGACACCGGGGCACACCACGACCTGGCCGTGGACCTCGATGTCGGCGTCGAGCAGCGCCCGCAGCCACCGCAGGCTGGTGGCACCCCGCCGGTTGCGGAGCAGTTCGGCCCGACGGTCCCGGTTGGTGGCATGAATGCTCACGTACAGCGGTGACAACCGCTCGGTGATCACCCGCTCCAGGTCGGCCTCGGTGAATCGGGTCAGGGTGGTGAAGTTGCCGTAGAGAAACGACAACCGGTAGTCGTCGTCCTTGAGGTAGAGGCTGCGACGCATGCCGGGCGGCAACTGGTAGATGAAGCAGAAACTGCAGTGGTTGTCGCAGGTCCGGACCTGATCGAAAACCGCTGACTGGACCTCGATGCCGAGTGGTTCACCGTCGCCCTTGGCGATCTCGACGGTCCGGATGAGACCGCCCCGATCGATCTCCAGGGCCACCTCCGCTTCGTCGACCAGCAGTTGGTAGCCGATGACGTCCCGGGGCTGCTCACCGTTGATCGTCTGCAGCCCGTCGCCAACGGCCACGCCGGCCCGGTCGGCCGGTGAGTCCGGTTGCACTGCGATCACCTGGGGAACTGCCACCGCTCCAGGATAGGGCCGCCGAAGCACGGCGGTGTCGGTCCGCCCGGTTGCGTCGAGCGGGTAAAAGCCTGTCAGTGTGGATTCATGTCTTCGCAACACCTCCCGGCGGCGGGCCGATGAGGCTCGCCATCGTCGGCTCGGGCATCGCCGGGCTGACCTGCGCCCACCTGCTCGACCCACTGCACGACGTCACCCTTTTCGAGGCCGGCCATCGTCTCGGCGGCCATACCAACACCGTGACCGTTGAGGATCCGACCGCCGGGCTGCTCAATGTCGACACCGGGTTCATCGTCCACAACGACCGCAACTACCCAAACCTGATCCGGCTGTTCGACCGGCTGGGCGTCGAAACCAAGGAGTCGGAGATGAGCTTCTCGGTCTCCGAGGCCGACAGCGGGTTCGCCTACCGGGCCACCAACCTGGCAACGCTGCTGGCCAGACCGGCCAACGCCGTCGACCGGCGCTTCTGGGCCATGTTGTACGACATCATCCGGTTCTACCGCGATGGCCGCCGGTTCCTCGACCAACCCGACCCATCGTTGACCATCGAGCAGTTCCTGCAGCGGGGCAACTACTCCAAGGCATTCATCGACCTCCACCTGCTTCCCCTGGGGGCGGCGGTGTGGTCCACCAGCCCTCGAGACTTCGGCCGCTTCCCCGCCGCGTCGCTGTTGACCTTCCTCCGAAACCACGGGCTGCTCGGCATCGGCGACCGGCCGCAATGGCGGACCGTGGTGGACGGGAGCCGGACCTACGTCGACGCCATCGCCGAACGGTTCTCGGGCCCGATCCTCACCGACAGCCCGGTCGATGAAGTGTCGCGCACCGACACCGGAACCGTCGGTATCTCGTCGAGCCGTGGCACCGCGGAGTTCGATGCGGCGATCCTGGCCTGCCACAGCGATCAGGCACTGAAAATGATCGACCGACCGAGCCCGGACGAGCAGCGGCTGCTGGGGGCGATCGGCTACCAGGACAACGACGCCGTGCTCCACACCGACACCTCGGTGCTGTCACCGGCCCGGCGGGCCTGGGCCGCCTGGAACTACCACGCCGGCCCCGGCCGCCATCGGGCCAGTTTGACCTACGACATGACAACCCTGCAGCGGCTGCCCGGCTCCCGCCGGTACCTGGTGACCCTCAACCCGGACCCCGACCATGAACCCCAGGGGGTGCTCGGCCGGTACCGCTACAGCCATCCCCACTTCACCACCGAGGCGATCGAAGCTCAGGATCAGGTCGACCTCATCGACGGCGTCGATCGGCTGTTCTTCTGCGGTGCGTACTGGGGCTACGGCTTCCACGAGGACGGCATGAACTCGGCGCTGCGGGTTTGTCGGAAACTGGGCGGGCGATGGTAGGGCCAGGCTCGTCCGCGCTGGCCGTCGGTGAGGTCTGGCACGCCCGCAACCGGCCCCGGAACCACGAATTCACCTACCCGATCAGCCAGATCTGGATCGACCCGGACCGACCGGAGGAGCTGTTCGGTCGCCACCCGCTGTGGTCGGCGGACCGCCCACGGCCGATCCGGTTCCGCCGCCGTGACTACTTCGACGGCGGCGCGGAGCCGATCGGCCCTGCGCTCCGTTCGGCGGTGGCCGAGGCCCTCGGTCACCGGCCGACGGGCCCGATCCGCATGCTGACCCAACCCCGGACCTGGGGCTGGCTCTTCAATCCCATCACCGTCTACCTCCTGTGGGACGACGGGGCGCACGACCACGAAAGCGCCCTACCGCCGACCGCGGCGGTGCTGGAGGTCACCAACACTCCCTGGAAGGAACGGGTGCTGTACCGGGCCGTGCTGCGGCCCGACGGTGATCGGATGACCGCCTGGTTCGACAAGCGGCTGCACGTCTCACCATTCCTCGGCGAGGATTTTGTCTACCGGTTGTCGGTGGGAGCGACCACCGAACCGGCGGCCACCACGGCGCCCCACGACCTGGCGATGGCCATCGACGTTCATCGCGCCGAGCCCGATGCCGATGCCGATACCCATGTCGATGCCGGGCCCCCTGCCGATGCCGATACCCATGTCGATGATGGGCGCAACGGTGCCACGTCGTCGACACCGCTGCTCAAGACCCGACTGATGCTTCGTCTGCTGGCCCCCACCAGACGAACCATGAACGCCGCCCTGTATAGACATCCGCTGCCGACCCACCGGGTCAGCCTCGGCATCCATGTACAGGCCACAAAACTCTGGAGAAAAGGAGTGCCCTTCGTGTCCCATCCCAAGCGGTCCCCCGAGATGAGCCGGCCATGACCAGCACCGCAAGCGACCTGGCCCCGGCGCAAGAGCGGCCAACGACCAACACCAACGCCCGGGTCGTCGATCCCGACCGCCTGCTGATTCGCAGTAGGGCTTCGTCACTGCACACCGGCCGACTGCTCTCGGGTGGGCTCGCCGCCGGCGCAGCCCGCACCACCCTGTTCCGGTTGTTGAGCCGGATGAGCTCGGACGATCTGACCATCATCGACACCGACGGTTCCAGCCACCGTTTCAGCGGCCGGGACAGGGGCCCCTCGCAGCTGAGCGCGACCATCACCGTGCACGACGACCGGGCCTGGAGCGCCATCGTCCGGGAAGGCTCGATCGGCCTCGGTCGAGGCTACATCGAGGGTTGGTGGCACGCCGACGAGCCCACATCGGTGGTCCAGATCCTCATTCGCAACCTCCAGGGCATGGACGAGCTTCGCAACCGGGTCAACCGGTTCACCGGCCGGTTCGGGGATGCCGCCCGTCGGGCCCTGCCCCGGAGTTCGCGGCGGAGGAACCGGGAGGACATCGGCGCCCACTACGACCTCGGCAACGACTTCTTCCGCCTGTTCCTCGATGATTCGATGAGCTACTCGGCGGCGGTGTTCGCCGACGGTGTGGCAGATCTGAAGGCGGCGAGCCTGGCCAAGTACGACCGGCTCCTGGCCAAGCTCGGCGTCGATGCCGATCACCATGTGCTCGAGATCGGCACCGGCTGGGGTGGCATGGCGCTGCGGGCGGCCGAGCAACGGGGAGCGTCGGTCACCACCACGACCGTCTCCCAACAGCAGTTGGAGGAGGCCGAAGCCAGGTTGGCCGGGTCGAAGGCCCGGAGCCGGGTCCGGCTGCTGGGTCGGGACTGGCGGGATCTCACCGGCCGATTCGATCGGATCGTGTCGATCGAGATGATCGAGGCGGTGGACTGGCGGGACTACAACCGGTTCTTCGCCACCATCGAGAACTGCCTCGCCCCGGACGGCATGGTGGGCATCCAGGCGATCTGCGTCCCTGATCAGCGCTACGACCGGGTCAAGAACACCGAGGACTTCATTCGCCGATTCGTCTTCCCCGGTGGGTTCCTCCCCTCCATCGGGGCGGTGGCTCGTTCGGTGTCCCAGGCCACCCGGCTGCGGATGCTCGATGTCGAGGATTTTTCGGCCCACTACGCCGAAACGCTGCGGATCTGGCGTGAGCGGTTCGACAGCCGGTTGGCCGAAGTCCAGCAGCTCGGTCTCGACGACCGGTTCTGCCGGTTGTGGCGCTTCTACCTGGCCTACTGCGAGGCGGGGTTTCTGGAGCGGCACTGCACGGTCAACCAGATCGTCCTGGTCGGCCCACAGTGGCGGCCGGGGTCGATGTCTAGGCTGGCGGTGTCCATGAGCGAGAGCGAAGGTGGTGGCCGATGGTGAACAAGGTGCTGCTCTGCGCCCCGCGGGGGTTCTGCGCCGGCGTCGAAATGGCGATCAAGGCGCTGGCATGGATGGTCCGGGCCTTCGAACCGCCGGTCTACTGCTACCACGAGATCGTCCACAACAAACTGGTCGTCGACAGGTTCCGCGACCGCGGGGTCATCTTCGTCGACGACATCGACGAGGTGCCGGTCGGGCGGCCGATCATGCTGTCGGCCCACGGTTCGGCCCCCGACGTTGTCACCGCAGCCCGGGAGCGGGGCAGCTATGTGGTCGATGCGGTCTGCCCACTGGTGACCAAGGTCCACCACGAGGTCAAGGTCCGGGCCGGCAAGGGGTACCAGATCGTCTACATCGGCCATGAGGGCCACGAGGAGGCGGTTGGCACGATGGCGGTCGCCCCAGACGCCATCCACCGGGTGGAAACGGTGGCCGAGGTCGAGGCTCTCCCGGACTTCGACCGGCCCACCGCCCTACTGGCCCAGACAACACTCAGCCACCGGGACTGGAGCGATGTGGCCGAGGCCGCGGCGGCCCGGTACCCCGACCTGTTCACCCCTGCCCGCTCCGATCTCTGCTTCGCCACGACCAACCGCCAGTCGGCGCTGATGGCCACCGCCGAGCGCTGCGACGGTTTCGTGGTCATCGGGTCGGCAAACAGCTCCAATACCAACGCCCTGGCCAAGCTGGCCACCGAGGCCGGCTGCGAGCGGGTCTTCCGGGTCAACGGCCCCGACGAGCTGCCGGACGACCTGCGGGGCACCATCGGCGTGACCGCCGGGGCGTCTGCGCCCGAGGACGTGGTTCAGGCCGTGATCGATTTCCTGGCGCCGGTCGATGGCGTCGAGGAGGTGCACATCACCGAGGAGGACGAGTACTTCCCCCCGCCGAGAAACCTGCGGGAATTGCTCGGCGCCGTGGACGTGGTGGCCACCCTGGCACTCGGTGGCTCGCTGGCCGATCGCCCGGCCCTCAACGATCGCCAGATAGACGCCTCGGAAGTGCTCGGCACCCTCTGACCCGACTCGCCATTCCGAGACCAGGGCGGACCCGGCACCGCAGATCCGGCACCGCGGACCAGCGGACCGTGCGTCGCCTATACCCCGGCGGTGATCTGGGCCTCGTCGAAGAGCTCTTGCAGTCTCCCGTGCAACTGCTCGGTGAGGCCGCTGACCGCGGAGCGCCTGACCCGCTCGCCGTCGCCCCGGCTCGGAGGATGCATCGGCTCGCCGATCACGATGACCACCCTGGACGGCCTGATGAAACGGCCGCCGATCGGCATGGCCCGCTCCGCCCCACCAATACCGATCGGCAGGATCGGGACCGAAGCCCGGCAGGCCAGGAACGCCGCTCCTTCCTTGAGGGGCTGGACGATCGGACCCACCTGGCGGGTTCCCTCGGGGAACACCACCAGCGGTTCGCCGTTGCGAAGCACCTCCTCGGACAGCCGTAGCGCCCGACGATCGGTGGTCGACCGCTCCACCGGGAAGCCACCGAGGGCTCGAAGGAACAGGCCGAGGCCGGGAATGGCGAAGTAGGTTTCGGCTCCCATGTAGCGCAACACCCGAGGGCCGGCCAGGGCGGCCAGGGGCGTGTCGAGAATTGAGCGATGGCCGCCGGGGGCCAGGACATAGCCTCCGGACTGCGGGACGTGCTCGACCCCCTTGACCGTGACCCGGAGCAGGGCCTTGGCGACGAGCCACACCACGGCCCGCACCACCCGATAGGCCAGCCTGGCACCCCGGCCCATGGCAACCGCCTCGGCCGGCGACGGAGCCCGGACGGCCGGGGGCTCGGAGGTTCCGACGACCGACGGGGCTCCGGAGCAGATGATCTCCTCCCCGCCACTGTCAGCCATCGACCAGCCGTTTCGCCAGATCGTCGACCACCTCATCGATGGTGAGGCCGGTGGTGTCGAGAATGAGCGCATCGCCGGCCTGGCGCAAGGGATCATGCTTGCGCTCCGAATCATAGGAATCCCGACGTGCCAGGTCCGCCGCCACCACGTCGTAGTCGAGATCGGTCACCTCCCGGGCCCGCCTTGCCGCTCGAACCTGCGGATCGGCGGTCAGGTAGACCTTGAGGTCGGCGTCGGGGAAGACAACGGTCCCGATGTCGCGGCCCTCCAGGACTCCCCCGCCCCGGCGCCTGGTCCACTCCCGCTGGCGGGACACCAGCTCGGAACGGACCTCCTGATTGGCGGCGACGACCGACACCGATCGCGAGACCTCGGGCCCCCGGATCTGGGTGGTGGCGTCGACGCCGTCGACGATGACCAGACCGCCGTCGTCGAGGTCGATCCTGACCCGGCGGGCCACGGCCGCCACCTTCTCCTCGTCCTCGGGGTCGACGCCGTTGGCCAGCACGGCGAAGGTCACCGACCGGTACATCGCACCGGTATCGAGGTACTCGATCCCGAGCCGTTCCGCCAGCCGCCGCGCCACGGTGGACTTGCCGGAACCCGCAGGCCCGTCGATGGCGATCACCGTCAACTCGTCGCTCATTGGCACCTCCGCTCGCCCGCCATCACTGCAACTCCCGCAGCGTCGGCCGATAGCCCCTCGCCATCAGCCCGCCGACCAGACGTTCGCCCTTTGCCGCATCCACCACCAACAGCATCACACCCTGGGCGCCCTCACCGGAGTGGCTTATCTCCAGGTCGAGAATGTTGACATCGAGCTCGGCGGCCAGGGTGGCGATGGCGGCGATCTCGCCCGGCCGGTCCGGGATGGGCACGGCCAGCTCGGAGGCGTTCTCGGCCTGGCCGTAGCCGACCGGCAGATTCAGCCTGGCGGTCCGGGCCGTGTCGAGCAGCGAATACAGCCCGGCCCGGTCGCCGTCGACCACGAGCGTGCGGGTGGCCTGCAGCGCATCGATGAGTCGATCGAGACCGACCACGATCGCCTCCCGGTTGGCGACGCAGATATCGGGCCAGATGGCGGCCCTGCCGGCCGAGATCCGGGTCATGTCCCGAAAGCCGCCGGCGGCAAGGCGGAGCAACGGTCGGTGCTCCACCGAGGTGCTGGCCGCCAGGTTCATCAATGCCGCCGAGGTCAGGTGGGGAACATGGCTGACCTGGGCCACCAGTTCGTCGTGGACCGCTGGGGGGAGGGCGATCGATTCGGCTCCCAACGACGTGACCATGGCCCTGATCGTGGCGAACGCCTCCTCCGACGTCGACTCGCTCGGCGTCAGCACCCACATGGCCTGGGAGAACAGATCGGCCCGAGCGCCGGAGATGCCGTCCTGATCGGAGCCGGCCATGGGATGGCCGCCGATGAACCGGGGATTGTCGACACCGTCACAGATCGCAGCCTTGGTGGAGCCGACGTCGGTGACCAGGCCGGTTGTCTTCGTCAGTGCCAATTGGACCAGCTCGCTGATCGCCCCAACCGGCGCCGCAACCACCGTCACATCGGCGTCGGGATCGAGCCCGGTCTCGTCGGCAACGCCCAACAACACGGCTTGGCGCTCGACCTCCGGGTCGACGTCGTAGGCCGACACGTGCCAGCCCCGATCCCGCAGCGCCAGGCCGATCGAGCCGCCGATCAGGCCGGTGCCGATCACATTGACTCGACGGGGCCCGTCCTCTGATCGGTCGTTCACGTCATCGCTCCAGCGACTCATCGCCCGGCTCGGCCAGTTCCGGGCGCAACGTCGTTGCCCGCCGCAGGAATACATGGCGCAACCCGGGGCGGGGCAGGTCGGTTTCGACATGCAGCATCAGCCGGATACAGCCCGCCAGGCCACCGTCGGCCGGCATCTCCAGCGCGCACAGCAAGGGCACGTCGGTGAGACCGAAGGCCCGGGCCCCTGCTGCCGGTGGCAGGCTGGTGAGGTCTTCGGTGGCGGTGAACAGGATGCTGATCACGTCGTCGATGGCGAGATCGTTGCGATCGAACAGCTCGGTCAACAGCTCGATCGTCCGCCGACGGATCTCCTCCGGCTCATCGTGATCGACGGTGATGGCTCCCCGTAGCGCGCGCACTGCCATGGCCGGAGGCTACCGGCGTGGGTGCACGGCCCGTTGCAATTCGAGCAGTTCGTCGCCGGTCAGCGGGCGGGAGAAACCGGGCTTCAGTTTTGGGTCGACGATGGGCCCGATCCGCGATCTGACCAGCCGGACGACCGGGTGGCCGATGGCCTCACACATCCGGCGGACCTGCCGGTTCCGGCCCTCGTGGATCGTCAGCCGCAGCAGGCCCCCGTCGAGCAGCGATGCCTTGGCCGGGGAGGTGACGCCGTCATCGAGCTCGATCCCTTCCCGGAGCTGCCGCAGTGACCGCGGCGAGATCCGCCCCGACACCTGCACCAGGTACTCCTTCTCGACACCGAAGCTGGGATGGGTCAACCGGTGGGCCAGGCCTCCGTCGTTGGTCATCAGCAACAGGCCTTCGGTGTTTCGGTCCAGCCGTCCGACGGAAAATACCCGGGGCTCGTCCGGGACCAGTCCCATCACCGTCGGCCGCCCCTCGGGGTCCGATGCGGTGGTGACCACACCAACCGGCTTGTTGACGAGGTAGGTCACCGCATCGGGGAGCGTGGAGTAGATTCTCCCGTCGACGGCCAGCTCGTCCTCCGGGCCGACCCGGTCCCCCAGCTCGACGACCCGGCCGTTGACCATGACCCGCCCCTGCGAGATCAGAACCTCGTTGGCCCTCCTGCTACCGAGCCCGATCCTGGCCAGAACCTTCTGCACCCGCTCCCGTTCGCCGTTCATGCATTCTCGACCCCGCCACCGTGGTCCGCCGCCTGGACACCGCCGGCCGTGCTCGTGGCGTCGGTGCCGCTGCCGTTGGTTCCGCCACCGTTGGTCGATGGGTGGTCGTCCGACTCACCGCCGTCGCCGGCGCCGTCGGCCGGTGGAGGGTCGTCTGTGAACTTCAGGGTCTGCTCCAGCGCTTCGAGGACCTCGGCCGATGGCACGAACTCCCCCAATGCCGGCAGCTCGTCGGTGGACATCAGGCCCAGCTGTTCGAGGAAGAAGTCGGTGGTGCCGAACAACGACGCCTGCCCCGGGCCCTCATCCTTCCCGTTCTCCTCGACATAGCCCCGCTGGACAAGGGTTCGCAGCACCGCGTCCACGTTGACCCCTCGGATGGCACCGATTTGAGCCCTGGAGATGGGCTGCTTGTAGGCGACGATGGCCAGGGTCTCCAGTGCGGCACTCGACAGCCGGTTCGGCACGCCTTCCAGGGCGTATCGCTCGACGTACGGGTGCACATCGGGGTGGGTCTGGAACCGCCAGCCGCCGGCGATCTCGACCAGCTGGAAGCCACGCTGCTGGGCCTGGTATTCGCCGGCCAGCTCCCGACACATCGCCCCAACGAGGTCGGCCGGCAGCTCCAGCAGCTGGGCCAGCAGCTGTTCGGGTGTGGGATCGGAGGCGACCAGCAGGATCGCCTCCACCGCCCGTCCGGCCTCGCGCAGTGTCTCCGCCGACGGCGGCTCAACTCGATCCACGTTCATCCTTCGTAGACATCGGCGCTGCCGGTGACCAGCGCGGCGTCGGCGTCGTCACCGATCCAGGACACGGTGAGATCACCGAAGCTCGTGAGCTGATCGAGCTCGACCAGACCCTGTTTGAACAGCTCCAGCACCGCCAGGAACCGGACCACGACCTCGATACGCTCGGCGATCCCCTCGGTCAACGACCGGAACGTGACCGGCCCGCTCGACGGCAGCCGCTCGACAAGATCCTCGATGGCGTCGGTGACACTGGCTTTCGCCACCGACACGTGGGCCAGCGAGACCTCCGGCTTCGGCTTCTCGGAGGCGATACGGAGAAAAGCTCGCCGCAGTTTGTCGGCGGTCATACCGGCCAGCGGGTCGGGGGCCAGGGCCAGGAACTGCTCCTCAAGACCGCCTCGGCGGGGCAGAGCCTTGGCCGCCTGATCCCGCAGGTTGGCCAACACCGACGCCGCATCCTTGAAGGTCTTGCACTCCAGGAGGCGGGCCAGCAGCATGTCCCGCTCCTCCCACAGACCCAGTTCCTCGTCGAGGTCGAAGCCGTCGTCGGTTGGCAGCAAGCGGCGGCACTTCAGTTCCACCAACGTGGCGGCGATGAGCAGGAACTCGGTCGACAGCTCGAGATCGCACTGCTCGAGCCTCGCCACCTCGGCCAGATAGGCGTCGACGATCTCACACAGGCGAACCTCGTACAGGTCGACGTCGTCTTTGAGGATCAGGTGGAGGAGGAGGTCGAACGGCCCTTCGAAGTGTTCGGTCTGCACCACGAATCGCGGTGAGCCCCGATCGGCTGCCGAGCGGTCGGGAGGTTCGGAGACACCGTTTGTGGCCGGCATCGGCCGATCGATCGCCGGATCGACCGGGGCACCGCCTGCCGGTTGACCGGGACGGTCCTGATCCGAATCCTCGGACTGCTCCGAGAGTGCCGTCGGGAATGACATCGATGTGATTCTACTCGAATTCGGCGGAAAGCTTCCAGCAACCCCTCTATTCTACGGCTCCATGGACTCAGAGCCCGCTCGGCCCCGCGCATTCTCCGGTATCCAACCGACCGGTACCGTTCACCTCGGGAACTACCTCGGTGCGCTGCGGAACTGGGCCAAGCTCCAGGAAACGACCGATGGCGTGTACTGCATCGTCGACCTGCACGCCCTGTCGGTCCCCCGCGAACCGGGTGAGATCCGCCGGGCCACGATCGAAGCGGCCAAGGATCTGATCGCCATCGGCATCGACCCGGTCCGTTCCACGCTGTTCGTCCAGTCCCAGGTTCGTGAGCACACCGAGCTGGCTTGGCTCATGCAGTGCGTGGCCGCCGTCGGCGAACTGCGGCGCATGACCCAGTACAAGGACAAGAGCGAGACCAACGACTTCGTGTCGGCCGCGCTGTTCACCTATCCCACCCTGCAGGCGGCGGACATCCTGCTCTACGACACCCAGATCGTGCCGGTCGGCGACGACCAGCGCCAACACATCGAGTTCACCAGGGACCTGGCCAACCGGTTCAACAGCCGCTACGGCGATGTTCTGGTGGTACCCGAGCACCAGATCCCCCAGGCCGGGGCCAGGGTGATGGATTTGCAGCACCCCGAGAACAAGATGTCGAAGTCGGCCGACTCCCCCCAGGGCACGGTGCTGCTGACCGACTCGGAGGCCGAGATCGCCAGGAAGCTCAAGCGGGCGGTGACCGACAACGATGGTGAGGTCCGGTACGACCCGGTGGACAAGCCTGGCGTCTCCAACCTGCTGGCCATGCTGGCGGTGGCCACCGACGGCGATCCGGTGGCCCTGGCCGACGACTACACCCAGTACGGCCCGCTCAAGGCCGATACGTCCGCGGCGCTGATCGAGCTGCTCCGGCCCGTCCAGAAGCGGCGGGCCGAGCTCGACGACGCGGCAACCATCGCTCTGCTGGAACACGGTGCGGAGAAGGCCAGAGCGGTCGCCGGACCGGTGATGGAACGGGTGCGCTCGGCGGTGGAACTGCTGGCTTGAAACAACGATCTTCCACCACCCGATGCGGTCTCGCCGATGTGGTCCGCGAAACCGGCGACCTGGTCATCTGGGCCGACGACACCAGGGCCCCGGCGCTACGACCCTTCGCCGAGCAGTTCGGCGAGGACAACGGCGTCACCGTCGTGGTCCAGGAACTGGTGCCGTTCGAGGACATCGACGATCGGGTGACCGTGGCCGGGCCGGCCGGCGAGGGTCCCGACATCTTCGTTGCCGCCCACGACCAGCTGGGTGGCCTGGTGGCGAGCGGCATCGTGGCCCCGGTCGATCTCGGCGCCAAGGCCGACCTGTACGCCCCGGCCGCAATCAGCGCCCTCAACTACGAGGGTGCGAACTACGGGCTGCCGTACTCGATCGAGAACATCGCCCTGATCCGCAACACCGACCTGGTTCCCGAGGCACCGGCAACCTGGGCCAGGTGGAGGAGACAGCTCTGGCATTGGCGGCCGACGGAACGGTTGAGGTTCCGCTTGCCATCCAGCAGGCCCCTGGCGATCCGTTCCACAACATGCCGCTGTTCACCGCCTTCGGCGGCTACGTCTTCGGCCAGAACGCAGACGGCAGCCTCGATCCCGAGGACATCGGCATCGACAGTGAGGGGGGGCTGGCCGCGGCCCAGGCCTTCGGCCAGTGGAGCGAGTCGGGTTTGATCAACGGCGACCTCGACTTCACCCAGATGACGGACAGCTTCGGCACCGGGAACGCTCCGTGCGCCATCACCGGCCCCTGGGCCGTCCCCGACTTCGACGCCGTGAACTTCGTGTTCGAGCCGATCCCCCCTGTCGAGGGTGGCGAGGCCCGCCCGTTCGTCGGGGTGCAGGCGTTGATGGTCAGTGCGTTCGCCGAGAACCCGCTGCTGGCCCAGACCTTCCTGCTCGACTTCATGGCAACCGAAGAGGCGGCACTGGCGCTGTTCGAGGCCGACCCACGGCCACCGGCGCTGCTGTCGGCGCTCGAGGTGGTCTCCTCCGATCCCAACATCCAGGGCTTCGGTGAGGCCGGCAAAAACGGCACGCCGATGCCGGCCATCCCCGAAATGGGTTCGGTATGGCAGGCCTGGACCGACGCCTACCAGCTGATCTTCGCCGGTGAGGATCCCGAAGAAGCGTTCACCGGCGCCGCCGAGCAGATCCGCAACCTGATCGCCG
>CAMYLA010000138.1 GCA_947259095.1 uncultured Acidimicrobiaceae bacterium | reverse complement strand
CGGGACCGCGCCGGGCAGCCCGGCGACCCCAACCTCGTCCGGCTGGCCAACGAGTACCTGCCGCTGGCCTTCTCCCGCCGCCACGGCGACCCGAGCCGACCCTGGAACCGGTTCGCCATCCGGGTCAGGGACGACCAGGGGAACCCTCGCCTGAGCTACGAGGGGAACTGGCGGGACATCTTCCAGAACTGGGAAGCGCTGTGCCGCAGCTTTCCGGGCTACCTGCCGTCGGTCATCGCCAAGTTCCTCAACGCATCCACCGCCGAGGGGTTCAACCCCTACCGCATCACCAGCGAGGGCATCGACTGGGAAGTCCCCGAGCCGGAGAACCCGTGGAGTGGTATCGGCTACTGGGGCGACCACCAGATCGTGTACCTGTACCGTCTCCTGGCGGTCCAGGAAGCCCACCACCCTGGCCTGCTGGCGGCGCAACTGGGCAGCGCCGCCCACACCTTCGCCGACGTGCCGTACCGGCTCGTGCCCTTCGAGCAGTTGCTGGCCGACCCGAAGGCCACGGTGAACTACGACCTGGCGGCCGAGCGGGCCGCCGCCACCCGGGTGTCGGACCTCGGAACCGATGGCAAGCTCCTGGTCGACGGCGACGGCCACATCGTTCACGTCAGCCTGCTCGAGAAGCTGCTCATCCCGGCCTTGGCCAAGCTGTCCAACTTCGTCCCCCGGGGCGGCATCTGGATGAACACCCAGCGGCCTGAGTGGAACGACGCCAACAACGCCCTCGTCGGCTACGGGCTCTCGATGGTGACCCTGGCCCACCTCCGCCGGTACCTCCAGTTCCTGTCCGACCTCGTCTCCGACGTGGGCGAGCCGCAGTCGGTGTCCGGTGACGTCGTGGCCTGGGTCAACGCGGTTGTCGACATCCTCGAATCCCGGGCGTCGCTCATCGATGCCCCGCTGATCGACGATCGGGACCGGGCCCGGCTGCTGGGCGACCTTGGCCGGGCCTACGACACCTACCGGTCCCGGCTGTACACCGCCGGACCGTCGCAGCCCCAGCCGTTCGACGCGGCAACCGCCCTCCGCCTGTGCCGGATCGCCATCGCCCATCTCGATGATGCGATCCGAGCGGCCCGGCGCCCGGACGGGCTCTTTCACTCCTACAACCTCCTGGGACTGTCCGAGGACGGGGCGGCGGCGTCGGTCGAGCACCTCCCGCCGATGCTCGAAGGCCAGGTCGCCCTCATCGGTTCGGGCCTGCTCGACGCCGAGGCCGTCGTGGCGCTGGTCGAGTCCATGTACGACTCCGACCTCTACCGGCCAGACGTCGACAGCTTCCTGCTGTACCCGGCCCGGTCGAGGCCACCGTTCGTCGAGCGGAACCTGGTGCCGGCCGAGTCGGTGGACAACAACCCCCTGCTGGTGGCCCTGCTCGATGCCGACGCCGATCGGATCATCGTCCGCGACGTCGAGGGGCGCTATCGCTTCGACGCCGATTTCCGAAACGCCGGCGATCTCGACGCCGCCCTCGATGAGCTGGCCGGCACGCCGCTGGGGCCGCTGGTGGTCGAGCATCGGGAGCGGACACAGGCGCTGTTCGAGTCGGTCTTCGACCATCATCGGTTCACCGGTCGTTCCTCCACCATCTACGCCTACGAGGGCATCGGCTCGGTCTACTGGCACATGGTCGCCAAGCTGCTGCTGGCCATCCAGGAGTGCATCCTCGGCGCCGGCGACCACGAGCAAGGCGCTCGGGCCCGGCTCATCGAGCTCTACGATCGGGTTCGGGGCGGGCTGGGGTTCAACCGGTCCGCAGCCCAATACGGAGCCTTTCCGACCGACCCGTACTCGCACACTCCGGCCCATGCCGGTGCACAGCAGCCGGGCATGACCGGGCAGGTCAAGGAGGAGTTGCTGGCACGCTGGGCCGAGCTGGGGCTGACGATCGCCGATGGTGCGATTCGGTTCACCCCGACGATGCTGAGCGAACGGGAGTTCCGGACCGAACCGGGCGAGCTGGACTACCTCGATGTGGCCAACCGCCCCCAGCGGTGCCCGGTCGGGGCCGGTTCCGCCGCCTTCACCCTGTGCCAGGTGCCGGTCATCGTGCCGACGGTGTTGGTCGTGGTGGTGGTCGTGGTGGCGACGAGCGGGCGATCGACGGGTGGGCCCTCGACCGGACCACATCCCAGCAGCTTTTCGACCGCAGCGGGCAGGTGACCCGGCTCGACGTGTACGGCCTGGGTCGGCGCTGATCGGGCCGAACGCGGTCAGCCGGCGTGCCGCCGGCGGTACCGGCGGATGATGGCGGTGGCGTCCATACGATTGTCGCCATCGGCCTGGGACTCGGCCAGGAACCCGGCCGTCAACTCGGTCAGCGGGGTTGCCGCCCCCAGGGCCTCGGCCTCGGCCCGGACCAGGCCGAGATCCTTGGCCATCCAGTCCACCGCGAAGCCGAAGTCGAACTCGTCGGCCAGCATGGTCTCACCCCGGTTCGACAGGTACCACGAGTTGGCCGCGCCCTGGGTCACCGCCTGGAACACCAGGTCCATGTCGAGGCCGGCCTGCTCGCCGAAGGCCAGGGCTTCGGCCGCCCCCTGGATTGCTCCGGCGCACAGGATCTGGTTGACCATCTTGGTCTGCTGGCCCGATCCGGCCGGACCGACCAACACGATGGCCTTGGCGTAGTGGTCGATGATCGGCTCGACCTTGGCGAACACCTCGGGATCGCCGCCACACATCACGCTGAGCTGGCCGGCCTCGGCCCCGGCCTGGCCGCCGGAGATCGGGGCGTCGATGAAGCCGACCCCGTTGGCGGCGCAGGTCTCGTGCAGCTCCCGGGCCAGGGCGGCCGAGGCGGTGGTGTGATCGACCAGGACCGTGCCGTCGGCCATGGCGGCCAGCGCACCATCGTCGCCGGTGACGACGTTGCGGACGTCGGCGTCGGCCCCGACACAGACGAAGACCGCCTCGGCTCCCTCGGCCGCCTCCCGTGGCGTGGGGTGGGCGGTGCCGTTGCCGGTGGCGCCGTGCTCGGCCACCCAGCGCTCGGCCACCGCAGGGGTGCGGTTGTAGACCCGGACGACGTGGCCGGCCGCGGCCAGGTGGCCGGCCATCGGGTACCCCATGTTTCCGAGACCAATGAAAGCGCAGGTTGCCATGGCAGCACTGTGCCACTGGCTGACCGCAGTTCACAACGGAACCCTCCGATACCGCCGAGGAGGCGCCTCTCGTTGGCCTGGCGTGGTTGAGCCCGACTGGCCGGGGTCGGTGACCGACGAGGGACAATGCTGCGATGCTGATTCCCCAACGCATGACCGCGGCCACCGAGACCGGGTCGCCATGACCGTCGGACGGCTGTTGCGCCACGATGGTGATCGCTGGGAGCCGGTCGGCGAGCCGTTGCCACCGTTTCGCCATGCCCCGCCCGCACCGAACGCCGTCGTTGCGCCGTGGGTCCTGCCCCGCCAGCTCGGCCCTCGGGCCAACGACGTCGTGGTGATCGGAGAACTGGCCCACCAGCTGGTGATCCGATGTCTGGAGGACGACCCGGCGTTCACCGCCCTGGTGCAGCAGACGATGCTGTTCCACGAACCGGCGGAGGTGGCGGCCTGGCTGGCCGAGATCGAGGTGTGGATGGGGCGCAGGCTCGACCCGGAGCGGCCCTGGCCCCTCCCGACCACCCGGTGATCGGCGCCGGCCGCCCGGGCCCTACTCGAAGGCGCTGCTGGGGAGATCCTTGGCCTTGGCCTCCAGGCCGTCGCAGATCACCCTGGCCACCATGTCGGGAGCGAGGCCGTCCGGCATGGCCGGGGCGGTGCCCTCGATCGGGCGATCGGCCAGCCCGGTCTCGGTGTGGGGTGGCCTGGCGTCGACCACCCGCACCCCGACCCGGCGGGCCTCCCTGGCCAACGCCTCGTCGAACGACCGGACCGCCGCTTTCGACGCACCGTAGGCCGCCATGCCGGGCAGGTTCTGCTCGGCGATGACCCCGGAGATCGTCACGATGGCCCCGCCGTCGGTCATCCCGGCCAGCGCCGCCTTGGCCAACATGATGGGGACAAAGGTGTTGGTGAGGAACAGCTCCTCCATGGCATCGACGGACAATTCGGCCACCGGGCCGAAGGCAACGACACCGACGGCGTTGATCACCACGTCGAGGCCACCGCCGTTCGCCACCGCCTGGTCGACCGCCTCGTTGCAGGCCTCGAAGGTGCGCAGGTCGAGCGCCACCCGACGCCCGGGCACCGCCAGCCCGTCCAGTGGTTCGGGGCGGCGGGCCACCAGGGTCAGGTTGGCCCCCCGGTCGTGAAGTTCGGTGGCCAGGGCCGAGCCCAGCCCGCCGCTGGCTCCGGCCAGCAGCACCGATGCGCCTTGTAGGTTCATGGGAACGCCTCCCGGTTGGGTCGGCCCCGGAGGCTAACCGAACCGCGGCGCCCAGTGTCGGGTCGGTCGGGTCGGTCGGGTCGAGGTGTCGCAGTGCGGCGACTGGGAGGCCGTCACCGGCACCCGGTACGCTCGGGCCATGTTCAGAGACGGTGAGTGGGTGGACGCGGTTTCCGGCGGGACGTTCCCGGTCTTCAATCCGGCGACCGGCGAGGAGATGGGCCGGATGGCGGACGGCGAGGCCGCAGACGCCACGCTGGCCATCGACGCAGCCGACGCCGCCTTCGCCACCTGGTCGGCCACCACACCGTACAAACGGGCCGACATCCTGATGGACGCCTGGCGGCTGATGACCGAACGGTCGGACCAGCTGGCCGAGCTGATGACCACCGAACAGGGAAAGCCGCTGCGAGCCAGCATCTTCGAGGTGGGGTACGGGGCCGATTTCATTCGCTGGTACGCCGAGGAGGCCCGGCGGCTGACCGGCGAGTGGCTGCCGTCCGGTCGCCCCGATCAGCGTTTCCTCACCGTCCGCCAAGGGGTCGGGGTGGTGGCCATGGTCACCCCGTGGAACTACCCGATGTCGATGCTGACCAGGAAGATGGGGCCGGCGCTGGCCGCCGGCTGCACCCTGGTGCTCAAGCCGGCCGAGGCAACCCCACTGTCGGCCAAGGCGATCTTCGAGGTGTTCGCCGATGCCGGGGTTCCGCCCGGGGTGATCAACATGGTCACCGCCGCCGATCCGGTGCCGATCGGCGATGTGTTCACCACCGATCCCCGGGTCCGCAAGCTCACCTTCACCGGCTCCACCGCAGTCGGCCGGTTGCTGGCCTCGAAGGCCGGTGCGTCGCTGCAGCGGGTCTCGGTGGAGCTGGGCGGCCATGCGCCGTTCATCGTCTTCCCGGACGCCGATCCGATCAATGCGGCCAAGGGGGCGGCGGCCCTCAAGTTCCTCAACGCCGGCCAGGCCTGCATCAGCCCAAACCGGCTGTACGTGCACCGCAGCGCCGCCGACGTCTTCGTCGACACCCTGACCAAGCGGGTCGTCGGGCTGGTGACCGGCAACGGCATGGAGGAGGGTGTGGGCGTCGGCCCGCTGGTCGACGACGCTGCGGTGGAGAAGGTCTCGGCCCAGGTCGACGATGCCAGGGCCAAGGGGGCGGCCGTGCCGGTCGGCGGGCACCGGCTGACCGAGAACGGCCTCGACAAGGGCTACTTCTACGCCCCGACGGTGCTGACCGAGGTCACCTCGGAGATGACCGTCTACCGGGAGGAGACCTTCGGGCCGGTGGCTCCGGTGGTGGTGTACGACGACGTCGACGAGGTGATCGAACTGGCGAACGACACCCATTACGGGCTGGCGGCCTACGTCTACACCGACTCGATGAAGACCGCGCTGAGCGCCTTCGAGGCACTGCGGTTCGGGATCATCGGCATCAACGACGTCAACCCCACCTCGGCCTCGGTGCCGTTCGGGGGCATGAAAGACTCCGGCATCGGCCGGGAGGGTGGCCACCAGGGCCTCGACGAGTACCTGGAGATCAAGACCGCCGGCATCTCGCTGCGCTGAGTCATCCCGAGACCGACCGGCCACCCGCCCAGGACGACTTCGGGCAATCGGCGGTCCTAGGATGCAGACCATGCGGGTGGGAATCGTACAGCTGCCGGTGGATCCATGGAATGTGACGGTGGACCGGGCACGGGAACTGGAGCGGCTGGGGTTCGAGCACCTCTGGCTCTACGATCATCTCTCGTGGCAGCGTTATCGCGACCACGACTGGCACGCAACGATGCCCTGGCTGACCGGGATCGCCGCCGCCACCGAGCGGATCAGGCTGGGAACGATGGTGGCCAGCCCCAACCTCCGCCACCCGCTGACCATGGCCAAGGACGCCATGACCCTCGACCACATCTCCAACGGCCGCTTCATCCTCGGCCTCGGGGCCGGCACCTCCGGCTTCGACGCCACCGTGTTCGGCGACGAACCACTCGACGGGCCGGCCAGGGCCGACCGGCTGACCGAGTACCTGGCGGTGACCGACGGGCTGCTCCGGGGAACGTCGACCAATCACCAGGGCCGTTGGTACACCGTCGATGAGGGTCGGGTCATTCCCGGCTGCGTGCAGGAACCGCGGGTCCCGATCGCCCTGGCCGGAGGCGGGCCCCGGACGATCCGCCTGGCCGGCGCCGCCGCCGACACCTGGATCACCCTCGGCGATCCCGCCTCGGCCCCGGCCGACATCGCCGAGTTCGAAGCGGTCCTGAAACGGCAGATGGGGATCTTCGTCGAAGGCTGCGAGCAGGCAGGCCGGGACCCGGCACAACCGGGCAAGCTCTGCTTCGTCCCCTCCATATTCGCCGAACCGATGGCCGACATCGAGACCTTCACCGACTTCGCCGGACGGATGGTCGACCTCGGATTCACCGACCTCGTGGTCCACGACCGGCGGGCCGCCGATCCCGAGCTGAATTTCGACCCGGCCCTGATTCCGGCCATCGCCGAATGGATCGCCACCACCGGCGCTCGCTGACAGCGGTTGCCGTTGGGGTCGATGGCCCGAGCCGGCACCAAACCGGGCCGAGCCGGGCATTGGCCGCCTGAGCGAAGCACTAACCTGACCGGGTGGACGATCCGGTGACAGCCCAACTGCAGGAACTCGACCTGGCGTACGAGATCGTTCCCTGCGATCCGAACCTGGCAGACACCGCCCAGTTCTGCGAGGCCTACGGCTATGCCATGGACGAGTCGGCAAACGCCATCGTGGTGGTTGGCAAGTCCGAGCCGCCGAGCTACGTGATGTGCCTGGTGCTGGCCGACACCCGGCTCGACGTGAACAAGGTGGTCCGCAAGAGGCTGGGGGTGCGAAAGTGCTCGTTCGCCTCGGCCGAGCAGACCAAGCAGCTCACCGGTATGGAGATCGGCGGTGTCACCCCGTTCGGCTCGACCACCCCGCTCGATCTCTGGATCGACGCCCGGGTCATGAACCGGGACCGGCTGATCATCGGCGGCGGCAGCCGTGAACGCAAGCTCCTGGTTCCGCCGGCAACGCTGGCCGGCCATCCCGGCGCCGAGGTGGTGGCCGGCCTGGCGAAGGCGGCGACATGAGCGACCACCGATCACCGGATCGATCCGATCCCCCGATCGACCTGGCGCCGACTTCGCCGGCCACCGGCGCCGGCACCGCTCCCACCGAGGACGATCCTCCGATCGACCTGGCGCCGTCGACCACCAGCCCGCAGGCCACCAGCAGCCGGCCCGCCACCAGCGGCCCCATCGGTGCAGTTGCCCAGAGCCTGACCACCGGGCCCGAGCGGAACGGCGAGATCGACCTGGCGGTGCTGGCCGAGATCGAACAGCGGGTGCTGTGGTTGGCCAGCCGCATCGTTGATGTGGCCAACCGCCGACCGGGGGGGCAAATCAAGGTCGGCGGCCACCAGGCATCGAGTGCGTCGATGGTGTCGATCATGACCGCCCTGTGGTTCGGCCACATCGGCGGCGCCGACAAGGTGGCGGTCAAACCCCACGCCTCGCCGGTGTACCACGCCATCAAGTACCTCACCGGCGAACTCGACCGCTCCTACCTCACCACCCTGCGGCAGCGGGGCGGACTCCAGGCCTACCCTTCGCGAACCAAGGACCCGGACGTTGCCGATTTCTCCACCGGCTCGGTGGGCCTGGGGGCGGTGGCGCCACTGTTCTCGGCCATGACCCGCCGCTACGTCGAGGCTCATTTCGGCCCGCAGCCCGAGGCCCGGTTCATCGCCCTGGTCGGCGACGCCGAGCTCGACGAGGGCAACGTCTGGGAGGCGGTGGCCGAACCGGCGGCCGAGGGGCTTGGCAACTTCACCATGGTGGTCGATCTCAACCGCCAGAGCCTCGATCGAGTGATCCCGGCCATCGCCGCCACCCGGTTGGAACGCTTCTTCCACCACGCCGGGTGGCACGTGGCCGAAGCGAAGTACGGATCGCAACTGACCGCCGCCTTCGCCAGGCCCGGCGGCGAGGCCCTGCGGGCCCACATCGACCGGATGAGCAACGAGGCCTACCAGTCGCTGTTCGCCCTCAACGGTGCCAAGCTACGACACAAGTTCCTCCAGGGGGCCGACCAGGCGGTCCGGCGATTCGTGGCCGACCACCCCGACGACGAGCTCAAGACGCTGGTCACCGATCTCGGTGGCCACGACCTCGGCCTCCTGCTCGACACCTTCGCCGAGTGCGATCGGACAACCGACCGGCCGAGTGTCGTGTTCGCCTACACCATCAAGGGATGGGGGCTGCCGATGGCCGGCGACCCGCTCAACCACGCAGCCTTGATGACCCCCGATCAGATCGACGAGCTCCGCCGCCGGGTCGGGCTCACCACCGAAACCGAGTGGGACCGATTCGATCCCCGGTCGTCGGCCGGTCGAGCCTGCGCCGCGGTCGGCGGAGACATCAACAACCCAAAACCGATCCCCCGACCCGAGCTCGACATCCCGACCGAGGCCCGTCGACCGGTGACCACCGGCCGGGTCTCGTCGCAGGAGGCGTTCGGCCGGGTGCTCAACAGCCTCGGCGACACCGAAGGGGTGGCGGAACGGATCGTCACCACCGCCCCCGACGTGTCGATCTCCACCAACCTCGGCGGCTGGATCAACAAGACCGGCGTCTACGCCCCCACCGAGCAGGACGATCACGGCGGCGCCGAGCGGCTGCTGAAATGGGCCCCGTCGCCGAGCGGTCAACACATCGAGCTCGGCATCTCCGAGATGAACATGTTCATGCTGCTCGGCCAGCTCGGCCTCAGCCACGACCACCACGGTGAACACCTGCTGCCGGTCGGCACCGTCTACGACCCGTTCGTGCTCCGTGGCCTCGACGCCTTCATCTACTCGCTGTACAACGGCTCCCGATTCGTGGTGGCCGGCACCCCCTCCGGTGTGACCCTGGCCCCCGAGGGTGGGGCCCACCAGTCGACGATCACCCCGTCGGTCGGCGTTGAGCTGCCGGGGGTCCACTACGCCGAACCGGCATACGCCACCGAGGTGGACTGGCTGCTGTGCGACGCCCTGGCCGACCTGGGCCGCCAGAACGGTCAGAGCTGCTATCTCCGGCTGTCGACGAGACCGATCGACCAGACCCCGTTCGCCCTGGCCTTGGAGGCCAACGGCGAGGTGTCGCTGCGGAACCAGGTCCTGGCCGGCGGTTATCGGCTGATCGACGAGCCGGCCGACGGCCGACCGGGGGTCACCATCGTGACCACAGGCGTGACCGCCCCCGAGGCAGTCGAGGCGGCCAACCAGCTGGACCAGGAGGGCGTGCAGGCAACGGTGATCCATCTGACCAGCCCGGATCGGGTCTATCGCAGCTGGCAGGGCACCCACGCCTCGGCGGTGGCCGACGGCCGGGTCGTCCGTCGACCAAGCCACCTCCACCGGCTGGTCCCCCACTCGGAGCGGCGGCGGCCCATCGTCAGCGTGCAGGACGCCGCCAGCCACGGCCTGGCCTGGCTCGGCTCCGCTCTCGGCACCCGGCAGTACAACCTCGGCGTCGACCGGTTCGGCGAGTCGGGCACCATCGAGGACCTCTACGAGCTCACCGGGATCTCCACCGACAGCATCGTCAACGCCGCACTCATTGCGATCTATGAGGACGAGGATCCGGTGACCGAGCAAGGTCGATCTGCTGATCCGGATCAGGATCCCGGTTTTCGCTGACGCCGGCCAGGACCAGGTGGGGATAGGGAATCGTGATGTCGTGTTCGGCCAGCGTCTCGCGGATCACGATCACCGCTTCACTGACCGTCCGCTTGGCCAGGATCTCCTCCGCCGGATGCCAGATCTGGGCCTCGATGTCCATGCCGGACTCACCGAAGGACAGAGCCAGGACCTCGACCGCCGGGCGCTCGGCCACGTCCTCGATCTGCTCCAATGCGGCCCGAACCACCCGCTGAACCAACCGAAGGTCGGCGCCGTAGGAGACCTGGAAACCGATCAGGGTTCGCCGAGGGTCATCGGCGGTGAGGTTGGTCAGGGTGGAGTCGAGGACCTTGAGGTTCGGGATGTACACCGAGTTGCCGTCGAAGTCCTCGAGGGCCACCGCCCGGTGGCTGATGTCGATCACCGTGCCGCTGATGCCGTTCGATTCGATCTCGTCGCCGGGCCGGAACGCCCTGGTGCTGTGGAGCAGCATCGAGCCGGCGAAGTTGCCCAGGACCGGCTGCAGCGCGATGGCGACGACCAGGCCGGTGATGCCGAGGCCGCCGAGCTGCGGCCCGATCTTGACCTCCAGTAACCCGAAGATGTCGAGCACGGCCACGATGGCGGTCAGCCCCATCAGCCCCCGCCGGATCATGTCGGCGGTGTAGACCCGGAGACCGAAACGGCGGACGATGACCCGCTGTACCCGGCTGTAGAGCACAAAAAGTGCGGCGGTGACGGCCACCACCACGCCAACGG
>CAMYLA010000137.1 GCA_947259095.1 uncultured Acidimicrobiaceae bacterium | reverse complement strand
CGTCAGAGACAACCCGAGATAACGCGTCCAGCACGTAGCCCCAACCCTGTGTCAGCTACATCAAAGACACCTAATTCGGGACTGAAGATATGTGCCGATACGGGATGGTCAGCGGACGAGTAGCAGGAGCATTATCGCGTAGTTCAAAGTTCCTGGGGACCTCTGGCCCTGTTCCGGCAAGGTTTCGTCGAGACAAGGTAGTCGGCAGACCGCGATCTAGGAGGGAAAATGTCCACTCGCCATCGCACGCTCCTGCTCACCAGTGCGATCGTCATGGGAACGCTCGTCGCTCAAGTAGCCGGTCCGACCGCCGCGCAGGGCGGACCGAGTTTACAAGGACCGCTCGTCGTAGGGACGCTGCTGCCCGTCACCGGCGATCTCGCCGTCCTCGGTCCTCCGATGGTGGCCGGGGCTGAACTTGCCGTCGCGGACATCAACGACGCGGGGGGCGTCTTTGGCGAACCCGTTCAGTTGGCTCAGGGTGACAGCGGCACGGACTCGTTCGTTGCGGGGCAGACCGTTGATGCGCTCCTCGCCGCTGAAGCCGACGTAATCGTCGGTGCGGCGTCTTCGGGGATCTCTCTGTCGGTCATCGATCAGATCGTCGGAAGCGACGTGATCCAATTCTCGCCGTCGAACACGGGGCCCGAATTCACCAACTACCCCGATTCGGGACTGTACTTCCGGACGTCGCCGTCGAACACACTGCAGGGCGAGATGCTCGCCGAGTTGATCGTCGCCGAGAGCAGCACTGCGGCCGTGGTCTACCGTAACGACGGCTACGGCGTCTCGATCACCGAGCCGTTCGCGGCGAAGTACGCCGATCTGGGGGGACAGCCGCCAACGCTCATTCCGTACGCTCCCGGTCAGGTCGATTTCACCGACGAAGTCGCCCAGATCGTCGCCGCAGATCCGGACGCCGTGCTGGTTGTCAGCTTCGACGAGTCAGCACCTCTGATCACGACCATGCACAGCCAAGGCGTCGGTCCAGCTCAGCGCAACGTCTGGGGCGTCGACGGCTTCATCGGAGGAGCCCCTCCTCTTGGAGGAATCGGTTTCCTCGTCCCCGATCCGTCGATCCTCGCCGGTCTTCGCGGTACGGTGCCCAGCGCTGACTTCGAGTCGATTCCCACGTTTACGGATCGATTGGATGCGGCGATCGGCGGCAGCGCCGCTCCGTACGTGTACGGGGTGGAGACCTACGATGCGATCGTGATCACGGCGCTGGCAGCGGTGGCAGCAGGAAGCGACGACCCGACACGGATCGCGGACGAGATCGTCGGGGTCACACGAAACGGTGATGGCTGCACGTCCTTTGCGGACTGCAGCGAGCTTCTCGCCGAGGGTGCGAACATCGACTACGAAGGCCTCGGCGGTCCCTACGAGTTCAACAACTGCGGCGACCCGACGAAGACCAGCTTCGCTATCGCCGCCTATGACGGCGGCCCCGAACCCTTCAACTCCGAGTTCGTCTTCCCGACCACCGACAACCTCACAACGGGTCCACTGGCATGCCAACTCCCGGACACGCTGGCAGACGTACTCGACTCGATCATCCCGCAAGGCGGACCGGGGAGCAACGGACTCTACGCCAAGTTGGAGAGCGGCAACTACGCGGCATTCATCAACCAGGTCGAGGCCAAATGCTGTCTACCATCGAAAGGCAAACTGTTTACCCGCGCCGAAGCTGACAACCTGATCAGCCTTGCAAGCGAGTTCCTGTAGCCAGACCGCACGAGATACGCACAGTGCCGCCAGACTCCCCAAGCTGCGTCCAGCCATTGACGTTGGCCCGACCTGCAATCTGCGGCAGGTCGACTACTCGGAAACGTCGCTCAGTAGTCCCGAGCCAGCGCACTCATGAACCGGCGTAGTGCAGTAGCGATACCACGCGATAATTACGGAACCTCGTCCCCGAAGCTGGCGGCGGTCGCGGCCATGCGCGGCGTTCAGGCTGGCTGGCCAGAAGCAGGTCGGCAGCCGACAGGATTGGGGAACCGAGCTTGTGGTCAGCGAGCGCCTCCAGCGTCGTGAAGGGTTGGGTCCTGTCCATTTGCAGGTGCGCCGAACGCGACCCCCACATCCGCGCGCACATCGGAGAGCACACACGGGGGGTTGATGCCCAGGGCCTGGCGAGCCGGATCGACACTCCGGGTGGCTCCCGGTCGGAGCGAAACCGACGTGGATTGACCATTTACTATCCCCACCCCTTCCTCTGGCGACGGCGACCTTGGTCGCAGCTGAAGGTGCGGGGCTGTCGTCGGAGTTGTTTGTTGGAGAGGCCGGGGGCAAGTTCGCTGCTGGATCGATCGCATCTCAGACGGTGGGGTAGTGACCGGCGTGGAGAAGGCTCTCGGTTTCCGATCGGCGGTGCGGCGGGTTGACCCCCTGCGAATAGCGCTTGAGATTCTCTGAGCTCTGGTGCTAGCCCGAGTATGGCTAGCACCGGCATCTTTGGCCGGACCGAGCGCGCTGAAATCCCTCTTGTCAACTGGTCGGGATGGGGAGATTTGAACTCCCGACCCCCTGCTCCCAAATCGTGAACCAACCCGCCAGGAGATGCCGAGAAGCGCTAGGGCAAGGGGGTGGCGGTGCTGAGGAACGCTGGCGAGCGCTGGCCGATGGTGGGGCTGATGGCTACCACTTGGGCTACCAGGCGGCTCCCACAGTGATCAGGGTGCGTCGTTCTCGAGCGCACGGGAAGTTCCGATCCCGGACTGTCGGTCGGAACCGGTCCGCTCATTATGGTGCGGCTTCCAGGATGAGAAGCCTGGGTACGGCGCAGCGCGTTAGCTGGATTGCCCAGGATCCCGGTTGTGGCGTCTGTTCATTGTGTGGCCTGGAGCGTGGTTGCTCGTTGGCACTTTGGTGGGCCGTTCAGAGTCGGCGAGGGCGCTGGGGCGGCGAGTCGGAATCGCCGCCGCCACTCACAGACGCCGGAGCGGCGGTAGGACGTCAACGGCCATCAACGTTGCACCCGGTGGCCGGCTTGTCCTCCGGTCGGAACGCACCGCTGGCGACGCCAGTCAGCCACCGTTAGTCTGCGAAGACCGGCACCACGGGGAAGCAGAAGCCATGGGTACGTTCGACAATGAGCACGTCAGACTCTACTACGAGGAGCAAGGCTCGGGCTTTCCCATACTGCTGATCGCGCCGGGCGGTATGCGGTCGTCCGTCGGGTTCTGGCAGGGCACCCCGTGGAACCCGATGGAGCATCTGTCGGATCACTACCGGGTCATCGCCATGGATCAACGCAACGCCGGGCAGTCGTCCGGTCCGATCTCCGGCTCGGATGGATGGCACACCTATCGGGACGATCAGCTGGCGCTGCTCGATCATCTCGGGGTCGACCGCTTCCACGTTGCCGGGATGTGCATCGGCGGCCCCTACATCATGGGCTTGATCGAGGGGGCGCCGGAGCGGGTCGCTTCCGCGGTCGTGTTCCAAACGATCGGTCTCGACAACAACCGGGATGCCTTTTACCAGATGTTCGACGACTGGGCGAAGGATCTGAAGGAGAGCCATCCGGAGATGTCGGAGGACGACTGGTCGTCATTCCGGGCCAACATGTACGACGGTGACAAGTTCCTGTTCAATGTCGGGGACGACTTCGTTTCGGCCGTGCAGACGCCCCTGCTTGTACTGCTCGGAAGCGACCTCTACCATCCCGAGTCGAGCTCTCGTGAGCTGGCACACCTGGCCCCAAACGCCACCCTCGTCGAGGACTGGATCTCTAGCGCTCACCACGAGGCGGCAAAAAGGGCCGTCGCTTCGTTCCTCGGGGAGCACACGCCATGAGGACCGGAGTCGTCTATCCCCAGATCGAGCTCGGCGGCGATGTTGGGGCGGTGAAGGCATTCGCCCAAGCGGCCGAAGATCTCGGCTACGACCATCTCCTCGTCTACGACCACGTCCTCGGCGCCGAGCACGCCGGCCGCGAGCCGGCGTTGACCGGGCCCTACACCGAGTCCGACCCGTTCCACGAACCGCTTGTGATGTTCGGCTACCTGGCCGGTATCACCGAGAGTATCGAGCTTGTCACCGGGGTGATCATCCTTCCCCAGCGGCAGACGGCCCTGGTGGCCAAACAGGCGGCCGACGTCGACCTCTACTCCGGCGGACGGCTCCGCCTCGGAGTTGGCGTCGGCTGGAACTGGGTCGAGTACGACGCCCTCGAGGTCGGCGACTATTGGGGCCGACGAGGGGCCCGTCAGGCTGACCAGGTCGAGCTGATGCGCAAGCTCTGGTCGGGCGAACTCGTCGAACACACCGACACTGATCACACCGTCGTGCGAGCGAAGCTGTTTCCTGCCCCGAAGCGTCAGATCCCGGTGTGGTTCGGTGGTTTCTCAACCCCGGCCTACGACCGGGCGGCGGGTATTGGCGACGGCTTCATCTTCTCCGGACGCCAGCTCGACGTCGCAGTGGAGGCGAAGGAGCGGATCGAGACGACCAGGGCCGAGATCGGTCGAGAAGACGCCTTCGGATTCGAATCGATCATGCCATACACCAACGGTAGTGACCGGTGGTTCGCCGACCTCGAACGGTGGCGGCAGGCCGGCGGCAGCCACGCATCGGTCGTGACGATGGGAGCTGGTCTCACCACGGTCGACGAGCACATCGACGCAATCGAGTCCTGGCACTCGGCCGCGGCGTCAGCCTGAGACGGCACTCATACTGGCTGATCGGGCGGCTCGGTTGGTTCGAGGCGGCCCAAGGTGGTTTCGATGGCTGAGGCGGCATCGAGGGCAACTCCTTCGGCGAATGGTCGTGGCACGGTTTGCACCCCGTTTGGGGCGGCCGTCGAAGAGCGAGGTTGGTTGCGCCGCCGCCAAACCACCCGATATCACCGCTCGGAACCGCCGAACCATAGCGCGCTCGGGGAGTATGAGTTATCGGATGGGGAGGAGCTCGATAATCGCGGCTTCGTTGCGGCCTTCGGGCCTGCGATCCGGTGCACCGGTAGCTCTGCGTGGCTACCAGTCGGGCTACCAGCTGATTCTCAGCGTTGGAATAACTGCGCTATCAGTCGGGATGGGGAGATTTGAACTCCCGACCCCCTGCTTCCAAATCGTGAACCCTCGCGCCAGGAGATGCCGAGAACCGCTGTGGGAGTGGGGTCGTGGTGCTGAGGAACGCCAGGTAGCGCTCATGGATGGTCAGCGGCATGGCTACCAGTTTGGCTACCAGCTCGCCTCGCCGTCGACCGGCCAGGCCTACGGTGGTCGACCGAAGAGGGGCTCTGCGAGTGCTCTCGTCAGCGGCTGGCGGGTCCGGAGTTGGACTGGCTACGAGTTGCCCGCGTCCGGTGAGCGAGGGGTCGACATCTTGGGAGAGGCGGGGACGAGACGGTGTGCGACCTCGACTCGGTAGTGCTCGATGGCGAGGACCGTCAGCAGAAGGACGTCTACCGCTATCAGCAACCACAGCCCGGCCAACGACGCCGTGAGTGCGATCAGGACGGCGAGGGCCACGACGGCCGCGAGGCGTTCGACCGCCAAGGCCGAGTAGGCCCGCACAATTGAGAGGGCCACGCCGAGGAGGTAGATCGAGATGCCAACGAAGAGCATCCAACGAAACGGGGTCGGCAAGGGGTCGGCGGGATGAAGCATGATCTCTTCCAGGGCGGCGGCGGCCACGAGGATGGCTCCCACGACGAAGAAGTGGTTGTAGGTGTAGACGTCTCGGGCGAAACGTGAGTTCTCGCGGGGCTCCGACAGCTCCTCGTGGCGGCTTTCCAGGGCGGGCTGAGGCCGGTCGAAGTAGGACCACCACAGGAGTCCGGCCAGGAGACCCGATGCAGTCAGGGCCGCCACCAGGTCGCCCTCGATTGGCTCGCCCTCGGACAGGGTCTCCACAACTGGCGCCCCGATGGCTACCAGCACCTCGCCCAACGCGACGATGACGATCAGGCCGTGGCGCTCAGCGAAGTGCCCGGGCCGCACTAGCCAATCACCGCCACCGGCGTCGATGGTGTTGAAGATGAGGACAGCGATGGCGGCAATCCATAGACTGATCTGCCAGGCTCCGTCGGCGAAGCCGCCGGCCAGCACAAGGACGATCCCGGCCAAGGTGAACGCCAGATAGCGGTTGTTCGACGAGCGCACCGCTTCGTTGTCGGTGAGGAGAGCTGCGCCGGTCAATATCGGCATGGTCAAGATGGCCGACACCGTGAAGGCGAAGATGATCGACGCTTCGCCGAAGGGCGCCTGCAGTGAGGCTGCCATAGGCAGGCTGATGGCCGTAGCGACCATGAACACGGCCCGGACGAAACGGCTGTTCCCGGCGACGGCGTTGGCGCTCCAGGTGAAGTTGGACCACGCAATCCAGATCAGCGTGAAGAGGAGCATGAACTCGCCGAACCCTTCGAGGGTCGGATGGTGCACAAGGTGGAAGACCAGCCGAGAAAAAGCGAAGACGAAGCTCAGGTCAAAGAAGAGCTCGGCCGGGTCGGCGGTGAAGTCTTCCTCGCGGCTCGGTATCGGTACGTTTCGCATTGGCCACCGATACTAGCCACCCTGCTCGTCTCGGCAGCCGGGCAGGGTAGCCCGGCAAGGCCGACCGACTGCCACGGGCAGCTGCCAAAACGGGTGCGACGCAAGCGCCGGCCCACCGATCGCCCGGACCGACACCAGCCGACGCAAGAACCGGTGCGGTCAGGAGCCGGCGGGCGCCGGTGATCCCGCGTAAGCGATACGTGCCTCGCAGTGTCCGGCCCGCCGGGTACAACCGGGAGGAGAGCCGAGAGGGAACTGCCCAGTCGAGCCCGGGTACGCTGCCGAAACTGTCGGTAGCGCCTGACGCACACTGCAGCATCGCCAAGAGTGGAGCAGTCCCCATTCCCGGGGCGGTTCATCCTGCCGTGAAGCGTCAGCTTCCCTGGTGCTTGTCCGTCCAAGGCCAGAAGGCCGAGGCGGTTGAAAGTCCAGAGTCGGCTCCCCATGTGTTGCGATGGGTGACCTCGTGGGGTGGTTGTCGGCTCGCCACTCGCCATTGACCGACCGGATAGCCCATCGGGACCGCCGCTGCCAGCTCCCATCCCTCGCCTGGAGGAACGTCGAGGACGTCGGCGACTCCGTCGCCGGCGAAGATCGGGAGGGCGGTGGTCAGGTGCGATCCGATGCCCTCTGCTCGGGCGGCGAGCATCGTGCCCCAAACCGCGGGGTAGATGGAAGCACCGCTGACCTCGCCCCGATGAAATGCGCACAACACCAACGGGTACGAGGCGAAGTTCTCTGCTGCGTGCTCAACGGAGGCCACCATTCTCGTCGTCTGTCGTGACCCGGGTGCCTCGGGGTCGGCCTTCGCCTCCGCCAGCGCATCTGTGTAGATCGTTGCCCAGAACTGATCGATGCACTGCCAGTAGAGCGTCCCAAGTGGGCCATGACTTCGGTGTCGTCGACCAACACGAAGCGCCAGCTCTGGATGTTGCCTCCTACGGGGCACGAACGGTCGCGTCCATCGTCCTTGTTGTGTACAGCGCCTCGTAGATGTCCATCCCAGGCCTCCCACGCTCGGTAGTCGAGACCCTAGTTCACTCACCGAATCGCGCTCATCGAGTGACCGGTTCCGAGCGCTCGGGCTCGGTCATGTGGCAACGACTCGGGGCCGGAGTGCGGCCTGAGCTGGGGCGGTGGTAGCCATTCGTGGCTACCAGTTGGGCTACCACCCTTGTTCCCGTTGCTGGAATATCCGCTCTATCAGTCGGGATGGGGAGATTTGAACTCCCGACCCCCTGCTCCCAAATCGTGAGCGAACCCGCTGAGGACTGCTCAGAGTCGCTAATCCCGGCTGGCGAAGTGCTGAGAAGCGCTGAGGAGTGCTCGGTGTTGCTCGGGCTTGTGGCTACCAATCGGGCTACCAGAAGGCCGTTACCGGTGCTCTCAAGGTCGAAGTTGGCGGGCGAGATGGTTTGGATTTTCTGGTCGGGTCTGCCCGGTCCCAGGTCTTTGATACGAAGGTGTTTGCACTGCGCTGGACATCATCACCGACGACAGCCCAGGTCTCACAGCTCTTCGGGTCGAGAACTTCGACCACCCGAGGGCCGACGGCCCTCTTTGGCCGATCGATCCTGGGGCCGAGTGGACAGCTGATTGATGGTCGGCCGGTTAACGACCTGGCGGCCCCCATCTAGTGCATTCGATATCGGCGACCGACACTGGTCTTGGCAATGAACCGCTAGCCTCGTGGTAATGTGTCAACCAATGATGACATGTCGGATGTCGCTGAAACAGGTGAGCTCGCGTGGACTCTGATCTGGCGTTTAATGCGCTCGCTGATCCGATTAGACGCCGGATTCTTGAGATCTTGTCTCAGCACGAGGAGTGCAACGCAGGCGAGCTTGCAGAGAAAGTGGACGAGGTCGGCCGCACTGCCGTCTCCGGCCATCTTCGCATTCTCCGTACAGCTGGCCTGATATCAGAACGCAAGGCCGGGCGGTTCCGGTACTACTCGATCGATCCGTCGACTTCAGCCCGAGAAGTAATCGGGCTGTTGCAGAGCGTCTTCCAGAGTTCTCTGGATCAGCTGAAGGAGACCGCAGAGGCCGCCAATGAGAACGGTGAGACCGGTCCGCAAGACGAACCGGCTTCAACAGCCCGAACGTTTCGCGGGTGGACGGTCAAGGCATCATCGGTGAAAGCCATGTGATGGGCACGCTCGCTTGATTGGCTGATTCGGTTGCGGGGACACCCGACCCACGATCCACTCTCTGCTGACGAGCACCGAATTGGGGTGGTGACCAGCAAGTCTGGCCGAGGGAGTGTGTTCTCGGCGGCAACGAGTTACTTGGCGGCAATGGCCGTTGATGACATCAATGCGGACGGCGGCATTGGAGGGCGGACGGCGAGGTTGTTGGTCGGTGATGATGGCACCGACCCGGGCAAGGCTGTGGTCGAAGCGCATCGGTTGGTTCAGGCCGGATGTCGAGTGATCATCGCCAACACGACTTCGGAGTCGTTCAACGTTTGTTGGGGCCGACTTGGTGGCGTTCGAGCGTCAGTGCCATGCCATAGGGGTGCGAGACCAGGCTCGCACTTTGGCGTTGGCCCTCGACGAACCGACGATCGAGCGGAGCGCATCGCTGCTGCGGCCGCGGCTCGAAGCTATGGAGTTGCTGGCTACTTCACCGCACTGGACGGAGAATCCAAACAGTGTGCAACAACACCTCTACCTGGCCCGGGTGTCCGGAGGACAGTTCTCGATCAGCCCGCTTGCCGGGTAAGCGATACCTGTCAACATGTCGTGGAGCCTTGACGTATTGACAGGTGTAGAAGTAGGTTCCGAACTATCCGGAACGCGTAGGAGCCTCGATGCCCATCACCCCACCAGACGCCGCCGCAATCGAAGCTATCGCAAAGCAGTACGGCTTCGACCTGGACGCCTCGGACGTTGAATCGTTCGGGCCCTTCGTCGAAGGTCTCCTCGAATCTTGGAACGCGGTTGAAGATCTCTACGCCGACATA
>CAMYLA010000136.1 GCA_947259095.1 uncultured Acidimicrobiaceae bacterium | reverse complement strand
CAAACAGACCCGAGCCCGCCGGCGGGGCCACACTCAACGAGGACGCCTCAACCCGAACTAACGAGTTCAAGAAAGACCACTCAACCAGCGCTCGACCACGAGTTATTGTCAATAGTTGTGGATTGAGAATCTTTGGATCAGGCCGCGGCGTCCTCCTGGGTGGTGTCGGTGTCGGGCTTGTTGGTGGTCCTTTCTTGGAGCTTTCCATCGATGAAGACGGCGCCCGCTCGCACGAGCGGGACGAGGTGTGGGGCGTTGATTCTGCGCCACCGGTCTTGGGCGGCGTCGAGGAGTTTGTAGGCCATCGCCAGGGCTGCCAGGCGTGACCCGGCCCCTCGGGTGACACGGGTCCTCAGCCGGACCGTGGAGAACGTCGACTCGATCGGGTTCGTGGTCCGCAGGTGGATCCAGTGCTCGGCGGGGTAGTCGTAGAACGCAAGCAACGTGTCGAGCTTGCTGGTGATCTTGTTGACTGCTTTTGGGTGCTCGGCGAACTCCTCAGCAAACGCCCGAACCGCGGTGAGCGCGTCGGCCCGGGTCTCGGATGAGTAGATCCTGGCGATGCCTGCTTTGGCGCTGGCCTGCAGCCGTTTCGGCAGCGCCCCAAGAACGTTCGCCGTGACATGCACCCAGCAGCGCTGTTCGGCGGCGGCGGGAAACACCTCGCGCAACGCACCCCAGAACCCCAGGGCTCCGTCGCCGGTAGCGAGCGATGGGCCGCCCAGGCCCCGGTCCTTCAGGCTGCGGAGCAGATCAAGCCAGGACTCGGTGTCTTCGCGGTACCCATCCGCCAGGGCGATCAGCTCTTTCGAGCCGTCGGGGCGGACCCCGACGATCACCAAACAGCACAATCGGTCTTCTTCAAGGCGGACGTTGAAGTGGACGCCGTCGGCCCACCAGTACACGTAGTCCCGATCCGACAGATCACGTTGCTCCCAGTCGGTGTGTTCGGCCTGCCACGCCTCGGTCAGACGGCTGATCGTCGACGCAGACAGTCCAGCATCGGAGCCGAGAAACCCGGCCAACGCCGGGGCGAAGTCACCGGTCGACAACCCACGCAGATACAGCACCGGGAGCACTTCAGTGACCTTTGGGGAGCGGCGCATGTACGCCGGCAGAATGTTCGACGAGAACCGTACGCCCTCGCGTTTGTCGTTCACCCTCGGCGCTTCGACCCTCACCGGACCGGCGCCTGTCACGACGTCACGTTGACGGGCGTACCCGTTAGCGACCACCACCCGGCGGCCGGTCGCATCTACCACATCGGCGTGGTCGTCGAGATAGGCCTGGCGTTCAGCGAGCAGCGCGGTGGCCAGCATCTGTTGGGCAGCCATCCGGCACAGCTCGTCGAGATCAACCAGTGTCGTCTCGGAATCGGGTGACGCGTCAACCGCGTCGGGATCGGTTTGGACTAGCTTCAGCATTGGCGTATTCCTCCCCGCCGGCGGCAACCGGCGGACTCGTTCGATGTTCAGAACGGAGGGTACGTCGCGCCCCTGATCAGATCCGTGATCCACAACTTCTAGTCATAACTCCCTGCTCCCAAATCGTGAACCAGCCTGCCAACGGTTGCTAGGAAGCGCTGGGAGTGTGGGGTCGAGGTGCTGAGGCTCGCCAGGGAGCGCTCAGGGGCGATGAGCGGCTTGGCTACCACCTTGGCTACCAGATTCGGAGACTCGGCTGGTCGCGTCGGGTTCCCGAGCACCTGATAAGTAGGCGTAGCGCTCGGATTCGGACATGACTACAATAGTGGTCATGTCGGAGACGATCCCACTAGCGCAGGTCAAGTCCAAGTTCTCTGAGATGGTCGATCGCGTTGAACATACGCACGATCGGATCGTGGTGACCCGCAACGGGAGACCGGCTGCTGTCATGATCAGCCCTGATGAGCTGGCCTCGCTCGAAGACACGCTTGAACTGCTGTCCGACTCTGACGCCTTGGCCGAACTGGCTGAAGCTCGACAAGCCCACGCTGCCGGCGACTACATCACCGGGGACGAGCTCCGGGCCCGCTTCGCGCCGAAGTGAGCGAAGGAGAGGACTCATACGAGCTGCGAGTCACGGGTCCAGCGCAGCGCCAGCTGGAGCGGCTGCCGGAGGGCACTGCGGCTGCGATCGTGGAGTTCATGCTCTCGGCCCTGGTCGACAACCCGCACCGAGTTGGTGGTCGGCTGCAACGAGAGCTTGACGGGCTGTACTCGGCTCGCCGGGGCGCCTACAGGGTCGTCTACGAAATCGATGAGGACCAACGGGCGATCGTCGTGTTGCGGATCGACCACCGGTCACGCATCTACCGATCACGCTGACAACCCATGCCACCGGCGTGACGGTTTGGCACCTTCGTCCCAACGATCGAGCGGGCTACCCTACTCGGCCTCCAACCCGGACTCCTCGCGCAGGATGCCCCTCCGATGAGCCCATCGTGCCGCCTCGGTGCGGTTGGCAGTGCCGGTCTTGGCCAGGATCGCTCGGACGTGGTTGGCCACCGTGTGACGGCTTGCGCCGATGCGCTCACCGATCTCGCGGTTGGTGCGGCCCTCGGCGAGCACACCGAGCACCTCGAGTTCGCGCCTCGTGAGCAAGCTCGAGCCCTTGAACTCGTTGCTCTCGCCCAACTGGTCGCGACATCTCCGGCCCAGGGCGACCAGACTGGCCGACGTGGCCAACCGATCCGCACGGCGGATCTGCTCGATTCCGACCCGGAGGTCCGACGGACCTCCATTGACTAGCAGATGCCGTCCGAGCTCGAACCGCGAGTGGGCAGCCCACGTCGTCCAGGCCAGCCGCTCGTCGACGTCGACCGCCCGCTCCAGATGGTCGCGGGCTTGACCGGCCAGTCCCAGCGTCTCGCACAAGCGACCCAGGTAGCGATCGGCCGAACCGTACGACACGACCCCGGGGAACGTCAGCAGCATCCCCTCATATGGAGCGAGGTGGTGATGGATCCGTTCGGCGGCTGCCCGATCGCCGGTCTGCACCGCGACGTCAGCAAGATAGGACAACACACCAGGGAAGAGGCTGTCCCGAGCCACCATGGCCAGATCGTCCTGGACGAGATCGGTGAGCAGCGATCGGGCCTCGTTCCGCATCCCGACCTCCGCATAGACGACGGCGAGACCGGGGGCCCAAGCAACCGGACCGTGCGTCCCTCCCGCCTTCGTCGCCATCTCCAGGACGGGTCGGAGCTCGGCGAGTCGGCCCTGCTCACGTCTGATCGAGAACATCTGCAGGCCGTAGCCGGTCTCGTTCGGCCAACGCTCGTCGGCCCGCTCCGCAATCGTCTCGGCTTCGTGCAGCCGCCCCTCGCTCAAGGCTCGAAGCGTCCGGAAGCCCTCGTTTGTCATCAGGTACAGCGGCTCTCGCAGTCGACGAGCGAGCCGATCGAAGTGATCCATCTCCCGGGTCATCCACGACGGCTCGCACAAGACGGTGAGCACGACCAGAGTCTTCGCCAGGATCCGTAGCGAGAGACGATCGTCGCCGACTCGCTCGGCCACCGTCGTAGCCTCACGAGTCAGCTCCAGGTGGGTCTCGGCGTTTTCGGGTCTCGGCTCTCTGTACATGTTCCGGTGGAGAGCATCGAGAAGGAGAGCCTGGTCGTCGATTTCCCGGGCCAGGTGCAACGCTTCCTGGCCGCACTCGATCGAGCGTTCCTCGCGACCTGCCAGCGCTGCGATCGACGTGAGTGCGGCCAGCAGTCGAGCCCGCTCCCTTGGTGCTGGATTGGCTGCGATCGCCTCTTCGAGCAATGACATGGCGCCAGCGGTCGAAGCCGACGTCCGGGTCCAGTGAGACTCACCAGCGATCAACGCAGCATCCCGGAGCAGACGCCGGTCTTCGTGATCGCGGCCGATGGCAGCGGCCTGACGACAGGCGCCAACGCAACGCCCCGCATCCCCACCGATGGCTGCCGCCCGCCCGAGAGCGAGCAACAGACGAGCCCGCTGCGATTGGGTGATGTTCAGCCCTAGCGCCCTGTCGAGCACCGTGATGGCATCGCCGAATGCGACGGACCGCATCGCCGCACTCGCCGCTGCCTCGGAACGACGGACTGCCTCCTCTGCACTGATCAACGGCACAGCCGAGAGTGCGTGGTGGGCGACGAGCACGAGATCAGCCTCGGGCGCCTGGTCGAGAGCCGTCACCAACGAGCGATGGTGGCGAAGGCGGGTGTCGAGTGGGAGGGACTGGACAATGCTGTCGGCGATCAGCGTGTGCGCGAACCGCAGGCGCCCCGGTCGGTCCTCGGTCAAGAGGCGGGCTTCGACAGCCGGTGTGGCCCGCCTGACCAATGACTCCACGCTGCAGTCGAGGACGGTCGCCAGGAGCTCGATGTCGATGTCCGCCCCCATTGTCGCTCCCAGCGCCACCACGGGTCGACTGTCGCTAGGAAGCGCTCGAAGCTGCTGCGTCGCCAGCTCGACGATCGATGCGGGCACGTCGACTTCACGTCCTCGGCTCACGAGATCGTCCTCGGAGGATCGTCGCAGGTGGACCCAGAGCTCGACGGTCAACAGCGGATTGCCCTCGGCCCGCTCGTAGAGGAGATCGACGATCGGCTCGACGTTGTGGATCGACACCTCAGGATGCGCCTGGACCAGGGCCGCGACCTCCTCTTGCCTCAGCGGCTGGAGGGAACGTCGTCGCACCGTCGAACCCCGGCTGATCGTCTCGACCAGGGCGCCGACGTCGCCCCCGAGATCGCTCGGCGCGTCCCTGAACGTGACGGCCAGGACGACCCCATTCAGCGGCGACGACTGGAACAGGTGCTTCAGCAGCGTTTGTGTCGGTCGGCCGGCGATGTGGATGTCCTCGAGGATCAGCACGACGGGGCGCTGCTCGGCCAGACGGCTGAGGAGGGTGGAGACGGCCTGGAGCATCCAGTGCTGGTCGGTCTCGGGGTCGTCCGACGGGGCGGGGCGGGCAGCCAGCAAAGGGGCCAGATCCTCATCGATCGAATCGGTCAGAACGTTCCGCTCGTCGGCGGTAAGCGCTCCGAGATGCTCCGCGAAGGCGTCGGCGAAGGGAAGGAACGGCCGCTCGGCTCCCTCACGACACCGCCCGTACATGACTGCGGCGTTGCGGCCTCGCCCCATCACCGCGAGCTCTCTCGCAAGACGGGACTTTCCCGAGCCCGCTTCGCCCCCGATGAGGATCTCCCGGTGCTGGCCCTGGCTGACCGCCTCCAACGCCTCCTCGATGATCGCGAGCTCGAGGCCGCGACCGACGAAGGCGAATTCCGACTCGGCGGCGACCAAGGACGGCAGCCGGCTCGACAGCTCGGGAGACGGATCCTCTCGATAGCCCACCAGCTCAGCGGTCCAGGGAGGACCCCCCTCCTGGCTCGGCTTGAACAGATAGCGCCCAGCAGGGGCAAGCAGTCGAGCGGCCTCGGTCACGAACACTCCGGGGTCGCGACCGGCGACCAGCCGAGTGGCCTCGTCGAGGGGCGGACCCCAGACACGGTCGCTCTCGGTCTCGACTTCGCCGGCGGCGACGGCGACCGAGCACCCGGGGGCTCCGGTCTCGCTCCCGACAGCTTCCAATGCTGCGTCGAGGGCGTCTCGCACGCTGCGGAAGTACGCAACAGTGCCACCCTCATCAGAGGGAGGCCCCGGAACGAGAACCCCGTTGTTCCGAGCGACGATATCGTCCAGAGAGCGGTGCCCTGGTCGCCCGAGAGCGCACCAGGCGGCGATCATCCCCCACATCGGGTCAGAACCCCCTTCCGAGGCCGTGCCGGAGATGTAGTCAATCCTGACTATCGGGTTGGCCGCTGTCAAAGGTCAATCCGGAGGATTCACCGATGCCAGCATCTGTCTTACCGTCTGATCCACGAGCGACTAGAGCCCCGGACTACGACCGCAGGAGTACAAGCGATGCGCGCGCTGGACATCGAGGCCACCGACCATCTGGTGACAACCGCCGAGGATCTTGTGCCGCTGGTCGTTGCTCACCGTCAGCAGGGTGAGGCCGAGGCCCGGATGCCCCGACCCGTCTTGAAGGCGGCCGGTGCAGCTGGGATGTTCCGGATCTTTGCTCCCCGAGAGGTCGGTGGACACGAGGCCCCCCTCCCTGTGGCCGCAAAGGTCTTCGAGGTGATAGCCGCCGCCGATCCGACCGTCGCCTGGTACATGGTGAACTCGATCCCTGCCAGCCACGCCGTCGCCTATCTCGCTCCGGAGCACCGAGACGAGCTGTTCGCAGAGCCCGACCGGCACTTTGGCGTGTGCATCGCGCCCGGGGGCCGGGCCACACCCTCCGGACATGGCTTCCGACTGGAGGGCGACTGGCCACTGGTGACGGGCGTGCTCGACGCGCGATGGTGTGTGCTCGCCGGTCTGGTCATGGACGGTGACCGACCAGCGAAGGTGGACGGGCACGTTGACGTCCGGATGTTCCTGGTGCCGACCGAGCTCCTCGACGTCGACACCGTCTGGGACAACGCCACCGTCATGCGGGCGACCGGCTCACATCGAGTCAGCCTCGCCAATACCGAGATCCCCGGCTGGTGTGCGCTCGACATGACCGCACCGCCCGAGACAGATCGACCCCTGTACCTGCTGGGCTCGCTCATGTCGAGCATGACCGCCCACGCTGCGGTTCCGGTCGGGATCCTGAGCAGGGCCCTCGATGCGGCGGCGGACGAGCTCGGCCGAAAAGTCTCGGCGACCACCAACCGGGCAGGCACGTCGAGCGCGACGACGCTGGAGATGATCGCAGAAGGCGACTCCGCCTTCCGCTCGACAAGGGCCGGCTTGCACTCCGTCGTCACAGAGCTCTGGGCCGCAGCCGAGACCGGCAATCGAGGCACCAACGAGCAGCGAGCCGCCGTCTTCGGCTACCAGCACTATGCCGCCAAAGTCGCCCGCGAAGTGATCTCGGAGCTCTACGGACGAACATCGCGAGCATCATTCTTCCGAGGCCATCCGCTCGAGCTCGCCCTCCGCAACATCCATGCCGTTTGCTACGCCTACGAGACGATCCGCTTCGTGCAACACAGCGCGGCTCTGGTGCGCATGGGTCACCAACCCGCCATCCCCGGCGAGTGAACCGCCGCTCGCCGTCCACGTCCCTATGACCACCGCCCACACGTCAACGGTCGATGATCACGAAGGAAACCGTCAGGAGCACGGAATGAACGAGCAAACGACCAGAGCAGAGACGGCAGTCGACGTGCTGTCGATCGTCCGGGACCTCGAGCCCCTCCTGCTGGCCCACGCCGGCACGGTGGAGGACGATCGGAAGATGGCGGCCGAAGTCATGTCAGCCCTGACCGACTCGGGCCTGCTGAAGATGTGGGTCCCCCGGGCGCTCGGCGGTATGGAGCTGCCACCAGACCACGCACTGGGGGTCATGGAAGCGCTGGCTCGCATCGACCCCGCGACCGGCTGGGTGGTCAGCAACTGCGTCTTCATCTCCATGCTGTACCAGTTCCTCCCACCTGAGGTCTTGGAGGACCTGCTCGGCAAGCGCGACATCGTGACGTGCGGGTCGTTCACCCCACCGGGCTCGGCGACCGAGCACGACGACGGCTACCTCGTCAGTGGGAAGTGGGCGTTCGGCAGCGCGATCGACTACGCGACCAGTGTGGCCGTGCTGACCTTCCTGACCGACGACGACGGGCCGGTGCTGGACGAGAACGCAGCTCCGGTGAGCGTTGTCGTGTTCCTCGATCCGAAGAGCGTCAAGGTCCTGGACACGTGGTACACCCTCGGGCTCCGTGCCACCGGGAGCACCCATTTCGAGGTGGTGGATCTCGAGGTCCCACGCGATCGCGCGTTCGTGCTGGGCCCGTGGGAGCCGATCGAGGACGGTCCCTTCGCCGGGCCCCTCTACCGCCTGGGCCTGATCATCGACGCCGTCCGAATCGCGCAGGTCGGCGTCGGCATCGCACAGGGCGCGCTCGAGGAGTTCGTCGAGCTGGCCGCAGCGAAGACGCCGGCCTACACGGCGGTCCTGACTGCCGATCGGGCGACGGTCCAGGAGCGCGTGGCTCGAGCGCAGGCGCTCATCCAGGCTGGCCGTCATACGCTTGCCGGTGCCGTCGCCGAGGCGTGGGAGTCGGTGCAGGACGGCTCGAGAATCACCGGCCGAGGTTGTGTGCCGATGGGCCTCGCTGCGTCGTTCGCGCTCGATGCCTCCGTCCAGGCTGTCGATCTGCTCTACGAATCGGGCGGTTCCACGGCCTTTCGTGATGAGTCACCCCTCCAGGCCCGATTCAGGGACCTGCAAACACTCCGACAGAATGCCATCGCGTCGTGGAGCCGCTACGAGTCGCTGGGCAAGTTCATCCTCGGGAGGGAGAGCGACTGGCCCTTCCATCAGTTGTGATCCAGTCCGTCAGAGCAAAGACAGGAGAAGCGCATGCGCTCTGAAGTCGACTTGATCAAGGACTACTTCAAGGCGTTCAACGCCTACAACATCGAAGCGGTCGTGAAGTGCTTCACCGACGACGCCACCATCACGTCCGGGGACGGTTCGCGCCGCCAGGGGACAGCCGGTGTCGAACAGCGTTCGAGTGGTACTTCGCCACCTTCCTAGATGCCCACTGCGAGCTGAAGCGGGCATGCGGCTCAGAAGGCACCGCAGCAGTCGAATCCGTGTTCACCGGAACCCACCGGAACACACATCGGCAAGTCCGTATGGTCGGGGTCGAGGTCCTGACGATACGCGGCGACAAGATCAGCTAACGGAGCGAGTACCACGTCAACGCAGCCGAATGACAATGCCAACCGGACCGGTGGCGATCAGATGGCGAGGTGGCCGGTCACGCTGGAGCCGGAGACGAACATCTCTGGATTGATCTCTGTCACTTCGATGATCGCGTCGGCAGGCAGGCCGAGATCATCGGCTTGTCGCCTCAGCGCTTCTGGATTCGGTGCTTCATAAAGACAGTAGGTCTTCGTCCGGTCGGCCGACAGGAACGAGAAGAGCCACCTGAGTTCGTGGACCTCGTTGTAGTCGAGCGTACCTTTGAGAAGGTCGGCGTCGATCTCCAACCGTTCGGCGAAATCCCGCTCGATGATGAACATGGCCATCGCATGGCCCCCTCTGTTCGACGTTTGGCGGCCTTGCTCAACAGTACCGCGAGCATCGCTCACTCGCCCGAGACATCCACATCGTCCAACGCGTCGGCGTGGGATCTCGTCCAGCTGTAGCGTCGAACCTGACCAACTGATCCTTCAGCGTGGCATGCGGTCTTCCCCCGAAGAAGTCGATGCTGTGAGCGTTCTGAACCGGTCCGGCTGCCGTGACACCGGTCGGGCGTCTCGGCCGACCTGGACCGTGATGTCGATCCCGGCCCGGCGGGTCAACAACGCCTGGAGGGCGAAACCCGCTCTGTTAGTGGTCGGGATGGGGAGATTTGAACTCCCGACCCCCTGCTCCCAAAGCCAGCAGGGGCGGTCTTGACGAGTCTCGACCGGGCTGAAGCTCGGCTACTCATGCCGGTCGGCAGGCCATTGCCGGCC
>CAMYLA010000135.1 GCA_947259095.1 uncultured Acidimicrobiaceae bacterium | reverse complement strand
CGGGCCGGGAACGTTGGCTGCTCCACCATCGCCGACCACCGTTGGTTCGATTCCGGATCGAGCGGTCCGCTGGCCAGGTCGATGACCGTGGTGTGGCCGGCGTTGCGAGCCTCGTGGCCGAAGTTCCAGAGCCCGTCCGCCGTCTCCCGGTTCGCCATGGCTTTGGCGAACGCCTCGGTGGCCAGCTGGATGGCGGGCGGCTCCTGCAGCTCTCCGTTCGGTTCGCCATCGGCCCGCCGACCGACCCCCGGTGTCGGGGAGTCGGCGGTGATGTTCTCCCGTCGCATGAGCTCGCTGTTGACCGTTGCCAGGTGCCCGGAGACGTGGTGGACGAAGACCGGCCGGCTCGGCGAGACCCGGTCGAGGTGCTCGGCGTACATCCTGGCGCCGTCGAAATACAGCGGATCGAGGCCCCAGGCGTAGAGAAGCTCGTCGTCGGGGGCGCCGTCGGACCGCATCCTGGCGTCGACCTCGATCAACCGCTCGACCACCTGGTCGATACTCTTGCAGCCCTTCCAGAGCGTGCCGTCGGGAGCTCGCCGGTCGAAGAAGCCAACATAGGGGTTTGTCCATACCGCACCGGTTGCGGCGTGGCAGTGGGCTTCGACGAAGCCCGGTACCAACACCTTGTCGGCGAACCGGTCGTCCATCTGGTGGGGGCCCCATCCGGCCAGTTCCTCGAGCGGGCCAACGCCGAGCACCCGACCGGACCGCACCGCCAGCGCCGGACCGCTCGGATTGGCCGGGTTCATGGTCAGCACCCGCCTGGCTGTGAAGATCGTGGTCTGGTCCATGGCCGCCGCCTCCGTCCTTGCCCTGCCCGGCGACAGTAGCAGGATCGGGGTCCGGGCCCCGGTCCTCGACCGGGCCCGGTCGTCGACCGGTCCCGGTTGTCGGCCAGGGCGGGGGCCGCCAGTATGGAGAACACCATCGGCGGCAGGAACGAGTCCCGGCTTGCAAAACGACATCGCAACCGACGACAGGATCGCCGTCACGGTGATCGGCGGCTATCTCGGAGCCGGCAAGACAACCCTGGTCAACCACATCCTGCGGACCGCCGATGAGCGGGTGGCGGTGCTGGTGAACGACTTCGGCGACGTGAACATCGACGAGGAGCTGATCGAGAGCGAGGACGGCGACACGATCTCGCTGGCCAACGGCTGTATCTGCTGCAGCCTGGTCGACGGTTTTGCGGCGGCGCTGACCACCGTCAGGTCCCTCGATCCGGTCCCCGGAAGGCTGGTCATCGAAGCCAGCGGTGTCGCCGACCCGGCGATGGTTGCCGCCTACGGTCACGGACCGGGCCTGACCCTCGACGCCGTGGTGGTGGTGGTCGACACCGAGACCGTCCGAGGGCGGTCGCAGGACAAGTACGTCGGCGACACCGTCATCGCCCAGCTGCGATCGGCCGACATCCTGGTGCTGAACAAGGTCGATCTGGTCGAGCCCGATGCGGTGGCCGCCACCACGGCGTGGCTGCGTGATCAGGCCCCCGATGCGGTGATCGTCGAGGCCGACCAGGCCCGCGTCGCCCCCGCCCTGCTGTTCGGGGTCGCCGCGGGACCCCGGGGCGACGGCCGGGAGCCGGCGGCAGCCGGACCGGCGAAGGGGCAGGCCGAGGACTTCTTCCAGAGTTGGTCATGGGCCAGCGCCGAGCCGATCGGCAGGGAGCGGGTCGAGGTGCTGATGGCCGAGCTCCCGGAGACGGTCGTCCGGGCCAAGGGGGTGCTGGCGTTGACCGAGGAGCCGGCTCGGCCCATGATCCTGCAGCGGGTGGGCGGCCGGTGGACGCTCCGGCCCCGCCCCGGTGGGAGCGGCGGCTCCGGTTGCAGGTTGGTGGTGATCGGGATGCCGGGGGCCATCACCGATCAATGGCTGGCCGATCGGCTGAGCACCGATCACGGCACCCCGACCGGCAACTGATTGCGGCGGTCGCAGCGACCGCCCTCAGCCACCGGCCCCGCCGGCCAGGATGGCCAGCAACGACGTGCCGCAGATCGGTCTGCTCAACAGCTCCGGCGTCAGCCGGCTGGAATCGATGTTGGCAACGTCGCCAAGCTCGGCGTTGATGCACTCGGCCAGGGCCCGATCCACCCCGAACGCCTCCACGATGTCGTCGACCTGGGCCCCATCGACGGCGCCACCGGCCTCCGGGCCACATGCCAGAGTGAGGAAACGCCTGAGGTTGTCGGTCGCCCCCAACATGGACTCGTTGTCGACCTCCAGCAGCGCCTCGGCCAGCACCGCATCGTCGGTCTCGCCGTCGAGGTCGGCCAGGATCCGACCGCTGTCGGCGAACCCGGCCCGCAGCGCCTCGACATCGGCCACCACCTCGGCCGGGGCGATGATGGCCAGGTCCCCCAGCCGCCGGTCGACGTCGGCGAAGAATCGCGGGTCGAGACCGGAAACATCGCTGACCGAAGGATCGTCGATGAACCGCCGGGCATCGGCACAGAACACCGCCGTCGTGTCGCCGTCCCGCTCGGTCTCGGCCGTGCCCTCTTCTGGTGGGGCGGCCGGTGACGGGTCGTCGGCGCCGGTCCCGGACGAGCAGGCGGTGAGCAGCCCGAGGCACATGAGCAGGCAACGAGCCAGGATCATCACCGCGATGGTCCGGTGCTACTCGGCGCCGACGAAGTGGCCGGGCTCGACCTCGACCAGGTTGACCCGCTCCGGAGATTCGCCGGCCGCCCACCGGGGGCTTGGGATCTCGCTTGTCAGCAGTGCCCGTTCCCGGCGGCGTCGGGGGTCGGCGATGGGGACGGCATCGAGGAGGCGCTGGGTGTAGGAGTGCTGCGGGTTCTCGAAGATCGCCGCCCTCGGCCCCAGCTCCACGATCTGGCCAAGGTACATCACCGCCACCCGGTGGCTGATGCGTTCCACGACCGCCAGGTCGTGGCTGATGAAGAGGTAGCTCAGGCCCATCTCGGTCTGCAGGTCCATCATCAGGTTGATGACCTGGGCCTGGATCGACACGTCGAGCGCCGACACCGCCTCGTCGGCGATCACCAGCTCCGGCTCCAGGGCCAGGGCCCTGGCGATGCAGATCCGTTGCCGTTGGCCGCCGGAGAACTGGTGGGGGAACTGCCCGGTCTGGCTTCGCTCCAGGCCGACCCGCTCGAACAGGTCGCCGACCCGGCGCTTCAGTTCATCGCCGGACGCCACCTTGTGAACCCGGAGCGGCTCACCGACCGCCCGGCCGACCGTCCGCCGGGGATCGAGGCTGGCGAACGGATCCTGGAAGACGATCTGCATCTTCTGGCGGTGCTGCCGCATCGCCCGGGGCGACAGCTCGGTGATGTCGGCCCCATCGAGGTCGATCCGGCCCGAGGTGGGGTCGAGCAGCCGGATGATCAGGTGGGCCAGGGTCGACTTGCCGCAGCCGCTCTCGCCGACCACGGCCAGCGTCTCCCCCCGATCGACCTGCAGCGAGACGTACTCAACGGCGTGGATCTTGGCCCCACCCGACACCGGGAAAACCTTGCACAGCTGTTCCACCGTGACCAGCGGATCCTCGACCGCCGGGACGACCGCTGCGCCGGCATCGGCGGCCTGGGCGGTCATTGCTCGCCCACCAGATCGAATCGCGACGGCTCGGTGGTCCCGGCCATCGAGCCGAGCTGGGGCACCGAGGCCAGCAGCGCCTTGGTGTACGGCTCAGCCGGTTTCTCGAACACGTCGTAGACCGAGCCCTGCTCCACCACCTTCGACCGGTTCATGACCACGACATCATCGGCGACCTCGGCCACAACGCCCATGTCGTGGGTGATGATGATCACCGCGGCGTTGGTCTCGGACTGGAGGTCCCGCATCAGGGCCAGGATCTGGGCCTGGATGGTCACGTCGAGCGCGGTCGTCGGCTCATCGGCGATCAGCACCGTCGGGTCGCAGGACAGCGCCATGGCGATCATCACCCGCTGCCGCATGCCACCCGACATCTGATGCGGATACTCCTTGAGCCGGCGTTTCGCCTCGGGGATCCGCACCAGCTCGAACATCTCCAGCGCCCGAGCCTGGGCCTCGGCCTTGCCGACGTCCTGGTGAAGCATCACCGCCTCGGCGACCTGGTTGCCAACGGTGTAGACCGGGTTGAGGCTGGTCAGCGGCTCCTGGAAGATCATGGAGATCTGATTGCCCCGGATCTGGCGCATGGACGGCTCCGGTTCGGTGACCAGGTCGATGGTCTGACCGCCGGGGGTTCTGAACAGGATTTCCCCCCGGGTGATCTTGGCCCTGGTGCCGAGCTCGACCAACCGCATGATGGACAGGGCGGTGACCGACTTACCGGACCCCGACTCCCCGACGACGGCCAACGTCTGGCCCTCGTGAACATCGAACGAGACGCCGGACACCGCAACGAAGTCGTCGAATGCCACCGTCAGGTCGTTGATCGAGAGCAGCGGTGCCGCCGACATCACCGACGGGAGGCGGTAGTCGGTCATCGGCTACCGCCCCCGGAGCTTGGGATTGAAGGCGTCCTGCAGCCCGTCGCCCACAAGGCTGAGGCCCAGGACGGTTGCGAAGATGGCCAGCCCGGGAAAGGTGACGGCCCACCAGTTGATGGTGAAGAAGTCGCGGCCTCGCCCGATGGCCAGACCCCAGCTGGGACTGTTGACATCAGCCAGGCCGAGGAAGGCCAGCCCCGCTTCGAACAGGATGGCCGAGCCCATGATGAGGGTGCTGGAGACGATCAGGGTCGGCATGGCGTTCGGCAGGATCACCCTGGTGATGATCCGGAAGTCGGTGGTGCCGATGGCCCGAGCGGCCTTGACGAACTCCAGGTTCTTGAGCCGGAGGAAATCGGCCCGCGTCAAGCGGGCGATACCGGGCCAGGAGACCGCGCCGATGGCCACCGTGATGGTCCAGAAGGAGGGTTCGAACAGCGCCACCACCACGATGGCGAACAGCAGCCCCGGCAGGACCTGGAAGAATTCGGTGAACCGCATCAGGGCGCTGTCAACCCAGCCGCCGTAGTAGCCGGCGATCGCCCCGACGGTGACGCCGAGGAACACGATGAGCATTGCCGCCCCGGCGGCCACCCGGAGGGTGGTCTGCCCGCCGTAGACCACGACCGCAGTCATGTCCCTGCCGAGGTTGTCGGTCCCCAGGAGCAGGCCATCCTCCCCCGGTCTGAGGTGGGGCCGGGCCACGAGGTCCCCGGGATCCCGGACATACCAGATCGGCACGATGAACGTCATGACGAAGACGGCGACCAGCAGCACCGCCCCGAAGACCGCCGCCTTGTTGCGGAGGAACAACCGCAGGGCCTGGCCCTGGGTCCCGCCACCGAGGTCGGCCTGGTCGACGAACACTTCAGCCATTGGCGCTCCCCGAGACCCGGATCCGGGGATCGATGAACCGGTAGACGAGATCGGTCAACAGGTTGGCGATGATCACCGTCACCGACACCAGCAGCAGCACACCCAACAGGACCGGCGTGTCCCGCCGGTTGACCGCCTCGAAGGCCAGCCGGCCAAGGCCGGGCCAGGCGAAAACGCTCTCCACCAGGATCGCACCGGACATCACCGCCCCGAACTGGAGACCGAGGATGGTCACGACCGGGATGATCCCGTTCCGCAGCCCGTGCTTGAACGTGACCGACCGCTCGCTCAGGCCCTTGGCCCTGGCGGTGCGGACGTAGTCCGACTCCAGGACCTCGAGCATCGATGCCCTCGACAACCGGCTGTACTGGGCCAGGTAGATGATGCCAAGGGTCAGCGCCGGGAGGATGAGGTGTTGGGCGACGTCGAGCCACGACTGGAACCAGTTGCCTTCGAAGTCGATGTCGTGGATGCCGGAGACGGGGAAGAAGTCGACATTGACCCCGATGATGATCAATAACAACAGGCCGGTCCAAAACACCGGCATGGAGAAGCCGACCAGGGCCAGCACCGTGGTGGAATGGCTGACCACACTATCCGGCCGTCTGGCGGCGAAGGTACCGATGGTCACCCCGACCACGACGGCGAAGGTCAGGGCGGCGCCGGCCAGCAGGATCGTCGGCCAGATCCGTTCCCTCAGCAGGTCGGTCACCGGTTCGTTGAACCAGATCGACTGGCCCAGATCACCCTGGAGCACATTGCCGATGTAGACCCCCAGTTGCACGATGAGCGGCTCGTCGAGCCCGTACTGCTCCCGAAGCTCCGCCAGGACCGCCGGATCCGATGCCGACTGGTCGCCGGCGATGGCGGTGGCGGCATCGCCGGGGGCGATCTGGATGAGGAAGAAGTTGAGGACGATGACGGCCAGGATCAGACCCAGGGACTGGACGATCCTGACCACTACCGCCTTCACGACGTCGAGCCTCCCGACATCACTCCGAGAGCCACACTTCGTGCCAGGGACTCATGAAGCCCCACACGCCGTCCGGCGGATTCTGGACCCGGGTCTTGCGGATCTCGTAGGTTTCGGCGAAGCCGAGGTAGACCACCGGGACGTCCTGGTTGATCAGTTCGGTGGCCTCGAAGTACAGGTCCTTGCGCTCGTCATTGTCGAAGGTCGCCCCGGCCTGCTCCAACAGCGCATCGACCTCCTCGTTGCAGTACCAGCTGTTGTTGGAGAAGATCACGCCCGGCGCATCGATGCGGTTGTCGCAGTTGTAGCTGCGGTGGACGCCGATCACCGGATCACCCCAGTTCCAGAGCTGGGTGAAGGCCATGTCGTAGTTGCCGGCCGCAACGTCGGCGGCCCAGGTCGGGAAATCGGGGACCGGCCGGATGTTCAACGTGACGTTGATGTCCTCCAGGTTCTGCTTGATGAACTCTGCGGTCGGCAGCATGCTCGGATCGGCCGGTATCTCAACCTCGAACCCGTCGGCCAGGCCAACCGATTCCAGCAATGCCTTCGCTCCCTCGACATCCCGCTGGTCGAAGTTGGTGGCGTCTGCGTTGTAGAACGGACTGGCGTACTGGATACCGGTGATGTTGGGTGTGCTCTGACCGAGGGCCACGATGTCACGCCAACCCTGCTGATCGATCGCCAGCGCGATGGCCTGGCGGGCCTCCCTGGTCGACAGGTTCTCGCTGCGGATGTTGAGGTGCACCCAGCTGATCTTGCCGATCGCCTCGTGACCCTTGGGGTCGACCACGAACCGGTCGTCGTTCTTGAACTGCTCGACGGCGGCCGCATTGGGGTTGGTCGCCATGTCGTAGTCGCCGTTGTCCATGCCGAGGATCACCGAGTTTGGGTCGGCCACGATGTCGATGATGATCTCGTCGAGGTACGGCAGCCCTTCGAGGAAGAAGTCATCGAACTTCTCGAGCCGGACCAGTTCGGCTGCATCGTATTCGACCACTCGGAACGGGCCGGAGCCGACGAAGTCGTCGCCGCCGTTGCGAGGGTGGGTCTGCATGTCCTGGCCGTCATCGAAGATGTGCTTGGGAATGACCGGCAACAGGCCGGGTGACATGGCGATCAGGATGGCCGGGTGGGGCTTGCTGAGGGTGATGACCACCGTCAGCGGATCCGTCGTGTCGATCGATTCCACCGGTTCGAACATCGGCTTGAACGGATGGTTCTCCTTGGAGGTCAAGATGCTGAAGGCCACGTCCTCGGAGGTGATGGGGACGCCGTCGTGGAAGACCGCATTGTCGCGGAGGTTCAGCGTGACCGTCAGGCCGTCGTCTGAGATGTCCCAGCTCTCGGCAAGGTACGGCTGCGGCTCGTAGTTCTCGTCGAGCAGCAGCGGGCTGGCGTTGACCTGGGTGCCCGGCACCGCGGTGGCCAGGCCGGACTGAACCGTGCCGTTGAGGTGGCGGAGGGCTCCGACCGCGGCGTAGGTCAGCGTGCCACCGGGCTGGGGTTCACCGGCGGCCGCCGCCCCGTCACCGTCTGAGCTCTCGGCGTCGCCCCCGTCGGCGGACTCGCCATCGGCGTCTTCGCCCGATGCCCCATCCTCGGTTTCGGTGGCGGCTGCGTCATCGCCGGACGCACTGTCGTCGTCATCGCTGCCGCACGCGGCGGCGACGAGGCCGAACACCACGAACAGGGTCAGCAGCCTTCGCCATGCCTTCATTTCAGCTCTCCCATCGCGCCGGCTCGGTGGGAGCCCGCGGTGCGACGGACTTTAGCAGTGTCGCCCAACAGCCTTCAACAGCCTCCAGCCTCTTTTAACCGCTGTGAACAGTCCTCGCCCCTGTCGGACACCGGGCGATGCGAAGGCCGAAACGGATCGGCTCGGCCGATGGATTGATCGGGGTGGACCGGACTAGTTTTCAACCGACGGCGCCGGAAAGGTGCTCACCGGGAATCGACGGAACGGATGACCACCACCAATGAGCGACGCGGGAACAGCAGGCGACATCCGGATCTACCAGGCCCGCCGGGTCGTCACCATGAACCCGGCCCAACCATCGGCCGAGGCGGTCGCCGTCGATGGTGACCGGATCCTGGCGGTCGGGTCGGTGGCCGAGCTGCAGGGCTGGCCGACCGAAGCCGACGGACCGATCCCGGTCGACGATCGTTTCGCCGATCACGTCCTCGTCCCGGGGTTCATCGAAGCCCACAGCCATGTCATGGCCGGCGGCATGTGGTCGATGCCATATGTCGGGTACTTCGACCGGCGGGGAGCGGACGGGACGCTCTGGTCCGGCTGCACCGGTTTCGACGAGGTGATCGATCGGCTGGCCGAGGCCGAGTCGGCGATGGCCGCCCAGGGGGCCGGGCCGGCCGAGCCGCTGATGGCCTGGGGGCTGGATCCCATCTACTTCGACGGCGAGCGGATGCTGGCCCGCCACCTCGACCGGGTCAGCGAGACCCGGCCGATCTTCGTCTTCCACGCCAGCGGCCACCTGGCCACGGTCAACACCGCCATGCTGACCCGGTCCGAGATCACCGCCGACGATCCGACGCCGGGCATCTCACTCGACGACGCAGGCCAACCGGACGGCGAGCTGCAGGAACCGGCGGCCATGCGCCTGGCCGGCGACGCCTTCGTCCGCCTTGGCACGATGATGCACACCGAGGAGGCGATGTGGAACTACGCCAGGGAGGCCCGCAACGCCGGGGCCACGCTCATCACCGACCTCGGGACCAGCCAGGTGTCCGACACCGAGCAGGTCGAGCGGTGGCGCAAGGCGGTCGACGATCCCGACTATCCGAGCAGGGTCATGGTTGCGGTCTCGTCGATGATGGGCGGCCTCAACGACCCGTCGCAGCTGGCGGCCATCGGAGCCGACATCAAGGACACGGCCAGCGAGAAGCTCCGATTCGGGATCGTCAAGATCGTGCTCGACGGCTCCATCCAGGGTTTCACCGCCCGCATCAGCTGGCCCCACTACTACCGCGCTCCCGATGGCCATCCTGGCAACGGCCTGTGGCTCCTGGCCCCCGACCAGGTGGCAGACATCGTGGAGGCGTTCCATGTCGCAGGGCTCACCGTCCATGCCCACTGCAACGGCGACGAGGCCAGCGAGGTGTTCATCGATGCGGTGGAGCAGGTCCTGGAGCGTCATCCCCGGTGGGATCACCGTCATACGGTGCAGCACTGCCAGTTGACCACCAAGGCCCAGTACAAACGGATGGCGGCGCTCGGTATGTGCGCCAACATCTTCTCA
>CAMYLA010000134.1 GCA_947259095.1 uncultured Acidimicrobiaceae bacterium | reverse complement strand
GTTGCGGCCGCGGTCTCGTTCCTGGTCGGACCGGATGCCGCGTTCATCACCGGCCAGACCTTGAACGTCGACGGCGGCTGGATCATGGCCTGACCGGGCGCCGACGCCGGAATCGAGCCAGCGCCTTGGCGGTGGCAGCGGTCGGGTCCGCTCCGTGGAGGACGGCCTCGGCGGCCAAAGTTCCCCCCAGCCCACCACCGGTCATGCCATCGGCATAGTAGGCGGCGATCCCGCAGCTGGCGGCCCGTCGCAGATCGAACGCGCCGGGCGGCCCTGGGGCCGGTGCCCGCCAGCCGATCGACGGAACAACCGCTCTACCGAGGGTCTCGTCCGGGCCGACCGCCTGCAGTCCCATCGATTCGCCGACACCGAGCACGATGTCAGCCAGCGCATCCAGCTCTGCCGCCTTGTCCAACCGATCGGCATGTAGCAGCCAATGACCGGGCTTGGTGAAGGTCCACCCTTCCCCCTCGGGGCGTTGCGCCATGCAGGCCGGCTGCGGCCGGGCGATCGGCGCCGGTCGGGCCCCGCCGCTGATCCTGTCGACCAGGGTGTCGAAGGGCACGTCGAGGGCGTAGCAGATGGCGTCGGCCACCGACCCAGGCAGGGACATCCCGGCGGTGAGTCGACGACTCTCCTCGGCCGCTGGCCCGGCCAACACCACCCGGCCTGCGAACTGCCGGCTCCTGGCCAATCTGCCGGCGAAGGTGTGACCGGTCACCCCGGCACCACCGACGATCACCACCGAGTCGTAGCCGGACCGGCCATCACCGCCGTCGTCCAGCCCGTCCAGGCAGCGGGCGCTCTCCCGGGCAACCGAGGCTCGCAGCCGCTGATCGGCAGCGGTCAGCGACTGGTCGGTGACAGCCAACAGACCTCCGAATCAGCGCCGTCCCCAGACGGTCGTCCCTCGTTCGAGGGCTCGACAGAGAACCCAGTGGTCCGTCGGTTGACGCTCAACCGGTGTTGCGCAGTCCGGCCGCCACCCCGTTGACGGTCAGCAGCAGGGCCCGCTGCAACCGGTCACGGTCGTCGCTGCCGTCCCGGACCGCAGCCCGGGACCGGGCAAGCAGTTCGACCTGCAACACGTTGATCGGGTCGAGGTAGGTGTCGCGAACCGCCAGGGTCCGCTTGAGGATCGGCAGGTCGTCGAGCAGGCCGCCGCCCTTGAGCCGGGCCAGCTCGGAGACGGTCCGGTCGTATTCCTCGGTGACCCGATCGAAGACGTGATGCAAAGACGGATCGACCAACCGGTTCACGTAGTGGCGGGCGATGGCCAGGTCGGTCTTGGCCAGGGTCATCTCCACGTTGGAGATGAAGGTGGCGAAGAACCGCCAGTTGGCCAGCATGGCATCCAGTTCGGCGCCGTGGCCGTCGTCTCTCGCCGCGGCCAGGGCGGTGCCGACACCGAACCAGCCGGGGATGATCTGGCGGGACTGGGTCCAGCCGAAGACCCAGGGGATGGCCCGGAGGTCGGCGATGCCGGCGTCGTCGCCTTCGGGGGCCGACCGACGGGCGGGCCGGGAACCGATGTTCATCGCCCCCAACTCCTCCACCGGGGTCGAGGTTCGGAAATAGGCCACGAGACCGGGCGAGGTGATGAAGGCCCGGTAGGCCCTGAAGGCGGCCGACGACATCAGCTCCATCACCTCGTTCCACCGCTCGACGGTCTCCGGGTCGTTGCGACCCTGTCGGTGGAGCAGGGTCGCCTCGACGACCGCCGACAGCGCCAGGTCGAGATTTCGTTGGGCCAGGCCCGGCAGACCGTACTTGTCGGCGATGACCTCACCCTGTTCGGTGATCTTGACCCCGCCGGTTACCGCTCCCGGTGGCTGGCTGAGGATGGCGGCGTTCGTGGGCCCGCCACCGCGGCCGACCGAGCCGCCCCGACCGTGGAACACCACGATCCGGATGCCGGTCTCGGCCGACACCTCGGCGATCTCCCGCAGCGCCTTGTGGATCTCCCATTGTGAGGTGGTGATCCCGCCGTCCTTGTTCGAATCGGAGTAGCCGACCATCACCTCCTGAACGTCGCCCCGCAACCCCACCAACGCCCGATAGGACGGCGTGGCCAGCAGGTCCCGAAGGACCGGACCGATGCGCCTGAGATCATCGATCGTCTCGAACAACGGCACGAACCCAAGTCGGGCGACGCCGCTGGGGATGTCGACCAGGCCGACGTCCCGGGCCAACACCGCAGGGGCGAGGACGTCGTCCACCCCCTGGGTCATCGAGACGATGTAGCTCTCGACGATCTCCTCCCCGGCCCGATCCAGTTCGGCCCGCAGGGTCCGCATCAGGGCCAACGCCGGGGGCGGGTCCGGGCTCCCCGGCGGGCCGAGGGGGCGGCGGCTGGCCAGCTCGTTTGCCAGGAGGTCGGTCCGGGCGGCCCGATCGAGGGCGGCGTAGTCGACGTCGACCAGAGCGAACAGCTCGGCCAGGCTCTGGTGGTGGCGCTCGGCGTGCTCCCGGATGTCGAGCGTGGCCAGTCGGAAGCCGATCAGGGCCACGGTCCGGCGGACCCTGGCCAGGCGGCCCCGGGCCAGCAGTTCGCCGTTGTTGGCCTCCAGCGATTCGGCCATCTGGGCCAGGTCCTGTTCGAGCTCGGTCGGCGTCGCATAGGCCTGGGGGCCCGGTGGGGTCTCGGCCGCCTGCTGCAGGCGGTGATGGACGACCCCCAACCGCTGCCGGTATGGCTCGCCGGCGCTGAGGGTGGTGAACCTGCTGGTCACCGTCGGGAACCGCGCCCGGTCCTGTTCCAGCCGGGCCGCCAGCTCCGGGGAGATGCCCGTCACCGCGGTGCCGACAGACAGCTCGGACGAGAGCGCCTCGATCTCGGCGATGAGGATTCGGAGGGCCCGGGACCGCTGGTGGGCCAACACCTGTCGGGTGGTGTCCGGGGTGACGTTCGGATTGCCGTCGCGGTCGCCGCCGACCCAGCTCCCGAACCGGATCGGCACCCGGCCGGGGGCCAGGGAGCCTCCGATGCCACGGAGCGTGGCGTCGATGTCGTCGAACAGTTGCGGCAGGCCGTCGGTCACGATCTCGGTCAGGAAGTACAGGATCGATCGGGCCTCGTCAACCGGATCCGGCCGCTCCCGGCGCAGCTCGTCGGTTTGCCAGATGGCGTCGATCAGCTCATCGACCCGGCGATCGATCCGGGCTTCGGCCGCAGTATCCGATGAACCATCGCCACCGGCGGTCAGGTCGTCCCGTTGTTCGACCAGGGTCGAGATCTCGGCCAGCTTGTCCAGGATCGAGCGGCGGGAGGCCTCGGTGGGGTGGGCGGTGAACACCGGCCGGAGGTCGGCCTGGCCGACGGCGGCGACGATGTCGGTGTCGGCCACCCCTGCCGCCTCGAGCTTGGCCACCATCTCGACGAAGCGGCTGCTGCTGGCCGGGGCGTTGGCCTGGAGATCCTCGACCCGGTGGACCTGCTCGGCGGTGTTTGCCAGGTGGAAATAGACCGTGAACGCTCTGACCAGGCGGATGGCGTCCGCCACGTCGACGTCGTCGAGGACTCTGGCCAGGCGGCCCGTGGTGCCCTCGGTGGATTCGTCGTCCCGGCGGAGGCTGCGGGCGTGGCGGCGAACCTGTTCCACCTGTTCCAGAAGCTCCGGCCCGTGCTGGCGGACCAGCGCCTCACCAAGCTGATGGCCGAGCCTGCGAATGTGGTTCCGGAGGGCGGCGTCGATCTCATCGAGTTGGTCCGACGGGTTCACATCATCGAGGCTCACACCCCGACCGTAGCTGCTCCGGCCGCAGTCCGAGTCGCCGAGCGAAACCGGCCAGGGGCCCTGACAGATGTGGCTGTCCATGCATATACTCCGGCTTGAACTTGACGCAGCACTGGAGGTGCTGAGGTTGGGAGTTTCGGGCAGGAAAGGTGGTGCCAGGGCGGCGTTCGAGCGGTACCCGGACGCAGGCATCGTTCTCTCCTGGCAAACCGGAATCGGACAGCGAAGCGGTGACGACAACACGCCGGGCGGAGATCCCGCTCGGCGGCGGAGCACAGGGCCATGGACCACCGGGACCGAAGATCTCGGTGAGGAGAGAGACACGGCCTTGCGCGGATCGTCGTACGACGGAGCACAACCATGACGAGTGAGCATCGGTACCGTGAATGGGCACCGGCCGACCTGGCGAACGAGCTGGCAACCCGTGAGGGCTACCAGGTCGAGATGTCGGCTGCGCTGGAGTCCGAGGAGGACTCCGAGGCCAGGGTCGAGCTGATCGCCAAGCTCGAGGCCAACAACGAGCTGTTGGATGAGATCAAGGCCGAGGTGGCGGAGCGGGCTGCGCCGCCGGCGATGCTGCCCACCTATCGCAGCGTCGTCGTCACCGGTGCGCACGATGCCGACCCCCGCCAGGCCCCCTACGGCGGCCGGCTCGTCCCGGCCGACCCTCATGGAGGGCCCCAGAACGAGCGGGGGCCTGTCGAAGGCAACCGTCTAGACCAACAGGGCCGGTTCTGGCTTGGCATGTTGGCCGGGGTTGCGGCGCTGCTGGTGGTGGGAGGGCTGTCCTATCTGCTGCTCCGCGACAACGACGAGGGCGACCAGCAGGCCGGCGAAAGCGGCGAGGAGACCATCGACCAGCTCGCCTCCCCGGCGACGGCCTCGCCACTGGTCGAGGAGATCTCCTCGGTGGTCACCGCCTTGGCCGGAGACGATGTTCGGGTCGAACAACGGGGCTCGACGATCCATCTGATCGGCTCGGTGGAGGACGACGAGCTCCACGACACCATTGTCGACGCGGTCCGGTCGCTGGCCGGGACCACCCCGATCGACGTCTCGGAGCTGACCGTGGCCGCACCGGACGACGAGACCTCCCCCGCCGAGACGGCCCCCGTCGGACCGGCCAACGCGCTCCAGGCCGAGATCAACAGAATCATCGCCGCCACGCCGATCATCTTCGCCAGCGGCGAGACCGAGATCAGCGAACTGCATCAGCGGGTGCTGAACAACGTGGCCGCGGTCATGATCGACTATCCAGACGTTCCCATCGCCGTGGTCGGGTACACCGACGACATCGGCTCGGACGACGTGAACCGCCAGCTCAGCGTGGACCGGGCCGAGAGCGTGCGAAGCTACCTGATCGCCAAGGGGGTGCCCGAGAACCTGCTGACGATCGACGCCCAGGGCGAGCAGACGTCGAGCGGCTCGGAGCAACTGGCCAACCTGGAGCGCAGGGTCGAGTTCAAGGTCGCAGCCGTGACCGCCCCGCCAACCGGGGAGCCACTGCGGATCGCCATGGTCGCCCCCAGTGACCAGGACGACCTCGCCTTCAGCCAGAGCATGGCCGACGCCGTCGCCACCATCGCCACCGAGCGGGGAAACGTCGAGCTCGACATCACAGACAACACCTTCGTTCCAGACGAGGCCGCCACGGCGCTTCGGGGCTACGCCGAAGCCGGCTACGACCTGATCATCGCCCACGGCTCACAGTACGGGTCGCTGGTACTGGAGATCGCCCCGGAATACCCCGACATCGCCTTCGCCTGGGGAACGGCCAGCGACACCTTCGGTCTGGCAAACGTGTACGCCTACGATGCGGCGTCGGAACAGGGCGGCTACGTGCTGGGGGCCGTCAGCGCCCTGCTCACCGACACCGGCACCCTGGGTGTGGTCGGACCCATAGAGGTCGGCGACGCCGAACGCTACGTCAACGGTTTCCGGGCCGGTGCGCTGGCCGAGCAGCCGTCGACCTCGGTGCTCGTGACCTATACCGGGTCGTTCTCCGATGTGTCGTTCGCACGGGAGGCGGCCCTGGCCCACGTGGCCGGAGGCGCGGATGTGATGACCGGCTCGGCCCAGATGGTACTGGGGGCGGTGACGGTGGCGATCGAGAACGATGTGTTGTGGTTCGGCACCCAGTCGAACCAGGCCCCTTTGGCCGCCAACCTGGTTGCGGCGTCGCAGGTGTACCACTGGGAGGTGATCCTCCGCCAGATCGTTGCCGATGTGGACGCCGGTCGCAGCAGCGGCCGGAGCTACACCGCCGAGCTGGCCAACGGCGGGCTGATCATCGAGTTCAATCCGCAGGTCGAGCTCCCGGCCCCGGTCAGGCAACGGGCCGATGATCTCATCGCCGCCATCGCCGCCGGTCAGCTGGTGGTCGCCGACGAACTCTGATCGCCTGGGTTCGGCCGGTTCGTACCGGCCGGCCGATCGCCGGCCGGTACCAACCTCAGTTACACGAACCCTGCGGTCCGGCCGCCGTCAGCGGCCGCCGATGGCGCCGTCTCGACGCTGGTCGGCGCCACCGATGAGCTTGCCATCGGCGACCAGGATCAACGACAGCCCGCTGGTCAGCGCCCGGACCTGGACCGGATGGCCCCTGGCCTCGAGCTGGGCCTTCAACATCTCGACGTCATAGTCGAGGGTGACGCCGGGGATCGGCTCCTCCAGGTCGGTGTCGCCGTTGCGGTTGAGGTAATGGGGGGTGTCCACCGCGGTCTGGGGATCGAGTCCGAAGTCGAGCACGTTGATGATCGACTGGGCGGTGTAGCCGATGATCCGGGACCCACCGGGTGAGCCGGTGAGCAGCTTCACGTCGCCCTTGCCGTCGAGCACGATCGTCGGCGACATGGAACTGCGGGGCCGCTTGTTTGGTTGGACCCGGTTGGCCACCGGTGTGCCGTCAACGGTTGTTGGGCTGAACGAGAAGTCGGTCAGCTGGTTGTTGAGCAGGAACCCGTCGACCAGCACCCCGTTCCCGAACGAGCTCTCGACCGTCGTTGTCATCGACAAGGCGTTCCCGTAACGGTCGACGATCGAGATGTGGGACGTGCCACTCTCGTTGTCCGCGGTGTCCGGGCCCGTCGGATCGAATACACCGGGGGGAATCCCGGGGGACGCGGTACCGAGGTCAGTGTCGGTGATCAGGGCCGCTCGGGAAGCCAGGTAGTCCCGGTCGAGCATGCCCTCGACCGGCACGGTCACGAAGTCGCTGTCGCCGACGTAGACGTTCCTGTCGGCAAAGGCCAGCCTGCTGGCCTGGGTGACCAGGTGGACCGCCTTCTCACCGAGGGGGTCGGTGCCGAGATCGAACGACTCGAGAATCCCCAGGATCTGGCCGACCGCCAACGCCCCCGAGGACGGTGGGCCCATCCCGCAGACGTGGTGGCCCCGGTACTCGATGCACACCGGCTCCCGTTCGACCACCCGGTAGTTCCTGAGATCATCGAGGGTCATGTCGCCGGCCATGGCCCGGTCGGACTGCACCGCCTCGACGATGTTCCGGCCGATCCGGCCTTTGTAGAACACATCGGCGCCGTCCTTGGCGATGCTGGTCAGGGTCCGGGCATAGTCGCGGTTCTTGATCATCGTCCCGGCCGGCTTGGCCGTACAGTCCGGATTTGCGAAGTACTCGAACGCCGCCGGATCCCGGAAGAACAGTCGATCCTCGCAGGACGGATTCAGCGCCAGCAGGCTTGCCACCTGGCTGCTGGTCCGCTCGGTGAGCGGGAAGCCCCGCTGCGCCTTGCGCTTGGCGTCGCGGATCAGCAGTTGCGGCGGCAGCCGTCCATGCTCGTTGTACAGCTGCTCCAACAGCTTCGGGATGCCGGGAACGCCGACGGAGAGCCCGCTCTGCCAGGCGTCGAAGAAGCCCATGCCCTCGAAGCGGTTCTCGGTGGCGGCGGCCGGTGCTTTCTCCCGGGCGTCGTAGGTGGTGAGCTTGTGGGACTTGGCGTCGTAGTACACCACGAAGGCGCCGCCGCCGATCCCGCTCGACTGAGGTTCGACCAGACCCAGCATCGCCTGGGCGGCGATCATGGCGTCCACCGCGGTGCCACCCCGTTTGAGGACTTTGGCCGCGGCGGCGCTGGCGTCGGGGTTTGCGGTGACCACCATTTCCTTTCTGGCGGTCCCCGGCTCCTGTTTCTTCTGGGCTGATGCCACCCCCGGTGTGAGTACCGCCACCAGGCACAGCGACAGCACCACGCTGCATATCGACAACAATCGACGCACTACTTCCTCCTTCGCGCCCGAGCGCGATAGCAACCTAGTGCATCGGTCGCAGCCTCGCCCGTTTCGATTACCATCGCCTTTCACCAAGCCCGGCTCGGGTCATCGAAACGATTTCGAGCCCCGGTCTTTCGGCATTCGCCGCAGAGCGGTCCTGTCGGGAAAGACCCGGTATCTCCAAGGGAGACCGGGAATGATCGATGAATAGCCTCTATAGGCGGCGGTTCGTAACCCAATCGTCTCACGACTATTGTGCATGAATCACCATGCACCGCGCCGCGCCAGGCACGGTTTGCACCCGCCGGAGGACGACACATGCGATTCGCACGAAGCCTGTTTTTGATCGTTGCCGCCCTGGCGCTCATGGCACTCGCCGTCACACCGGCGCAGGCCCGTCCCGACGACGATTCATCGGCCCGAGACGATGCCGCGGTCCAAGGCGATGCGGCCGAACAGGTGATGGAACAACTCGAGATTGAGGCCGCGACGGGCGGCCCCGGCTTGGAGATGGACGAGATCGACGGCCTGGAAGACCTCGGCCCGATGCCGTGGTTGTCGTTCACCGCCGATCGCAACCCGGACGCGGTCGAGGCCTGGCGGGCGGTGGCGGCCCAGCTCCCCGATCGGGTCCAGGTTCCGAAGGGCAAGAAGACCATCCGCGGTCGACCGCTGACGGTGGAAGAGTCCGAGAAGGTGGGTGAGACCGGCGGGAACGACACCGTCGAAACCGGGGACCGGATCAGCAGGCGTTTCGGTTCCGGCCCAGGCAAGCGAGGTGTCGTGACCATCAGCGGCTCCCTGTCCGGCGGCGTTGTCCGCCCACCCATCGAGGGCGACTGCGAATCGGTCGAGGACGACGGCTCGATCACCAAGGCCAACCCCACACCGGCAGCGCAGATCCAAGTTGCACTGTGCATCGGCGAGATCGGTGATGGCCCGTTCGGCGAGACATCCGGCGATGTCGACTTCTACAGTTATGGCGAGATAGAGCAGGGCACGGTGCTCATTCTCGATGTGTTCCACATCGCCGGATCGCTCGATCCGGTCGACACGGTGATCGGTATCTATGACGGCGCCGGGAACCTGCTCGGCTCGGCGGAGGACACCGGCTCCGGTGACGGGGACACCTTCATCGAGGTGGTCGCCCCCGCCAACGGCGAGTATTTCGCGGCGGTGGCCGGCTGCTGCGACCTCAGCACCGATCCGTTCGACTCGTCGAGCGGCCGGGGCGTGGGTGACACCGGCACCTACGAGGTCTTCGTGGTCGTCTTGCCGCCACCGTGCGTCTCGGTCGAGGATGACGGCAGCATCGGCCTGGCCAACGAGACCAACATCGCTCTCCAGGGCTTCGACTTCTGCGCCGGCATCGTCGGCGACGGCCCCTACGGCCCGGCCGACACCGACTTCTACGCCGTCGGCCCGGTCGACGAGGGGTGGGTGATCTCCACCGGCACCTTCGCCTTCGAGGGGCCGCTGGCCACGGTGCTCGGCATCTACGATGCTGCGGGAAATCTGGTGGCATCGGCGGAGAGCTCGGGTGATCCGGAGGCCCCCGAGTTCCTGGAGTACGTGGTCGAGACAGCGGGTGAATATTTTGTTGCGGTGGCGGGCTGCTGCCAGCTCCAGACCGACCCCGACAACCCGGCCAGCGGCATCGATTCCGACCAGGCCGGACTCTACGAACTCCTGATCGAAGCCTTCCCACCCCCTCCCCCACCCTGTGAATCGCTGGAGGACGACGGGGCGATTCCGCTGGCCAATGAGGTCACCGGTACCGGCGACGACGACCTCTTCGTCGGGGAATGTCTCGGCGCGGTTGGCGACGGCCCCCAAGCCGACGCCAAT
>CAMYLA010000133.1 GCA_947259095.1 uncultured Acidimicrobiaceae bacterium | reverse complement strand
CGGCACGACCCGGACGACCGCCTTGGCCGCCACCGAGCGTCTCGTAGTAGGCCAAGTCGTCGTTGCCGATGAGAACGTTGTTCATGGTCCCCTGCCCGGCGGCGGGGATTCGATCCGGCGCAGCTCTTGCCAGAGCGCCGAGCAGAGTGTCGGCGATCCTCTGGCTGGTCTCGACGTTGCCTGCGGCGACCGCGGCAGGTGGATCAGCATTGACGAGGGACCCGGCCGGGGCATCGAGCCGCAGTGGCCGGTAGCAACCACCGTTGGCCGGGATGGTCGGATCAGTCGCCACCCTGACCGCGTAGTAGAGACACGATCGAGTTACAGCATTGACCGCGTTGATGTTCCCGGCGATCTGTGGGTTCGTCCCGGAGAAGTCCGCAACCAATTCGGAACCTGCGATCGTGACAGCGACAGCTACGGGTAGGTCACGGTCGTGCCACTCCATCGCGTCCTCGAATACAAAGCGGCCGTCCGGCAAGGCCGCAATCGCAGCTCGCATCCGGCGCTCTCCATAATCCAACAGTTCGGCGACAACACCGGCGTATCGCTCGACCCCCATCGCGGCGGCGAACTGTTCGACGCGAGCAGCCCCGGCTTCGTTGGCGCCGAGCTGCGCCGACAAGTCGCCGAGTCGTTCCGCCGGAGTGCGGGTAGCTGCCAGGAACGGTTCTGTGAAGCTCTCGAGCCATTCGCCGGCGCGCACCGCCGGCGTTGGGGGAACCCGATGACCTTCCTGATCCACATCGACGGCATGCGCGGGCATCGACCCCGGGGCCTCACCGCCAACATCGGCGTGGTGAGCACGGTTGGCGACCCATCCGATCCGTGCTCGACCGACGTGAACCGGGCGTACCAGAGTCAGGTCATTGAGGTGGGTTCCCCCGTGGTACGGGTCGTTGACGGCATACTGAGTGCCCGGTTCCATCGAGTCGCCGTAGGTCTCCAGGACGGCGGCGACCGACGCCGGCATCGACCCGAGGTGGACCGGGATGTGTTCGGCCTGGGCCAACATTTCCCCCGAAGGCACGAACACCGCAGCCGAGCAGTCGGCGCGTTCCTTGATATTGGGTGAGTACGCAGTGCGGCGGAGGACAACACCCATCTCATCGGCGATCGCGGCGAGCCGGTTACGCGCCACCTCGAGAGTCACCACATCGATCTTCACCACTCGACCTCCAAAGCGCCGCTTGCATGAACGACGGCGCGATCACCGGCATCGAGGAAGGTCGTCGCATCGGTCTCTTCGATGACGGCGGGACCGACGATCTCGGTCCCCGGAGCAAGCCCGGCCCGCGCAAAGACGGCTGCATCCACGGGACCCTGGGCCGCAATCACGGTCCGGTCCGGCAATCTCCCGGTTCCAGTGGGGGCCAACGTGGGGAGATCACTCCAGGTGATGAGTGGGCGGGCAACGCCTTCGGCTCGCACGGTCACCACCTCTACCGGATCCCGCTCTCTCGCGAAGCCGTTGCGTTCCCGATGTGATCGATGGAAACGTTGGAGCAGAATGTCCCAGCCCTCACCCGGCCGATAGGGGACGGTGGTCTCATGGGACTGCCCTCGGTAGCGGACGTCGACGAACCCCGACGCGGTGGCGTCTACGGCCCCGCTTTCGACCAATCGCGCGATGACAGCAGCGACAACCCGGCCAACGGCCCCGTCGATATCGGAGCCCGGTTCGAGCAGCATCGACTGCGCCGCGTCGGTGCGCGGTGGACTGAGCAGGAGCCCGAGCGCCGAGAACACTCCCGAGTACGGCGGCACCACAACACCGGCCATCTCGAGGCGGCGAGCAAGCGCAGTGGCATGCAGTCCACCGGCACCCCCGAAGGCAACGAGCGCAGCGCGACGCGGGTCGGCGCCTTGCTCGATAGATACGGTGCGGATCGCCCCGGCCATGACTTCCTCCACAACCGTTGTCACACCAATAGCGGCCTCGGGTGCGCTCAAGCCGAGCCGGGAACCGAGAGCAGCCAGCGCCTCAAGCGCCAGGTTTTGCTGGATGGGAAGAGATCCGGCGAGTCGCCCTGTCGGATCGATTCGCCCGAGAACAACGTTGGCGTCGGTCACCGCTGCCTCGACACCGCCGTTGCCGTAGCACGCCGGACCGGGAACGGCGCCCGACGAACGGGGGCCGACTCGCAGCGATCCACCGTCATCGATCCATGCGATCGATCCCCCGCCGGCGCCGACCGTGTGGATTGCCACTGAGGGCATACGACACGGATAGCCGGCAACGCTTCGCTCGTAGAGGACCTCCGGCCGACCCTCATCGATGCGACAGACATCCGTCGATGTGCCTCCCATGTCGAATGACACCAGGTGGTCCTTGCCCAGCGCATGCCCGAGCGCACCGGCAGCAACCACTCCGGCGGCTGGACCCGACAGCAGGATCGCCGCTGGAAGCGCAGCAGCTTCCGCAATGGGTATCAGCCCGCCGGAGGAGCGCATCACCTGGATGTCGGTGGGCAGCCGGGCTGCGGCCGCGCGCGACGCAAGTCGACTCAGATAGCGGCTGGCTTCCGGCATCAGGCAGGCGTTCAGCACCGTGGTTGCAGTTCGCTCATACTCTCGGAACTCCGCGACCACGTGGCTCGACAATGAGACGGGGAGGTTGGGCCAACGGGAGCGGATCGCGGCTGCTATCTCCTCCTCTGCGGATTGCATTCGGTATCCGTACAGCAACGACACCGCAACAGCCTCAGCAGTCCCCAGCGCCGGATCGAGCGGGTCGCCTGCACCAAAGCGAAGGCTCCGCTCAACCAGGGGCACCGCCCTATCGGCGAAGCTGTCATATAGCGAGGGCCGATCCTGGCGCCCGATCTCGATCACATCGGAAAAGCCGGCGGTTGTTACCAGTGCAGCCCGGGCTCCGCGGCCTTCCAGCAGCGCATTTGTCGCCACCGTCGTCCCATGCAGGAACCGGGTCGCCTCCCCACCCAGCCGCGTGGCTCCGGTCACTACGGCAAGACTCTGGTCTTCTGGAGTCGAAGCAACCTTGCCGGTCACGATTCCCCCTTCGCCCACCCGAACAAAGTCGGTAAACGTCCCGCCAACATCCACGCCGAGGCCGCGAAGCCCCAGATCGACAGCCATCGGGGGACCAGCCCCGTGCGGTAGAGCACTGCATAGAAGATCAGGGCTCCGGCCGTGAACACGAGGATGTAGAGGTTGAAAGTCCAGTCGTTTTCGGCCAAGAGCGAGTCACCGATAGCCTGAAGGCCGCGGCGGTCGGTCGCATCGGCGGATTGAGCCTCTTCGCTGAGATCGATCAGGGCCAAGACCTTACCCTCGATAGCGATGAGGAAGACCGCCTCCACCGTCCGGAACCCGACATAGGCAAGAGCCAACGCCTCGCTGAACCGTCTCAACACCGGAAACATGAAGTAGGCAATCAGGGGGATCGACATGACAGCCACGAACTCGACCAGCAGGCCCAGTGTCACCACCGTCCTGTCCGGGTAGGCGCGTTCCAGGAAGTCCTCGGAACCGGTGGCGGGGCCATAGATCACGCCTCCCACCAGATGAAGGACCAGGGCGACGATGAAGAGCACACCTACAATCACCGCAGTCCGCCGGTCTGTGCCCACATGTGCTTCGGTACTCATGGGGTGGTCCCTTCGCTGGATATGGTCATCGCCTGGCGAACCCGGGCCAACTGCTATAGATCAAGGCTACCCTTCCGTGAACAGCTGCTGTAGGGTCCAACGTCCCCGAGCGGGATGCCACTGGGACCTCACCAGCTCCAATACCGGCTGGCGACACCGTACGGAGGGTACGGATCAGGCGTGTTGGCCGACCATCGAGGCGGCCGTGTCCCCAGCCTGCGAGAATGCACATACTCGCAGGGGAGGATGCGCGCGGCCGACTCGACCGCTGCCCACCCCGACCGATAACACCGGACCAGAATCCCGCAATGACGAGCGCATGTACCGGCGATATCGCTTGGCCGGACCGTCCCATAATCTCGGCATGGGAAGCTCGACGTCATCTCTTCCCAGTCACTCACCGCGTTCAGAGTCTCGAGGCCCCCAGCACGCTCGACCCCTTGACCCGGTTTCCTGTTCCGTTACTACTCGGACCCCAGGCAGTGGCGGCCGAGACCGGTGCGTCCGCGCCCGAGATCCGGGCCGTGGCCCGGGCCGGTATTTGGTTGGCCGATTTCCCTGTGTTCGCTCGCGCTTTCGCCGACGGAGTGTTGAGCCTGCGCCACATTCGTGAACTGAAACGGCTGGACAAGCCTCGCACCCACGATGGTCTACTCCTCGCACAGGATGAGCTGCTCGGCGCAGCCCGAGACCACGACTTCGTGGAGTTCACTCATCGGGTGGCCACCTGGGCCATCAATCATGATCCCGACGGCGACGACGTCAAGGACCAGGTCGAGGCCACCAGCTGCTCGATGACCACACACACCGACGGGTCGATCACCGGCCGCTTCCGGCTTGACCCTCTTTCGGCAGCAGCCGTCGGTTCGGCGCTGGAGAACGAAGTCCAGCGGCTGCACAACCAGTAGTCAGCCGACGACGGCCCTGTCGAAAAGGTCGACCGGCGGCGAGGTCAGGCCCTTGTCGGTCTGATCGTCGGCGGCGCCGAAGCACCCGGCTCGGCCACCACCACCCCCCTGGTCAACGTCGTCATCGGCCAACTGATGGCCGAGAACCTACTGGAACGACACTCGAGTTTGCCAAAGGCAAACTCGAGTTTTGCCGGGCAACGCCCGGAAATACGCCGACCCTACGGTCGCGCCGGTTGACATCGATCGTGATGACCCGGACCGGCGGTGCGAGCTCATCGACGGCACCCCTATCCACCCCAACCTGGCCATGGTGGCTTTGGCCGCCGCCCGGTTCCGACGAATCGTGCTCGACCCGAGATCGAAACCAATCGATGTCTCCTGCACCTCCCGAGGGTTCCCGCCCGAGATCAAACAAGTGCGTCTCGTCCTGGCCCGAGGCAGATGCGAAACACAAGGATGTGACGGCCGCTTGAACCACTGCCCGTTGACAGCCCGATCCTTGACAACTGACTACCCCGGGCGTTGCCTAACGCACGAGTCGATCGGGGCTGATCTGGCCATGGAACGGCCCGAGATCGACGCCGCCCAGCTCGTCGGGGGCGCAACCGTCGACCACCAGCCCGGTCACATAGTGGGCCAGAGCCGGGGAGGTCTTGATGCCGCCGCCGCCCTGGCCGGCCAGCCAGAACAGCCCTGGGGCCAGAGGGTCGGGACCGACCACCGGCAGCCGATCCGGAGCGAAGGTTCGCAGCCCGGCCCACGATGAGCGCACGCCCTTGACCTCCAGGGTGGTGGCCCGGGCCAGGGCGTCGACGGCCCGGGCGATGTCCAGTTCGTCGGCTCGGGCGTCGGTCGGTTCGCTCGGGGTCTCGTCGGCCGGGGAGGCCAGCAGGCCGGGGCCCTCGGGTTCGAAGTAGAAGCGGGAGCCGACGTCCATGACGAGCGGCCATGACGAAACCCCGTCGACCGGGAACACGAAGGCGGTGCGGCGCAGGGGTTGCAGCCCGATCGGGGGCAGCCCGGCGGTACCCGCCACCTGGTCGGCCCAGGCACCGGCGGCGTTGACCACGGCCTCCACCGTGATGGTGCCCGACGGAGTCACCAGCCGCCACCGGTCACCGGTCGGCTCCAGTTGCAGCGCCGGGTCCGAGCACCGGAGCACCCCACCCCGTTTGCGGAAGCCGGCGATGTAGCCGTCCAGCAGCCGGGCCACGTCGATGCTCATGGCCATCGGTTCCAGGACGGCCCGGGTCAGCCACTCCGGTCGCAGGGCCGGAACCAGCTCCCGAGCCTTCTCGCCGGAGAGGGCGTCAACCGGGATGCCGAGGTCTCGGGCGTTGGCCTCGATCTCGTCCAGTCCGCCGGCGGTGTCGTCGTCGGCCACCCACAGCAGGCCCCGAGGGGAGAGCACGCTGTTGATGCCGAGTTCGGCCCGGGGATGGTCGAGCCAGCGCCGGGAGGCGGCGGCCAGGGCGCACACCGCCGGCAGCCCCGAGGTCTCGGAGATCACGGCCGCCGACCGTCCGGTGGCATGGCTGCCGGGCTGTGATTCCAGCTCGATCAGGATGGTGCGGCAATGCTCCGAGAGGGCCCAGGCGGCACCTGCACCGGCGATGCCGGCCCCGATCACCACCACATCGGCTGTGTCGGTCCTGGTCACCGGCGGGAGGCCACCTCAGCGAGGTCGGCGATGACTCCGGCCATGTGCTCGGCGGTGCGGGCCTTGGCCGCCAACGGATCGCCGTCGGCAATGGCCTGCCAAATGCGGCGATGCTCCTCCCAGCTCAGCATGGACCGGGAGTCCGACAACATGGAGAAGGCCAGCTCGGTCCGGCGCCGGAGGGGAGCCGCCGTCGACTCGATGTAGGGATTGCCCGACGCCTGCTCGATGGCGAGATGGAAGTCACGATGACAGGCGGCGGCGGTGACGAGGTCGTCCCGCTGCGATGCCGCAGCCCCCTGCTCGATGAGATGGTTGATGTGGGCCAGCATGTCCGGGCTGCGGTTGACGGCGGCCAGTTCGGCGGCATAGGCCTCGAGCACGGCCCGAACTCCGAGCAGTTGGGCCAGGTCGTGGGGGTCGATCTCCACCACGTAGGCCCCCCGACGGGGAACGACCTCGACCAGTCCGGTGGCCTCCAGGGCCCGGATGGACTCCCGAACCGGATTCCGGGATACACCGAGCTCGGCCGCCAGCTTCTCCTCCAGGAGCCGGTCACCGGGGTTGAGTTCTCCGGTCATGATGCGCTCGACGATGGCATCGGCCACCATCTCCCGCAGGGTGCGATGCTCCGAGCCGATATTCACACTTTGCTCCCACGAGCCACCCGTTCAGGCTATATCAACCGACGCCGGTTAGGCTCGGGCCATGACCAAGGGGCACGATCGGACCTACGACATCACGGTGTTCGGGGCCACCAGCTTCGTCGGCCAACTCGTGGTCGACCATCTGCTGGACCGCCACGGCACGGGACCGGTGCGAAGGCGGGGCAAGGATCACGGGGGTATCCGATGGGCGGTGGCGGGTCGGAACCGGGCCAAGCTCGAAGGTTTGCTGGGGGATCGAGGTGTCGAACTGCCGATCGTGGTGGCCGACGCCGCCGACCGTGAGGCTCTGGACGAGATGGCGACCGACACCCGGGTCGTGGTCTCCACCGTCGGCCCCTACGCCCTGTACGGTTCGGAGCTGGTGGCGGCGGTGGCGGCGGCCGGTACCGACTACTGCGATCTGGCCGGTGAGCCCCATTGGGTCCAGGCCATGATCGACGCCCACCAGGACCAGGCGGTGGAAACCGGGGCCCGCATCGTGCCCAGCTGCGGGTTCGACTCCATCCCCTCCGACCTCGGCGTGTGGTTCGTCCAAGGCCAATCCCATCACCGGTTCGGCCGATACTGCGACCGCATCGCCATGAGGGTCAAAGGGTCACGGGGTGGATTCAGCGGCGGCACCGTGGCCAGTGGTATGAACACCCTCGATGAACTGTCCAAGGATCCGTCGTTGCGCAAGGTGCTGGGCAATCCCTACGCCCTGGCCCCGGCCGGCGAACGATATGGGGTACGGCAGCCCAATGTGATGGTGCCCGTCAACGATGAACTGTCGGGCTCGTGGGTTGCCCCGTTCATCATGGGGCCGGTCAACTCCAAGGTGGTGCACCGCAGTCATGCCCTGCTCGGTCGGCCTTGGGGTGACAGATTCCGCTACGACGAGGCGATCATGACCGGTGGCGGTCCGGTGGGTCTGGCCAAGGCATCGGCCATCGCCGCCGGCATGGCCGGCATGGCCGGGATCAGCGCCATCGGTCCCGTCCGGCGCCGGCTCCAGGACCGGGTGCTGCCCAAGCCCGGTACCGGTCCCGATGAGGAGGCCCGGGAGTCGGGCTTCTTCGACATCCGGTTCTTCGGCCGCACCGACGACGATCGGGCCATCACCACCAAGGTCACCGGCGACCGTGACCCCGGTTACGGGTCGACGGCCAAGATGTTGGGGGAGACCGCCGCCGCCTTTCTCGACGCCGATGCCGCCAACCCCTCGGAGTGGGCTCCGCCTGCCGGGTTCCTGACCCCTGCCGTTGCCTTCGGCGACGGCCTGATCGATCGGCTGATGGCCCATGCCGGGCTGACGTTTGCCGTCGTGGACTAGCTCCCCGGACGGAATTGAGGGGTTTTCCGGATGGGCACAGACTTCGATCAGTTCGACCATGAAGACATGGGACCGAATCCTCCGAGCCACGGTGATCATGACGAACGCGGTGATGTGGTGGCCCGGCTGGAGCGGCTGGAGCAACGTCTGAGTGCGCTCGAAGCCGTGCTCAGCCCACCGCCATCTCCCGATCCTACTCCGCCACCGCCACCGGCACCCGCCCCCGCCGACCGGGTGCCGGCCTGGTCGCCACCGGCTCCGCCGCGCCGTCTCGACGCCGAGACGGTTCTGAAATGGACCGGCGTCGGGTTGGTCACGCTGGCCGCACTGTTCCTGGTCAGCACCGCCATCGCTCGGGGCTGGATCGGTCCCCGCCTTCAGCTGGCGCTGGCCGCCGCCGGAGGCGCCGCCCTGATCGCCATCGCCCTGCGCTTGCCATCTCAGCGCCGGCCGTGGTCGGTCGCTCTGGCCCACGGCGGTCTCGTCGTGCTCGGTATCTGCGCCGGAGCCGCCCACGCCTGGCTCGACTTGGTGCCGGTTTCGGTGTCGGTGGCGCTGGTCGCCGGGGTCGTCGGTCTTGCCACCGCACTGGCCGAGCGACTCGATCACGCCAACCTGATGGCCAATGGCCTGATGTTGGGTCTCATAGTCCCCGGCGTCATCACCGCCTACGACGCCCTGGGCCCCACCTTCACCGCTCCGTGGTTCGTGGCCCTGGTGGCGGTGACGGCCACCGTCGCCTGGCTCCGGGACTGGTGGACTCCCCGCCTGATCGGTCTGTTGACCGTCGGGCCGCTGCTGGTGTGGGTGGCTGACGACGCATCCGGTGCCGAGACGACGGTCCGGCTGGTGGTCCAGCTCTCGATCGTGACCGCCACAGTGCTGTGGTGGCCGGCTCCGTGGCTTCGGCCCGTGTCCGGATCGTGGCGCTGGCTGGATGTGCGCTCGATCATGGCGTTGCCGGGGCTGGTGTGGCTGACCTCATCGATCCTGTGGTTCCCGACCGAGCTGGCTGAAGTGGAGTTGTCGCCATCCGGCGGCTGGGACCCGGCCGCCGGTCCGGCGGCGATCGCGGGTCTGGTGGCCCTCGGCTTCGCCGCCCCGGCCGCCGTCGGTCGATCCGGCATGGTGCGACCCATGCCCCGGTCGCTGTTGTTCGGTCATGTGATCGGGATCAGCACGGTGATCACCATTGGCCTGGCTCTCCTCATCGACGGTCCGGCCCTCCTGCTGTCCCTGACGGTCCAGACCCTGGGCCTGTCGCTGCTGGCCATGCGTGGTAGGGACCTGTGGCTGTGGGCCAACGCCGCCGTTCTGGCCCTCGTCGTTGGTACCTGGACGGCGGCCGGGATCGTCACCGGTATCGATGTCGGGCTGCCCTGGCCCGAGGCCGTGGCCTACCTGGTTGTGGTCGCAGTGGCGGGCGCCATCGCCCTGGTGTCGCGAACGGTGAGTCGGGACGTGGCCTACAGCACTGCGGCCGCGGCCTGGATCGGGTTGCTGCTGTGGATCGTGGCCGTGATCAAGCCCCTGCCCCAGGGTCAGATGATGGTGTCACTGCTGTGGGCCGCTCTCGGTCTCGGTGTCGTGGTCTTAGGGGCGGGATTCACCGCCCCGTCGTTCACGTTGACCCCCGAGGATTCGACCGCCCTCCGCCGGTTGGGACTGGCCACCCTGGCCGCAACCGTGGTCAAGCTGGTGACCGTCGATCTGGCCGAGGTCGACAC
>CAMYLA010000132.1 GCA_947259095.1 uncultured Acidimicrobiaceae bacterium | reverse complement strand
TACACGCGGCGACCACGCCCCAGCGGCCACCACACCATCATTTCATCACTCCCACGGTGGCCGCCCGAGGCCATCACGACTTTGGGTTAAACTCGCCCCACCGACCTGAACCCCCACGCGGCGAATGGTGTTGGGCTGGCCGCCTTGTCAGACCGTCGAAGGGCCTTGGGCGATGTATGTGAAGTGTATGCAGAAATTCCAGAACGCACTGGATTCTGTCGGAATGGTCGGACTGTGTGGACTGCGGTCCGTACAGAACAGGCCTATCCGGACGCCGGCGGACTGGCTCGGACAGCTTCCATTTTCCTGGGGGTCAAGAGGTCGGGAGTTCGAATCTCCCCAGCCCGACGCTAGAACAGAGGAATTCTCGGCCGCCGCCGAGGTAGCTCGCCCGAGTGAGTGACCAACTGAGTGACTGAGGATCGTCACTTGCGGTCGCTCTCGGCTGCGCCGAACACGGCGCTCATCGTGCGACCGCCGACCGGACGCTCGCTTGACCATCCGTTTGCCACGACCGTCGTAACCGACCGTCACCGTGGCTATCCAGCGCTGGCGGCTCTCGTCCCAGTGAAGCCCGCCTTCGCCTCGGTTGCGCCGCTTTCCAGACTTGCTTGTCACCATCCCTACGCCGCTGTCCGCTCGAGCTGCTCGACGTAGTCGACGAGCGCAGCCTTCGAGATCAGCCGGGTCCGGCCCTGGGTGACCGACCGGATCTCACCCGATCGCAACAGCTCGAACATCATGGATCTGCTAAGGCTGAGCAGATAGGCCGCCTCGTCCACCCGATACAGCAGCCGGTCACCAACAAGCGCAACGTCCGTACTGCCACTCATGTGTGGGCACTCTCGACTACAGCACGGAACCAAGCCCGCGCAACGGGCCCCAGCTCATCAAGATCAATCGCCCGCTGTCTACCATAGCTCCAGGCCTGTTTGGTAGACGGTCAGTGACGGTTGCGTATCCAGACACCGTCACAACCGCCGTATAGACGCACCGATGGGTACCAGCATCCACGCCGCTGCACCACCTGGGGCGGGTCACGCCGCCGGGGCCTACTCCCCTGGATTGTCGTTCCTCGTCGCCTCCAAGAAGTAGTGGAAGCAGATGGGTTTGAGCAGGTCCATCCGCCGTAGGCGTTTCTCGAGCCACAGGTACCAGGAATCCAGCACGCCGATCAGCCGCTCAGGCAGGACCGTGAGGCGCTGCAGGTCGCTGGTGTAGATGCCGCTAAATGGCGGCAGGAGCTCCAGCCCGAGACTCCTCCCGACTCGGCAGTCTGCCGCGACGCAGAGGGTCTGCAGCTCCTTTGGTGTCATCCAGCGGATCTTGCCTTCGGGAAACCTCCCCAACCGGCGCATCAGCCAGTGACCGGCCCGCCAGCCGTAGGCGTATCTATTCGGGGTGTTGATGTAAAGGGCGCCGCCGGGTTTCAAGACCCGCACGAGTTCTCGCACCGCCTGCGTTCTGCACTCGTCCGGCACGTGATCGATCACGGCGAAACATATGACGACGTCGAACATGCCATCGGGGTAGGGAATGTCCAGCACGTTCGCTTCCTGCAGCTCCTCCGCCGTCAGACCCACCGCTGACAGCCGACGACGGGTCGAGGAGACCATTTCCGGGGACAGGTCGAAAGCCCATACCGGACAGCCGTGTTGGAGCGCCAGGCGGGTGTAATCACCGTTCCCACATCCCGCATCGAGGACACGGCCATCAGATGGCAGCTGTACGAACTCCCTCCAATGAGACTCCCTCGCCTCGCGGATCACCGCCCACTCTGGCGACTCCTTGCGGTCATCGATGAGAGCGGAATACCAATCCCAATCCTTGTCGAATTCGGATGAACTGTCCCTTGCGGCCATTGAGCTTGGCTCCTTCAATTTCCCGCCACTGAGCCCCCGTGATCGACAACCGATCATAGCTGGTCACGGGCACTACGATCGTGCAGTCATCGTCTCAGTCGTCCTTTGCATTCGCGCCGCTCCGCTCGCTGCTGAACAAGGGGCAAGCCTCTCCTCCAGACCCGCGACGACCCCTGACTGATCACCAGGCAGACCTGCACCAACCGTCCAAGAACTCCGAGACTGAGCCTGCCGCACCTGGACCGGAGCGAGGGGCCGCTCCCACATACCCGACAACACAGGTGGCGCCAGCGGAGAAGCCAGCGTCGCCAGACCCCAGTCGATCCGCATCGACAACGGCACCCACCGTGAGTGACGAAGTGAGTGACAACCGAGTTGGATCAACCTGGATGCCCTCGGCATAGCACGCCCCCCCTGGCGGCAGGCCATCCATCCAAGTACCAGGTCAACGACAGCTGGGGGTCAAGAGGTCGGGAGTTCGAATCTCCCCAGCCCGACGCTAAAACACCAGTTCAGAGGGTATGTGCGAGGCTTGCCGGCAGCGACCGGCAGGCCGATCGGACGAGCCGGACGACACGCGCTTGACCGATGTCCAAAGACCGCCCCGGTCATTCGCGCCGCGGACGGGGATCGAACCTGTGGCCTCATTGCGAATCCTCATCGCAGCCGCCGCATCCAGCATTGGACTCGCCTTCGCTCTCATCGCTGCCCTCGACGGCCACACCGCACTCCGCCCGGCGGTTGCCATCCTCGAGACGGAGACTGGCCGGTTTGTCGCCTCGAGGTTCACGCCAGAGGAACGAATTATCGGATGAGCGAGTCGAGGATCGTGTGAAACGGTGCCGACGGGTCGGTGCCGTTGTCGGATGACGTGACGAACAAGAATGCCCCGCCAGTCCCCGCGGCGATCATCAGCCGTGCGTACTCGTCACCGTTGACGTCGCGTATCGATCCCTCGTCGACGGCAGCCCGGAGTAGATCGGCGAACTTGGCTTCGATCGTGTCGAGCCAGGGCACCAGGTCGTTGCACAACTCGGGAACCGAGGTCGCCGCCTCGAACGCGAGCACGTAGGCCGCTCGGAGACGTGTCGGCGCGGTCGTGCTCATCGCTGCGAGCTGATCGACACCATCGCGCAGCCGATCGAGCGCGCCGGCGTCGAGGCCAAGGCGACTGCGGAATGCCTGCGGGTACTCGGTGACCAGGAGTTCGCGCATCAGGCCGAGCTTTGACCCGAAGCGCACGCGCACCATTTCGCGGCTGTAGCCGGCGCGCTCTGCGATCGCCGTAGCCGTGGTGGCGTGATATCCGCGTTCGATCACCAGTTCAGCGGCCGCGTCGAGGAGGCGCTCGCGGGCGGCCTCCACCCGCTCGGCCTGCGTCTGGCGTCGTGCTGGGGGAGTGGTCGTCATCTCCGAGGGCCCTCGCCGGAGCGGAGGTGGAGGCTCCAGCTCATTCCGAGCAAGCCACCGCAGCGGGCCGGGCGGAGCGCGGCCACACACCGTGACCAACAATCACTTGACAACCGGTTCGGAAATCAGGTCAGCGAGGGTATCAGAAGCTCGCCTGACCTGATCGGACGCCGCAAGTCCTCCAAAAGTCCTTTTAGGATGTGTCTCCGCTGAGCTAGTCTCGGTTGGTCTGAGGGGACCATGCGGACACGTGAAACGGCGAGGCGACCGCTGGGTGGCGATCCTCGAACTCAAACCGGATCCGGCGTCGGGGAAACGCCGGCAGCGACAGGGCGGCAGCTACAAGTTCAAGCGCGAAGCGCAAGAAGCGCTGGCCGAGATGGTCACCGGCCAGTGGGTCGCACCAGCTCAGCTGACTCTGGCCGACACGGATCTGCTTGCCGCCGGACTGTCGACCACGTCGGTACAGACCATCGGCAAAGTCCTCCGCATGTCTCTGGGCGACGCCGTCAAGTGAGGTCTCATCACGCGAAGCCCGGCCGCCGTTGTTGCGCTCCCAACGATCCAACGAGCTGAGATCGAATGCTGGAGCCAACAGCAGGCATTGGCGTTTCTCGACAGCCCCGTGCTCCAGGGTGACCGCCTCCGAGCCCTATGGCGGCTGGCGCTGGCTACCGGCCTACGGCGTGGCGAGCTGGTTGCTCTGCGTTGGTCCGACATCGACGAAGACGGCGCTCGCCTCTTTGTCCGCCAGGCGGCCGGGCTCGAGTACCACGTCGCCGAGATCCTAGGATTCGATTGTCTCCGAGCTCAGGAACTCGATGCGGGACGCCAGGTCGCCGTCGAGCTCGATCTCGACGGTTGACGAGCGCTGCGAACCGAGAACCGTGAACTCGCAAGTGAACGAGAAGGTGTCGTCGCCGGTTTCGGTCAGTTCACCAACTCGTCGGACATCGGTGACCGTCGAACCCAAATCCTGAACCAATTCGATGGCCTCATCACGGGTGAACTCTCGATCGGGCTCATTGAATACCACCCCATCGTCGTAGATCCCGTCTTCGGTGAACACCGATCCCATAAGCTCCGGGTCGTCCTCATTCCAGGCACGAACCCAGGTGTCAGCGAGATCGGCTGCAGTATCCCGAGCTTGATCCCCATCCCCGCACGAAACCGCGAGCACGCCCACCAGAGCCGCAACCATCACTGCCAAAAGCCACCTGGGAGGTCGACGTAGCCGCGGGAATGTCGGTGTCGACTGCTGAGAGTCGGTACGACGGCGCATTGCTGGCTCCTGAAGGTGTTGGGACTGTTCTCAATCTGGGCTGTACTGCCCGACATGTAGGGCCAAACCCTGTCAAATCAATCGGACTTTGCCGCAGCCGGCTCCCTGATGGGTGCAACCGGGCTGTGGGCGGGATCGCCACGGTTGGGAGTAGGGCCTCTGGGCCCCGTTCTTGTGGTTGATCGGTCTGGTTGGGGGTCGGCCAGTCAGTTGCGGCTGCGATCGGAGGCGTTGTAGAAGATCCTCGTGTCGTTTCCGGCCTCCAGGCGTCCGCCGGATCCATCGGGGTAGAACCAGGCCAGACCCACGAGCGGAGTGTCGTCTTCGAACGCGACATTCGTGAACCGACCGGTCCCTGACACGTCGAGGGCTTCGAAGGCGATCGGGATCGAGCCATCGTCGTTGGGTGGGCCGGTCACGAGCGTGTTGAATTCGATGCTGATCGTGTCGCCGTTGGCTGCGATCCAGTTGGCCACGCCTCCCAACCCGCATGTCTCGCCGGTGATGGTGAGGCGTCCCATGTGGGTGGCACGGCCGGTGCCGGTGAGCGTCGCAGGTGGAACCCCCGGTGTGCATTCCCCGGGCTGATTCAGGAACTCGCTCGAGATGGAGATTTTGAACGGTCGGCCGTTGTCCGGTCCCGCCGAGGCGGCGGTAGTGGTGAGGGCTAACGCTGAGAGGGCTAGTAGAAAAGCGGCCAGACTGCGGCCGATTCGATTGCTGATATTCATTGTGTCGCTCGCCTCCATGCGATTGATCCGGCGCTGGACCGGCCGGGGCGGTGGTCTTTCATCTTGAGGTCGCCTCGCTTGCATGGGGAGAGGCGAAGGTCCTTGTCGATCCCTCTATTGCCATGCCGAGACAGCACAAAGTGGGTTGTCGACTGCGATCGGGGGCCTCGGCGACATACCTCAGAATCAGGTGGTCGAGTCCGCAGCTCATCGGACCATCACAGTCACAACAGCCCCATGACTCCAACCGAGACTCTCGCTCGCCATGCAACACGCCGGGCGTACTGGCCCGGCTTGGACGCCCGACAATGACGTCAGACCCGTTGCCTAGGCTGCGTCGCTGGCGGGCAGGATCGCACCGTTTACCAGCGCCTCGAGGGCACACTTCGGAATCACGATGCGACCGTCTAGCCTGATCGAGGGAAGCTCGCCCGTACGAACGCATTCACACGCCGTGCCACGACCTATCCCGAGCAACTTGGCCGCCTATGCGACCGACAGAGTTAGCCGGGTATCGTTCATCTCCTCACCTCCTCCCATCTGTTATTACTCCGTACCAGGCTCTGGCTACCGGGCCGAGTTCCTCCACATTGATCGGCTCCCTTCCACCGTCCGATGATCCGCTCATGGCGGTGGTCATGTCAGGCCGGTTGATGTAGCGAAGGTGCGGCAGCCCGGTGTCTGGGTGGGTGACAACCTTGGTCCTTGGGGCGGGAGGCAATCCCGGTCTCACGGCGGTGGGGGTGGGGACCCGCCTCGGAGCCAGCGTCATCGCCGCCGCTTCCACCTCGCGAAGCTCGATCGGGCTCGACAGGCCGGGGCAACCGACACCATCAACTACTCGATCGAGGATGTGAAGAGTCGGCCAAGGAGCTCACCGACGGCATCCCGACCATTCCGCTCAACCTCACCATGCTGAAGGGTTGTCAGATCGTGGGCGTCAACTGGGGCGGGATGACCAGACAGGACGGCCCGTTGCGCGGACCAGAGGGATTCCCGGGCTCGGATCCATTGAATCTGCGACTGGCGGCATGCCAACAACCTCAGCACGACTCTCGGCAAGGTCCTCGGCGTGGCCATGGGCGACGCAACGAAACCCAGGGCGAAGCACAGGATGATACCAACCCAGCCGACGAGGCCTTATTGGCGTCGAACCCGGACCGAAGTGCCCTGAGTACTCGTCTAATATGTGGCTTTGATTGTCGATTCTTGTCGGATTAATGGATTGGCCTTAGGGGTCCGGGTTGGTTTAGAGCCACTTTATGCTTGATGGGTGACTAGAAAACGTTGGCAGTACATGCAGGTCATCGGGGTTCGGGACCCGGCGAAGCAGGGGTGGCCCATAAAGGTGAAGATCCTGCACCCATCAGGTGAATCTGAAGAACAGGAAGCACTCAATCTGATTGGAATCATGAACATGCTTGGTGCTGAGGGCTGGGAGTTGACGGCTGCGCCGGAGACTCAGAACGCAGTCGTGGATATGAGGGGCCACGATGGCACCTACCGGGAAAGCGCCCGCTGGGTGCAGCGCCGCTTCTGGTTGAAGCGAGAGGTGGAGTAGTGGAGCGAACCCCTCGGCCGCAGACCGAGATCCCGTTCACCGCTCTCGTGCGTAGCCGGTTGCGGCTTCCGCCATCGGACGGTACCGGTGACATCAATGTCGAAGGAGCCGACGCCCGCCGCCGACGCGTGGTGCTGCTCCTGCTCTTCCAGTGATCAGCTGAATTGATCAAACAACTATCCGATCAAGCTCGAGCTGATGATTGGACGAGGTGAGATCATTTGCGACGTGACCCAAGCCAAGGATGACTATTTCCGTCACCGGCCCGCCAAACCGATTCGTTCGCTCGACCGGGTGGAATCCAACATTCATCCGACAAACAGAGTGGCGCCCAAGGGCCCTAGCGGGTAGGCGCTGGCGCGCCTGCCCTGGGCCTTGAGTTCATCGTGTTCGGAGCTTCGCACTCTGCCTACCCGCTGAACTCCTAAGAGTAAATCCGAGTACGAATTGGACTCGTTGATTGAATATCGCCCTGGTCGGAAATCACAGCGAGGCCGTCGACCAAGGATCGGGAACATCTAACGCCTGGCCAGTGGAGCCGTTGCCGGTGGTCGTGCGAGAGGCCGGGCGAACCTTGTCGATCGCCACCGACGAGCTGGCTGGCAGTCACCACCGAGAGCCGACGCCGACGGCTGCCGTGCTAGAGACAGACCGGGGCCTCTCTCGGGGTGGCCGACCGAACCCCCTCGGAATGGCGGTCCCTGCAATCTCCAGGCTGGTCACGGTCCGAACGATTTGGAGCTGGCGGTGTTCCAGTCAGCCAGCCAGTTCTCGGGTGGTTCGGTGAGGAGCTGGCCGGATTCGAGGTACGGGTAGAGCTGGGCGTAGTTCTTGACGGTGTTTGAGTCGATTCGGCGTTTCAGCAGCTCGGGGCCGAGTTGGCCGGTGTCGGTGAGTCCCATGGCGGCGATGAGTTCGTTGGCGCTGGTGACGGTGTTGCTGTGGAAGTGGTGGACCCGTTGCGATTTGTCGCCGACGTCCAGCGCTCGTGCTCGTCTCGGGTCCTGTGTGGCGACGCCGACGGGGCAGGTGTTGGTTTGGCATCGCTGGGCTTGGATGCAGCCGACGGCGAACATCATGGCTCTGGCTGCGTTGGTGCAGTCGGCGCCCTGGGCCAGTCGGGAAACGAGCGAGAACCCGGAGGCGATTTTGCCGCTGCACCCGATCTTGATCTGATCGCGGAGCCCGACGCCGACCAGTGCGTTGTGGACGAAGATGAGTCCGTCGGTCAGGGGCGTCCCCACGTGGTCTTCGAACTCCAGCGGCGCGGCGCCGGTTCCTCCCTCGGACCCGTCGACGATGATGAAGTCTGGTGCGGTGTCGAGTTCGAGCATCGCTTTGCAGATGGCGAGGAAGTCGCTTCGTTTGCCGACGCAGAGCTTGAACCCGACCGGTTTGCCGCTGCTCAGCTCTCGAAGTTGATCGACGAAACCAATCAGCTCGAGCGGTGTCGAGAACGTGCTGTGGGCCGGTGGCGACACGCACTTCTCGCCCACGGGGACACCTCGGATCTCGGCAATCTCGTTGGTCACTTTGGCGCCGGGCATGACGCCGGAAGGCCCTGGTTTTGCCCCCTGCGAGAGCTTGATGGAAATGCACTTCACGTTGGGGTGGGCGGCCTTGGCGGCGAAGGTGTCGGGGTCGAATCGGCCCTCTGCGGTGCGGCAGCCGAAGTAGCCGGAGCCGATCTCCCAGACGAGATCGCCGCCTGCCTCGAGGTGATAGTCGGTGAGACCGCCCTCCCCGGTGTCGTGGGCGAAGCCGCCGAGGGCGGCCCCCTTGTTGAGGGCCCGGATAGCATTGCTGGACAGCGTGCCGAAGCTCATGGCCGAGACGTTGAACAGTGACATGTCGTAGGGCTGTTTGCAGGCCGGCCCGCCGATACGGACCCGGTGCTCGGCGGCCGCCGGTTTTGGAGCGAGGGACTGCTCGAACCACTCGTACCCCGGCCCGTAGACGTCGAGTTCGGTGCCGAACGGCTGCTCGCGGTGGGTGTCCTTGGCTCGCTCGTAGACCAGTGAGCGGGTGTCTCGATCGTAGGGAACGCCCTCGATATCGGACTCCATGAAATACTGGCGGAGTTCCCAGAACGAAGCTGATGATGGCGGCGATGGTCACCGTGACCACGGCCACGAACCGGGTCATTCGTGGCCCTTTTCTGACGGTCCACGCTGCCGGGCCGTCGGATTTTGGTGTTCAGATCAGTCCGTCGACCAGCTGTTCGACCGTCTGGCCTTCGGTGAAATGGGCGTCGCCATCCGCCTGTGCCGCTCTCTGACGTACTGCGAGCTCGCCAGCGCTGTGACGGCCCTCAAATCGCTGGATGTTGCTTCGCCGGACGTGCCCCAGATCTATCCGTTCAAGGTCTTCACCGAGGAGAACTTCTTCACCGACGAGGTGCGGCACATCCGTAGGCCGGTCGAGGTGGAGAAGAACGGCAACACGCTCGACCAGTTGGCGACGATGCTTGCAGCCTTCGAGGTGGACGTGGAGTCGGTCCACGCCGGAGACTTGACGCTGGAGGCCGTGCGACGGCTGCTGACCGGTGCCTTGCAGCGCCGGCGCGCATGGCACCGATCCACATCAGTGCGCCGCCCGTCTTCTGGTCGACCAGGGCCTCCGTCTCGCCGAGGGACGATCGAACGGTGCCGAGTCGAGTACCCGCCCGCCGGAACCCCTGCCGCAACCGTGCGGCGTACCAGTGCCGTGACGCTCGACTACTCCGAGCTCTTGGCCTCCCGACCTCGAGCGACGTGTTGGCGCACGCTCATCCTGCCGTCTGGCGGGGGCTCAGCTTCACGATCGCCCAGAGGTGTGTCGCCAAAGGTCTGGGCACAGGCTCCGGAACTGTTGCGGCCTGCGGCGATCGCTGCTTTGCGCCGCTGACACTAGATGGCCAGCAGCGCGTTCCAGGCATCGTCGGAATAGGCGGACTCAGGCAGGACCCACGCCCCGAGGAGCGCGATCGCTCCAGGATTGGCGGCGGGGTTCTCTGCGAAAGCTGCACGGAGACGGCGACGCTTTTCGGCTCCATCACGGCCGAGACTGTGACGCAGATACCCACCGGCGCTGGCGAACCTCAACCGCCGCATGCGCTCGCGCCGTTCTTCGGCGTAGGACGTCAAGGCGCTTGCCGACCAATCAGATCCGCCTCTGATCACGTCGGTCACCATATGCACGTCCCGAAACGCAACCGCCATACCCTGCCCGATGACCGGATCACTCCAACCAGCGGCATCACCGATGAGGGCAACCCCATCGATGGCGACGGTGTCGGTCCAGGTATCGGTCATCGGATAGCCGGCCAATGGGCCGGCAGGCGTACCATCGGCGATCGCGCCAGGCACCGGGAGACACGACATCCGAAAGCGCTCGAGGAATCGCTGCTCTCGACCAGCGCCCGAGTATCGGTGCGTGTCCAGGACGTCCCATCCGCCATACACCCGGACCCGACCCTCGGCCTGCGGAAAGATCAGAAAGTGGAAGTCGTCGTGTACACCGGTCGACTGCGTGGTGACTGGCCAGTCGTGGGTGTCGTCGACCAGCATTCCAGCCATCATGAACTGGGGCGTCGTCGATTCGAGTTCGATGCCGAGCCGCTTGCGGACCCCTGACTCACGACCGTCGGCAGCAAC
>CAMYLA010000131.1 GCA_947259095.1 uncultured Acidimicrobiaceae bacterium | reverse complement strand
GCGAAGGCGGCGGCGGTGATGACCAGTTGGTACTGGTCGTGATGCAACGCGTGGGCCAGTTCGACCAGGCGAGAGCCAAGCCGACCGTAAGAGGGGCGACGCGTCCCCGGACGCGCCCCGGAAGGGTTCAACGAGGTGGCAGTGACGGTCATGGCGGTGTCCCTTCACCAAAGGAAACAGGCTGAGCGGCAGCGTCACTGCTGCGAAGAACGCTCCCATTCATCGTTGCTACCATCGACGCCAGAGAATCGGAAGCGATGCGTCGATGGTAGCAACGACGTGTGACACCGAACCGGGCTTGGCGATCAGCCACCAACCCGCCCAGCCACCACTCCGGTGGGTCGTGGACCGACGCGTCCCCGGACGCGACCCGCACCCCAACATCACCTCGGGCGATTCCCGCCGCCACAGAACCCGACACAAGGCCGACAAGTCTGGTCCAGGCAGCCGCCGTGGACAGGTGGCTCTCGAAGCGGCCAGCCGGTGCAGAAGGCCGATGTGACGCTGAGGCTCGGATCAGCGATGATCGACAGATCGTGTCTCGGGTGCGGACCGAGGCCGGTTTGACTTCACCGTGACGTCGCTCGGACACACCATCGTGGAATCCCGCCCGCCACCGGCAGGGTCATCGATGGCGCAACGGGTTCGGGCCCCGACACCGGCACTCAGGTCGACCAGCGGCATCTGGACCACTTGGCGCTCGAACCTGCCACGCGCTCGGCGAAGAGCCGCCGGTAACCATCTGGGGCGGTGACAACGCAGCGGTTGGATGCAATATTCGTACGCGCCGAGCCGGGTCTCGGTGCTGGTCGCCCCACAGACCGCCGCCGACGTCTCGGATCAGCTCGTCAACGCAGTGCCCGAACGCGTCGGCGAGATCCCCGAGGATGAACAACCCAGGGTATTCGTCTTCGGCGAGAGCCTGGTTCCTTCGCCACCGAGGCCCGTGGCCGACGACCTGACCTGCTCCTTCGGCACCGCTGAGCGATCTTGCCCCGAACGTTCAGACCCCGGCGATCAGGCGGTCGAGCGCCGGCAGGTCGGCGTCGGTGAGGGCGACGGTGAGTTCGCCGACCCGGGCGAACCCGAAACCCAGCTCGCTGCACAGCGGATCCCAGAGCTGGTTGCCCCACCGCGACAGTCGCCCCTTGACCGTTTCGGTGTCGGTGTGATGACCACCGTGAATGATCCCGCTGTTGGCCTTGCTGACTCTCCCCCATCAGGCCGATGGTCCATACACGCCGTCACGCCCTTCATCGTCCGATCCATTTTGGCACCGGTTCAGGGCCATCGGCCCGAATCATGATCGTTTCGCCGGAACCGAGGTGCCGCCCCCGCTGCTCGCACCACAGCACACGCAGGAGTCGTGCCAGGCCGTACCCTCGGAGGGGAGACCCGATGGATCCACGCCTCCGTTCCGCCACGCCGCCGAGCACCCCACTCCAGTTCCTACGCTGGCTCTGGCAGCTGTCGAAGGACGTCGTCGACGAATACAAGCGCGACAGAGTCGGTGACCTCGCCGCCTCCATCACGTTTTGGACAATCCTGTCGATCCCCGCCGCAGTCCTTGCGTTGGTCAGTGCCATGAGTTCGCTCGAATCGATCGTCGGGACCTCGGTCTCCAACGACGTCCAGGACGAAGTGCTGCAGTGGGTGACAGACACATTCGCCGATTCCGAGACGCTCGAGGCCACCGTCACCGAGTTGTTCGAATCGCCGAGCACAGGCATCGTGACGGTTGCGACCGCATTCGCCGTGTTCTCGCTGTCTCGAGCGTTCTCCGGAATCATTCGCGCCCTCGACCAGGCCTATGGTGTGGAGGACGTCCGACCGTTCTGGCTTGTCCGAATTGTGGCGATCGGTCTTGGCCTCGGGTCGATCATTGTTGTTGCCGCAGGTGCAACTGTTCTCGCCCTGCTCCCCGCGATGCCCCTCAGCAGCATCCTGCGTTGGCTCGCAGCTCCCGCCGTGCTCACTGCGCTCGTCTTGTGGGCGGCCACTGTCTTCCACATCGGACCCAACCATCGAACGCCGTGGCGTTATGACCTGCCCGGCGCTGCGGTCACAACCCTCGGATGGGTGCTGGCCTCACAAGGATTTGCTCTCTATGTTCGGCTGGCCGGCGAGACCAATGACGTTCAGACGAGCGTCGGTGCGATCCTGCTGGCACTCACGCTGCTCTACATCCTGGGCATCGTGCTGCTGGTCGGTGCCGAACTCAATGACGTGCTGGCAAGACGTGCCGGCGTCGTCCAACAGCGCGAGACGATCACCAGACGCGCTCGCGGTTGGCGAGACAAATTGCGGCGTGACGACCGGTCCGAGTAGCGAAACGACACAACTCACGCCGGCAGTGCGAGACCGCAGGCTTCGCAGAAGCAGGCTGTATCCGCAGGTGCCGAACCCGACGGTGCTCATCGTGACGATCGACCAGCAGACCCCGCTGAACATCGAGTCATAGCCGTTCTCGGGCCCTTCAACCAGATACATCGTCGATCCGGCGATCACATTGATGAGAAGCACCACGATCAAGAACACGACGATCTTGCGCGAGCTCGCCCGGATGGCCCGCACCAGGAAGTCAGCTTCGCTGATGAACCGGGCCGTGGTAGCGGGCCTCGATCTCCTCGACCGTCTCGAGCATGACGAGCAGCACGCTGAACACGATCAGTGCCGGCAAACCGATATCGAACCCGGTTCCACCCTTGTCCGGGAAACGACATCGAGTTCAGCGTTGCGATCGCCGAGGATTGGTCAGCCCAACGCCAAAAGCAGGGGCTCCACCTGGAGCTGCCGAGTAGGTCCTGCTCAATGGAGGCCGGGTGGCGCCTGCGAGCACGTTGCTGGGCTCGCAGGCCAGATGAGGGTGGCCCCCCGCAGGTCTCGGCCGAGGCCGACCTGCCACCTCAACCCCCGGTCAGGAAGGTCTAGTGGGCTCTGAAATCGGTGAGAAGTCGGTGACGGCTCGTAGCACTGGCGGGTGCTGTGGCATGGCTGCTCATGCTCCGAGCGCCAGCCCCACGGTGCGGGGATCGGCGGCGCCGTAGGCCACGGCGCGGTGGTCATGGTCTCCTCCCGCAACGTGGTGGGCCACTATCTGCATGGCCGACCGCAGGGCCCAGGGATCGACCCGCCGCACCGGCCGATCCGCGGGATCGTCGACAGCATGGGGTCGATCGGGGTAGACCCCGAGGTCTGCGCCCGGCTCGGCCGTTATACCACCGTCGGGGTCGAGCTGCCATCGGGGGGCGACGATGGCCCATGCCACCGCCTCCGGGCCGGGATCGCCGGCACCGGCACCGAGAAGCCGGACCAGGGTCTGGGCGTTCCACGGCATCTGGTTGGCCCCACCGGGGGTGGCCCCCAGCAGGCGAAGACCCGGTTCCGGCCGCCAGCCCCAGGCGTGGAGGGTGGTGGCCGGGCGCCGTCCCGCCACCGGGAAGTTGACATGCCCCGGCTCCGACGAGAAGCCCCGCCCGGCGCGGTTGGCCAGGATCAGGTCGTAGTCGTCCACGATCAGGCCGCTACCGAATCGTGGGTAGGAGTTGGAGTGCACGACCGCCAAGAGCGTGCCGTCGTTGTCGACGGCACTCACCATCGAGGTGCCGGTCGGATCGCTCAACGAAAGGCCCCGCCGCTCGATTGCAGTGCGCACCGCAGCGAGCAAGGAGCCGTGATCGACGACACCGGACTCGGCGCCAAACCGGTCGGCCTCAACGCCAAGACGGGGGGCCGGCGCACCCACCGCATCGAGCAGGGAAGGCCCGTGAGTCGGGGCCGGGGTGGTCCAGAGCTGGTGGCCGGCCAGAGCGGCTCCGGCCGGTTCGGCCCATACGGCCCGGGAGTACACGAAGTCGTCGGCGGTCAACACCCCGCCGGCACGCCGCACCCGATCGACGATGGCCCGGCCGACCTCACCTTGGAGCCAGCCATCCCGGTCGAGCACCAGCCGTTCCAGGGCACGGGCCAGGCCGGGCAGCCTCATTACGGCGCCCGGCTCGATCGGTTCACCTTCGGGGAAGTACCTGGTGCCGGTGGGCTGGTATCGGGCCACCAGCCCACGGGACTCCGCAGCCAACACGGCGCAGATGGTGGACCAGCAGAAACCCCGGTCGGCCAGATCGATCGCCGGGGCGGCCAACCGGTCCAGCGACAGCACGGCCCGATCGGCCAACGCCAGATAGCCGGCCGGTGCACCCGGTACCCCGACCGACATCGGCCCGGTGTCGTCGAGCCGACCGGCCTCGGCCGTTGCGGCCAGCCCGGCCGGGGCTCCACCGATGGCGATCAGGGCTTCCGGGCCATCGCGGTCGACGGGCCAGGCGAGGGCCACCAGATCCCCGGCCAAACCGCACTTGGGCGGCAGCAGCACGGTTTCGGCCAGGGCGGCGGCCAGTACCGCGTCGTAGGCGTTGCCCCCCGCCCGCAGCGCCTCGACCCCGATCACGGCTGCAGATGGGGCGGCGGCGGTCACCACCCCTCGGGGGCTGCAGGCCAGGATCTGTTCGGCCATCACCGCCTCGTGACCCGCAGATCGGAGCGAGCCTTCCCCGGTGGCCGCTTCTCCGGTCACTCCCACCCCTGCCCCATCACTGCGTTTTGGTGGGCTGGCCACCCCTTCCCCGGGTCGCCAACCGGCCAAAGCTCGAAAACGGGGGTCGCCGGCCCGCCAAAGCGCTGGGGGGAGGGTGGGGCGAAACGAGGTCGGGTGAGGATGGGGCGAGATGGGATTGACAAGTTCATGGGCGCTCCGTGTAGGATTGTATACAGAATACGACAGCCGAAATCTCCGGCCCCGAGATCGATTCGTGCCAAGGTACCCCGACCAACCGACCCAACAAGGAGACCGAACGTGGCCGAGATGATGAACGAAGAGGAATTCCGCGTCGCTCTGGAAGACGCCATGAAGGGCCGGGAGGCCAAGGATGCCTCGTTTTCCATGGCCTGGGCCACCGGAAAGCTGGAACGTAAGCACTTCGCCCGCTGGGCCGAAAACCACTATCACTACGTCGGCCCCTTCGCCGACTACCTGGCCTACATCTACGCCAACACCCCGGATCACGCTACCGACGCCAAGGACTTCCTGCTTCAGAACATGTGGGAGGAGGAGATCGGCGATGTCCGCCATACCGACCTGCTCGTACGCTTCGCCGAGGCCTGTGGCACCACCGAGGATGCCATCGTCGATCCCAGCAATATCACCGCCGTCACCCGGGGACTGCAGTCATGGTGCTATGCCATCGCCATGCGGGAGCACTTCGCTGTGGCCACCGCCGCCCTGGTGGTGGGGCTGGAGTCGCAGGTCCCCAGCATCTACCGCAAGCAGCTCCCACCCCTGATCGATCCCGACGTCTACGGCTTCACCGAAGACGAAACCGAGTTCTTCGATCTCCACATCACCTCGGACGAGATCCATGGTGAGCGGGGTTATCAGATCGTGCTCAAGTACGCCGACACTCCCGAGCTGCAGCAGCGCTGCATCGAGGTGACCCGGGACGGCGCCGACATGCGCTTCGCCTACACCAAGGCTCTGTACGACACCTATGTCGCCCCCGACCTCGGGGCGTGGGATCCGGAGCTCGTTCCCGCCTGATCCCACCGGTTTCGGACGCCGACCGGCCCGTCGCCCTCTCCCGGCGGACCGGTCGGCGTCTACCTGCCGGCCTCGGAACGCACACTTGGGAGATCCATGCCTGTCATCCGTTTCCTGACCAGTGGCAAGGAGATCGAGTTCCCCGAAGGCGAGGAAGTCAACATCCTTCGCATCTCGCTCCGCCACGACCTCGGCCTGCCCTGGAGCTGTGCATCCGGGTTGTGCGGTACCGATCGAATCACCATCGTCGAGGGGGCTGAGAACCTGTCCGGGGTCCGGCGCCGTGAGCGGGATCGACTGGGTGAGCTGCTGGAGGAGCACGTTCGCCTGGCGTGCCAGACCTACACCAGCGGTGACCTGGCCATCGCCTGGGACCCCGAGCAGAAGGGCATCGACGAGGACTCCCGGGCCGGCAAGCGACTGAAGACGGTATGGCTGGAAGGAAGTGGGCACGGGGATCAGTCGGCGGACGACGGCTCGGACGAGGCGGAGCGGGCTTGATGGCGGACTCCTCGAGCCCGACCCCGTCCTCGGACGATGAGACGTCGGACCCCATGCCCGGATGGCTCAAGGTGGCGTCGGTGTCCGAGCTGAGGCGGGCCCGGACCATCGTGATCGACCATCCCGACCATGAGCCACCGCCGGAATCCGACACCGAAGTCGGTGGCATCGTGGTGTTCTGGAACGGGGGCGATCCCCGGGCCATGGCCAACCGTTGTATCCACAAGGATCGTGCTCTGGCCCGAGGCACCATCTTCCAGGGCAAGGTGGTTTGTCCCGGGCACCAGTGGGCGTTCAAGTTCGACGACGGCCACTGCGCCGAACGGGAGCGGACCCAACCGGTCTATGCCGTGGCCGTGGTCGACGATGACGTATGGCTCGATCCCCGCGCTCCGGCCAACTTCGAGCTGCTGGCCACCACCGAGCGTCACGGATAGCCACGGAGAGGACCTAGGGCCCTTCGCCGGCCCATCCGGCCGTCGTATGCTGCGGATCAAGGGGGCGACCAGATCCGGAGGAGCGGCGCCATGACAGCCACAGAACAGGTCGAGTATCCGGCACGTCTCGAGATCGACTATCCGGAGCAGCTCGACCGGGTGTCGACCCTGCTTCGCATCTTCTACATCATCCCCATCGCCATTTTGCTGGCCATCGTGGCGTCGGAAACCACGATCACCTACGCGACCGAAGCCGGGGAGGAAGTGACCCGGACCTCGGGCGGTATCGCCGCCGGATTGGCCCTGGCCACGGCCTTGATGATCGTGTTCCGCCAGCGCTATCCGCGGTGGTGGTTCGACTTCGCCCTGGAGTTCAACCGGTTCGCCACCCGAGTCGGAGCCTACGCCGCCCTGCTCACCGACGAGTACCCGTCCACGGTGGAGCAGCAGCGGGTCCATCTCGACCTCGACTATCCCGATGTGAAGCAGGACCTGAACCGCTGGCTGCCACTGGTGAAATGGTTCTTGGCCATCCCCCACTACATCGTGCTGTTCTTCCTGTTCATCGGGGCCATCCTGGCCGTGTTCGTGTCGTGGTTCGCCATCCTGTTGACCGGTCGTTATCCTCAGGCCCTGTTCGACTACGTGGTCGGCGTCATACGCTGGGCACTGCGGGTCCAGGCCTACGCCAGCCTGCTGCTCACCGACCGCTACCCGCCGTTCTCCCTGTCGTAAACGACGGAGTTGCTCAGAACGGAGCTACTCGGCACCGAGGGCCACGACGCGGCCCAGGCCCTTCTCGATCAGGGCGGCCAACCGATCCGGTTCGGTCACGGCTGCCCGGTCGCTGTTCACACCGATGTCGAGCATGCCGTCGTAGCTGAACAAGGTGACATTGATGGCGGCCCCTCCCAGCGGGCCGAAGCCGTACAACGCCTCGACCTGCGAACCCGCCACCCACACCGGGAACTGCGGACCGGGGACGTTCGAGATCAGCACGTCCACTCCCTTCATCATCGAGCCGATGATCGATACCGCGGCTTGGGGTCCGAGCCGCCCGACCGCACCGGTGATGGCGGTCAGGTGCGGGAGCGCCGGTTCGGTCTTCACCTTGGCCACGATGTCGTGCACGGTGCGCAGTCGCTCCTGCACGTCCATCTCCGTGAGCGGCAGGTTGAGCCGGGTCGGAACAAATTGGTTCGTCGCCTTGTTGGCATCGGCACCGCCACGGATGGAGACCGGTATGTGGACCCGAACCTCGGCCGCCTCCTGACCGAGCGCCCGGTGATAGTCCACAACGCCGGTCAGCACACCGGTGACGAAGATGTCGTTCAAGCTTGTGCCCGTGGCCCGGTAGGCCCGCTTGACGTCGTCGAGTGGGAACTGGACGGTGTTGAACTGCCGCGACATCGAGCGTGGGCTCAACAACGGACTGAGTGGTGTCGTTGCCGGCTTGACAAGCCGATACACCGAATCGGTCATTCCAACGACCTGTTTGGTCGTGCCCAGCGGATGGGTGACAAGGCTGCGGGCCAGATCGAGCGAGGCCCTGCCCACCGACAGGCCGCTGCGGGCATCGGTCGTGATCCGTTGAGCCATCGACCGCCAGGGGATCAGAGGCGGTGCCGCCTCGGGGGCGACCGGTGGCGGCGCAATGGGGTCCGGCGGGCCGGAGTCGACCGGCTCCGGTGAGCCGAAGTCGACCGGCTCCGGCCCGAGCTGGACGATGTGCTGCATCATCTGAACCAGGCCCAGGCCATCGGCGATGGTGTGGTGGAAGCGCAGGACCACCATGGCCTTGCCGCCTGGTAGGCCCTCGATCACGGTCAGATCCCATAGGGGCCGATCCCTGTCGAAGGCCCGCTCGGCGATCCGGCGGGCGAAATCGAAGGCCTGGCCGGTGCCGGGTCGGCGGCCGGGAAGCCGCACCCACTGGTAGTGGAAACCGAGGTCGAAACCGGCGGCGTCGACCCAGCGGGGGGCTGCCATTTGACCCGGCTCGTCGACCACCCGTTGTCGCATCCGCACGATGTTGGCCGCCATGTTGGCCATCGATTCGTCGAACCGGGCCCGATCCGGCACCTGGTCCAGGATGACGACCGCAGTAATGGTCGAACGCAGCAGTGGATCCCGCTCGATGTACCAGAGAATGGCGTCGGCCCCCGACATCCATTCGTCGTACTCGATCTCGTTCGCCTCCTCCGATTCGCTCATGATCGTCTTAACCAACCCCTTGCCTCCCCGAGCCGACCGTCGTCCGGCGATGGGTTCGATGCGCCGTTTCCAATCTTGTCGGTGCGGCCGTCGTCTGACAACTCGGCCGACGTGCCGGTCAGCGGCGGTCACGCCGTTGAGAAGATCTCGAGCGGGTCGGCAGATGAAGCAGGGGCTGGTCCGTGAGCGGGTCGAGACGGCGCTAGCCGGGCCCCGGTCAAGGGCCTCGGAAGTCCGACTTTGGTACGGTGTTGGCCACCGGACGAGTGACGGGAGTCGAAGAATGGGGTGGAGAGACGCAGGCAGTGCATGGGGCGCCAAGGCCTGGGACTGGGCGCTGCTCCAGGAGCAGTTGAACGCCAATTCGTTCGATGTTGTCCAACAGCTCACGGGGGTTGGCCCCGGCGTGCGATTCCTGGACCTGGCGTGCGGGTCCGGTATGGCCCTTCAGCGGGCTGAGGCCCGCGGCGCTGTGTGTCATGGGATCGATGCCTCCCAGGCGCTACTGGACGTGGCAGCCGTTCGGGCGCCGAGTGCCGAGCTGCATTGCGGCGACATGGCTCAACTCCCGTATGACGACGAGTCGTTCGACGCCGTCACTGTCGTCAACGGTGTCCAGTACAGCAGTGACGACGTGCTGCGGGAGACAACCCGGGTGGTGAGGTCTGGAGCCCGCTTCGCCATGGCGTTCTGGAGCGACCCGATGGACTTCGCCGCATACTTCCAGGGGCTAGGTGAGTATTCGCCTCCGGCTCCCTCCGCTCCCCTGACGTTGTCCGATCCCGGCGTCGCAGAGGGTCTCGTGGAGGGCGCAGGTCTCAAGGTCATGGAGCGGGGTGAACACGACGTGGTGGCCCTGTACCGATCGATCCATGATGCCGTTGAGGCCTTGGAGTCCGCAGGCCCGGCTTGGGGTGCGATCGACCACTCCGGTCCGGAGCCCGTGCGCGCCGTTATCAAGGACGCTGTCGCGCCGTTTGTCGACGACGTCTCGGGTCGCATTGTCATGCGGGCGAAAATGGGTCACTTGGCTGCAGGCAAGCCGTGACGCGGCCTCACGCGGCTGCAGGCGTGCGTCGCCCAAAGGCGTTGCCCTTCAGCGACCCCGGGCCGACACGGCAGGGGGCTGCGGCGCCGTCGGGGCGGAAGGCGACATCCTCTCGTCGTACTCGATGTCGGCTGTGTCCTCCGATTCGCTCATGATCGTTTCGAATCGGCCATGGATTCTCGGACGGTGCGACGGTCGATCTTTCCCGACGGGGTCTTGGGAAATCCGTCCACCGACTCGAACACGACGGGAACGGCGTAGGGCGGAAGTGATCGGGCCAGGGCGGAACGCCACTGTTTGATGGTGACATCGTCGCAGTCGACA
>CAMYLA010000130.1:9100-19383 GCA_947259095.1 uncultured Acidimicrobiaceae bacterium | reverse complement strand
CTATCTCATATTTCTTGATTACGTCTTTATCGTAGTTGTTTCGGTTCTTTATTGAACACCTTGCATCAAGCTCTGACAGTCTTATCCGTTTCAAATCTTAATTGATTAAAGAATTAAATCTAACCCTTTTGGACTTTCTTCTCTTTTTTGGCATTGCGCTTTTCTTTTAACGATTTTCCTGATTTTTTCTTATCTGATTTTTGAGTATCTTTTCCTTTAGCCATGAATCGCCCCTTTGTTTTGGTTAGTTAAATACACATATTGATTGTATTATACCTATACTTGAAATGGAAGTAATTATTAGACAGAGTTGCAAGAATCACATAACCAGTCTGAAGAATAAGTCATATTCGAAATTAAGCGTGATTAAATGATCACCACAATATGGGAAGTTTGCTTTAGAAATGATGAGATATGAGCGTTTTTTACAGGGCAATTGAGGCCGATGCAGGTGTTTGTGGGCAGCGGCGCACATCAGCAGTTCCAGAAATCCGTCTCCTAAAACAGATAGTTTATGGCGAGGAACCCTTTTACAACATAGTCCTTCTCAACAATTGGGCTGTCCGTAACCTGCTCATCCAGCAACTCCACGCCTGTATTCGCGATCACCAGCCAGTCCCGCGTTACCTCGATAAACAGCCCGAACCCTCCCTCAATACTGAAGGTGTCATTGAGATCATAGGCTGGCCGTTCCACTGTGGCCTCACAGTCCGATACTCCGAAATCGTGATTCGAGAGTTGCGAGCTGAGCCAGTTCAGGCCGGCTTTGGGCGTGAACCGGAGCAGTCCGAACTGAAATGATTTGTCGACCTGGAGGCGCGCCTCGCTGCCGCCGATTTCATCAAGGACGTCGTGCTCGAAGCTCACCGCAGGTGATGCTGCGGGCGACACCAACACCGACTGGGCGCCACGTACAACCGTTGCGCCTTCCTCGACCGCATTTCGGAGCATTGCTTCCTGGAACTCCGGGTGACCCACCGCAAGACAGCCTCCTCCCGGCAACGTCGCCAGGTCGAACTCTTCGCTGTCCGCTCGATCTGGCGAAATCGTATCGTCAAACCCCACATGGTTCGTGATGAGGTTCACTCGTGGCACACTGTCGGCGACATCGCGCAACCCGAGAGCGTCGAGTTCCACGATGCCCCACGGAGAAAGCCATTCGCCCCGCACCCGGTCGCGGAATGTGGTCTCTCGTTCGAGCACAAGCACCTCGAACCCGTCGCGTGCCAGCACCGACGCCGCGGCCGACCCCGCCAAACCTCCACCGACGATGACGACATCGAACGATCGATCGCTCATCGACGAGACCCTACCAGGTGAGGAGGGCCACCTGGAGTGGTCAGCACGTATATGGCAACGTGACGTCCGACAAGGTCGGCGGCTCCGCCTGGCACTGCCACATTCCTGGAAACCGCCTGTTCAGACCGAGCCTGCCGGCTAGGACACGAACAGGGTCGCGAATGGCGCAATGGTGTCGAACAGGGATTTGACCAGCGCAGGCGGGTCGTCGTTGAGGGTGTCTCGGGCCAGCAGCGCTTGGAAGTCGATCCTTCCCAGCCCGGGCTCGTCGATCTCGAGGACGTCGAGCAGGGCCTGGGCGACGATGCCATAGCCCGAGACGGTTGGATGGATGCCGTCGAGACCGAAAAGACCACCCTGGAGACGGCCGGTTCGATCGGAGAGAAAGAACCGGGTGTCGAAGCCGGCAATGGGATCGGGGAGGTCGAGGGGCTTCCACTCGTTTCGCTCCGCTGTCGACGCGTCGGCGTGATAGCGGCGGAAGGCGAGACCTTCGAGGATGCCGCAGAGGTCGAGGAGCAGCCAGTTCCGTCCACGGCGGCGAGCGTCGCGGACCGCAGCCTCGATCGTGTCGTTGTACTGATCGATCGCCGAGTCGATGGCCCGGGCCTGCTGGTGGGTCAGGTGCCGGTGTCGCCTGGGTCGGAAGTCCTCATCGTCGATCCATGGATCGGTGTAGAAGGGGAAGTAGCGGGATCCATCCCGCCATTTCGCCCCCGGGTTGGCTGGATTGACGCCCCGGGCCAGCGGGGCCACCGTGACATGGGGCACGGTGGCGAGGATGACCCGCTTGGCTGCGATGCCCTCGAGCTGTCGCACGAGCTCGCCGTACTCCTGGGCGAAGTGGAGCGGCCTCCAGACGTTGTATGCGCCTTTGCGGTCGAGGTCGTCGAAGCCGCTGTCGGACCACCGCACGTCCTTGTTGACCACCGCGTCGAGCGCATTGTTGGCCCCGAGGGCGACAACGAGGGTGTCGATGCCGCCGTCGACGCCCAGCTGGCCGGCGGCGCCTATCTGCGTGGCGGCGACGCCGTACGGAGCCAGCACCGACCAGGCGGCAATGTCGTTGTCGCGCTCGGGCTTGGCTCCGAGGAACTGGTCGCGCTTTGGCATTGAGGCCAGGGCCGATGCCCTCGACGTCGTGTATGCGAACGAATCTCGGAGATCCCACCCGTAGATGCCCAGATTCGGATAGCGGGTATCGGTGCTGGGCGGCAGACCACCGGCTCCCCGTTCCCAGTAATCCTCGTTCCGATCGAGCAACCGGCGGAGCTCGACCGGCGACCGGATCTTCTCGAACGCACTGAGATCGGTCCCGAACCTGTCTTGCAGTCGGCGGGCCAGGCCCTCGAGATTGACCGGCAAGCCCCCGATCGGCCCGCCGTAGGTGGGGACCGGGAACGAGTCTTGGCCCAGCACCTCGGCGACGAGAGCCGGCCATGATCGGTCGGTGAAGAACACCGCACCGCTGGTCACGCCATGTGTCATCGAGTCCCCAACCGTCACCAGCCGATGCGCCGGCGGCTCCGGCACTTGCGGCTGCGGCCCGATCGGGGGACCAAGAGGCTGCCCTACCGTCGGGTCGTCGCGGCGGGGTGCCCGGACGTCGTAGACCCTCACGTCGTCCGGTGTACCGGGGTCGAGATACTCCGGTGGTAGTTCCCGGTTGCGTTCGAGGGCCATGTCATCTCCTCCTCAGGGGCAGCTGAAACCACCCGTCGCTCACTACAACGTTTGACGGCCCGAGGTACGTCCCGAATACATTCATATTCGGTTGGCGGTTTCGAATGCCCGGATGACCCTCGAAGCGCCTCCGGCTGACCGGAGCCGCAGGTCCAACCCATGCCGGCTGGGACTCCGATTGCCAAAAAGCCTCGGCTCCGCCTCATCGGAAGGGCCCGTTCCGCTACCCTGCGGAGACGACTTTCACCAGGTGAAGGGCACCTGGGGGGTGGGTCGCCGCTCGATCGAGCGGCCATCGTGAGGTGCGACGTGCCGTCGCCCGTGGTCGTTCTGACGGGCGGTGCTTCGTCCACGCGTCGAGCCAAATGGGAGAAAATCATGACAGCGAACCAGGTTGCCGGCTGGTACAACGATCCAACCGGCCGCTATCTGAACCGGTACTGGGACGGGATGCGGTGGACCGACTCGGTCAACAGCGGCGGCGCGAACTCCGTCGACCCGATCGCAGCGGCGGATGCCACGACACCGCCGGCGCCCGGTACGGCCGCTCAGGGCGCTGCCCCAGCTCAGCCATCTGTCTCCGTCACCGCCGAGAGCGGTTCAGGCGGGGGGCGATCAATGCTCGGGCCCATCATGGCGGTACTGGCGGTGGTCGTCGCCATCCTGATCGTGATCGCGGTCACGTCGAACAGCGATGATGACGACTCGACACCAACCGATACCACGCAGGCCCCAGCGCCGACGGAGGCCCCAGAGACGACGACCGGCGGCTGAGGCCCTCGGATCGCGCCAGGCGCAGCGCCACCCGGGGTGAGGGTCGTCATCTGAGATGCCGGTTTCCGGCGGCCGGTACAACATCATCCGTGACAATCGCAGGGCGATGGGCTCTCAGACGCCATGGCCGAACACGATGGTCATGTCGGACAGGTGCTCGATGTGCTCGTCGAGCTCGGGATCTCCGAGAACACGATCGTGGGGTACTCCATGAACAACGGACCGCGCTCCAACACCTGACCTGATGGCGTAATCTTCCCGTGGCGGAGCGAGAAGAACTCCAACTTGCAGGGGGCCTCCATCGGTGGCGCTGGGCCAGGCCCACTCGGATTGACCTTGGTTCAGTCTCGGCGGCCCCCCACCCCTGGATGCACCTCGTTGGACGTTGGCGGCCAGCGGTGGGACACTTCCTACATCGAGGATGGTTTGGTTGCCAGCGATAGAGATGGGCTGATGAACGACAATTCGGCTGCGACGACCTCGCCTGATCAGCAACCCCATGCCCGACCGCTGGCCGAGACGGCAGCGGACGATGACCTGGTCCGGTCACTGGTCGATGCCGCCCCTGACGCCCTGGTCGTGGTGGACGAGGGCGGGTTCATCGAACTGGTGAACAGTCAAGCCGAGGTGTTGTTCGGCTACCGCCGCTGCGATCTGGTCGGCAAGCCGGTCGAAATCCTGGTCCCCGGCTCGGTTCGGGCCGTCCACCGAGCCCATCGCACCCGGTATCGGGCCGACCCGACAACCCGAGCCATGGGTGCAGGGGAGCCGCTGCGAGGGCGCCGGGCCGACGGGACCGAGTTCCCGGTCGAGGTCGGTCTGAGCCCGATGAAGGCCGGTGGTCGACAACGGTTCGTGGCCTCGGTCCGAGACGCAACGAACCGGCTCGACACAGATCGCAGGAACAGATCCGTCCGTCACGCCCTGGACGCTGCGGTTGATGGGATCTTCATCGTCGATGAGCAGACCCTGAAGTTCACCTACGCCAACCAGCAGGCTGCGTCGATGCACGGCTACACCGTCGACGAGATGATCGGCATGACCCCGCTTCACCTCGCCCCCGACCTGACGCGGGAGTCGCTTGCCCGAGCCTTGTCGCCCCTCATGGCCGGCGAAACCGATGCCGTGACGCTGGAGACGTCCGCACTGCGCAAAGACGGGACCGAGTTTCCCGTCGAAGTCCATCTGAATCAACCGGCCGCCACCAACGACGAACTGGCTCGACCGTTGGTTGCGGTGGTGCGTGACATCACGGAAAGGGAGCGCGCCGCCAGAGTCGTTCTGGAGCGCCAGGCAATGGCCAGGGTCATGGAGGATCGTGAACGATTGGCCAGGGATCTTCACGACCGGGTGATCGGTGAGCTCTTCAGTGTGGGGATGTCGATCCAGGGAACGGTTCCGCTGATCTCCGACGCCGAGCTGGCCCAGCGCCTCCAGCAGTCGGTGGTCGGCCTCGACGACGTCATCAGGCTGCTGCGATCGACGGTCTTCGGACTGACAGGCGGGTCCGAGGGGGATTCCGCCGACCGGCCGTAGATCCGGGAGCGGTTGTTCCACGCCGACCGACCCGGCGTGCTACCAATGCAGGGATGCAGGCACTGCCGTGGTGGCGCAATGCCGTCGGCTACTCGATCTACCTTCGATCGTTCGCCGACACCGACGGAAACGGGGTTGGCGACCTTCGTGGTGTCGAGGCCCACCTCGACCACCTCGACGACCTCGGCGTCGACCTGATCTGGATCACACCCTTCTATCCCTCGCCTCTGGCCGATTTCGGGTACGACGTCGTCGACCACATGGCCGTCGACCCTCTCTACGGCGACCTCGACAGCTTCGATGAGCTGGTCGACAAAGTCCACCGGCGAGGCATGCGGTTGCTGGTCGACCTGGTTCCCAACCACACCAGCATCGAGCATCCGTGGTTCAGGCAGGCCAGAGCCGACCCCAACGGCCCCCACCGCGACTACTACCTGTGGCGGGACCCGGCGCCCGACGGCGGGCCCCCCAACAATTGGGTGAGCTATTTCGGTGGCCCCGCCTGGAGCTTCGACCTTCCGAGCGGACAGTACTATCTCCACCTCTTCCTGCCAGAGCAGCCCGACCTCAACTGGCGCAACCCGGCGGTCCACACCGAATTCGATCGGATCCTCCGTTTCTGGCTCGATCGGGGCGTCGATGGCTTCCGGATCGACGTGGCCCAGGGCCTGGTCAAGGATCGAGGGTTACGATCCAACCCGCAACGGGCACCGGTCGATGTGGCCATGGATCGACTGCAGCAGTGGGATGCGTTCGATCACATCCACGACATCGTCCAACCGGAATCGCAGGAGGTGTTCGCCGGGTGGCGGGCCCTGTGCAGTGCCTACGATGCCCTCCTCATCGGCGAGACCTCGGTCGCCACCGCCGAGGCCCTGGCAAGAATGCTGCCCGGTACCGGGCTGCACAGCGGCTTCTGGCTCAGTCCGGCACAACTCGACTGGGAACCGGCGGCCCTCCGCCGGGCATTGACCGCGCCCTTGGCTTCGGTTCCGGACCGCACCACCATTGCCTGGGTGGCTTCCACGCTTGACGAGAAGCGACCGGCCACCCGGTTCGGGGGCGGGGATCGCGGTCGACGTCGATCGTTGGCGCTCTCGACGCTGTTGTTCTTCCTTCCCGGTCTCGTCTTCCTCTATCAGGGCGAGGAGCTGGGTCTGGTCGATGGGGTGGTGCCTCCAGGCCGTCGACTCGATCCGATCGCCGATGACCCGAGCGGCGGCCGGGACGGGGCCCGGACGCCGATGCCATGGGCATCCGGGCCGTCGTTCGAGTTCTCGACCAACCCCGACCCGTGGCTGCCGGATGGAGGTCGTGATACCTGCGACACCGTTGGCCACCAGCGTGGTCGAGCCGCCAGCTGGCTCGAGCGTTACCGGGCGCTGATTGCGGTTCGAGCAGCCACCGGCGCAGAACGGGAAGGCGACGCCGAGGTCGTGGATCTCGGTACCGATGACGTGATCGCCTTCCGCCGTGGCCGTCTGATGGCGGTCGCCAACCTCGCTGAACGGCCGATGACGGTTGCGCTCCGGGGGGAGGTCCTCTACAACACCCACGACACCATCGAGTGGGCGGCCGACGGCCTGGTTGTCAGGGAGGCCCAGGCGGTGCTCTTGCGGGAGGGGAGATCGTGAGGGTCGTCGTCGCCGACGATGCCGACGACGCGGCCGGGGTCGCAGCGGCCATCGTCGTTGACCTCGTGTCGGCCGAACGCAATGTGGTGCTCGGCTTGGCCGCCGGCAGAACGTTCGAAAAGGTCTACCGCTCGGTCGTCGAGCAGCACCCGCCGGTGCGCAGCATGGCCGCAGTCCTGCTCGACGAGTACTTGGGGTCAGGTCCCGGCGATGCCAACAGCTTTCGCCATCAGGCCCGCTGCCAACTGGCCGACGGCCTGGGACTGGATTCCGCCCGGCTGCATTCGCTCGACGGTGATACGCCGGATCCGGAGGCCGAGTGCCGTCGCTTCGAGGAGCTCATCGTCGAGCTCGGCGGCATCGATCTCCAGCTGCTCGGCCTCGGTCGCAACGGCCATATCGGGTTCAACGAGCCCGGCTCGGCACACGACTCACGGACCCGGCTGGTGCGCCTCACCGAGGAGACCCGGGCCGCCAATGCACCCGCCTTCGGACACCTCGACCTCGTGCCGCGCCAGGCGCTGACCCAGGGCATCGGCACCATCCTGGAGGCTCGTAGGATTGTTCTGATGGCCACCGGATCGCACAAGGCCGCCGGCATCGCTGCGACCGTGGAAGGGCCGGTCACCGACACCGTGCCCGGCAGTGCGCTCCAACGTCATGGCGATGTGACCGTCGTGCTCGACCCAGAGGCCGCGGCCCTGCTCACGGTGACGAGGTGATTCGGGTCCGGCGCCCCGCCAGGGGACAAGGCGACGGCCTTGTTGCGCTCGGCCAATCAGCCGGTGGCCACGGTCTCCGGTCCTGGGGGGGCGGGCCCAAGCAGGCTGACCCGGCCGGTCGTCAATTCGTAGCAGGCCCCGACCACCCCGACCGGTTGCCCCTCGATCGAGCCGGACAGCGGTTCCAGCGATCGCAGCTTCGAGGTGACGGCATCGATGTTGGCCTCCACTGCGTTCGTGATCGGGTCACCGGGTCGGTCGAGCCCGAGCCGGCAGGGTTCGACCAGTGGGCCCAGCACCGGGGTCAGCTCACCGGGAAGGTCGGTGCCGGCCTGGAGGTGCTCGATGGTCGCAGTGACCGCGCCGCATCCTTGATGGCCGAGCACGACGACCAGCCGGGTCTGCAGGTGACGGATCGCGTAGATGAGGCTGGCCACCACCGGGTCGGCGGCGGTGTTGCCGGCGATACGGACGGTGAAGAGATGACCGAGGGGTTGGTCAAAGAGCAGCTGGGGTGGGACCCGGGCATCGGAGCAGGTCAGGATGGCGGCGATCGGCGATTGATGCTCAACGGTCTCGGCTCTGCGGATTGCGGCGTCGGTACAGGTGGTGTTGTCGCCGTCGATGAACCGCTTGTTGCCGGCGAGCAGCAGATCCAGGGCATCGGCCGGGTCTGAGCCTCGGCTGGTGGCCGTCGGTCCGGCTCCACCGCGGTCAGGAAAGCCGTCGGTCGGGGGCATCGGCCAGGACACCGTCCTTTCGGCTTGGACCACCGCCACCTGGTCGGCCAACCCGGAGCGGATTTGACGGGCCTCCCGTTCGGCGGCTTGGACACGGCCCGACGCTCGCTCGTTGGCCGCCGCAACCAGGGCGTCGGCCTCCTCCTCGTACTGTCGCAGGACCTCTGCCAGCTCGGCCAGTTCCTCGGCTCGGTCGGCGTCGATACGTTGTTGCTGACCCTCGGACGGCGCTCCGGGTGTGCCGGAGGGGCGGATCCGTTCGAGAAGTTCGCTCAGGCGCAGTGGCATCCGGCGACGTCTCCTAGTGTCCTGTCAGGCTAATCATGTTGCCAATTCGTCGGGGCTTGACGTCCCTCGCGACGTCCTCGTCGAGCTTGCCTGCAAGCCCCTCACACTCACGAGTGAGGCTGCCTCCTGCGTCCTTGCCAGGAACGCCAATCCCTCGCCGAATTCAGCAACGGATCAACCTGACAGGACACTAGGTGCCGGCCCTCGGGGGGACGAGAACCACCGGCATCGACGCTCGGTGAACGACCTTCATTGCGACCCCGCCGGTGCGCAGGCCCAGGAAGCCGCCGGCGCCCCGGGTCCCGATCACCAGCACGTCTCCACCGGCGGCGGAGGCCGCCGCCAGGAGCCCGTCAGCGGGGTGGAGGTCACGCTTCGCAATGCGATCGACGGTGATCCCGGCGGAAGTGATGGGGGCTGTCCAGTCGTCGATCTGCTCTTCCATCTTCCGGCGCCAGTTGTCGGGACTCGAGCTCGGGGTCCACTCGAGGTACGGTTCGTGGACGGTGATTGCGACCACGGATGCGTCGCAGATCTTCGCCACCTCGGCGCACCAATCGACGGCATGAGCGGACTCGGCCGACCCATCGACGCCGACGACGATCCGTTCGATCGCCCCCGGGGTCGTGGACGGGATGACCGCCAGTGGCCGCCGGGCGTGGTGTGCCACATGCTCGACGACACTGCCCAAATGCAGGAAACCAGGCCCTCCGCCAGCTCCGGTTCGGCCCAGGACGATGAGATCGGCGTCCTCGGCCTCGGCCAAGGCCGGCACGACGTCGCGGGGATCTCCTTCCCCCGCTATCGTCCGCACCTTCGCCCCGGCGTCGGTGGCGGGGCGAATCCAAGCATCGTTCAGCTGGCGGCTGTGTTCGGTCCGGTATTGCTCGTGATCACCAGGCGTGATCTCGGACTGATGTTCTCGGAAGGCAGAGACCGCCACTACCTCCGCACCGGCGCCCACCGCCAGTTGCGCCGCCCACTGCAGCGCAGCGGCTCCGGCAGCCGATCCGTCAACCCCAACGATCACATGTCGCATAGCAGAACTCATGGTCATGAGTCTTGTAGCGCATTCGAGATCACGGCAGGGGCCTTGGTCCCAATGCGGCTACCCACCCGGTGTCGTTCGGCGGGGGTCGAGCCGGACCCGTTCGCCGGGGCGGGGAGCCACTGCGGTGAGGCCCAGCCGATCATGCAACTCGTCGACCAGGGCCGCGGCGCCGGCCGGTTCGCCGTGGTTGACATAGACCGTGTCGGGCGGCGGGGTGGCGGTCCCGACCCAGTCCAGCAGGTCGGTCCGATCGGCGTGGGCCGACAGCGCCAGCGACGTCACCCTGGCACGGACCGGATGGTAGTGGCCGAACATCTTGAGCTGGCGGGCCCCGGACCTCAGGGCATCGCCCCGTGTGCCCGGCGCCTGGAAGCCGACGAGCAGCACTTCGTTGCGGTTGTTTCCGAGTCGGTTGGCGAGGTGGTGGATGATGCGCCCGCCGGTTGCCATACCGGAGGCGGAGATGATGATCATCGGCCCCCGCCTGGCGTTCAGGGCCTTCGATTGATCGACCGTCCTTGTTTCGGTCAGCTGGATTCCACCGAACAGGTCGGTG
>CAMYLA010000130.1:0-9095 GCA_947259095.1 uncultured Acidimicrobiaceae bacterium | reverse complement strand
GTCGACGAAGACGGGAAGGTCCGGCACGTGACCCTTCGCGATCAGCTGATCGAGGTACCAGAGCACGATCTCGGTCCGGTCGACGGCGAAGGCGGGGATGAGGACGACCCCGCCCCGCCGGGCGGCCCGATTGACAACCTCGGCAATGCGTTCCTCGGGATCGGCCTCTGGGTGGTCCTCGTCGCCATAGGTGGACTCGGTGACCACCACGTCGGCCGGCCCGATGGCGGCTGGTGGAAGCAGCAGGGGATGGGTCGACCGTCCGAGATCTCCGCTGAAGACCACCCGGGTGTCAGGTCTGGTCAGGTGGAGCCCGACCGATGCCGCCCCGAGGATATGGCCGGCCCGTCGCCAGGTGGCGTCGACGTTCGACAGGATGGTTCGAGACTCGCCGAACCGAACGGCCTCGAACCGCTCCAGGGAGGCCAGCGCATCGGCCTGGGTGTAGAGGGGAAGGGCCGGCGAGTGCTTGGAGTACCCCTTCCTGTTGGCGTACTCCGCCTCCTCCTCCTGGAGATAGCCGCTGTCGGGAAGCACGATCTCGGCCAGCCGCCTGGTTCCTTCTGTGCAGTAGACGGGGCCGCGAAAGCCCTGGGTGACAAGTCGGGGAAGGTAGCCACAGTGGTCGATGTGGGCGTGGGTGAGGACCACCGCATCGATGCTCTCCGGCGCCACGGGGAACGGCGCCCAGTTCTGGAGTCGCAGTTTCTTGCGGCCCTGGAACAGGCCGCAGTCGACCAGGACCCGTCCGTCGACGGTGTCGAGGAGTGTCTTGCTACCGGTCACGGTTTGAGCCCCGCCGATGAAGGTCATCGTCGGTGCGGGTGTAGAGGTGTTCATGGCCCCGGTTCTTTCGCTGTCGGCGCCGGATTCCCGCTCGCCGGTGTCACACATCGGACACAGTGCTTGCTCGAGGATGCGGTGGACACCGCCAAAGGTCCCGAACATCGTCCAACGCCGTCGCGCAAGGGTTCGATATCAGGGACCGATGGCCCTGCCGACGTTTGTCGAGGTGAACCATGCTCGGCCCGTGGCAACGAACGCAGTGGCCCCCCTGGTGGTTGGAGTCGGCGGATCGGCCCGGGCCAGACGAGCCCTGGAGTGGGCACCAGCCCAGGTCGGCAATGGCCGGTCGACCATCGTCGATGGTGTCTGGCCATGACCGGGCCGGCCGCGAGGTCCGAGGCGGACCCAGTCGCCGTCAAGCTGCAGGCCGTGAACGTGACACGAGGTGAGCGGCGGGTCGTGTCCGACTTCACCGCTGCGGTGCCGGCCGGGTCCGTCGTGGGGCTTCTGGGCCCCAGCGGCTGCGGAAAGTCGACCCTGCTGCGCAGCATCGTCGGCGTCCAGGCCAACGTCGAGGGGGAGATCATGGTCTTGGGTCACCCGGCCGGGGACCCTCGGCTCCGGACCGAGATCGGCTACCGATCCCAGGACCTGTCGTTGTACGACGACCTGTCGGTGTGGGAGAACATCGACTATTTCTCGCGGCTGCTGAATGTCGATGTCGAACGGGGCCGCTCACTGCTCGACACGGTCGAACTCACACCGTTCAAAGACCAGCGGGTTGATCGTCTGTCCGGAGGGCAGATGGCCCGGCTGGCCCTGGCCAGCGCCATGCTGAACCACCCACGTCTGCTGGTGCTCGACGAACCGACCGTTGGCCTGGATCCGGTGCTGCGCCGCGACCTGTGGGACCTCTTCACCACCCTGGCCGGCCAGGGTACGACGCTTCTCGTTTCGAGCCATGTCATGGACGAGGCGGCAAGATGCGAGTGGTTGCTGTTGATGCGCGATGGGCGACTGCTGGCAAACGGGTCACCGGAGCAACTCATCGAGGCAACGTCGTCGCGAACCGTCGAGGACGCGTTCTTGACACTCATCGAGACCGAGGACGTCGTCCGATGATCCGAAGGACCACCACCGCCACCGGGAAGCGGGTTCTGCGCCCGCTCGTTTCGATGTTCCTCGTGGCGTCGATCGCCATGCTGCGGGAACGCCGCTCGGGAACGCTCGAACGGTTGATGGCCATGCCGACCTCGAAGTTCGGGCTGCTCCTCGGCTACGCCGGGGCCTTCGGGACCCTGGCGGTGGTTCAGTCGGTCGCCGTCTTGTCGGTTGCGGTCCTGGCCCTTGACCTCAACGTCGCAGGGTCGATCTGGCTGGCCGTGGTGGTGGCGATCGCCAACGCGGTGCTCGGGATGTCGATAGGGCTGTTCTTCAGTGCATTTGCCCACACCGAGTTCCAGGCCATCCAGTTCTTGCCGGCCTTCATCCTGCCCCAGTTCCTGCTGTGTGGCCTGCTCGTCGCTCGCAGCGAAATGGCCCGTCCCCTCGAGCTCCTCTCTGCCGCGATGCCGCTCACCTATGCCTACGATGCACTGCGGGCGGTGGCGGACGACCCCAGCCCCGGTCGGGACCTGGCCGTCGATCTGGCCATCACCCTGATCATGGCCATGTTGGCCGTGGCCGCCGGAGCAATGACCCTCCCGAGGCGAACCGGATGAACAGTACCGACATCGAGCTGCACGACGTCACCAAGACCTACCTCACCGGCCCGGCCGAGGTCCGTGCCCTCGACGACGTCTCCATTACAATCGAACCCGGCGAGTTTGTGGTGCTGCTCGGCCCCAGCGGATCGGGCAAGACCACCCTGTTGAACCTCGTCGGCGGTATCGAAACGCCTTCCGAGGGGCGGGTCATGGTGTCGGGGATGGACGTGTCGACGCTCACCGGTCGAGCGATGACCCGTTACCGGCGAAGCGAGGTGGGGTTCGTCTTCCAATTCTTCAATCTGGTGCCCACACTGACCGCAGCCGAGAACGTGGAGGTGGTCGCGGAGCTCAGCGGCCCCGATCCCGGAACCCGGGCTCGCCTGGCCCTCGACAGGGTGGGCCTCGGCGACCGGGCCGATCACTTTCCGGGCCAGCTCTCCGGTGGCGAGCAACAACGGGTCGCCATCGCTCGAGCCCTGGTGAAGGACGCACCCGTGCTGTTGACCGATGAGCCGACCGGATCACTGGATCTCGACAGCGGCAGGCAGATCCTCGGCTTGCTCCGTCGGGCGGCCGATGCCGGCCACACCGTGCTGTTGGTGACCCACAACACGGCCATTGCGGCCATCGCCGATCGGGTCGTGGAGCTTCACGACGGTCGCATCACCTCAGACCGCCACGTGGAACGTCCCCTGCCGACCGAAGAGGTCGACTGGTGAGCGTGTTGCGCCACAAGATCGCTCGTGACCTGCGTCGCCAACGTTGGCAGAACCTGGCCATCGCCGCCACCGTGGTCATCGGCACCATCCTGTTTGCCGCTTCCTACGATGCTTTCCTGAACCTCGAGGCCAGCTACAACAACACCTATGCTCGGCTGGCATTCGCCGACGTGACCGTCTCCGGCGGCGACGGGGCCGCCTTGGCGGAGAAGGCCTTGGCCCTCGAGGGCGTTGACGCGGTGACCGTCCGCCGCCAGGCCGATCAGCCGATCCGGATCGGTTCCCGCCACAGCCTGCTCGGCCGCATGGTCGAGCTACCAGACCGTCAGCCCGCAGTCAATCGGGTCGACCTGCTTTCGGGGGCGTTCCCGACCGACGGCAGTCCGACCGGTATCCTGGTCGAACGGCATATGGCCGATCATTTCGGCATCGAACCGGGGGCCACGATCGAACTGTTCGCCGATTCCGGCTGGCGGACCTATCCCGTGGCCGCGGTGGTTGCCTCGCCGGAGTATCTGTGGCCGGCTCGAAGCCGACAGGACATCCTGACAACTGCCGACGACTTCGGCGTCGTGTTCGTTCCCCCTGCGATCTTCGATCAGGCCGCCACCCAACCGATCACCCAGACCCTGGTGCGTTTCGATCCCGACGCCGATCCTGTGAGCCTCACCGATCAGATTCGGTCCATTGCCGTCTCGGCCGGCGCCTCGGTCGTCGAGCCTCGCGCCGAGCAACCGTCCAACGCCGCCCTCCAGGAGGACGTCGCCGGGTTCGGCGAGCTTTCGTTCTTGTTTCCGATGCTGTTCCTCGGGTCGGCGACGATGGCCATCTTCGTGCTGCAAGGTCGACTCGTCCGCTCCCAGCGGCCACAAATCGCCACGCTCATGGCCAACGGACTGGGCCGGGGAACCGTTGTCCGTCATTACATGCTCGAGGGCGTGGTCGTGACCGGCCTCGCCGGCCTCACCGGACTCGCCATCGGGCTGCCGGCGGGCCGCCTCGTGACCGGTCTCTACACCGACGCCATCTCGGTGCCCGACACCGTGACCCGGTTCCACTTCTCGACCGTGTTGGTTGGACTGGCACTGGCCCTGCTGGCCGGCGCCATAGCCTCGGCGGTCCCAGCAATCGCGGCCGCCCGGGCGACGCCTGCCGACGCCTTGCGGGGCCAGGCGCCACCGGGGCGAGGTGGCCGAAGCCTGGTCGAACGGCTCGTCCCGCCGCTGCGCAAGCTGCCGGCCCGTTGGCGAATGGTCCTTCGGGGTATCGGCCGCAACAAACGACGGGTGCTGTCGACCGGGCTGGGTGTTGTGTTGTCGCTGATACTGATCCTGGCCTCGTGGGGCATGGTCGACACCGTCGACATCCTCGTCGATCGCCAGTTCAATCAGATACAACGCCAGGATGCTCAGCTCCACCTTGCATCGCTCGACCAGGAAACCCTCGACACGATCGAGCGGGTCCCCGGCGTGGCCCGAATCGAAACCGTCCTCCAGACGCGGGTGACGCTGACCGCCGCCGGTCGCCGATACTCGACCCAGCTGATGGCGTTCGAAGCCGACACCGAAATGCACGACTTCGGCCCGGCCGGGCTGCAACCGTCCGGTCTGGTGGCCGGCCGCTCACTGGCCGAGGTTCTCGATGTCACCATCGGCGAGTCGGTCACCGTCACCGGCCCGGCCGGCGCTTCGACCGAGCTCCCGATCGTGGCCTTCGTCGATGAGCCGCTCGGCACCCTGGTCTACACCACCAAGGTCGATGCTGCGGAGCTGTCGGATCAGACAGGTGACGCAGCGGTGCTGTTGACCTTCACCGACGGCGCCGACCGCGACGAGATGCGCCAGGCCCTCACCGACCTGCCGGGTGTTGTCGCCTACATCGACTCCCGCAGCCTCTACGACACCGCCCGCAGCCTCCTCACGCTCTTCTACGCCTTCGTCGGCGTGATGCTGGCCTTCGGCGCGGTCATGGCGTTCGCCCTCATCTTCAACACCACCTCGGTGAACGCGGCAGAACGAGCGCCCGAGCTTGCCGCCATGCAACTCAATGGCACGACGACCGGTCAGATCACCCGCCTGTTGACCGCCGAGACGCTGCTTGTCACAGCCATGGCCATCATCCCCGGCCTGGCCATCGGTACGTGGGTCTCAGCCCAGTTCATGGGCTCGTTCAGCAGCGACCTGTTCGACTTCGGACTCGAAATCCGAACCAGCACCCTGTTCTTTTGTGCCCTGGCGGTGCTGATCGTTTCCGGGCTGGCCCAATGGCTCACCGCCCGCTCGGTCGCCAACCTCGACATCGCGGCGGTGGTCCGAGAACGCTCGCACTAGGGCGCGCCTCAGAGGCCGAAGGGGAAGGTATCCGGTACGCCGCCATGGTCGTGACCCGTGGTGGCGTCGACGGCGGTGGTTCGGTCGAACCAGATGTACTCATCGAACTGGCGGGGGAGCGAGGCGTGGAAGTAGTGGCTCTGGAGCTCGGTCTCCGGCCGATAGATCACGCCGATGGCCCGCTCCAGTTTGGGCTCGGCCAACGCTTCGGTGAGATCGGCGTCGGCGGGATGGCGCAGCGGGAGCACAAACGCCGGAAGGGTGGTCTGATGACAGATCCGTTCGTAACTGCCGTCGAGAGCGGGCCGGACCTGCTTGTGCTCCATGGCCCCGCCCCAGGTCGACGCGGCGGCAACGGTGCCGTGATCGGTTCCGAATCCGACCAGGTAGGCGCTGTCGCCGAACGCCTGCCGGGCCAGCATGCCGACGTTGTGTTCGCCCCTGGCTCCCATCTCGGTGGCGGCGGCATCCCCGACGTGCGAATTGTGTTCCCAGACGATGATCTTCGCTCCCGGCCCCCGGTGGGCTCGAACCGTTCGTAGCGTCTCGAACATGTGCTGATCGCGGAGGTTCCAGGCTGCCGTGGACCCTCGGTACATGGTGCGGTAGTAGCGCTCGGCATTGGCGACGATCAGGGCGTTCTGCGACGCATCGAGAAGCTCGTCGCCGCCGGCCGTGCCGTCGTCGAGGCGGCGATGAAGCAGGTCGGTCAGCGTGGCAACGATGCCTTCCTCGCAGCCGGCGAAGCGACCGGTGGTGACCGCACGACCATAGGCCGCCGGATCCTGCTCCCAGGGAGAGAGGCAGCTGTACCGGTCCCGGGCGACGGCGGCAGCCCCCGGGTCCACCCCGTCGAGATAGTCGAGGACGGCGTTTCGGGATCGGTACAAGCTGTAGATGTCGAGGCCGTGGAGGCTGACCTGGTGGTCCGATGTTCGGTCGTTGTGGGCCCGCAGCCAGCCGACGAATTCCCCGAATTGGCGGTTGCGCCACATCCAGGTCGGGAACCGGTCAAACGGTTCGAAGCCGTTGCCATGACCCTGCGGTCGAGCATGCACGTAGGCGTTCACCGCGGCAGCGTCCGGCCAATCCGCTTCGATGGCCACGACATTGAAGCCCCTCCGGGTGATCAGCGCCCTGCTTATCCGGTCTCGCATCTGGTAGAACTCGGCGGTTCCATGTGATGCCTCTCCGAGCAGCACGTAGTTCGAGTCGCCGATACGGTCCAGGAGCGCTTCGAGCGGCGCCTCCTCCAGGGAGGTGAACGGTGTTGCCGACTCCGCAACAAGCAAGGGCAACCCATGGAGGCGAGCGTGTTGCCTCGACGCCCGCCGGGTCTGAGGTGGCGCAACGGTCGGGCCTGGATTGGGCTGAGCGCTCGATTCGGGCCGCCAACCCTGGGCCCCGATCAGTGGCACGAATCGCACCGAACCGAGGTCCTCCTCCTCGAATCGTTCTCCTCGCCGCCGAACCCGAAGCAACTGCTGGCCCCTGGACTCGGGGCCGACCGGCATGACCAGGCAACCGCCGTCGGCCAACTGCTCTCGCAGCGCCGTTGGCACGTTTGGGCCTCCGGCGGTGACGATGATGGCATCGAACGGCGCTTCTTCGGGCCAACCGAGCGTTCCATCGCCTTCGAGAACATGGACGTTCTCGAAGCCCTCGGCTTGCAGTCGTCGTCTGGCTTCCACGGCCAGGTCACGGTGTCGCTCGATCGACCAGACGTCGCTTGCCACGCAACCGAGCACTGCTGCCCCGTAGCCGGAACCGGTTCCGATTTCGAGTACCCGAGCTTCGGGGTCGATCTGTGCCGCCTCGGCCATGATGGCAACGATGTAGGGCTGGCTGATGGTCTGTCCGGACCGAATCGGAAGCGGGCTGTCCTCGTAGGCGAATTCGGCCAGCTCCGGTTCCACGAAACGCTCCCGCCGCACGGTCAGCAGTGCGTCGAGGACCCGAGGATCGTCCACGCCTCGTCCCTCGATGTGGTGTCGCACCATCCGCCTTCTTCGGCTGGCAAACGATGCATCGTCTGCTGTCGACTTCGTTGTCATCGGGCCCATGAGTCAATCATTCCTGGAGGGTCGAGACCTGACAATGGGCCTTGGTCACATTGCGCCCAGACATTTGACGAGTTGTTTCCCGTGAAAGGACCTCGGCCCCTGGCACGGCGGGCGGTTGAGGTCGACGCTCAATTCATGACCAAATGGAAGCCGCCCTCGAGGACGGCGAGCACTGCCCCAGCGTTCGGTGCACCCGCCGGCGCCTCGGCCTCACCGGCATCGGAGCGCGGCCGCCGGTGAGCCGGAATGGCGCTGCGCCCGTCTCGGTGTATGTGGTCGACGACCACGCCGGGGTGCTGGCCGGGTTGGTGTCGTTGATCGACGCGGCAGAGGGGTTCTCGGTCGTTGGTTCGTCGATGTCGGCGCAGACCGCAGTGGATGAGATCCTGTCGATTGGGCCGGAGGTTGCGGTGGTCGACGGTGATGTCGCCGGGTTCGACGGCCTCGATCTCTGCCGTCAGATCGGAGCGCTCGGTACCGACGTGACCTGTGTCCTGATGACCGCCGGTCTTCGGTCTCGCTGGACCGAAGGGGAGATTGCAAGGGCCCCCGTGTCGGCAGTGGTCTTCAAGCAGCTGATCGACTTCTCGTTGCTCGAGGTGATCGGCAAGGTTGCCGGTGCTCAATCTGCCGGTGGGTCAGCGCGGTAGCCGATCCCCACCTCTCGTCTCGGCTGCAATCACCGCGGTGTCGGCTCAGCGGTAGACCTCGACCGCGGTCTGCAGCGGCGCAGCCCCACTCGACCAGATGTGGTCCATCGCCTGGTAGGTGACCCGAACACAACCGTGGGAAGCGGGCGACGTCGGGACGTTGGTATACCCATGGATGGCGACGCCCTTGTAGAAGTACTTCGGTCGGTAGAGCGTGCCGAGCGGAGCATACCGGTAGCCGTCGATCTGCCGGGTGATCGTCCACCTCCCGACCGGTGTGGATCCCGCAACCCGGCCGGTGGAGGTGCTGTGCACCTCGATCACCCCACCGTCGTTCACGACCATGAGCAGCTGGCGGCTGAGGTCGACCTCGATCACCCTCCCGCTCGTCGTCCGGGCCCTCGGTCGGGTGCCGGCGTCCAGTTCGGCCCAGGTCTTGGGTCCGACGATGCCGTCTCGGCCGATGCCGGCCGCCTTCTGCATGGCAACCACCGCCTGGCGAGTGTCCGGACCGAATTGGCGGTCCACCCCGGCGACCCAATAGCCCAGGTCACTGAGACGCCGTTCCAACTTCAGCACCTCGTCCCCGACCGAGCCGGACCGCAGCGTTGGCCGTTGCGAGGAGCCCGGCTCGACCGGCCCGGGGGTTGGGGTTGTGGTTGGTGGTGTGGTGCGGGCGTCGAGTGCGGCCCAGGTGTTGGGTCCGACGATGCCGTCTCGGGTGATGTTGGCTGCGGTCTGGAGGGCGAGGACGGCGGTTCGGGTGTCGGTTTGGAAGGTGGTGTCGATGTTGTTGAGTTGGTAGCCGAGGTTGGTGAGTTGTTGTTCGAGGGTTTTG
>CAMYLA010000129.1 GCA_947259095.1 uncultured Acidimicrobiaceae bacterium | reverse complement strand
GGCGGCGGTGAAATCCGGACCGGGACGTTCCGTCTCGGCTGGTATTGGCCGTGGTTGCTGCTTTCGCCGACCCTGGTCATCCTCGTCTTCTTCCTCTACCTGCCGGCATACAGGACCTTCACCCTCTCCACCAAGCTGACGAGGTTGGGGGCCCCACGGGTCGGTGAGCGCTGCCTGGCCAACTTCTCCGAGCTCCTGGTACCGAACCCGACGCTGGTGGTCATGCTGCCGTTGGCCGCCGTCGGGATCATCTGGGGTGTCGGGCTGTGGCATCGTCGGTCGGCCCGGGGCTCATTGAGCTTCGAGATCTCCCGGGTCTTGAGTCCTTTTGGCATCGTGGTGTTGCTGGTGGCGATGTACTTCATCTTCGAGAACGAGAACGGTGGCTACCGCAAGATCTATCTCAACACGTTGCTCATCTCGACCGGCACGGTGGCGCTGAGCATGGTCGGCGGCCTGGCCCTGGCCTATCTGAGCTTCAAACGCATCCGTGGCGCCGCCGTCTACCGGACACTCCTGATCTGGCCCTATGCCATCTCTCCACCGGTGGCCGGGGTGTTGTTCTTCATGATGTTCAACGCCACCGGCGGAATATTCGCAGCCGTTGCCGAGCGATGGGGATTCGACTTTCCAAACTACGCCCAGGATGCAACCCTGGCCAGGGTCACGATCGTGTTGGCATCGGTATGGAAGCTGCTCGGCTACAACCTGCTGTTCTTCATCGCCGGCCTGCAAACGGTTCCCCGGGAGCAGGTGGAAGCGGCGGCCATCGACGGGGCGAACGCATTCCAACGATTCCGCAAGGTCGTGTTACCGGCGCTGGGACCGATCGCGTTCTTCCTGCTGGTGACCAATCTGACGTACTCGTTCTTCGACGTCTACGGCACCATCGACTTCCTGACCAAGGGTGCCCCGGCCGGGGCCACCTCGGTGGCGATCTACGAGATCATCAGGGTCGGTGTCGACAACGGCGACCTCGGGCGGGGAGCCGCCCAGTCGGTCGTGTTGTTCCTGGCGGTCATCGCCTTGACGGCCTGGCAATTCAAACAGTCGGAGGGACGGATCAACTATGGCAGCGCCTGAAGCGGACAACATCTCCCTGAACGTCGGGAGGCAGGGGCTGATCAGGGGCCGGAGCTGGCCGTTGCACCTCATGCTCTGCGTTGCTGCGGCGATCATCGTGTTTCCGCTGGCCTATGCGGCGCTGATCTCCACCCAGACCAATGCCGAGGTGTTCCGGTTCCAGCTGACCCCCGGCACCGGGTTCGCCACCCATCTCGACCAGGTCTGGAACGAGCGCAACATCGGTCGATTCATGTGGAACTCCACCGTTCAGGCGGTGTTGATCACGGCGGCCAAGACGATCCTCTCCCTCCTGGCCGGGCTGGCCTTCGTCTACTTCAGGTTCCGGGGGAAGTGGCTGGTCTTCTTCTTTGTTCTCATCACGTTGATGATGCCGACCGAGGTGATGATCCTGGCCCTGTTCCGGTTCGTCTCCGACCTGGTATGGAAGGATTCGATGGCCGGTCTGGTGGTGCCGTTCGCGGCGTCGGCAACCGGAGCCTTTCTCTTTCGACAGCACTTCGCCAACCTGCCCCGTGACCTGGCGGAGGCGGCGCAGATCGATGGTGCCTCGCCGCTGCAATTCCTCTTCCGGATTCTGATCCCGCTCTCGTGGAACGTCATCGGGGCATTGGCGGTGATCCAATTCGTCTTCGTCTGGAACATGTACCTGTGGCCGGTGTTGATCATCTCGGACCAGGACCGCCAGGTGGTCCAGGTCGGGCTCCAGGGTCTCCAGAGCATCGACACCGGGCTGACGTTCGGCCCGCTGATGTTGGCCGCATTGATCGTTTCGATCCCGCCCACGCTGGTCTTCATCGCATTGCAGAAGCCATTCATGGCAGGATTCGCTCTCGGTTCCGACAAGTAGATCCGGGCCGTTGCGTCGCAGGATCAGCTTGTGGTCAAGAGGCCACCGGGTATCCGGCCAGTTGCAGGGCAGCCGGCACGAGTTCGATCTCGGTCGGCGTCGAACCGATTATCTCGCCGTCGGCTCGGATCTCGTGGGTTTCGTCACTCTCGATCACCACTCGGGCCCCGCGATGGACGCTCACCGCAGCGTGCTCGACATGACGGCCGGCGCGGACCTTGGGGAGCAGCCGCAACATCGTCGTGCGGGAGGCCGGGCCGACCACGACGATCTCCAGTCGACCGTCGTCGGGGCGGGCGCCGGGCGCGATTTTCATGCCGCCGCCGAAGACCGAGGTGTTGGCGAAGGCCACCAGGTTCGGTGCCACGTCGAGGCGTCGCCCGTCGACGTCCAGGATGAGCGGGTACCGGCGCATGCCGGCGAGCTCGCGAAGGGCGGCCGCGGTGTATTTTGCCGATCCCCGGGGCCAGCGCATGGTTTCGGCCCTCCGGTTCACCGCGACGGAGAACCCGAGGGTGGCCACGGTTACGCCGTAGCGGTCGTCGACGCGGAGCAGGTCGATGGCCGACGATGGTCCGAGGGCACGGTCGATGGCGGCACCCGGGGTGGTATCGAGACCGAGCGCTGCAATCAGATCGTTGCCAGAACCGGCCGGAACAACACCAACCACCAGCGGCGTCCCGGCCGCAACCTGGATGGCCTGATGCACGGTCCCGTCGCCTCCGATGACGACGAGTCTGTCGAGGCCCTTTGCCATGGCCTCCTCGGCGGCTGAGCGGGTGGCCTGGGCGGAGTCGGACGCCAGCAAAGCCGCATCGTGACCCCGGTGGGCAGCCTCGGCCAGCGTTCGCTCGGCCAGTTCCCGGGCCACGCCTCGACCGGCGCGGGGATTCCACCAGACGCCGATCCGTTCCCCGGCTTGTTGTTGTGGAGCGCCATTCACGTGGGGGTCAGGGTACGCCAGCCCCGGAGGTTGGCGGTTCGCTTGGGGGTGAGGGACGTTGGCCTCTGCCGTCGGCGTCCGCTGGGCGGCAATGATGAGTGGCATGTTGTGGCGTGGTGAGCTGGAGAGCGTTGGTCATCCCGGTTGGCGAGTGTGCGATTCGACGCAACGCTCGCCGGGCGCTGAAAGAGGTGGTTTGGCCGGTGGTCCCCGCTGGGTCGGATCCGAAGCTGGTCGGCGGTGATGGCGGCCGGTGGAGTCGTGATGGGCTTGTTGTTCTTCCCCCGGGGAGGAGCGGCGTATGTTGTGCGCTACCTGAGCCCGGCGCTGGCCAGAGCGGGTTGGTCGGTCTCGCTCGCCGCGGGGTCTCTGGGCGAACCGGGTGAGGAGACCCATGCACCGACGTTCTTCGACGGTCTGGATGTTCACGTTGTCGACTTCAGCGACGCCGTTCGGGTGTTCGAGGCGGGAGGCGACGCGATCGCGGCGCCGCAACCCATGCATCCGAGCTATGAGGATCGTGTCGGTGCTCCCGACGTGGTTCTGGCGTCGGTACCGCCAGAGCTCGTCACCCACTTGTCGTCGGTGTGGGAGGCTCCGCTGCAGCTCGCCGGCGCCGACCGGGCTGACGTGTTCCATCTGCACCACTTGACGCCGCAGCTCGAAGCTGCCCGCCGACGTTGGCCGCAGGTGCCGTTGGTTGCCCACCTTCATGGCACGGAACTGAATCTGATGGACGCGATCACGGAACGCATCACCCTGGCAACGAAACTGGGCGAGACGCTGGCAACGATGCCAACCGAAGGGGCTGCAGCCGGTGCCGCCTGCGGCGGTCTCGATGCTGGCGAGCTGGAGATGCTGCGGACGACCCGATGGGACGCGTGGCGGCACGGCGAGTTCTGGGCTGGGCGGTTACGACAGCAAGCGCAGTCCGCCGATCATCTCATCGCGGTGTCGCCCTTGAAGCGGGATGCTGCGATCTCCGGATTGGGCATCGCACCGGATCGGATCACGGTCGTTCCGAACGGGGTGGACATCGACCGTTTCCGGCCCCGGCCTCGCACCCCCGGATCGCGCCGCGCCACGTTCCGGCGTGTCCTGGTCGAGGACCCCCAAGGTTGGACCGAATCGGGTCCTCCTGGCACCTTGGCCTACGCCGAGAGCGACCTCGACCGGCTGCTCGGAACGGCAGACGACGCCACTGTTCTGATCTTCGTCGGGCGGTTTCTCGGGCTCAAACAGGTGCCCGAGTTGATCCGCTCGTTCGCCCGGGCCAGAAGCCGGTTCACCCGACCAGGTTCGCTCCTGATCTGGGGTGGGCATCCGGGCGAGTGGGAAGGCGAGCACCCGGTCACCGTCGCCAAACAAGTCGGCGCCGACGATATCTACTTCGCAGGATGGCGAGGCCATGGTGATCTGCCAGAGGGGCTGGCAGCGAGTGACGCACTCGTCATCCCCTCTCTTGGCGACGCCTACCCCCAGGTCCCACTGGAGGCGATGGCGGTCGGCCTGCCCGTTCTCGGGTGCGCCAGCGGTGGACTACCGTCGATGATCAACGTCGATCCTGCCAGCCCCACCGGGTGGCTCGTCTCCCCGAACGATCCAGACGCGCTCGCCGACGCCCTGGTCCGAATCGTGAACAACCCGAACGAGGTTGCCGAGCGTGGTGCCAATGCGCTCACCCATGCCCGCACCGAGTTGTCCTGGGATGGACTGGTCCCGCGCTTCGAGGCCGTGTATGCCAAAGCCCTCGAACACCACGAAGCCAACTCGGGCCCGCCCACCGGATTCCGTAGGCCCCCGCTGGGACCGCCGGTCCCGTCGCCATGACCCGGACGCTGACGTCATCCGATCCGGATCGAGTTGCTGATGGCCGGTGACACCGCCAGGCAGGCGATGATCGACGATCTCGCCGCTCGATCCGCCGGCCTCCAGGAGGAGGGGCTGTACAAGCACGAACGGGTGATCGCCTCCCCGCAGTCGGCTCACATCGAGCTCGACGACGGGAGGTCGGTGATGAACCTCTGCGCCAACAACTATCTTGGCCTCGCCGACCACCCCGCGTTGATCGAGGCCGCTCGCACTGCGCTCGACAGCTACGGGTATGGGATGGCGTCGGTGCGGTTCATCTGCGGCACGCAGACTGTGCACCGCGAGCTGGAGTGCGAGCTCAGCGGGTTCCTCGGCACCGAGGACACGATCCTCTACTCGTCGTGCTTTGATGCCAACGGTGGCCTGTTCGAGACGATCCTCGACGAAAAGGACTGCGTGATCAGCGATGCCCTCAACCACGCGTCGATCATCGACGGCATCCGGCTCAGCAAGGCCCGTCGGCTGCGCTACGACAACAACGACATGGTGCAGCTCGAACAGCGGCTGCGGGAGGCAAGCGACGCCCGCTACCGGCTGATCGCGACCGACGGTGTGTTCTCGATGGACGGCGTGATCGCCGATCTCGCATCGATCTGCGAGCTTGCCGATCGTTACGACGCGATGGTGATGGTCGACGACTCCCATGCGGTCGGCTTCGTCGGCCCCGGCGGTTGCGGCACGCCGGCGTACTGCGGCGTTGCCGACCGGGTCGACATCGTCACGGGCACCCTCGGCAAGGCGATGGGCGGCGCATCGGGTGGCTACACGAGCGGTCGGCACGAGATCGTCGAGTGGCTGCGGCAGCGGTCACGGCCGTACCTGTTCAGCAACTCACTTGCCCCGGTCATTGCCTCGACGACGTTGCGAGTGCTCGACCTTCTCCAGTCTGCGCCCGAGCTGCACCAGCAGCTCGAGCGCAATTCGGAACGGTTCCGTGCCGGCCTGGAGGCCGCTGGTTTCACCCTCGCCGGTGCCGGACACCCGATCATCCCGGTGATGCTCGGCGACGCAAAGATCGCAGGCGACATGGCTGATCGGCTGCTCGCCGAGGGCATCTATGTGGTCGCCTTCTCGTTCCCGGTCGTGCCACGGGGCGCGGCCCGCATCCGCACCCAGATGTCGGCCGCCCACGCCGACACCGACATCGACCAGGCGATCGACGCGTTCACGAGGGTCGGTCGCCAGATGGGGGTCGTGTCGTGAGGGCGCTCGTCAAGGCGAAGCCCGAACCGGGCCTCTCGGCCGAGGACGTCGAGCAGCCGAGGCCCGGACCCTACGACGTGCTCATCCGGGTCCACAAGACGTCGATCTGCGGGACCGACCTGCACATCCGGGCCTGGGACGCCTGGGCGCGGCAGACGATCCCCGTCCCGATGGTCGTCGGGCACGAGTTCATGGGCGAGGTCGCCGAGGTCGGTGGCGATGTCCGAGGCATCGAGGTCGGTCAACGGGTCACCGGGGAGGGTCACATCACCTGCGGACATTGCCGCAACTGTCGCGCCGGCCGGCGGGCATTCTGCAACAACCACCTCAGCGTCGGTGTCACCAGACCGGGTGCCTTCGCCGAGTACTTCGTCCTGCCGGCGCAGAACGTCTTCGTCCTGCCAGACCACATCGATGACGACCTCGCCGCCGTGCTGGATCCGCTCGGCAACGCGACCCACACCGCACTGCGGTTCGATCTCGTCGGCGAGGACGTGCTCATCACCGGTGCCGGACCGATCGGCATGATGGCTGCGGCGATCGCCCGGCACGTCGGGGCCCGACACGTGATCATCACCGACATCAACGACTACCGGCTCGGACTGGCGACGAAGCTCGGTGCAACCCGCACGGTCGACGTGTCACGGGAGGAGCTTGCGCCGGTCATGGACGAGCTCGGCATGACCGAGGGGTTCGACGTCGGGCTCGAGATGTCGGGCGCCGAGTCGGCGTTCAACCAGCTGCTCGATGCGATGAACCATGGTGGCCGTGTTGCCGTGCTCGGCATCCCGGCCGGCCCGCTCACGCTCGATGTCAACGACGTGATCTTCAAGGGGCTCGACGTGCAGGGGATCTACGGCCGCCGGATCTTCGAGACCTGGTACAAGATGGCGGCGATGTTGCAGAGTGGGCTGGACGTGGGATCGATCATCACCCACCACTTCCCGGTGGCGCGATTCGACGAGGCGTTCGACGTTGTCGCCGCCGGCGAGTGCGGCAAGGTTGTGCTCGACTGGGCCTGACCGGCTCACCCGGCCTGCCTGAGTTGCCGGCCGGCCGAAACACACGCACACTGGAGGCGCCTCGAAGGAGCGTGAGCAGCGAATGAGTCGACGGGTGGTGATCGCCGGCGCCGGAGGGCGGGATTTCCACGACTTCAACACGGTTTTCCGCCCTGACCCCTCGGCCGGCGAGGTGGTGGCGTTCACGGCAACCCAGATACCCGGCATAGACGATCGGCGCTATCCACCCGACCTGGCCGGCCCCGGCTATCCCAACGGCATCCCCATCCGCCCCGAACACGAATTGGTGAACCTGATCACCGCCGAGGACGTTGACGAGGTGGTGTTCTCCTACTCCGACGTTCCCCACCTCCACGTCATGCACCTGGCCTCCCAGGTCTTGGCGGCCGGCGCAAGCTTCCGTCTTCTGCCGCCACGGTTGACCATGCTGGCCACCCCCTGTCCGGTGGTGGCCGTTGTCGCCACTCGAACCGGGGCCGGGAAGTCACCGACGAGCCGGCGGGTCGGTCGACTGCTGCTCGATGCCGGGCTGCGGGTCGCATTGATCCGCCACCCCATGCCATACGGCGACCTGTCGGCCATGCGGGTCCAGCGTTTCGCCTCGCTGGCCGAGATCGACGCGGCGCAGCCGACCATCGAGGAGCGGGAGGAATACGAGGAACCGGTTCGGCAGGGCATGTTGGTGTTCGCCGGTGTGGACTATCAGGCCATCGTCGAAGCGGCAGCGGCCGAGGCCGACGTCATCGTCTGGGACGGAGGAAACAACGACACGCCGTTTCTGGAGCCGGCGGTGACGATCTGTGTGGTCGACCCACTGCGGGCCGACAGCGGGCTGACGCACCATCCCGGTGAACTCAATCTGAGAATGGCTGATGCGGTGTTGGTGAACAAGGTCGATGCCGCATCCGATGATGAGGTTCGCCAGGTCTTGGCCGATGCTCGCCAGGTCAATCCGGGCGCCACGGTCATTCGCGCCGCTTCGCCGGTCAGCCTCGACCCCGGCCCCGACCTGGCCGGCCGTCGGGTCCTGGTCATAGAGGACGGCCCGACGGTGACCCACGGTGGCATGGCATACGGGGCCGGCCTTGTGGCGGCCCGTCACGCCGGCGCGGTCATCGTCGATCCCCGGCCATGGGCGGTCGGTTCCATCGCCGAGACCTACGAGCGGTTCCCCCATGTCGGACCGGTGCTCCCGGCCATGGGATATGGCAAAACCCAGATGGCCGAACTGGCCCGAACGGTGCGCCAAGCCGTCTGCGATGTGGTGGTTACCGGCACCCCGATCGACCTGGGGCGGATCATGGACCTCGGGCACCCGACCCGTCACACCCGCTACGCCGTGCAGGAACTCGGCAAACCGGACCTCGAGGATCTCCTGAATCCGTGGATCGAGTCGTGGCTGGCCGAGGCTCGGGCGTGAAACCGCTCGCCGTTGTGGCCATCGGCGGCAATGCCCTCCTTCGCCCAGACCAGCCGGCCGACATCGCCAGTCAACGAGCCAACACGGCCACGGCGGCCCGTCACCTGGCAAAACTGGCCGAGGATCATCGGCTGGTGATCACCCATGGAAACGGGCCCCAAGTCGGCTTGCTGGCGCTCCAGTCGGCGGCTGACCCCGACGTGCCGCCTCACCCTCTCGACGTGATCGATGCCGAGAGCGTCGGTCTGATCGGCTATCTCCTGGTCGAGGCGCTGTCCCTCCACCTCGATCCGAGTTCGGTGACAGCGATTCTCACCCGCGTCGTCGTCGACGCCGATGATCCGGCATTCGGGCGACCGACGAAGCCGGTCGGACCGGCGTACGGTTCTGCCAGGGCGGCGGTGCTGGCCGAGCGCTACGGCTGGCGGATGGCCGATACCGATCGGGGTTTTCGCCGAGTGGTTCCGTCGCCCGACCCGCAGCGAATCGTCGAACTCGGCGCCATCGAGACGCTGGTGAACGCGGGCCGGATCGTGATCGCCGGAGGCGGGGGTGGTATTCCGGTGGCCGTTGACGGCGGTGGACCGGTTGGGGTCGAGGCGATCGTCGACAAGGATCTGACATCGGCTCTCCTGGCGATCGAGCTGGGGGCCGATCGACTGGTCATCCTGACCGACGTCGACGCGGTCTCCGTCGACTACGGAACACCGTCGGCCCGTCGCCTGATCACGACAACGCCAAGCGAGCTTCGGGCCCATCGGTTCGCCGTCGGCTCCATGGCACCCAAAGTCGAGGCTGTGTGCCGTTTCGTCGAGGCGACCGGCTTCGGGGCCGCGGTCGGTGAACTGCATCAGGCAGAGGCGGTGCTGGCCGGGTACTCCGGCACGAGAATTCAGCCCTCAACATCGGTCTGAAATCGCCGGTGGGCGACGGCGATCGTCGACGGGGACAGCGCCGGTTTGCCGCTTTTGTCATCCGACCAGTCGCACCACCTCGATGATGAACATCGTGCTTGCAGCCGCGATGCCCAGCACGGGAGCCCAGCTCGGCACCTGGAAGGTATTGGTCGGCCCGTCCTGACGCTTGATGGCGATGAGTGACGCGTTGATCGTGATGAAAATGGCCATCGTGACGGCCGAGGTGAGCCGGGCCAGCCACTCCAGCTCGATGCCGACGGCCAGGATCATGATCAGCACGGCACCGACGACGGTGGCTCGGACCGGCGTATGCGTCCGAGGCGACACGGCGCCGGCCCAGGACGGCATCAGATCCAGCTTGGACAGCCCGTAGACGACGCGAGGGATCATGACCAGCTGCACCAGCGCCCCGTTCACCATGGCGAGCGCAGCGATGAAAGCGAGGACATCGGGATTGCCACCGGCACGGTCGTAGACCAGGGTCAGGGGTGCGTCAGACTCGCTGAGCGCGGCCGGGGCGACCTCCAACACGGCGATGGCCGAGACCGTCATGTAAAGCACGGTGGTCACCGAGAGCGTGATCAGGATGGCCCGGGGCAGCGTCACCGGTGCGTTCTTGGTTTCCTCGGCGACCGAGTCCATGTCCTCGAAACCCAGGAATGCGAAGAAGGCCAGGAAGGCACCACCCATCACCCCGCTCCAGCCGGTGAGACTCGATGGGGGTCCCAGAAGGTCGCCGGCCCGGCTGCCGAGTTCGCCGATGCTGTCGCGCCCGGCCCAGACCACGAGACCCAACCCGATGATCTCGACGACCGTGAAAACCGCGGCGGCGACAACCGACTCCTTCACCCCGCTGACGGCGATCCCGGCCAGGACAACGACGAGGGCGATGACGAGAAGCCAGCGTGGACCGTCGATCAGTTCGGCGACGTAGCCGCCGAAGGCATTGCTGATTGCCGACGCCGCAACCACCCCCGCAGTG
>CAMYLA010000128.1 GCA_947259095.1 uncultured Acidimicrobiaceae bacterium | reverse complement strand
GCGCTGAGGGTGAACCGATTCTGAAAGGTCCACCCGAGGAGCGCTTCGTAGAAGATCCGAGCGTCATCGATTCCTGCGGTGTGTAAATCAACCCAGTTCGGCACACCATGGGCGCGTAGGGGTAAGGGTCTCGGGCTCGTTGCGGCGGGCATAGATACGACTCCATTGATTTGCGGCGGTGTTCTCACGAACACAAAAACGATACTTCATCGATTTGACATGCGCATCCTGCTGCTCATGCATGGCCAACCAGATCAGCCCATAGAGCCAAATCGGCGCCGTCGCAGCGCACCCCTTGCAGGCCCAGAAGAGCCGACGATTGGACCCCGATGAAACCCCCCGCCGAGGTGAAAGAACTCAGGAGGGATCGAGGTGTTGATGATCCCCGGCCCGGAGGTGGCAGGAGGCCTGATGGGCCGTCGACGATGATCGATCCTCGCCGTCGACCACCCGGAGTTCGGGGTCGGATGCATCGCAGACCCCGGGCGCCGCAATCGGGCATCGGGGATGGAATCGACAGCCGGACGGCGGATTGAGCGGACTGGGCACGTCACCCTGCAGCACGATCCGCTTGCGCCGCAGCGACGGGTCCGCAATGGGGATGGCCGAGAGCAGCGCCTGGGTGTACGGATGTTTCGGGTCTCGATAGAGGGTGATCCGCTCGGCGATCTCCGCCACTTCTCCCAGATACATGACGGCAACCCGGTCGCTGATGTGTTCCACCACCGCCAGGTTGTGGGCGATGAACAACACCGTGAGGTCGAGCTGCTGTTGGAGTTCTCTCAGCAGGTTCAGCACCTGGGCCTGGACCGAGACGTCAAGGGCCGACACCGGTTCGTCGGCCACCACGAACCGGGGCCGGAGAATGAGCGCCCTGGCGATCCCGATCCGCTGGCGCTGCCCACCGGAGAACTCGTGGGGGAAACGTCTTGCGTGGTCCTGGCGGAGGCCGACCAGCTCCAGCATCTCCCCGACCTGCCGGGTCTGAGCCTTGCGATCGCCGATGCCGTGGATCCGTAGACCCTCGGCGATGCTGTCGCCGACGGGAGCCCGGGGATCGAGCGACGAGAACGGATCCTGGAAGATCATCTGCACGTCCCGCCGGATTTGCTTCAGCTGCTTGCCCTCGGCGGCGGCCAGATCGAGCCCGTCGAACCGGATCGAGCCCTCGGTGGGATCGAGCAGGCGAACCAACAGCCGGCCGAGCGTGGATTTCCCGCAGCCGCTCTCCCCTACCAGGCCGACGGTCTCGCCCCGGTGGATGTCCAGATCGACACCGGCCACCGCCTGCACATGGCCGGTGGTCCGGCGGAGCAGGCCGCTCTTGACCGGGAAGTCCATACGAAGGCCGCGGACCTGAACCAGCGGCTCATCGCCGGTCTCGGCCGTGGCCGCGTCTGGTGACGGGTCGCCGGCGGTCGCAGTCATGTTCGGGAGCCCTCGTCGCCGTCGTAGAGCCAGCACCGAACGGCGTGGTGGTCACCGTGGTCCACCAGGTCGGGCCGTCGGGTGAGGCAGACCTCCAGCTCGGCCTCGAGTCTGGCCGCACACCGGGAGGCGAACCGGCAACCGGGGCCAAGATCGATCAACCGGGGGACAACACCGGGGATCGTGTCGAGGACGTCACGCTCCTGGCCGAGCACCGGGATGGAGCCGATCAGGCCCTTGGTGTATGGATGCTTCGGCTCGCTGAACAGCGTGTCGACCGGTGCCTCCTCCACGATCTCACCGGCGTACATCACCGCCACCCGGTCGGCCATCTCGGCCACGACGCCCAGATCGTGGGTGATCAGCATCACCGCGGTGTTGGAGTCCCGCTGCAGATCCCGCATCAGGTCGAGAATCTGGGCCTGGATGGTCACATCGAGGGCTGTTGTCGGTTCGTCGGCGATGAGCAACTCCGGTTCGAGGGCCAGGGCCATGGCGATCATCACCCGCTGGGCCATGCCCCCGGACATCTCATGGGGATACGAGCGGGCCCGCGACTCGGGGTCGGGAATGCCGACCTTGGCCAGCGCTTCGACGGCCCGCTCCCGGGCCTCGGACTCATCGAGACCCTGGTGGATGACGTAGACCTCGGCGATCTGATCGCCGACCCGGTGCACCGGGTTGAGCGACGACTGGGGCTGCTGGAAGATCATCGACATCCGCTTGCCCCGCAAACTCGCCAGCTGCTTGGAGGACAGCGGCAGCAGGTCGTCGCCGTCGAACACCACCTCCCCGGACTCGATCCGTCCCGGCTTCGGGACCAGACCCATCACCGACAGCGACGTGACCGACTTGCCGCAGCCCGACTCGCCGACGATACCGAGCACCTCGCCACGGTCGATCCGGAAGCTGACGTCGTCGACGGCCCGGACCACCCCGTCGCGGGTGTGGAACCAGGTGGAGAGGTGCCGGACGTCCAGTACCGGATCACTCGTCTCCGGCTCCGATCCGATCGGGTTCGTGTCGACGGCGGTCGAGGTGGAGGTCAAGGTGGTGGTCGTGCTGGTGGTGGAGGTGGTCGAGGTGGTGGTCGTGCCGACTGCATCGGTCGTCGAGTCGCTCATCGCCGATCCCTACTCGTTGAGCCCGGGATCGAGGGCGTCCCGCAGGCCGTCTCCGAGCAGGTTGAAGCCGAGCACGGTGATCATGATGGCGATGCCGGGGAAGAACACCAGGTGGGGGGCGCTGAAAATCTGGTTCCGTTCGCTGGCCAGCATGCTGCCCCATTCGGCGGTGGGCGGCTGGGCCCCCAGGCCGAGGAAGCCGAATGCCGCCGCGTCGAGGATGGCCGAGGCAACGCCCAGAGTGCCGATGACCACCAGCGGAGTCAGGGCGTTTGGGATGACCCTGGTCCGCAGGATGCGGAACTTGCCGGCACCGAGGGCCTGCGAGGCGGCGACAAAATCGAGTTGCTTGATCGACAGCACCGAGGCCCGCATCACCCTGGCGTAAGCCGGGATGGAGACGATGGCGATGGCCAGCAGGGTGTTGCGCAACCCGGGACCGAGCGCGGCCACGATGGCGATGGCCAGCAGCAACGACGGGAACCCCAGGATCACGTCCATCACCCGCATGATCACGTTGTCGCTCCAGCCGCCCCAGAATCCGGCCACCGCACCGAGGGAGGTGCCGACCACGAACGCCAGCGCCACGGTGGTGAAGCCCACCGAGAGGCTGATCCGGCTGCCGTGGACCACCCTGCTGAACTGGTCGCGGGCGTTGCCGTCGAGGCCCATGATGTGCTGTGGTTTGCTCTCGTCGCAGCCGAGCACGTGCACGCATGGCGGATCCCGTCGGGTGCGGTCGCCGTCGCCGATGAAGTCGGCGTTCGGGTCGTAGGGGGCGATCAACGGGGCGAAGATCGCCACCAGCAGCATGAAGCCGATGATCGAAAGCCCGGCCACGCCGGTCTTGCGGCGAAGCAGTCGCTTCCATGCCCCTCGCCACAGACCCGATCGTTGCTCCAGCAACGGGTTCTCGGTGGCGATCGCCGGCTGGTCGGTTGACGGCGGCTGGTTCGGTTCCAGCACGTCGGTCATTCGAGCCTGATCCTGGGGTCGAGGTAGGCATAGGAGACGTCGACCAGCAGATTGATCAGGACATAGCCGGTGGCGATGATGACCACGAAGCCCTGGATGATCGGGAAGTCACGGGCGGTGATGGCCTCGAACAGCATCGTCCCGACACCGGCCAGGCCGAAGACCGACTCGGTCAGCACCGCCCCGGCCAGTAAGGCCCCGAGCTGGAGGCCGATGATCGTCACCACCGGCAACAGCGCATTGCGCAGCCCGTGGCGGACCACCACCCGCCGCTCCATCCCGCCCTTGGCCCTGGCCGTTCGTACGTAGTCCTGACCGAGGACATCGAGCAGGCTGGACCGGGTGATCCTGGCGATGATGGCCATCGGGATGGTGCTGAGGGCGATGGCGGGGAGGATCAGGTGTTTGATGGCATCCCACATGACCTCCCAATCGCCGGTGATCAATGAGTTGAAGATGAAGTGGTTGGAGATGAACTCCACCGCCAGGAACGGGAAGCTGCCCTCGGCGAAGTCCAGCCCCCAGACCTCGTAGAACGGCACCGATGACAGTCCGGCCGAGAGTCGACCGGACGGGGGTAACCACCCAAGGGTGGCGGCAAACAGCCAGATCAGCATCAGGCCGAGCCAGAAGACCGGCATCGACACCCCGACGTTGGCCACCATCATGGTGGCGACATCGACCGAGGTGTTGTGCCGCATGGCCGAGACCACACCGAGTGCGATGCCGACAACGATGGCGATGAACAGGGCCGCCGAGGCCAGCTCGATGGTCATCGGCAGCCGCTCCACGAGGATCTGGGTCACTGGCCGGGAGAAGCGGATCGAATCGCCGAGGTCCCCCCGGAGGATGTCGCGCATGTAGATCCCGAACTGCACCGGCAGCGGCTCGTTCAGCCCCTTGGCCTCCTCGAAGGCGGCGCAGGCCTCAGCGGTGGCTTTCTCGCCGATGATGGACCGGCACGGGTCGCCGGGGATCGCCCTTGCCAACAGAAACGTGACGAGCAGGATGCCGAACAGCACGGGAATGGCCAACAACAACCGCTTGACGATGAATTGAAACACGCACGTACCCCGTTCCGTCGCTGGTCGTTCTCGGATCGGGTGCCCGAAGCCGGTCACCCAAAATTCGAGGCAGGGGGCGGACCTTTCAGCCCGCCCCCTGCATCGCTCAGAACTCCGTTGTTCCTACTCTTCGCTGTTGATCAGAGCATCCCACAGGTAGCTGTAGTACTCGAATGCTCCGGTGTTGCCGACATGAAGCGGGTTGGCGGCGTCGATGCCGGCAGCCCATGAGACGACGACGTCGTTGGCATCGAAGCTCGATCCATCGTGGAACGTCACACCCTCGCGCAGGGTGCAGGTCCATACGGTGGCGTCCTCGTTGCCGTTGCACTCGGTGGCCAACCGGGGCTCGATGGCGCCGGAGTCGATGGCATAGCCGAGCAGCGGCTCGACCACCTGCTGGCAGGCGGCCAACGACTCGCCGTCGGTCTCGTCTGCGCAGTAGAGGCTGATCGGCTCGGCGTTCTGCATGTAGACGAAGGTGTCCTTGCCCGGGTCGGTCCGATGGAACAGCGGTGCTCCGAAGGGCCGGAAGTGGGCGTTCTCGACCGAGGCCAGCGTTGCCGATGCCGAGGCGCCGTGGGCGATCGGCACCATGGGCACCAATCCACTGATGGCGTTGTTGGCGTTGGCGTACACCGGCTGGGCGTCGGCATCGTCGGCGATCTGGGAGCCCTCTTCGAGCAGCTCGTAGATCTCCGGATGGGGGTCACCGAACTGAGGGTTGGACTTGCTGAAGTGGAAGTCCAGGAAGTTGGTGACGTGGGGGTAGTCGGCGCCCCAGCCCAGCAGGTAGAAGCCGTCGAGGCGACCGTTGCTCGACTCGTCGATGAACTCGCCGGATTCCATCACCACGACCTCGGCGTCGATGTTGAGGTTCTCCTTGAGCTGGGTCTGGAACTCGACCGCAACCACGCTGGGCTCCGGGAGGTAACCACGGAACACGTCGCGGTAGTAGATGGTGGTCTCGAAGCCGTCCGGGAAGCCGGCTTCGGCCAGGAGAGCCTTGCCGTCCTCGGCATTGAAGTCGGGCCAGGCATCACCCTCGCAGCCGTTGGGGATCGAACACGGCGTGAAGTGCGATGCCACCTCCGAACCCTCGGGGAAGAAGTTGTCGACGATGCGCTGACGGTCGATCCCGACCGCCACCGCCTGGCGGACCAGCGGATCGGCGAACACGGTGTCGCCACCGGGGGATTCGCCGTTGGCATCGAGCTGGGCCGTCATCGCCAGGTACAGGGTGTTGGGGTTGGCGACCGGCAGGAACGTCAGGTTGCTGTCGCCCTGGACGGTCTCGAAGTCATCTGGGCTGAGGTTCGTGATCTGATCGACCGTGCCCGACTGCAGCTCGAGCAACCGGGCCGCACCCTCGGTGGCCCACCGGATGACCAGCGTCTCGAACGGGGCGGCGTCGCCCCAATAGCTGTCGTTGCGGGCGAACACGATCTGGTCGCCGCGGCTCCACTCGTCGAGCATGAACGGACCGGTGCCGATCGGCTCGTCGAGCGGGGCACCGCCCGATGCCTCGATGTGCTCTGCCGGCTGGATGCCGAACGGTGTGAAAGCGGCAATCTGGCGGAACGCCGGAACCGGGCTGCACATCGAGAACGTCACCTCATATTGGGCCGTTGCCTCGATCGACTGAATCTTGCCGCCGTAGTCACAATTGGCGGCGGCTACCGAGGCGGCTTCGAAATCGCCAGACGACGCAGCCTCACCATCACCCTCGCCTTCGGCTTCCTCGCCGTCTGTCGCCTCGGCGGTGGTCTCGGTGGTCTCGGCGTCCACGTCGTCGGTGCCACCGGCGTCGTCATCGGAGCCTCCGCAGGCGCTTGCCACCAACGCGAGCGCGAGCAGCAAAGCGTAAAATCTCCTGGATGCAAACATCCTCGATCCTCTCCCCTTGTTTTTGTCAGACCCACGCTAGCGCTTCCTTGTCCAACGATCTAGGAGTCTCCCCAGACCTGTCACACAAGCGCACCAGCCGGCGATCCCGGTGTTCGAAGCGTCGGAAGGCCGCCGCAGGCTCATCACGGCTGGCGCTCGACGACCGAACGGATCGCTTCGATCACCACCTCGGGTCCAGCAAGGCGCTGGCCCGGCTGACCGCCCGGGAGCGGGAGGTGCTGTCGCTGATGGCCCAGGGCCACTTCAATGCGGCCATCGCCGCCCAACTGTCGGTGAACCAGCGCACATCCTCACCAAACTCGACCTGCCGCCGGACGACAGCATCGACCGGCGGGTCGCCGCCGTCATCCTCTGGCTCCGCCAGTCCGAGCACGCCGTGTGAAGACGCGGGCTACAGCCCCGGTTTGTACCCGTGCCAAGGGTTTGAGAGGCTTTGAGCAGAACGAGCGTCGGTGGAAACCGACAAAGGGGGTCCCACCATGTCAGCGATCAGTGAGCTGATTCCGGGTGTGAGCATCATCGACAGCGACACCCACTGGAGCGAACCACACGATCTGTGGACCTCGTTGGCACCGGCAAAATACAAGGACCTCGTCCCCCAGATCAAGGAGGTCGGCGGGCGCAGGAAATGGGTGGTGAACGGCGACATCCCCATCGCCGGCGACTCGGCGGTGAGTGCCATCCTGCCCGACGGCGAGAAGATGCTCGGGTTGAAGTTCCTGAAGCACGACATCGAGATGGTTCACGCCGCGTCGTACGACTGCGACGCCAGGCTCGAATTGATGGATCAGATGGGCGTCAGCCACGGCATCGTCTACCCCAACGTCGGAGGATTCGGCAACCAGAACTTTCTGAAGGTCGAGGACAAGGCCCTCCGCATCGCCTGTGTCGAGATCTACAACGACTGGATGAGCAACCTCCAGGCCCAGTCGGGGGGACGGATCCTCCCGATGGCCCTCGTCCCGTGGTGGGACATCGACGCCTGTGTCTCCGAGGTCGACCGCATGCACGCGGCCGGAGCCCGGGGCATCGTCATGTGCTCCAACCCCCATGACTCAGGCATGCCCAACTTCGCCCAGCCCGAGTGGCGGCCCTTCTGGGAGATGTGCGAGGCGTTGGAGATGCCGATCAATTTCCACATCGGAGCCTCCGAAGGTGACATCAGCTGGTCGGGCTCGGTCCCCTACGACACGTGGCCCGGCGACGTGAAGATCTCGCTCGGCGGCGCCGCCATCTTCCTCGGCCAGCTCCGGTGGATGGTCAACCTCCTCGTCAGCGACGTGCCCGAGCGCTACCCCAACTTGAACTTCGTCTCGGTCGAGAGCGGTATCGGCTGGATACCGTTCCTGCTCGACGCCTTGGACTACCAGTGCGGGGAGACGGCACCCGATCACCTGAAGCATCTCTCGATGAAGCCGTCTGAGTACTTCATGCGGCAGTTCTACGGTTGCTTCTGGTTCGAGAGCAGGACGCTCGCCCCCGCCATCGAGCACATCGGGGCCGACAACATCATGTTCGAGACCGACATCCCCCACCCGACCTGCCTCTACCCCAACAGCGTTGAGCGGGTGCGCGACGCCATCAGCGCGCTGGCCCCCGATGTGCAGAAGAAGATCCTGCAGGACAACGCAGCCCGGCTCTACAAGATCGACGTCTGACCGGCCGGGACCGGGCAGCGGCCGGTTCAGGCCACGGCCGGTGTCCGCAGTAGGTGCGGGCCGCCGTGTCGTTCCAAGCCGGTGAGGCCAGCCGCCTCGGGGTGAGACCCCGACAGAAGACCTCAGAGGTAGTCGTGCACGTCCACCAGTAGTTCGAGGCGGTGCCGGGCGAAGAACGCCACGCCGATCAGCAGACCCAGCGCATACACCAGGCCGACCATGTACGTGGCCTGCCCGATCCAGACCAACCAGTCTGGCAACTCACCGACGAACTCGAGCGTTGTCCGGTCGAACGTGGACTCCGCGCCGGCGACGAGGACGAGGAGGGCAGCGTCGCTGTCTGTTCGTGAGCGCCATCCGTCACATTCACAACTTCGACGGTAGAAATCCGGGGCACTTCCGACAATCCAGATTCGGCACGTTGGGTCGACCAACACGCACCGACGATGGCGGGGTATCGGGATCGGATAGCAACGCGAACGGAAACAGCCTATGTTGATGCATCGTCACCTCTACAAAAGGACGATTACATGCCCATTCTCGATCTCTTCTTCTCGATTATCTGGTTCTTCCTGTTCGTCGCCTGGATCTCGCTCGTGATCTCGGTCTTCGTCGACATCTTCCGCAGCGAGGATCTGAGCGGATGGGGAAAGGCGGGCTGGACGGCGCTCGTGCTTCTGGTGCCCCTGATCGGTGTGCTCATCTACCTGATCGCCCGCGGCGACAAGATGCAGCAACGCAAGATCGACGACGTAGCCGCGTCCGACCGCGCCGCCCAGCAGTACATCCAGTCGGTCGCCGGGAGCGGCCAGAGCGCGGCAGACGAGATCTCGAAGCTCGGCCAGCTGCGCGACGATGGTTCGATCACCGACGCCGAGTATCAGAGCGCCAAGGCCAAGGTGCTCGGCTGACCGACCTGTCGGCTCGCAACCATCTCGTTGCGAGCCGACGTTCCGTGCCGAGGCAGCAACGTGCCGGGACCGGATAGTTGCACGCCTCGTCTGAGGGTAGGGTCTCTCAGGAACCACTACCGACAAGAGTCGGCTAACAGGAGATCAACATCATGAATGACAGCAAGTACGACACGTTCGTCATGTTCGCCGGCGTGTACTCGAGTGTCGACGCAGCCGAGGCCGACTACCAGGCGGTCAAGGACCTCTACTACGAGACGAACATAATCGACACGTTCGACGCCGCCGTGATCGGCAAGAAGGACAACGGCAAGGTCAAGATCTACAAGAAGCACGAACAACCGACGCGCCACGGTGGTTGGACCGGAGCAGGATGGGGTCTGGCCACGGGGCTCGGTCTGGCATTGTTCCCGGCTGCAGCCATCGGTGGAGGGCTGCTGGCCACGACGGCCGGCGTTGGCGCAGGCATCGGCGCCATCGCGGGCCATGTCGCCGGCGGGATGAATCGAGGGGATCTCAAGGACCTCGGCTCGGCGCTCGACGAGGGTGAAGCGGCATTGATCGTGGCCGCCGCGAGCAATGTGTCGGACAAGGTGGCCGCCGCCATCACGAACGCCGATGACGTGATGCAGAAGACGGCTCAGATCGACGCCGACGATCTGAGCGCGGAGGTCGACGAGGCGAAGAAAGAGTCCGACAGCGCCTCCTCGAGCAGCGACTCGTCGAGCAGCTGACGCATTGACGCCGGCTGGCGACACCTCACGGTGTTTCGTCAGCCGGCCCCAGGTGTGATCTACCTGCGGCGCGCGTTTCAACCGCGCAGCAGACCTCCCGGTCAGTTGCCTCCGATCACCCCCGGGATGATCGGAGGCAAACCCGCGAACCACGAACCGACGAGTCGCACGCAGCCGGCCTGGCCGACGAGATCGATTCCCGGCTTCAGCGCAAAGGCCCGGCGTCGTGGGCGGCCACGGCCGTCTCGCCGTGGCACTTCTTGAACTTGTCGCCGCTGCCGCAGGGGCAGGGGTCGTTGCGTCCGACGCCTGCGTATTTCTCGGCATCACGAGCTGCGAGCAAGTGTGGTAGCTCAGACGGCGCCCGTCCCTGCCGCAGCAGGTCGCACATCAGCTTCATCGGTTCGTCGATGTGGCGGAAGAAGTCGGCGCAGAGGTAGTTGAGCCCCGGTTCTCCATCGGGCGTGTTCCGGAACCGGTTCTTCGGGCATCCGCCGTGGCAGGCGAACCGGACGTCGCAGCTGCGGCAGTACTCCGGCAGCGTGTCGCGTTTGTTGCGCCCGAATTCGATCTGACGCTCGGATCGCACCATGTCGCCCAGCGGCGTCTCGGTGATGTTGCCGAGCAGGTAGTCGGGTTCGACGAAATGGTCGCACGAGTAGACGTCGCCGTTGTGTTCGATGGTCACCGCTGCGCCACACGTCTCGGAGAACACGCAGACGCCGGCCGGCTCCCCGTACCAGTTCGCCAGGGCCGTGTCGAAGTGCTGGACGTAGACCTCGCCGATGTCGTGACGGACCCACTCGTCGAAGATCGACGTCAGGAACCGCCCGAACGCTTCTGGCCCGACCGAGCGGTCGGTGACAAGGTTGCCCTCCAACACGTACAGCGGCCGCTTCTGCTTCTTGTCGTCGGTCTCGCCGGTCTTCCAACCGA
>CAMYLA010000127.1 GCA_947259095.1 uncultured Acidimicrobiaceae bacterium | reverse complement strand
AATGTGTAGACGAAATCGAACCCGACGCGACCTGCGAGTACGAGATCGTGGACGCTCCGGCAGGTTGGACCGAGGTCGGGTTCGACGCAAGCGGTTGGGGCACGGCGACGGTGTGGACCGAGGCCGATGTCGCCCCCAAGGATGGCTACGACCAGATCAGTTGGGGCCCATCGGCCGAGCTGATCTGGGGAACCGATCTCGAAGTGGACAACACGATCCTGTTGCTGACGACCATCGATCAGTGAGACCACCGAGTTCGACGTTGCGCTGAAGATCTGAGCGGCCGGGTGTCGATCACCCTGGTTCCTCCCCCTCTCCAGGGGAGATCCACCCGGCCGCTCCATCCCTGGCTATCAATCGATCGGCAATCGATCCGGCTCTTCACAGGGAAATCACAGCAGGCTCGTGCAGGGTTGCCTGATGGTGGTTGGTGGTGTGCCGCAGGGCGATGGCGAACTGGACGATAGTCCTGAGCCGATCCGTACCGGGATCTCTCGGATCGACTTCTCGCAGCTGACCAACCCGGTTGTGTTGTTGGCGCTCGGCGCCCTTGGCCTGGGACTCGGTGTGTTGTTGTGGCCAGTCTCGGGGGATCCGTGGCCGGCCCGGGTGCTGGGGGCGGCTCTCGTGGTGGTGGCGGGTGGAGCGTTGCGACGCACGCTGAACAGGCAAGCCTTCTCGTGGGCGGCGGCGGGGGTGGACGTCTGCTTGCTCGGGGTCGGGGTCCTCCTGGTCTTCACGCCCGAACGGCCCGGTCCGGTAGCCGGTCAGGTGCTCGATCTCCTCACCGTTGTGGTGTCGTTGGCGTGGATTGGGCTGTCGGTCGTCGTCGTCGCCGCCTCGTTGCACATCGGTACGGCTGGGGTGACGAGCTATGGAGGCGCTGCTCGGCTTCTGGTTCGGTGGCTGTTGGATCGCCCGAAGTCGGCGGCTGTCCGCCAGGATCTCTACGACAAGGTCTTGTACGAAGGCCCCGAGGCCGCGTCGCATCCCTGGCCGGTTCCTGACGTTGATGGGCCTGGCCGCGGTCATCGCCTCGATGGGGGTGCTTGCCGACTCGACGGTGGCGGTTATCGCCGGCATGCTCGTTGCCCCGTTGATGATGCCGATGATGGGCATGGCGGCCTCATTGGTGATGGGTTGGCCGAGGCGTCTCGCCCGGACGGCGGGCGTTGTCGCTGGGGGGATCGTGGTGTCGTTCGTCGTTGGCATGGCTTTGGCGCTGACCAATCCTGATGCGATCGACGTCCCTGCCAATTCCGAGATCAGTTCGCGAGTCACGCCGACCGTTCGTGACCTGATCATCGCCGTTGCCGCCGGCGGGGCTGGGGCGTATGGCCTGTCGCGGCCTGATGTGTCGGACTCTTTGCCCGGGGCGGCGGTGGCGATTTCGCTGGTGCCACCGTTGACGGTTGCCGGGGTGACCGCCTCGCAGGGTGACTGGGAGTCGACCGGTGGGGCGCTGTTGTTGTTCACGACGAACACGTTGGCCATCTTGACCGTGGGAGGGGCGACGTTCGTGCTCACCGGGGTCGCCCCGATTCAACGGCTGGCCACCGGCTCGCAGCGTTGGTGGGTGCGGCTGGTCGTGGTCGGTCTGACGTCGGTGGTGGTTGGGGTTGCTCTGATCTTGAACGGCGCCAACCTCGGGGCGGCGGCATATGAGCAGGATCGGGCCGAGATCACCGTCGACGACTGGTTGAGCGGCGTCTCCCATCACCCGCTCGACGTCGCAATCGATGGGGACGAGGTGACCGTTGTCGCGGCGGGGCCCAGTGAGGATCGACCCGATGCCACCGTGTTGGCCAGTGACTTGAGTTTGGAGTTCGGGCGGACGATCGCTGTTGATGTCCGGTTTCTCGTCGAGGACCAGGTGATGGCGGTGGGGGAGTAGTCGCTGCTGGTCGGCGATCTTGCCGGTGTCTTGTCATTGGTCTGACGGGCGCTTGGCGCCGGTCTTCCATCGTGGAAGTCACCAAGACAACACTTTGAACAGGAGAACAACTGATGAAGAGGACACTGCTCACTATGGCGGCCACCACGGCGATTGTCGTCGGAGGGCTTTCGGTCGCGTCGGTCGCCTCGGCGCAATCCGAGGATCCGGGCTCCACCGATACCACGGTCGTGGAAGAGGGCGAAACGTCGACCGATGGGCGTCGGGGCGGAGAGCGCCGCGGTCATCGCGGCGGCTGCGATCTCGACACCGCAGCGGAGGCGATCGGGATCGAGGTCGATGACCTGCGTTCGGCGCTCGAGTCTGGTCAGTCGATCGCTGAAGTGGCGACCGACAACTTCGTCGACCCCGACACGGTGGTCGAGGCCATGGTCGACGACACCGCCGAACACCTCAGCGAGAAGGTCGAGGCCGGCCGGTTGACCCAGGACGAGGCCGACGAGCGCCTGGCCGAGAAGACCGAGCGCATCACCACCCGAGTCTTCGACACCGATGCCGACACCGACACCGATGCCGACACCGAGGTAGAGGAAGATGCCGAGGTGGAGGACGACGTCGTGGAGGGTGAGGGCAGCTGACCACGGTCCGCTCCCGCCTGCTGTGTCCCGGGTCGCCTCTTGTGGCGGCCCGGGATGACGTCGTTGCCGGAGACGGCCGGTCGCCGGTGCCTATGCTGCGAAAGGAACGCTCATGACCGAATCGTCACCCCACCAGCCTCGGCTGCTCATCGCCGAGGACGACGCCGAGATCCGCCTCGCCTTGGAGCGAATCCTCGACTATGAGGGGTATACGACGATCAGCGTCGCCGATGGCGCGGCCGCACTGGAGGCGATCCGAGACCAACGACCCGATGCGATCCTGCTCGATGTGGCCATGCCCTTCGTCGACGGGATCACGGTGTGCCGCCGAATCCGGGACCACGGCGATCGGACCCCGGTTTTGATGCTCACGGCCCGCCACGAGCTCTCCGACCGGGTCGACGGACTCGACGCCGGAGCCGACGACTACCTGGCCAAGCCGTTCGAACTCGAAGAGCTACTGGCCCGTATCCGAGCTCTGCTCCGCCGGGCCGCTGACCCCGACGACGATGTACTGACCGTCGGCCCGCTGCAGCTCGACGTTCGACGACGGCGGCTCTTGGTCGAGGGCAACGAGGTTGACCTCACCCGGACCGAGTTCTCGATACTCGAGCTGTTGATGCGCAGCGAGGACATCGTGCTCGACCGGTCGACCATCTATGACCGGGTCTGGGGCTACGACTTCGGCGACTCGTCACGCTCACTCGACGTCCACGTCGGCTACCTGCGCCGCAAACTCGAGGCCGACGGAACGCCGAGACTGATCGAGACCATACGGGGCGTCGGGTTCGTCCTGCGAACACCCCGGACCGAGAGTTGATATGGGTCTTGGGGGCAAGCTGGCGATCGCCTTCGCCGCCCTGGTCGCAGCCACAGGGCTGCTCATCGGAGCCGCCTCATACCTGACGACGGGTCGCCAGGTCGGCGACGAGGTCGACGGCTTTCTACGGGAACGAGCGAGCGAACTTGTCGACGGTGCCCGCCCAAGCCCCGAGGGTCGCACCGATCGACGCTCAAAGGACGACCGCAGGCTCACCGTGGTGGTCGAACCCGACACCGAGGTTCAGGTATTGGCCGATGACGGATCGATCGACGGGAACTCCGGCCTCATCCTCCCCGTCAACAACCGCGACACTGTGCTCGCCGATCAAGACGGGCCGCCACAGCTCCGCACGGTGACGATCGACGGCGACGACTACCGACTCATCACCCAGCACCTCCCGGGTGGGGGAGCGGTACAGGTCGCCAGATCCCTCGACGAGACGAACAGCCTCCTGGCCGTACTCCAGGCCCGGCTGCTGGTCATCGCGGGGCTCATGGCTGCCGTCGCCGCGCTTGCCGGCTGGGTCCTGGCTCGGCGGATCACCCAGCCCCTGCGATCACTCAGCGCCGCGGTCGACGAAGTGGCCGAGACCCGCGACACCGGCGCCCCGGATCTGGCGGTGGCTGCGACTGGGGCCGACGAGGTCGGTCATCTCGCTCGTGGGTTCGATCGGATGCTCCGAGCCCTCGATCTGAGCCGGCGACAGCAGCGACGGCTCGTCCAAGACGCCGCTCATGAGTTGCGGACCCCGTTGACCAGCATGAAGGCCAACCTCGACTGGCTCAGCCGGGCCGAGCGGATCGATGACGAAACCCGGGCCGACACTCTGGCCAGCGTGCGAGCCGAGCTCGGCGAGCTGAACGATGTCATCACCGAGATCATCGAGCTGGCGACTGACCGCCACGAGCTCCCACCCTTCACCCCGGTCGATCTGGCCTTGGTGGCCGAAGCCGCCGTCGTCCGGTTCCGGGCCCATTCGGATCGACCGGTCGAGCTGCGGTTGGAGTCGACCACTGTCGAGGGCGATCCCGACGCCCTGCGCCGAGCGGTCGCCAACCTGCTCAGCAACGCCGACAAGTACAGTCCACCCAACGCGGCGGTCACCGTCGAAACCCGGGCCGGTGGCCTGTGGGTCAGCGACCACGGCGAGGGAATCCCCGAACAAGACCGGGCCCGGGTCTTCGACCGCTTCTACCGCCGAGCCGCCGATCGGTCACAACCGGGTTCCGGGCTGGGACTGTCGATCGTGGCCAGCATCATCGACGCCCACTACGGCACGGTCGAGGTCACCGAGGCCGAAGGAGGCGGCGCCACGGTCGGGTTCCGACTCGCCACCGTCGAACCCTGACGAGCGCAAGGCCGTCGCCGCGCTCAGAGCAAGCCGTCAGAATCGGTCACTCGGCGATGGGCCAGGTCACAGCCGACGACCGTGAGCACGCCGCCCATGAGCATGACGACGGCCGGGTCCTCGATCACCCCGTGAGGGTGCAGGGTCGAGACGAACGGCACGCTCAACGCAGCCAACACGGTGCTACCGGCGGCGGTGGACACGAGCACACGGGCCGTGCGCTGCTTCGCTTGGGTTTGCTCGGCCAGCCAAAGGGCGATCGCCCCCTGTATCAGCAGATAGAACGCGGACGGATTGACGGCGCCGGCCGCCATGAAGCTGAGGTTCATCGTGGCTCCCACGGCCAGGGCGAACCCGACGAACCGGCCGCGGACCAGGATCACGCCGACCGCGATCTGGGCCACCGCCACGAGGACGGCGATCAGAACCACATGAGGCACGACCACCAGGTCGAGGAACGGCTGATACCAGCCCAGGGTCTGCGCCTCGTGCTCAGCGAGGAATGCCTCAATGACCTCGCCCCGCCACCACGCTCCGCTGATCAGCTTCTCGGCCGCCGCCCGCAACCAACCGAGACCGAGGAACACCTGGGCCACGACGACCCAGACCGGCAGATCCGAGATCCGCTCATCCAGCCGGGACCGGAGCCCTCGGATCGTGGCCGGGGCTTGCGGTGAGGCGGGAGTATGCGAGGGCGCGGTCATGCCCGTCAGGCTCAACCCCGGTTGTGAAGGGAGAGTCAAGGCGGCGGCAAGAACCTGCAAGCAATCGACCGGCCCCGAGCAGCTGCTCGACCGCGGCCGGCGTTCAGAGAAGTCTGCGAAAGCAACGAGCGATCCCACAGGGTCGTCACAGGTTCAGTGGTCACGATGACCGCAGCCGAAGCCCAGAAGGAGGCGTCAATGCCAGCGCTCACCATTCGAAACCGACGCTGGCGCGACGAACGCGCTGGGGATCCGCTTCGTGCGAGATGCGGAGACCCTGCGATGGCCAAGAAGGTGAGCTCGGTTGTGTTTCGGTTTGACAGTGGACGGCCATGACCGATCGCGACGCACCGGTGAAGCGACGCTATGAGCACGTTGGCCTGCTGGGGACGGTGATCGAGGTGAGCGTGGCCGCTGAGGATCGCCAGGCTGCGGATGGGGTCGATGCCCGTGTTGTTGGGGAGATCCATCGGCTCGAGCTCTTGTTCAGCCGCTTCGACGGTGACAGTGAGCTGTGTCGCTGGCGCCGTGGGGAGGCGGTGGTGGTTTCGCCGGAGTTCGCTGAGCTCATGGGCCGAGCGCTGGAGTGGCAAGTCCGGTCGGGCGGCGGTTTCAACCCGATGGTCGGCGAGCTGCGCTCGCTGTGGCAACGGGCCGCCACACTTGGGGTAGTGCCGACTGGCGCTCAATTGGCGGAAGCGGCGACGGGGATCCAAGGCCCTCGCTACGAGATGGTCGTTGGTGTGCCGACAGCGACGGGCGACTGTCGCGCGCTCGATCTCAACGCGATCGCCAAGGGCTTTGTCGTCGACCGTGCGCTTGATGCGGCGATGGACGACGAGGTCGTATGGGTGTCGGTGAATGCTGGCGGGGATCTGGCTCATCGTGGTTTGGGGTCGGTCCGGGTGGGGATCGAGAACCCCCATCGGCCGTATGACAACGAGCCGCCGCTGATGACGATCGAGCTGGCCGGTGCTGCATTGGCGACAAGTGGTCTCGCTCGGCGGGGATTTCGGGTCGGGGGGCGATGGTTCGGTCATGTCCTCGATCCCCGGACGGGGTGGCCGGTCACGGGGATCGCGTCGATCAGCGTGGTGGAGGCCGATGCGCTGACGGCCGATGTGTTGGCGACGGTCGCTGGAGTGCTGGACCCCGCCGAGGCGATCGAGTTCCTCGATGGCTTCGCTGGTGCGGAGGGCCTGGTCGTCGACGAGGACGGTGGCCAGTGGGAGACGACGGGTTGGCCTGACCTGCTGGCAAGTCGATCGTGAGCCAGGACATAGGTCCCATTGTCGGATTCTCACAGTCTGCTCACAGGGCCTGGCGCGAAGGTCAGTCGACAACCACACCGGAACAGGAGCTTCTCGATGACCGATGAATCCACCACGTCCCGCTTCCTACGCCACATGGAGCAAGGCCACGTGGTGAGTCGTCGTACGGTGCTGTTCGGTACCGCCGGGGCCGTGTTCCTCGCCGCTTGTGGCAACGACTCGGCGCTCCTGAACGAGACGTCAGCCGACAGCTCATCCACCACCGCCGGTGAGTCGGCGTCGGAAACCTCGGTCGTGTCGGCCGAGACCGCCGACACGACCACCGACGTCGGCGATGGCGCAACGACCGGCACGGCCGCGGCGGAGATGGTGGTGAGCTTCGCTTACACCATGTCGTCGACAGGCAAGCAGGTGAACCCGTACATCGCTGTTTGGCTCGAAGACTCGAACGGTGACTTGGTTGACACGATCGCCGTCTGGTTCCTCCAAGGGGGAAAGGGCACCGAGTGGTTGTCCGACCTTTCGGCGTGGTACTCCGATGTGGCCGCGGCCGGCGCTGACTACTCGACGGTTTCCGGAGCGACCCGTGTGGCCGGGGCCTATTCGGTCAGCTGGCAGGGGAGTGATGGCTCGGGCGTGCCAGTTGGGGACTACTTCATCAACATCGAGTCGGCGCGTGAAAACGGACCGACGTCGCTCGTTCGCCAAGCGATCACCGTGGCCGGCGCAGCCTCGGTCGAGCTGGCCGATGACGGGGAGTTGTCGGCGGCATCGGTCGAGCTGATCCCATGACCGAGGGCGAGATTCGTTCGGTGTCATCACGAGCCGCGACGCTTGCGGCGGCTCGGGCCAGACTCGAAGCCACGAGCACGGGAAGCGCAACGGGCGCGAGCGCAACCGGTCCGTCGACCGCTCCGCAATCGAAGAACGGATCGGGACGGTCCGGTTCGGCGTTGAAGACCAGGGTGCACCGGTGGTCGCGCCTGATCCACGTCTACACCGCCATGTTTGGCCTCGTCGCCATCCTGTTCTTCGCCGCCACCGGGCTGTTGTTGAACAATCCGTCGTGGACGCTGGGCACGAGCGGGTCGGTGACGACCGCCGAGGGCGTGCTGCCCGATGGGGTGGTCGGCACCGATTCGATCGACTACCTGGCCGCCGATCAGTATCTCCGGTCCGAACAGGATGTCCGCGGTGATGTCACCGACTACGGCGAGACTTCGGGCCAGGCGTCGATCAACTACAAGAACCCCGGTTACAGCGCCTACGCCACCTTCGATGCCGAGACCGGGGCCTACACCCTCACCGTGACCCAGACCGGTCTGGTCAGCACGGTCAACGATCTCCACACCGGTACGAGCGTGGGCGGCACCTGGAAGTTCCTGATCAACATTGTCGCGGTGGTGCTGATCGTCATCGCCGTTTCCGGTCTCGTCATCCAGTTCTTCCTTCGGAAGCGACGCCGCAGTTCGTTCATCGTTGCCGGTGCCGCTGGAGTTGCGCTGGTGGTCACCTTCATCTGGGTGATCCTCGGATGACACGGCGCCTGCCGAGCGGGCTCCTCGCAAGCGCTGTCGCCGCATTGCTGTTGGCAGGGTGCGGCTATGCCGATGGCGCCGGACGGGCCGAGACCCGGCTCGCCCAGTACCGTCACGACCCGCTCACCAGTCCTGTCGACATCGGACTGACGCTTAGTGATCCCCCAGACCCGGAGCCCCGTGAGCGGACCGGTGCGCACACTCCGCCACCAGGACGACCCGGCCAGGACGACCTCCGCCTCGTCTACTGGTTCGAGGTCCCCGAAGGGTCGGATCGCGACGTCCTGCTCGAGCTCGCCGCCACCAAGCTGGTAGAGCGCGGCTGGGACCTGATCGTCGCCACCAACGACGTCCGCATGCTGACAACCAGCCCGGGCACCGACGACCTCCGGGCCACGATCATCATGCCCGCCCCAGACAGCGACCACATCGTGCAGGAGATCCGCATCCGGCATTGACCGGTCCGGCCCGCTCCTTGGCCAGCAGATCCGCTCTCCTCCTCCATCCCGGACCACATCGGGGGACCGGCGACGACGCCCTCGTCTCCCCATCCCGCTACATCCTCAGCCAAGACCCCAGCCTGCTTGCGACTGGTCGCCGACCGAACCGATTCGGTCACCCTGACCAAGGCCGCCGACACACTGATCGATCTCCCGCTGCGAATCCTGTTCGTGATCGTGGTCGCCATCGTGATGGCCCGGATCGGCCGCCGCGTCGTGACCAGGATGGTCCGTCGGGTCGCCGGTGGCTCGGTCCAGGGCCTCAACGCGCTCGAGCGGCCCGGCTCCCGTCGATCGAAGCGGTCCAAGACCGACCCGGCCGAGCAGTGGATCGTCGGTCGGGAGCTTCGGTTGCGGATCAAGGAAGCCCTCGACGTAGCCGGAATCGACATGGCTATCACCCCGCGCACGATCTGGCTCCGGCATACGGACGAGCCTCTCAACCGTGGCGACCTCTCGATAGGGCTCACAGGATTCTCACAGTCTCAACGTGTTGAATGGTTGGCATGGTCCCTCTAGCCCAGAGCGCTTCGCCCAGCCGGATCCTCGTCGTCGAGGACGAGCCGGCGATCAACGATGTTGTTTCGACGGCGTTGCGCTATCAGGGGCACGTCGTGACCCAGACCGACAGTGGTCTCAAGGGGTTCGACCTGGCGACCGGGACAGACTTCGATCTGATCGTGTTGGATGTCATGTTGCCCGGGTTGGATGGGTTCGAGGTGTGTCGACGGCTGCGGGAAACGGGCCGGTTCTCACCGGTGCTGTTCCTGACCGCTCGAGATGAGGCGGATGACCGGATCAAGGGGTTCGTGACCGGTGGTGATGACTATCTGACCAAACCGTTCAGTGTCGATGAGCTGGTGTTGCGGGTGGCAGCCATCCTGCGGCGGACGGGCAACGAGGCCCCGTCAGATCTGCTCGTTGTCGGGGAACTCACGCTGGATCCGGCTGGCCAGGAGGTCCGCAGGGCCGGGGTGCTCGTGGATCTGTCGCCGACCGAGTTCCGGCTGCTGCACTACCTGATGACCAACGCCGGGGTTGTCGTGTCGAAGGCGCAGATCCTCCTCAATGTGTGGGACTACGACTACGAAGGCAGCGAGAATGTCGTCGAGCTCTACATCGGCTACCTGCGCCGCAAGATCGACCACGATCGCCGCCCCCTGATCCACACCCGCCGGGGAGCCGGGTACGTGCTGCGAGACGAGCTCTAGCAGTGAGACAAACCCCGCTGCGGTGGATGATCCTGGTGCCGACCGTGGTTGCCATCACGCTCGGTTTCGGCGCCTTTGCCGTCTTCATCGACCGGGTCGAGCGGAACAACCTGATCGCCGACATCGACGACGAGCTGATCCGGGCCGAACGCGCCACGCTGGCCCGGGGCAACCCGAGCGAAGCGGATCCGAGTCCGGCCACGAGCGACGGAACGATCCGTGACGACCCAACCCAAAGCGACCAGGCTGATGAAGTCGACCCTCCGGTGGGGCTCATCGTTGGCCCGGACGGTCAGATACTGGCCGAGGGCGGAGACGAGAACCCGTTCACAACGTCGACCCTGATCGACCTGGCCACCCGAAGCGGCACCACAACCGTCGACGATCCCCACTATCGGGTTCGAGCCACCCTTGGACCTGACGCAACGATGACCATCACCGCACTGCCTCTCGACCGATTCGACGAATCGCTACGCAACTTCCGCCGCACCCTGATCGGGGGAGGCCTCGTCATCCTCACCCTGACCACGGTCGTGGTCTGGTTCCTGACGACGGTCGTGGTCAGGCCCGTCACCAGGATGGCCGCCACCGCGACCCGGATAGCCGACGGGGCCCTCGACACCAAGATCGACCCACCGAGCGGATCCCGGGAGACCGCAGACCTCGCCGCCGACCTCGACCAGATGGTCAACCGACTCCGGTCCACCATCGAAGACCGAGAGCACTCCGCCGCCGAAGCAACCCAGGCCCGCGACGACAT
>CAMYLA010000126.1 GCA_947259095.1 uncultured Acidimicrobiaceae bacterium | reverse complement strand
CGGCGATGCCCGGCGATGCCCGGCGATGCCCGGCGATGCCCGGCGATGCCCGGCGATGCCCGGCGATGCCCGGCGATGCCCGGCGATGCCCGGCGATGCGATGCGTGCGATCCCGTGGTTGCGCCGCCGCGGTCAGGTCAGGCCCGCAGCGTGTTCAGCAACTCGTCGACGGTGTGGTTGTTCTCAAGCGGGTGGCGCAGCGGACGGTCGGCTTCGATCTTGTACGTGTTTCGCCTGCCGATCCGCTCCCGCGTCACATAGCCCCCCCGTTCCAGATCGTCGATGATTCGCTGCACGGCGCCGATCGTGATGCCGACGGCATGGCTGATATCCCGCTGGCGCAGTTCCGGGTTGCGCTGGATGGCAATCAGCACATGGGCGTGATTGGTGAGGAACGTCCAGGTCGGCAGCTCTTGTTGGGGTTCTACTAAGTCCACCTATCCAGTATAGGTATTCGGTTAGGTGCGTTGCCGAGCGGCCGACACGGCGTCAGGCCCCGAAGACACGGCGTCAGGCCCCGAAGGCACGGGGTCAGGCGCCGAAGACATAGCGTCAGGCCCCGAAGACACGGCGTCAGGCGGCACGGATGTCGGTCGCCCCGGGCTCCGACGGGCCGACACCGTCGACCGGGGTGGTCGGAGCCAGCCGTTCGAGCAGCTCGCCGATGGTGTGATCGTGCTCGAGGGGGTGTCGCAGCCCCAGCTCGGCATGGACCTGGTAGTGGTTCCGCCTGCCGACTCGCTCGACGTCGAGGTAGCCGTCGCTCTCCAACTCATGGAGGATTCGCTGCACCGCACCTTCGGTGATGCCGACCAGATCGGCGATGTCTCGCTGGCGGAGGTTCGGGTCCCGGTAGAGGGCCAGAAGTACGTGACTGTGATTGGTCAGGAAGGTCCAGCCGGAGCGGACCGTCGGTTCGCTGTGGAAGTACTCGCTCATCGCAGTGCGGACTCCGCCGGCCGGGCCGGCTCGGCGGTGGTCGTGGCGACCGCAGGGCGATGCCCGGCCGCTGAGAACGGTGGCCTGAGCCGCCGCTCGGCGGCGACCGCAGCCCATATCGGCCCGAGGAAGCAGGCCATCGGTGCCCAGGCGAACCGAGCCGTCGGCTCCGGGGTGAGCAGTGCGGCCAGGGCTACACCGGTGACCACCCAGGTGGTGAGGAACAGGATTTCCATGTCGGTGACCTTTCTGAAGACCGCTTCCGGTTGGCGGTTCGGGTTGCTCTAAACAAGCATATTACAAAACACCTGTTATACAACAACTGTTTACCACAACAGCTGTTTCGAGCGCTGTCGATAGATGACCGTGCCGATGGTGAGCACCGTCAGCGGGAGGACGAAGCTGATCATGACAAGGGCGAAGGGATCCTTGGCCCGGTGGCCGGTTGCGTCGAGCACCAGGAACAGCAGATACGCCCCGTAGTAGGAGAGGAAGACCCCGCCCTCCCACCGGTCGAGCTTCCGGTCCCACGCCACCAGCGGCAGGCAGGCGAACGCCGCCGCCAGCATGATCGGCAGGTCGAGGTTGACCGCATCCTCGGACACGCCGATACCGCCCGGGGTCAGGGCGCTGGTGGATCCCAGCACCAGCAGGATGTTGAAGATGTTGGAGCCGACGGCATTGCCGACCGCCAGATCCCGCTGCCCCTGCACTGCGGCGATCAAGGTGGTGACGATCTCCGGGGCCGAGGTGCCGAGGGCGACAATGGTCAAGCCGATGATCAGCTCCGGCACCCCGAGCGAGGCTGCGATGTCCTCCGCCCCGCCCACCACGAATCGGGCCGCCAACGCCAGCGCGGCGATGCCGATCACCAGCTCCAGGCCCGATCTGGCCAGGCTTCTCGGCTGCGGATACCCGCTGTCGGCGCCGGTGGGTGAGGCGGTGCCGGTCGGCGAGGCGGTGTCGGTGGCCTTGGCCCCGCCCGCCTTTGAGCCGGGGTACACCTGCCGGCCGGCCGCTCGCAAGGTCCACCCGGTGAACACGACCACCCCGCTGAACAGGATCACGCCCTCGATCCGGTCCAGGTTCCCGTCCAGCACGAAGACCAGGAGCAGGGCCGAGGTGAGGATCATCACCGGAATGTCGATGCGGACCACACGGGACGTGACCTGGATGGTCCCGATCAACGAGGCGATGCCGAGCACCAGGAGCACGTTTGCGATGTTGGAGCCGATGATGCTGCCGACGGCCAGTTCGGTGTCGTCGGCCGCCACCGCCTGGAACACCACCGCCAGCTCGGGGGCCGAGGTGCCGGCGGCCACGATGGTCAGCCCGATCACGTTCGGGGCCAGGCCGAACCTGGCTCCGATGGTGGACGCAGCACGGACCACCAGATGGCCGGCGACGAGGAGCGCGCCGAGTCCGCCGAGAAAGGAGAGAACGGCGGTCATCGAGCGTTGGGGGAGAACCGAACCGGTGTTTCCCGGTAGGTCCAGTCTGCCTGCTTGTGATGCTGGCGGGGATCGACGATGGCGACGCCATCGGCCAGATCGACCAACTTCGGGAGCACCACGTCGAGGTCGCCGGGCCGGCCGGCCAGTCGCTCGGCCAGGTCGTCGGGGTGGAGGCGGAGCAGGCTGGCGACCAGCTGCTTCGCCTGGGTCGGCAGGTAGCAGCGGCTGGCGTCGGTCACCGTGGTCAGCCGCCGTTCGATGACCGTGAGGTGGGCCGACGGCTCACCGGTGCCGGCCACCAGGCCCTCCAGCGCAGTGGTGATATCGCCGGTACCGGTCTTGCAGGGGTTGCATTGGCCGCATGACTCGACGTGGAGGAACCTGGCCACCTGGTAGGCGACGTCGACCATGTTGCGGGTGTCGTCGTAGACGATGAACCCCGCCGATCCCAGCCCCCCGCCGGCCTCGATCAAATGCTCGTGGCTGATCGGCGCGTCCAGCTTGTCTGCGGTGAGCGCCGGGTTGGACACCCCGGACAGGACCGCCTTGATGGTGCGTCCCGAGCCCGGGCCACCGGAGAGCTCGTCGATCACCTCACCCAACGGCTGGCCGAGTTCGATCTCGGCAACCGCGGCCCGTTGCACGTCGCCGGAGACGGTCACGATGGTCGGCCCCGGCGATTGGTCGGTGCCCATCGATCGATACCAGTCGGCTCCGTTGCGGCAGACCAGGGCGACATGGGCGTAGGTCTCCACGTTGTTGACCAGCACCGGGTTGTCGGCCTGGTCGGGTGTCGGGTTGGCCTCGGCTCCCCCGGCCGACGGCCCTGACCCGGCAGACCAGCCGAGCTGGGGCGATGTGGTGAACAGTCCGTACTGGTAGGGCGGCAGGTGCCGAGGGAGCGGGTCCTCGCCCTCGATCACCTCCAACATCGCCGTTTCCTCGCCGTACAGGTAGTGATCGGGTCCCTCGACGACGGTGATCTCGACGCCGTCGGTGTGTCCACCGGCGATCAGTTCGGCGGCGGCGGAGGTGATCGCCTGCAACTCGGTGCGATACGACGCCTTTGTGGCGATCACGATCCTGGGAGCCGAGAGGGTTGCGGCGGCCACCAGGGCGCCTTCGATCACCAGATAGGGGTTGGCCCGGAGCAGGGCCCGGTCCTTGAAGGTACCCGGCTCGCCCTCGGCCGCATTCACCACCACGAACCGCCCGCCCCGGTTGCTGAGCGCCCCGGCGATGCCCCGCCATTTTCGGCCGGCGGGGAACCCGGCGCCGCCCCGGCCCCGGATGCCGGCCTCACCGATCAGGTCGATGGTGGCATCAGGTCCCAGTGCTCTGGCCCGTCGCAGGCCGTCCAGCCCACCGGCCTCCAGGTGTTCGAGCAGTGACGAGATCGGTTGTCTGGGGAGCGCATGGGCGCTGCGTGCGATCACGTGTCAGCGAAACGGTCGGCTTCGTAGAGGGTGTCGAGCCAAGGTCCGGTCCTGGTTCGGTGATTCGACCAGGCTTGGCGCGGCCGCGTGGCTGATCGCCGGAGCCGGCGACGGTTCACCATCGATCGTCGTAACCGTGGCCCGGTAGCCGGCGCCGAGCCTGGTGACCGGCCGACCGGCTCGGAGGGCGCCGGCGGCGAACACCGCCAGGCCGGTCAGCATGGCGATCATCGTGACGATGGCTGCGGTGCCGGCAATGGTGATCAACATCGGTGATCGGCGGCTCGGCCCGCCTCGATCGCATCGGCAAGGTTCTGTGCTGCGCCGGCGATCAGCAGGTGTGACCACCGGGCTCCGGTTGGTACCTTGTATGGCATGTCCTGTTCTTAACACACCATTCAAATTAGGTCAATGATGTTGTGTGTATCTCGGAAGGTATGTATCCTCGCATGATGCGGAACCCAAGCCCTCTGGTGACTCGGCGATGAACGTCCGGTCTGCCGCGCCTGGGCTTCGGCGGTGATCTGGGCGCTCCTCGCAGCGCACCTCGTCTTCTGTGTGATCCTGACCGCATACGGCGGGGTGCTCGGTCGGCGGGGCCTGCTTCTGGCCGCGTTGCCGCCGGCGGCCACCGCCGTCTGGGCCGCAACACGCCTCGGCGCGGGAGAGCCGGCCACCGCCAATCTCGTCTGGGTCGAGGGGCTCGACCTCGAGTTCGCCTTCAGGGTCGATGCCCTGGGGGCGATGATGGCCCTGTTGGTGTCGGGCATCGGGGCACTGGTCTTCGTCTACGCCGCCGGCTACTTCACCGACAAGTCGCCCGGGGTCGGTCCGTTCACCACGGCACTGTTGGCGTTCTCCACTGCGATGTTGGGCCTGGTGTGGTCGGACTCGGTGTGGTCGTTGTTCGTGTTCTGGGAGCTGACCTCGGTCACCTCGTTCCTGCTGGTCGGGTACAAGAACGTCGACCCTGCGGTCCGGGCTGCAGCCCGCCGAGCGTTGCTGATCACCGTGGCCGGTGGGTTGGTGCTGCTGGCCGGCCTGGTGGTGCTGGTCGACGCCACCGGCACCAGCCGGCTGAGCGAGATGGGCCCGATCGACGGCTCCTCAGCGGTGCTGGCTGCGGTGCTGTTGCTGGTGGCGGCGGCCACCAAGTCGGCCCAGGTCCCGTTCCACGTCTGGTTGCCGGGAGCGATGGCGGCCCCCACGCCGGTCAGCGCCTACCTCCATTCGGCGACCATGGTCAAAGCCGGTGTCCTGCTGGTGGCGCTCGGTGGTCCGGTGCTCGGTGCCCTCGACAGCTGGAGGATCCTGGGCCTGGCCTTCGGCTCCGCCTCGATGTTGTGGGGTGCGGTGGGGGCCCTCCGCCACCAGGACGCGAAGCTGGTGCTGGCCTGGGGCACCATCTCCCAACTCGGTCTGATGATCGCCCTGCTCTCCATGGGGACGGCAAAAGCGACCTTCGCCGCAGTGTCGATCGTGTTCGCCCATGCCATCTTCAAGGCCGCACTGTTCATGGTGGTCGGCGAGGTCGACATCCGGACCGGAACCCGCCGTCTCGCCGATCTGGGCGGCTTGTGGCGCTCGATGCCGCTGGCCTTTGCCGTGGCCCTCGTTTCGGGGGCCTCCATGGCCGGGGTTCCCCCCCTGCTCGGCTTTCCGGCCAAGGAAGCGGCGATCGAGGCGGTCCTGGGGTTGGAGGACGCCGGTTGGAGCACCACCGAAGCGTGGCTCATCGGCGGCTTGGTGGTGCTGGGTTCCACGCTCACCGTGGCCTACACCGTCCGCTTCCTCCTCGGCGTTTTCGGCCCCGGAGCACAGGACACGCCGGTCGCCCCGGCTCGATTGGCCATGACCGTCCCGTCTGCCCTGCTTGGCGCAGCGTCGCTCGCCGGTTTCGTTGCCCTCGGCTGGGTCAATGGCGTGGTCGGCCCGGCCGCCGAGCGGCTCGATCCCAAGGCCGAGGTCTACCAGCTGTTGCGGTGGCCCGGGGTGACGACGGCATTCACCATCTCGGTCGCGGTCGTCGGTGTCGGTGGCGCCCTCGGGTGGCTGGCCTCCCGGTACCAGGGGCCGGTGCCGGCCAACGTCGGAGCCGACGCGGTCGACGGCCTCATCGACGGTGTGGTGGTCCTGGCTCGGCGAATCACCGGTCGGGTCCAGCACGGCTCGCTCCCGGTCTACGTCGCCACCATGGTGGCGGTCACCGCGCTGGCCACCGTGCCGTTCGCCCGCTCGATCGATCTCGACGTGATCTACCGTTGGGACAGTCCGATCCAGGCCGTCCTGGCCGCCCTCGTGGTTGCCGCCGCCACCGTCGCCGCCCGGTTGAAGACCAGGCTTGGCGCCGCCCTCGGTCTCGGGGCGGTCGGTATCGGCGTTTCCGGTTTGTTCGCCGTCCATGGCGCTCCCGATCTGGCGCTGACCCAGTTACTGGTCGAGACGGTCGTCGTCGTCGGTTTCGTCATCGGTCTCGGCCACCTGACCCGCCGCTTCCCCCCGGTCGGTCAGCAGTGGCGTGCGGTTCGCCTCACCGTCGCCGCCGCGGCGGCGATCGGGGTGGCGATGGCTCTGGCCGGTTCGGCTTCGGCCCCGACCGGTCGCCCGCCGATCACCGAGCTGGCAGACGCCGCCGTCGCCGAAGGTGGCGGCAACAACATCGTCAACGTGATCCTCACCGACATACGGGCGTTGGACACCCTGGGCGAGATCGTGGTCCTGGTCGTGGTGGCGGTGGGCGTGGCGGCCCTGGCCGCCGACGGTCGGATGCGGGAGGCGACATGATCGCCCCCCGGTCTCCCGTGGTGCAAACCGGCATTCGGGCCGCCAGCCCGTTGGCGGTCGTGGTCGCGACCTACCTGTTCTTCGCCGGGCACAACCAGCCCGGTGGCGGGTTCGCAGCGGGACTTGTGCTGGGCGCGGTGGTGGCCCTCAGGATGGTGACCGGGATGGCCGTGCCGGTCCGGGCCGATGTGCTCCTGGCCGTTGGCGGCGTCCTCGCCGCCGTCGTTGCCGTGGCCCCGCTGCTGTTGGGCCAGCCCCTACTCGACCAGGTGGTGGTCGAGTCGACGGTGCCGGTACTGGGCAAGGTCAAGAGTGGGAGTGCGCAGCTGTTCGACGCCGGGGTTGCCGCCATCGTCGTCGGTCTGGTGCTGGCGGTGATGAACGGCCTGGGTGTCGAGCAGATGGCTGATCCTCCGGTCCCGGCCCAGCCCGAAGATGACCGCTCGGTCCGGGAAGCCGGGCTCGCCGGGGGCCCGGCCGGGTCGAACTCCCGCGTCGGCGGGCCGGGGGGCGGTGGGAGATGAGCGGAACGCTGCTGTTGACGGTGGCCGCCCTGGTCGGGGTCGGGACCTACCTGATCACGTCCCGGACCCTGTCCCGAATCGTGCTCGGGTTCTCCCTGATCGGCCATGCCGCAGTCCTGGCCCTGCTGGCCTCCGGTGGCCCGGCCGGCGCGCCGCCACTGGCCGGTGGCCCGTCCGCCGGCGATGGGGCCGACGCCGGCCAAATCGCCAACCCGTTGCCACAGGCGCTGTCGCTCACCGCCATCGTCATCTCGTTCGGGCTGACCCTGTTCCTGCTGGCCCTGGCCAGACGGCAGAACCAGCTGACCGGCGATGATCTGGTGGAGGACGATCTCGAGGACCGACGCATCGCATCCCAGCGGGTCGAAGCGGAGAAGCAGTCCGACCGGACCGCCGAACCCGACGCCGAGAGCGGAACCGGGCCTGGAAACGTCGGCCCCGCCGGAACCGGTGGACCCGCCGGAACCGGTGGACCCGCCGGAACCGGGCCTGGAAACGTCGGCCCCGCCGGAACCGGTGGACCCGTACCCGGCCGAGACGTCGACGAGACGACGCCGGCATGACCAGCGTCGTCTCACTGCTGGTGGTCGGGCCGTTGCTGGCGGCCATGGTCGGCCTGGGGGTCCGCAACCGGGTCCGGGTCCGCGATGTGGTCACCGTCGGCACGCTGCTTCTCGCCACCGGGCTGGCGGGCTGGCTCCTGGCCTCGGTCGATGCCGACGGAACCATCGTGGTTCGGGTCGGCGGGTGGCACCCCGAGCTGGGCATCGTTCTGGTCGCCGACCTGTTCGCGGCCCTGATCCTGGTCGTGGCCATGGCCACGATCCTGCTGGTCGAGCTCTTCGCCATAGGCCAGCGCCGGACCGCTTGGGGGGCCGATCCTCGATTGGCCGGCCCGATCCTGCTGGTGCTCACCGCAGGGGTGTCGCTTGCGATCCTCACCGGCGACCTCTTCACCCTGTTCGTGGCCTTCGAGCTGATCCTGGTGTCCAGCTACGTGCTGTTGACCCACCAGGGCCGCCGGGGCCAGGTCCGGTCCGGCATGACCTACGTGGTCATGAACCTGCTGGCGTCGAGCCTGTTCCTGCTGGGGCTGGCCTACGTCTACGCCGCAACCGGCACCGTCAACCTGGCGCTGCTGGCCGAACGGATCCCCGAACTGCCCGACTCCACCCGGATCGGCCTTGGCTTGTGGTTTCTGGTGGTGTTCGGCACCAAGGCCGCCATCTTCCCGCTGTTCTCGTGGCTGCCGGACAGCTATCCAACCGCCCCGACCACCATCACCGCCGTCTTCGCCGGGTTGCTGACCAAGATCGGCGTCTATGCCCTGATCCGGTTCCACACCCTGACCGGCATGGACGACCTCGGCCCGATCATCCTGGTGGTGGCCGGCGTCACCATGCTGGTCGGGGTTGCCGGCGCCCTGGCCCAGGACGACGTCAAGCGGATCCTGTCGTTCCACATCGTGAGCCAGATCGGCTACATGCTGATGGGTCTCGGGCTCTTCACGGTGGCCGGCGTGGCGGGAGCGGTGCTGTTCCTCATCCACCAGATCCCGATCAAGACCGTCCTGTTCCTGGTCGGCGGGCTGATCGAGGACAGCCTCGGCACGTCGTCGCTGGATCGCGCCGGGGGGCTGGCCGGCCGCCGGCCGCTCATCGCCGCCCTGTTCGCAATACCGGCCCTCAGCCTGGCCGGGGTCCCGCCGTTCTCCGGGTTCATCGCCAAGCTGGCGTTGGTCGACGCCGGTGTCGCCGCAGCCGAGAGCCCGATCGTGGTCGTCTCGCTGGCCGCCAGCGTGCTGACCCTGCTCTCGATGACCAAGATCTGGCTCGGGGTGTTCTGGGGTACCCCGCCCGATGGGGCGAAAGGCAACCCGGAGGTGACCGTCCCGTCGCCGAGGTCCAGCGGCGGCCGGGGCCACACCATGGAGCTGGCAACCGGGATGGCGGTTGCGGTGACCCTGGCCATCGCCCTGTTCGCCGGGCCGCTGTGGTCGATGAGCGAACGAGCGGCGTCGGGTCTGATCGATCCCGGTGTCTACATCGAGCAGGTCCTGCAGTGAGCCCGGTGCCCGTCAGCGGGGTGACGATCCGACGACTGATGACCGGTGCGGGGCTGGTTTTCGCCTGGTGCGCCCTGTGGGGTGATGCCGGCATCGCCAACCTGGCATCGGGTGTGGTCGTAGCCACCGTGGCCATCCGCAGCGGGATGGGCACCGCCGGCGTCGGTGGCATCCGGCTGCGGCCCCTGGCTCGGTTCGCGGTCCTGGTGGCAGCCGACCTGGTGGTGTCGACGGTCAACCTGGCCAAGGAGATCCTGACCCCGATCGACCACACCGACGAGGCCGTCATCGCCGTCAGGGTGCCGGTGGAGACCAGCCGTCACCTCCTGATGCTGGTGGTGGCCATCACCGTCACCCCCGGTACCGCCGTGGTTGACGCCGACCCCGATACCGGGACCCTCTACCTCCATCTCCTCCACTACGAGCGGCGCCCCCAGCTGGAGGAGCACGTCCGTGAGCTGGCCGACCTGGCCTGCGCCGCCCTTCCGATCGCCGACCCGGCGTCGGAAGCGACGGCACCGAACAGAGAGGAATCGCACTGATGGTTACCGCCATCGCCGTCGCCGGCTTCGTCGTTGCCGCATCATGTGCGGGGATTCGACTGCTGATCGGCCCCAACCTGGCCGACCGGGTGGTGGCCCTCGACGTGACCCTGATCAGTCTGATGGGCGCCATTGCCGCCCACGCCGCCGGGACCGGCGACACGACCAACCTCAACCTGCTGGTTGTCATCGCCATCATCGGCTTCACCGCCACGGTTGCCGCCAGCCGGTTCATCGAACACGAGGGGGTGAGGTCATGAACCCGGTCACGTCGGCGCTGGTGCTGCTCGGGGCCGGCCTGGCAGTGCTGGCCGGTCTCGGGCTGCTTCGCTTCAACACCCCCTACGCCCGGTTCCACGCCGCCGGCAAGGCCAGCCCCGTCGCCTTCCTGCTCGCCGCGGCCGGTGCCGGCGCCGAACTCGGCCTGTCGGCATCGGCCCGGCTGGCGGTGGCCGGGGCAGCCCTGGTTCTCACGTTGCCGGTCGGCGTCCACCTGCTGTTCCGGGCCGTCCATCGAACCGACCCCGGCACCCACCTCCTCGTCGACGATCTCGCCCCGGCCGAGCGCCTGGCCGACCCGGGAGATGGCCCATGATCCGCCGCAAGCAACCGGACCCGCCGCCACGGGCCCGCCGTTGCAACAGCGCCTGCAAGCCGCTCGGGGCCTCATCCGTCGGCACCGCAACGGCCGGGCCCGCGGAGACGATCGCTCCAGCGGCAAGCGTCGGCGTAAGAAGCGGAAGCGGGGTTTTCTCGACAAACTGGGCGACGTACTCGAAGAGGTACTCGACCTGTAGCCGGTATCGGGACCCGGGCCGGGCCGATGTGGGGGTGGGCGTGGCCCGATCTGGGGTGGGCGCCGCACGGTTCTCCGCCCAGCGGCGCTCAGTCCGCAGCCGGGGTCTCGCCGATCGCCAGCACCATCTTCACCGCCGGTGTCTCCCCGGTGAGCACGGTCTGCGAATCGGCGGTGGCCGACCGGTAGATGCCCTTG
>CAMYLA010000125.1 GCA_947259095.1 uncultured Acidimicrobiaceae bacterium | reverse complement strand
GCCCCGTCGTTTGACACCGTAGGCCCTTTGGCCAGGAGCGTCGGGGACGCCGGACTTCTGTATGCGGCCATGGCAGGGCACGATGCCAACGATCCTTGGTCGCTCCCACAACAGCTAGTGATGCCCGGTCCGACGCCCGACCCCGCGGGGCTGAGGTTTGGAGTTCCCCATCCCTGGGTTGACCGCGGCTTGGCGGATGACGTGACGTCGGGTTGGAAGGCGTTCCTCGCCATGTTGGAGGATGCCGGCGCCACCGTCATCGATCTCGACCTTCCTGCACTCGAGTTCCCCGGACTCGTCACCGAGGCGATGTATCCCGAGGTCGCCGCGGTGCATCGCACCCGGTACGCCACATCCCCTGAGCGATACGGTCCAGAAGTGCGCTCTCGCATCAGGCTCGCCCTCGAGGCCGACATGGCTGGCTACCTGGCCGGCCTGGCATGGCGCCGCCGCATGCGAACCGAAGCTGCCAATGCGCTGGAGGGGTGCGACGTGCTGATCACTCCATCAGTTGCGTCGCTCCGCAAGGTCATCGGCGAAGACAGCGTCGACGTCGCAGGAAAGGCCGTCGGCTACCGCATCGCGCTGAGCTGCTTCTCCGCCCCCGTCAACCAGATGGGTCTGCCGGCATTGTCGCTTCCTGTGGCAATGCCCGGGACGCCGCCACCGAGCGTGCAGCTCATCGGCCCGATGTGGTCAGAGCCCCGCCTACTGGCGATCGGGACCGGTCTGGAGGATGCCGGGATCGTCGCAACGCCACCTCCGCCAGATCCGGCCTGAGAGGTCGCGCGGACACAGCCGGACGTCGTCGCGCCGGACGAAGAGGCGCTGCCCGCTCGTGCCCTTCGGGCGGTCCGCTCAGGCCCCGGCCGCACAGTGCGGTCCGCTCGATGGTCCGCAGGCTGAAGCCTTCCCCGCTGTCCTCTTGTGCACCGAAGATGTGCAGCCGGTAGCCGATCTGGGCGTCGTCGCCGATACCGACGACATCATAGGTGACCTCGCCGAGATCGCCGACGGTTGGGGCGACGACCTGCACGATCTCCGATTCGGGATCGGTCGAGGCGAAGCCGGCGGCCACGAATTCGCCGAGATCGGCCATCGTCTCCGCAGTCGGCCGGTCGCTGCGGGCCAGGTACTCCGCGGTTGCGTCGTCGGTGCCACCGATGTAGGCGACGTAGCTGGAATTGGCCCAGCCCGTCGTACCTCCAACGGTGAACTCGTACCAGATCGAGTTCGGCAACTTCCGTGCCCGACCGGTGGCCACCAGATCGTCTGCGGTCGGCTCGGCGGTGGCCACGACGTCCTGATCGGCGCCGGGAGCGGCCCGGATGTTGAGCTCGTCGTCGTAGGCGACCCCGATCACTCCCAACACGTCGCCGGCCTCGGTGAACAGATCGATGTCCTCGCCCGGCAGCGTGGTGGCCGATCCGTCGGTCGATGACGAACCGGTTGACGTTTCGGTTGTGCCGCTGGAGTCGGTGGTGTCGCTGCCGCCGCTGGTCGTGGTGTCGCCGCCGTCGGTGGTGTCGCTGCCGTCGGTGGTCGTGGTGGACGAGTCGTCGACGGTGGTATCGGCCGATGTGTCATCATCGTCACCGCCGCAGGCCGCGGCGACGAGAGCGAGCGCAGCAACGATCGACACGAGCCTGGTTCGCATTCGAGAGCCTCGCAACGTGGTCATTCCGTACCTCCATCGGCAACAGTAGTGGGGTGCGGGTCGAACGGTACCGCGGCGCGATCCGAGCGCGTAGAGGCGGAGGTCCCACGCCCGGGGACCGCCATCACCGTCGCCGCCAGGTCGCCGCCGGATCGTCGCCGACGGCACCGTCAAGGGCTGCCGCAGGCCTCGGTCAGCGCTGCTCGGCGCTGGCCCCAACCGTCACCGAACCGGCATGCTCGAACTGCAGGGTCAACGGGATGGTCTCGCCTGCGGTCACCGGCTCGACCGTGCCAAGGCACATCACATGCAGACCGTTCGGTTCGAGCTGCAGTCGGCCGGTCCCGATGACCACCAGATCCTCCGGCTCGGCAAGGCGCATCGACGTCACCCCGTCCTGTTCGGACGACTGGTGGATCTCGACCGCCTCACAGCGGGGCGAGGTGACCGCCACCAGCCGGTCGTCGACATCATCGGAGCCGGTCACGGTGAAGTAGAACGCGGCCACGTTGGCCACCGGGGCGGTCGGGCGAATCCAGGGGTCGCTGACCACCAGGTCGCCGATCGCCACCTCACCGGCGGTGGTGGCGTCGGCCGTCGGCGACCCGTCGCCGCAGGCGGTGAGCATCGCCGGCAACCACAACAACAACAACGCCATCGCCGCCCTGGCTCGTGGGCCACGCCGGGTCGGCGGGCCGGTCATGGCAGCAGTTCGGCCAGGTCGGCGGCCAGGGCCTCCGCGGTCACATCGCTGCTCCATATCACCCGCAGCGAACCGTCCGGCCCGATCCCCATCAGCGACGCGGTGTGGTCGACCAGGTATTCGCCACCGGGGGTCGGGGCGTCCAATTCGTAGTACACGCCGTAGAGGGAGGCGGCCCGGTCGATGTCGGGTTGGGGACCGCCGACCCCCCGAAAGCCCGGATCGAAGAACTCGACGTACTGCTGCAGGGATGGCAGATCGTCCCGGTCCGGGTCGACCGAGACCATCAACATCGTCACCCGGTCACGGTCGTTCTGGTCCAGGCGGTCGAGGGCCCGGTCCACGGTCGACAAGGTGCCGGGGCAGACGTCGGGGCAGTTGGTGTAGCCGAAGAAGACCAGCGCCACCTCGTCGTCGAAGGCTGCAAGCTCCACGGGCTCGCCGCCGGCGTAGGCCAGCCCGTCCAACGGTGGGGCCGGCTCGTCGAACTGCAACACCGTCCCGGCATAGAGGTGGGGGCTGAGACGGTCCACCACCACCCGGGCCACGGCGACACCGACCACCACGATGGCGGCCACCAGCAAAAGGGTGGTCAGCCGCCGCCGGGCCTTTCCGGCCGGGGCCGGGGACGTGTCAGGCCCGGTGGGGCGGTCGACCGGCGGTTCGATTGGATGACGGGTGAGAGGGGATTTCACTGCTGATCCTTTGCCGATTGGGCGACGCGGCCAAGGGCCCCCGGACGTTGATCGACGCCATCGCCGACGGCAGGCGCTCTGCCGCCGACATCCACCGCAGCTTCGGCGGCATGTTGCCCGAGGACGAGCCTGGCGAGATGGTCGAGCTCCGGCAGTTCCACCGGCTGGAGGATCTCTACGACCGCCAGGGCCGGGTCGACGTGCCGACCCTGGAGACCGGCAGGCGCATGGGCCTGGCCGAGGTCGAGCTCGGCTTCACCGCCGATCAGGCCCCCTGATGATCCACCTCTGGCGATGGCGCAAGGACTCGATGCTGGAACTCGACCGGGAGGAACCGAATGACTGACCCGTTGCTCCCCCGACGGGAACCGTCGAATGACGGGTCCCCGGTCAGGCTGGCGGCCAAGCCGGAACAGGCAGGCGGCAAGCGGGTTCTCGGCATCGTTGCCGGCAAGCCAGACGCCGGCGTCCGCAAGGATCCGGCCGACGACGACATGGTATTCGTCTGGCCCCACCTGCTGGTCCGCCATGCAGTGGCGGCCCTGGCGGTGATGTTCACCGTGATGGTCATCTCGGTGTTCTTCGACGCCCCGCTACGTGACGTCGCCAACCCGACGGTGACCCCCAACCCGGAGAAGGCGCCGTGGTACTTCGCCGCCCTCCAGGAGTTGCTGGCCCACTTCCACCCGCTGGTGGCCGGGGTGCTGATCCCGGGGTCCATCGTGATCGGCCTGATTGCACTGCCCTACATCGACCGCAGCCTGTTCATCAAGCCCCAGCACCGTCGGGTGGCCGTGCTCACCTTCACCGCCTTCCTGGTGATCTTCGTGATCCTCACCATCATCGGCTTCGCCTTCCGAGGACCGAACTGGGGCTGGGTATGGCCCTGGCAGGAGTGGCACGGTGAGCTCTGACCACTGGCAGATCGGGAAGCTGGGCGCCGCCGAGCATGGAGGAAGAACGTGAGTGAGATCGAGGAACGCCGGAAGTTCCTGACCCGCATGTGGCAGGTCGGCGGGGGCCTGGTGGCCGCAGCCGGCGCCTGGACCACCTGGGACCTGCTGCAGCCGTTGCCAACCGCAGGGTTCGGCGGCAAGGTCCGCACCCTGCCGCCGGAATCGATACCAGAAAAGGGTGTGGTCGAGGTGTCGGCGGCCCGGGCCTATCTCACCCGGGTCAACGGCGAGGTCGTGGCCCTGTCCGAGAAGTGCACCCACCTCGGTTGCCGGGTCCCGTTCTGTGAGTCGTCGAGCCGGTTCGAATGCCCATGCCACGGCACGGTCTTCAACCGTGCCGGTGACTACCTGGCCGGACCGGCCCCAAGAGGCATGGACCGGTACCCCACAGAGATCGGCGACGACGGGCTGCTGTACATCGACACCGGAAGCCGGAGCGACGGCCCGGAGCCGGGCAGCCTCGAAATCGACGAACCAGCGACCGGACCGGCCTGCGCCGCCGAAGGTGGCCACGGCTGATGGCGAAACCGAGCCCGGTTTCGGGCGGCATCGGGAAGGGACGAGGCTGATGGCATACGACGTCGACACCGAGCTCGAGCGGTCGACCAACCGGATCATGGTGGTCGGCGCCGCCCTGCTGATCGGTATGGCCCTGGTCTTCCCCCTCTACCGGTGGATCGAGCCCTCCGATCGTGAGGCCAGCCGGGAAGCCCAACTCGACTCGCTGGCCGAAGCCGGCCAGGATCTTTGGGGTTTCAACTGCGCCTCGTGTCACGGCCTCAACGGCGAAGGTGGGCTGGGGCCGGCGCTCAACTCCGAGCAGTTCCTCCAAGCCGCAACCGACGAGCAGGCCGAATTGCTGATCTCGGTCGGGGTTCCCGGATCGCAGATGGGCGCCTACTCCCAGGACTTCGGGGGGCCGCTCACCGGCGAGCAGATCGAAGCCATCGTGGTCTACATCCGATCGTGGGAGGAGACCGCCCCCGATCGACCGGACTGGCGAGACGTCGCAGCGAACTGAGGGCCCGAACGTCCCGCAAGGGTGCGGAATCCGGCTGCGGAACCCTTGACCCTGGCCTGATTGGCGCCGAAAGCTGGCGAGGTCATGACGTGCCCCGGGCCGAGCGCGGGGTCGAGCATGCTGCAGACACGATTGCGTGGGGCCTCCTCGCAAAGACGATCGAGATGTTGGGCCCTCCCACGCCGCGACCTCTGATTGCGGTGCTCACTGAACACCTTCAATCGCGCACTCGATGGGCCCCGACGACCGTGACCAACCCGGTACCATTGCGAGTCTGGTGCGGGAATTTTGGAAGGCGAAAGATGGAAATGGCGGCAGGCGCAAGTAGGCCAAACGACCCCAATGCTGCGATGCAGGACCCGGACGAGCGCACCTCGGTCATCGTCCCGAACCCACGGCGGCGATCAAACGACGACTCCGATCTCCCCGTCTGGACTGCAACAGCAGCCGTCGAGGCAACGAAGGATCCGGCATTGTGGCCGGAGTCCGACCCCGAGCCCGAGCCCGGCCCCGAGCCGAGGCATCGTCTACGAACGGGAACTCTGGTTGCGCTCGCACTGGTGGCGGTCGCCAGTATGGGAGGTTTCACCGGCTGGTTGGTCGGTCGCGGTCAGTCTTCATCCCCCATCGAGTCGGTTGAGCTCTCAACCGATGGTGAGACAGCCTCCACCGCAGACCTGGACGCCGGCGATCGGCGGGCTCCGGCGACGAGCGACGAGCGGGCCGGGTCTGGAACCGCAACCTCGACAACACTCCCGTCGGCCAGCACAGCCGGAGCCGGGGTCACCCAGACGTCATTGACGGCAAAGCCAGAGCCATTCGTTGCGCCATCCACACCGGACAACCCCTCGGGTGCAGCCCAGTATGCGGTCATGACGGGCGGCAAGGCGATCATGCGAGGGTGGTATCCCACTGCGGCGCAAGCCGAGGCGGCCGTCGATGACGCAACGACCATCATGGGGTCTGGCAACGTTGTTGACGAGACGCAGATCGATGGCAGCGCAGTGATCGATCCCGCCACCTTTGCAGTGTATTTCGAAGACTACATACTCTTCGAGAAGAACAGCGCGACGATCACTCCGGAGTTCTTCGAACTTCTGAACTACCCGCTGTTCTTCATGCAGCAGAGCCCGGACGCAACGGTCACGGTCGTGGCCCGCACCGACGCAACCGGGAGCGTTGAGTACAACCTGGACCTGGCGGCGAGACGGGCCGAGGCCGTTCGGGACTACTGGCTGGCCAATGATGGCAAGGCTGCCCAGATCATTCTCGACCCGCGCGGCGAGGAAGGCGCGGAAGAAGGGGCCGGTGACGACCAGGCCCGCCAGGATCGCCGCGTCGAGTTGGTGGTCAGTGGCTTTCTTGCCACCGGCTAGCCATGCCGATCCCGCCCGATGGCTGCTGCCGGTGGCCACTCTCAGGCAGGGCCAGGCGCCTCGGAAACGATCCGGTCCCCCTTGGCCTTGGTGAGCGAACCGAACACGAGTCTGTACGAGTCGTCGATGAGTTCACGGGCCTCGTCAGGTGACAGGTCGGGATGAGCGTCGACCGTGATCCAGTGGCGCTTGTTCATGTAGTAGCCGGGACGGATGAACTCGTGCTGCTGGCGAAGCGCCAGTGCGTCGTCGGGGTCGGCCTTGAGTGTGATGAAACCGGGGTCGTCCAGGTTCACCATGGCGAAGATCTTCTCGCCCACCCGATACACGTCGGTTTGCGGTCCGAACGTGTTGTCCCTGGTGGCCCCATGTTTCCGGGCGCACCACTGACCGAGCTCGTCGATCTCTCGGCGGGTCACGCTTTCACCGGGGTGGCAACCTCGACCAGCACGCCGTTCGGGTCGAGCACATAGGCAACGGTCTGACCCCAGGGCTTGTCGACCGGATCGAGGTAGCGACGGGCCCCGGCTTCGACCGCTACGTCGACCGTTGTCGACACGTCGCTGGTGAGGAGCGTGATGGATGCAGCCGGCGGTGGAACCTTCGGGTCGAGACGGGTGAACCCGCCGACGGCGGCCAAGTTGGATTCGGCAAGGGCGTTCGAAGCGAAGCCGAGCGTCGTCGCCCCCGTGTCGAGCTCGCCGTAGTCACCCTCGGGCGTGATGAAGCGCCGCTGCAGACCGAACCCCGAGGTGTAGAAACCGAGGGTCGCCTCGACATCATCGACGTAGAAGATCGTGTAGCCCAGACGCACGTTCATCGCTCACCTCGAACCGCTGTGGTTGCTCTCATGCCGCCGACCGTACCCCAACTCTGCGACAGCCTACTGTCGGATATTCCAGGATTCCCTTGACAACCGGGAGTCGAGGGGTTCGGTTTGAATCATGAACCGCCTCGAACGCCTCCACGCGCTCACCGAGAAAATCCGAAGGGCCGCACCCCGACCGGTGAGCGCAACATCGCTGGCCGAGCGATTCGGCGTCTCCCGCAGGACCATTGAACGAGACCTCGCCGCACTGCGGAGCGCGGGAGTGCCGCTCTACGCCGAACACGGGCGCACCGGAGGCCAGGTCAGCCTCGACCAGTCCGGGACCACCGTCTTGGCCCTGTCCTCGGCAGAGGTCTCGGCGATACTGGTTGCGCTCGCCGCGGCCGGCCCTCACATGCCGTTCAACGACGCCGGGGCCACCGCGGCCGAACGGCTCCTCGACTCGCTGGGCCCCACGAGCCAACTGGTGGTCCGAGACCTTCGCAGTCGCATCAGGGTCCGCCGGCAACCATCGACCTCGAAACGGTCCCGCCGGACCGTCGAGGAAGCACTCCGTCGATCGGTCATGGTCAACCTCGACTACACCGACGCCGACCGGAACCAGACCACCCGCAGCGTCGACCCGGTCGGCTTCTACAACGGCGCCGACGGCTGGTATCTCATCGGCTGGTGCCACCTCCGTGAAGCAGGCAGGATCTTTCGCCTCGACCGAATCGACGGCGCACGCCTGACCACCCAACCAAGCGCCCAACACGACGTCGACCACATCCTCGGGTGGGTGCCGAACGACCTCACCACCCCTTGACCGGGGAGGCCCGTCAACGCAGCCAACCGCCGTGCCGCCCCGGCACCGAACCCTGGTTTGGGCCGAGAAGCTGCAGTATTCTGAGCTTCCTGTGATTCCAATCGGACCGCCGATCACGAAGCCCCGGCCCGCTCGCAGCGTTCCTTCGAACAACAGCTCAGCGCCGACCTCGAGTGATCCACCCCGATGCCGCAAGACCACCAAGCGCCCGCTGCGGCAGCGAGCGGCATCGGTCATGTCGTCTACAAGTGCATGATCGGCGCGATCCTGGAGTCGTGAGCTCGGCTCTGAGAGCCCTGCACATGGTGCTGCCGGGTGGGTACTGGGTGCGAGAGCCCATGTGTGCTTCGGTGGTGGTGAGAGTCGGGTCGGTTGAGCAGCAGGTTGAGATCGGGCTCGGAGAGCCGTGTGACGGCCAAGACCCTCCGGTCGGTCGGAGCGACGGCTGGCGATTCTCGGCCGCTTCAAGAAGCGCGTTTCCGGCCCTCGACGGTCTGTGTCGGGGGCCAGGTGACGGACGTCATGGCCCGGACTGTCAGCCGGCCAACAGAGCGGCGGGACCATCGAACCTAGTTTGAACCCCAGACCTGAGGAGGAGCAATGGGGGACAGACTGGGTTCGAACGGACCTGTAGTGGTGACCGGGGCAACCGGCTTTCTGGGGAAGACGGTGCTGGCGGAACTCATTGCCGGCGGTGACATCGAGGTGATCGCCCTGGTCCGGGCCACCAGCCGATCCGACGCCGAACGGCGGGGGGCCGAGACCCTGGCCGCAGCACTGGACCGGCTGCCGACCGCGACCGAACGCAGGCGGGTCCACTGGGTCAGAGCCGACATCATCGAGACCCGGCTCGGCCTCGGCGATGCGGCATGGCGAGATCTGGCCGGCCGCACCGGCGACATCATCCACTGTGCGGCATCGGTCAAGTTCGACCTCCCGCTTCCGGAGGCCCAACGGATCAACGTCGACGGCACCGCCAACCTGCTCGAACTGGCCACCGAGGCCATGTGGCATGGCGGATTCGGCTGCTTCCACCACGTCAGCACCGCCTATGCCGCCGGGATGGCGTCCGGCCCAGTCGACGCCGATCACCTCCCCGGTGATCGGGCCGGCAACTTCCGCAACAACTACGAGCGGACCAAGGCCCGAGCCGAACGCCTGCTCCGCAGCCAGCAGGACGTACCGATCGCCATCTACCGGCCGTCGATCGTCGGCGGACGGACCGACACCGGGCGAACCGACAACTGGAACGTGCTGTACGCCCCGATGCGGATGATGGCCAACGGTCAACTGCCGATGGTGCCCGGCTCCTGTGGGGCCCCGCTCGACACGGTCGGTGTGGACTACGTGGCCAGGGGCCTCGTCCACCTGGCGGGCACCGATCGCCGGGGGACCGTCGGCCACCATCTCACCGCCGGTCGGGCCTTCACGGTCGGCCAATTGGTGGCCACCACCGGCCGGATCAGCCGGCTGTTCGATCGAACCCCGTCCGAGGTCCGGTTGCTCGGTCCCGGCCGCTGGCGGCTGGTGACGGCGGCGATCAGGCTCGCCGCTCGGGCCCCCCGATGGGCCGGGGACATCCAGCGCTGGGGCCGGCTGGCCGACCGGGGGCTGCGGACCGTGACCCCGTACACCCCGTACACCGAGGTTGGTTGCCGTTTCCACAACCGGCGTGAGCGGGCGGTGCTGGAGGACGCCGGGATCATGATGCCCGCCGCCGCCACGTATCTGGAGACCATCGTTTCCTTCGCCGTCGGCACCGACTTCGGTCGGACACCGATCGTCGACCGGTCGGCCCCGTTCCCCACGGTGGGGTCATGAGCGCCCCGGTCGCCATCGGGACCGGCCGACCGGCGACAGACCGGGCCGCCCCGAGCAGGCCCGGTACCCCGGGCCAACAGGGCTTCGGTGCAGGGACCGGGCTGACCATCGCCCTCGGCTCGGCCTCGGTGTTCTTCATCGCCTTGGAGCTGACGATCATCGCCGTCGCCATGCCGGCCATCGCCGCCGATCATCCCTCGGCATCGAGGGCCACGCTGTCGTGGATCTTCACCGCCTACAACGTCGGCGTTGCCGCCTTCCTGCTCATCGGCGGTTGGCTGGCCGAACGATTCGGTCGCCGTCGACTGTTCCTCATCGGGCTGGCGGTGTTCACCGCCGGTTCCCTGGCTTCCGGGCTGGCGCCCGGCATCTGGGCGCTGATCGCGGCCCGGGCCATCCAGGCCGCCGGCGGGGCACTGCTGATCCCGGCCTCACTGGCCGTGATCCTCCACGCTGTCCCCCAGGACCGCCACGATGCGGCCATCGGTGTCTGGGGGGCGATGGCAGGTCTGGCGGCGGCGGTCGGCCCGACGCTCGGAGCGGTCCTGGTCGACACGGTCGGTTGGCGGTCGGTCTTCCTGGTCAACGTGCCGCTGGCGGTGCTGGTCGGCCTCGTCGGACGCCGCCACCTGGCCGAGAGCATGGACCCGGACATCGAACGGGGGGTCGACCTTGTGGCGGTACCGGCCGGTGCGCTCTCGGTCGGCATCGCCATCTTCATCATCGTCGCCGCCGAGACGATCGGCTGGGCCAGCCCCATCACCATCGGCTGCGGGGTCTTGGCCTCCGGGCTGCTGGCGGTCTTCGTTCGCCGTTCGCTTGGCCACCCGAGGCCGGTCTTCGACCCGGCCGTGGCCTCGACACCGAGCTTCGTCGTCGGCTCGCTGGGGACCATGCTCTTCGTCGGCGGCTTCACCGGGTGGCTGGTCTTCTCCCCCACGTTCCTCACCGAGGTGTGGGGCTACTCGATCCTGCGGGCCGGACTGGCCATCGCCCCGGGGGCACTGGCCATGGCCGCCACCGCCGGGCCG